>CAZXQU010000067.1:0-14356 GCA_964642545.1 uncultured Prolixibacteraceae bacterium | reverse complement strand
AACAGAGGAGACAGGACCCAGATGATGAATAAGATGATCGAGGCCAGAACTGACTTCGACGCTGAATTGACGCATAGCGAGAAAGAGGTTATTGCCGAATTCAGGGCAAAACTTGAAGCATTCCGTGAAACCTGTCCGGAAAACGGACAGGGCAACGGCAATTTTCACGATTGTGGAGAAGGTCGCGGCAGGGAGCCGGGGATGAAACCTTTTACCCCTGAAGAGATAAAGCCCTTGATGGAGATCGCCAAAAGTCACAAAGAGAGCCTGCAATCGATTTTTGAAGAGATTAGACCCGAAGGCATAGATCGCCCTGAAAGAGCTGTTGGTCCGGAAGATCAAGCTCCTTCGAAAGGAAGGATGTATATGGGACCACAAGGTGACCATGCAAAACGGGGGGTCGTTCGCTTCCTTCTCATCGACCCAGCCAAAGCACAAACAGGCATGAATGATGGGAATCAGCAGGTATTCATCTATCCGAATCCGGCAAGTGAAATGATCAACGTACAATTAAACAATGCAACTGCTCAGCCTGTAAAAATTGAACTCTTTAGTAAGAGTGGAGCGATACACGAGGTATTGTTTGAATCGACTGTGCCTAAAGGAACCCAAACCTATTCCTTTAAGATTAGACACCTTTCGGCTAACGAACTCTATTTTGTCAAGACTACGGTTGGTCAGGAGACAAGAACTGTAAAACTGTTGAAGAATTAAATCTCATTGTTCCGGATGAATTACCGTTTGCTTCAGCTGACGGGTACAGGGGCCTTGATGACAAGGTCGATTCAAAAATTGGAAGCCTTGATTCTAAGGTTGATTCCAAATTTGATGGATTGAGATCAGAAATGAATGCCCGTTTCGACCAACTCTTTAACTTCCTTTGGGCAATTATTGGCATTTTCACCACGATGATGATCAGCGTATTTGGCTTTGCCTTTTGGGACCGGAAGCTGTCCCTGGCACTCCTGAAAAAGCAGGACCAAAAAATCCTTGCCGTACTGGTGGATTACTCTAAAACTCAACCAAAACTTTTGGAGATTCTAAAGAGTGCTGGATTGTTATAGAAAGTTGGCAGTTGGCAGTTTGCAACTTCATCTCGCTATCTCACCACGACCTCATCCACAAATACCCAGCATGTTCCTCCGGCCGATGGATGCCAGTCGGGATTTTTCAGTAAACCGGAAACCTGATGCCTGATAAACCTGATGCCAGATTCAGGCAATGTGAAAAGAAATGTCCTTGTCACTTCTTCTTCCCACTGATCTCCTTCCACATGTTGTTCCCCGATAAGACGATAATCTGTTCCATTTTCGGATACATAACAGGCTACAGCTGCCGGATGGAATATCCAGATTTTCTGCTCCCAAAGGGTGCTGATCTGGATGGTGTCCACAGTTTGAACCTGCCCGAGGTCAAGGTTCAGCGAGAAATTTTCTCCTTCCCAACCCAGCCAGTGAGCTTTGAAGTCGTTGGCGCCGAAGACCCCGTTGGTCAATACGGACAGATCCCCACCACTGTATTTCTCAGCCGGCAGGGGAGTGGATGTAACCTTTTTCCGGAAAGCTAGATTTCCTTTCACTTGCACATCGATAAACCGTTTGGTAGCATCGTAATACTCCTGGGGCGTGAGCCAGGCTTCATTTAGGTTTTGTACTTCAGCTTCCTCGGCCTGGTCGAACATGTGGTTGTATTCATTGACATTCCGCAGGGAGAGCACACTGTTCTGGTGTGCAGTCGGATGCTCGTAAATGTCGAGCCGCTCTTCGCTTTTCGCCATCTCATTGCTCAAGTGATGGATATACTCGTTGATCAATGGTGCAGCGGGGCCATAATAGCCGTTAAGAAATTCTGTGAGAACAGAGTCGGCATTGGTATTCGGGTCCCATAACAACCGCGAGATCAGGTATGATTTTAACTCCGAAAATTCATGGCCGTTTCCTGTGTTGGATTGCTGAAAGTGCTCGTGGATGTTATTCTCTGAAAACAGCTGGATGTTCGACTGGAGGACGTGCAGGTTCGGAAAGGGATTCACGTGATGGTTGAAGTTGACCGTATAATCCCACAGGTAGATACTGTATTGATAGGCGAGGGTAGAGATGGTCTTGTCAGGGAACTTCTTTGCCACTTCATTCACAAACCGGATAATTGGTCCGGCCGGACTTCCCTCTTCCCAGATGATTTTATTGCAGGCATCGCACTGACAATAAGAGAAGTTGTCATTTTGGCTCACCGACCAGATCTTTTTGTCGGGCTGGAGTATCATCTCGCTGCCAAGAGTATTCAGGACGATCTTCAACACATCAGGGTTCGAGAGGCAGGGTTGGACGATGATCCGCTTCCCGTTCATCAGTGCAAAATAGTCAGGATGCTCTTCAAAATAGCTCTCCCAGGGGATCAGCCTGTGAAACGTATGCACATAATACCCCTGCGGGAAAAGTTCATCAATTGTGTTGAGCCGCTGCCAGTCGCGGTAATCTTCATCCTTGCAGAACGCCCCGTTGATTATCCTGACCTGGTTGACTGGTGCATCCCGGTAATTCAGGTCGGGAAGATAGACCATGTCTGTTTTCGGAACAACTTCATAGTTTACACTGTATTTTCTGCATCCAAAGTGTTTCTCCAGAAGGTCAATTACTCCATAGATACAACCTTTGAGGCTCCCACCAGTAATAAAAAACTGGTTACCGATTGTCTGTATCATAAAGCCATCCGGGTCAGTTATCAGGGGAGAGGATTTGATAAGAATAACGTCTTCGCTTGTAATGTTATCTGAGTTGACAATTGGCAGTTTGCAGTTGGCAGTTCCCAGGATGTATTTCTGAAGGAGTTCCGCGGCTCTGATCTCCTGGGAGGTTGGTTTGGCAGGAATAATGATTTTGTAGGTACTTCGTTGGTTGTCGACGATCAGCAACCCGGATTGCAGGGAGGGAGACATGAGGATAACGGTTGTGAAGAGGAGTAATCTAGTCATTGGGTAATTAAGAAATTAGGAAATTAGGAAAGTAAGTCAGTAGGCATCCAGAACAAATATACTGAACATCCGGTATCCGGCATCCAGTAACTTTTTTCTACCTTTGCTGTGAATTTTCTAACACAGAATCTATGAGCAAATTCATCGGGATCCGCCATGAAGACAAGTATTTGATGGAGCGCCGGGCACCTCTTACACCCAAACAGGTTGAGAGACTGGTGAAACAGAAAAAGCTGGATTTTGTCATTCAGTCTTCCGACAAACGGATCTTTGCAGAAGAGGAGTACATTCAGGCAGGAGCAAAAATTGCAAAGGATCTGAAAAAATGCTCAATCATTTTGGGCGTGAAAGAGATCCCGATCGATGTATTTGAGAAAGGAAAAACTTACGTCTTTTTTTCTCATGTGATCAAAGGCCAGCCCTATAATATGCCGATGCTCAAGCGTATGATGGAAATGAAATGCAACCTTATCGATTATGAGAAAGTTGTTGATGAGCAAAATAAGCGGTTGATTTTTTTTGGCCGTTATGCAGGATTGGCTGGAATGATCAATTCATTATGGGCATTGGGATTGAGACTCAAAGACTTTGGGCTGGGCAGCAAACTTTCTAAGCTGAAGCAAGCCAAAGATTACCACTCCCTTCGCGAGGCCAAAGAGGCAATCTCTAAAGTAGGGCAACAGGTTGCCGAAGAGGGAATCGCGTCCGACCTGCGCCCATACGTAGTGGCCTTTACCGGGTATGGAAATGTCGCTTCCGGAGCTCAGGAGATTCTGGGCTTGCTGCCTATCAAAGAGATCGCGCCGGAGACACTCCTCACACTCCATCAGCGGAAACAACTCCCCGATAACCTGATCTACAAAGTCGTATTTAAAGAAGCTGATCTTGTCGAAAGAATTGATGGAAATCCTTTTGATCTCCAGGATTATTACACCCATCCTGAGAAATACAGAGGTAAGTTTGAGCAATATCTCCCCTATATATCAATGCTGATCAACTGTGTTTACTGGGATTCGCGATATCCCCGGCTGGTTACTAAAGAGGCGGTGAAAAAACTTTTTGCTAAAGGAAGACCGAAGTTGAGCGTTATCGGAGATATCAGTGTCGACGTGGAGGGATCAATCGAATGTACTCTGAAAACAGCCACAATTGAAAAGCCGATTTATGTGTATCACCCCGATACAGACACAGTGGCCGACGGCCACGACAAAGATGGCTTGTTGATTATGGCGGTGGATATTCTTCCGGCTGAGTTGCCACGCGATGCATCGGAGAGCTTTGGAGAGGTGCTGATCAACTTTATCAAGCCAATCGCTGATGCCGACTTTGAGGAACCCTTCGAAGACCTGGATCTCCCACGGGCTATCAAGAAAGCACTGATCCTCCATAATGGCGAACTGACTCCCGACTATGCCTATCTGGAAAAACACCTAATCCCTAACTCCCAATGAAAAAAGTCCTGATCCTTGGTTCCGGTCTTGTGGCCCACCCGATTATCCGCTATCTGCTCAAAAAGAATTTTCTGGTAACCGTAGCGTCCAATACGCCCGATCGTGCGTTGGAGATGATTGACGGCCATCCAAATGGCACTGCTGTTGATTGGGATGCTTCAGCCGAAAGTCAACTTGATGCCATGATTGCGACGCATGATATCACTGTAAGTCTCCTGCCATTTGGATTCCATGTTGGAGTTGCTACCCTCTGTCTGAAAAATCGTAAGAGTATGGTTACTACTTCTTATGTCAAACCGGAGATGAAGGCATTGGATGCTGCTGCACGTGAAGCCGGGGTGATTTTGCTGAACGAATTGGGGCTGGATCCCGGGATCGACCACATGTCGGCCATGCGCATTATCGATCATATCCATAACCAGGAAGGGGCTGTTATGGAGTTTTACTCCTTTTGTGGCGCACTACCTGCACCGGAAGCAGCCGATAATCCATTTAAATATAAGTTCTCATGGAGTCCTAAAGGGGTTCTGATGGCAGGAAATAACGACGGGATGTACCTGCGCCATGGAGAGATCATCAAAATACCGACACAGGATCTGTTCAAAAAACCCATCCTGGTTAATTGTCCCCAACTTGGAGCCATGGAGGTCTATCCAAATAGGGACTCATTGGCGTACAAGGAAGTTTATGGTATTCCCGAAACCCAAACCCTCTATCGGGGGACTTTCAGAAACCAGGGTTGGTGCGGGCTTCTGGATTTTATGAAGCAGCTGGGCCTCTTTTCCTATGATCCCATTGACATGACCGGTATGACATATGCTGACCTGCTCAGCCAGCAGTTGGCTGTTGGCAGTAATCAGTCCTCATCACCCCATGACCTCATCACCCCATCACCCTATCACCTAGCCTTCAAATGGCTCGGCTTCTACGACACCAAACCTATGAACCGTAATCTGGCTTCTCCCTTTGACGTAGTTTCTGATCTGATGATTAGTAAGATGTCACTGAAAGAAGATGAACGGGACATGGTTGTGATGCAGCATACATTTTTAGCCGGATATTCTGATGGCCGTAAGGAAGTGATCAGAAGCCGGATGCTTGATTTTGGAATTCCCGGTGAGGATACTGCCGTTGCACGTACTGTTGCCCTTCCGGCAGCCATTGGCGTTGAAATGATCCTGAACGGCGAGATCCCGGCAACAGGTGTTCACATCCCTGTGATACCTGAAATTTACACGCCCATCCTCAACCAATTGGAAGCCATGGGGATCAGGATGGAGGAAGAGTATGGTCTCCCACTTTCAGAAAACATTCAATAACAATAACCGTTATATTTGCATTTGATCTGACATGGATATGGGAACTGTTATCGTTGTAATCATTATTGCCATTTTTATCTACGCGATATTTAACATGCGCAAAAAAGGACCCGATAACGATTCCAGTCAAGATTCCGGTCGGGATTCAAATCCGAAACATGCCCGCCAGAAACAAGTTCCTGCGGATAATGGAACTCAACGTGCAAGGAGACGGGGAGGCTATGGGAAATGGATAGGAGGTGGACTGGGATGGGCCTTCGGAGGGCCGATAGGGGCTATCATTGGTTTCTCTCTTGGGTCGATGTTCGAGGGCTTTGGCTCGGGTCAGTTTGCCTACCAGGGAACTCCCCGGGGTGACTTTGCCATGAGCCTTCTGGTGCTATCTGCTGCTGTGATGAAGGCCGATCAAAAGGTGATGCGCTCGGAATTGGATTATGTTAAATCCTTCTTCCTTCGTCAGTTTGGCGAGACGGAGGGAGCCCGGCTCATTCAGATGCTGAAGGAAATACTGAACCAGGATATAAACATTCCTGAGGTAAGCCGGCAGATCGGACAGTTCATGGATGATTCTTCTAAACTTCAACTGGTGCATTTTCTCTTTGGCATTGCTGCATCCGATGGCCACTACCATCCCGATGAGGTGGCGGTAATTGAACAGGCTTGCGGATATATGGGTGTGTCACATGCCGACTACCAGTCGATCCATGCAATGTTTGTGAAGAATTCGCACTGGGCTTATGATGTGTTAGAAATTACAAAGGATGCCACGGATGCCGAAGTGAAGAAGTCGTACCGTGATCTGGCAAAAAGGCATCATCCCGACAAAGTCGCCCATCTTGGCGAGGACATCAAAAAAGCTGCAACGGAGAAATTCCAGAAGATCAATGCAGCCTACGAAGAGATAAAAAAACAGCGGGGAATCTCCTGACTCCTCTCTGCGGTGTTTAAATTCAAACTTTTCTCCAACAAGAAACTCAGAATTATAACAACAATATTCCCTTTATGAGTTCCCCCTTGTTTAATCATGGAAACCTTGGCCCGATTACCCTGAGAAACAGATCAATCCGATCTGCGGCGTTCGAGGGAATGTCGCCCGGGCATCTGGTATCTGAAGATCTTATTAATTATCACCGGGCTGTTGCTGCCGGTGGAGTTGGCATGACCACTGTTGCCTATGCTGCAGTATCCAGGAGCGGTTTATCCTTCGATCACCAGTTATGGCTTCGGGAGGAGGCTATTCCCGGATTGCAGAAACTGACCGAAGCTGTCCACCATGAAGGAGCGGCTGTTGCGATCCAGATTGGTCATTGCGGCCTTATGGCTAAAAAATCTGTATCAGGCGGAGTCTGTTTTGCCCCTTCCCGGAAGGTCAACCTATATGGCCCTACCTGGCCAACCACCATGACAAAAGAGCAGATCCTTTCTGTTGTCGCTGACTTTGGGAAGGCGGTACATCTTTCGCGCGAAGCGGGATTTGATGCCGTAGAGGTACATGCCGGCCATGGTTACCTGATCAGCCAGTTCCTGTCACCCTATACAAATAAACGGAAAGATAAGTATGGAGGGGCGTTTGAAAACAGGTCAAGATTCATGCTTGAGGTGATCAGGGAGGTTATGAAAGCAGCGGGGAATGATATCGCCGTGGTTGTCAAAATGAACCTTCGGGATGGATTTAAAGGCGGAATGGAGATAAATGAATCTATCGAGGTGGCAACTATTTTGGAATCGGCAGGTGTACAGGGTCTTGTATTAAGCGGTGGATTTACCAATAAAGCTCCCATGTATGTGATGCGTGGACGGATGCCTGTAGATGTGATGGCTGCAACCCTGAATAAAGACAAATGGATGAAGCCGTTTCTTAAGTATTTTGGAAACTTCTTGATGAAACCGGAACCTTTTTCAGAAGGCTATTTCCTTGATGATGCCATGAGAATAAGAGCTGCTGTTAAGCTACCATTAATCTATGTTGGGGGGCTTGTTTCATTGGAAAAGATCGAGGAGGTTCTTGGGAAAGGATTTGAATTTGTCCAGATCGCCCGTGCTCTGATCAACGATCCCGCATTTATCAACAAGCTCAAATCAGGGGAGATCAGGTACTCCGCCTGCCAGCATTCAAACTACTGCATTGCCGTAATGTACTCAGGCAAGATGAAGTGCTTTCAGCATGAGGAGAATCTGCCCATGAAGTGGAAGAGCAAGTTGGTGAGACGAGAGACGTAAGATGTTTCGCTATTTCGCTATTTCGCTTCTAGCTACCTCCCAAGCCTTCCGTATCAACCCAATAAGCTGGTCATCAATATCTTCCAAGCTCCCCGGGACACTCCCACATTCTTACGTTGATTTTTAGTTTGCCAACTGAACAGAATTAGCCATATCCCTGGTGCAGACATATCTACCATCTCGTTTAGCGAAGAAGCTGAAGTAGTGTCCCATCTGCAACACGTTGCCCGTGGAGTCCACCAGTTTGTGTGCCCCGATTTCGGCTACATTGTTGCCACTTTGCAATCTCACTCAGAATGTCCTTGGCCAACTGAGTCGTAATTTCTGTTGTGTCTTTATCAGTAATTTTCGTGATCGAAGTTGGAATTGAGTATGTTTTGTAGTTATTAAAATCCGCCTTCGTGTCATACTGTGTGATAACGGCAAGATCTTCAAGCAGTCTATCTGATGAGGGGGGGGTACTTTGTGCAGGCCATGGTGATCATTAGCCCTGTACCCAGAATTAAAAAACCAAGTTTTGTTTTCATAATTAGTAGATATTACATGATTAATTGATTTGAATCTCAGTTGGTTAGTGAGAAAATATATTAGAAGTTGAAAAGAATACCTGTTCCGACACGAGTGTATAAATTGTGTGTCTGTAGGAGGCTAAAAAGCGAGAAAAACAAAATCAATGAAAGTAGAAAATTTTTCATTTTCCTGCTAATTCAATCAGCAAAAATAAGCGATTGGTTTAAAAAATTTATAAAAGGGATACCTATTAGTATATATTTTCCCTTAATTGTTTGGTTTTTTTAATGTACATTTAGATGAAGTTCTTTGTATGTTACCTCAACGATGGTTGATTTTGGATTTACAGGAGGACTGATCTTCCGGATTGGTAAGTAGTACTCATACTCTGCTTAGTTGAAAACAGATTACAAAGAGGCTGTTCCCTGTTTTGGGGCGGCCTCTTATTTTTGTAGATTTGACGAAAACTTGAATATCATGAAATATCTGCTCATTATCATTGGAATTATAATCACTTTCTCCTCATCCGGACAAGAGGATCATCCCTACATCCCGGAAACGGATCTTTTGGTTCTTGAGAAACTCGAACAATGGAAAGACCTGAAGTTTGGTTTGCTGATGCATTGGGGCCCCTATAGCCAGTGGGGGATTGTGGAATCGTGGTCACTCTGTTCTGAGGATGAAGCCTGGTGCACACGAAAGATGAAAAACTATGTTGAC
This sequence comes from uncultured Prolixibacteraceae bacterium, assembly GCA_964642545.1. Classification (GTDB taxonomy): domain Bacteria; phylum Bacteroidota; class Bacteroidia; order Bacteroidales; family FEN-979; genus QYOJ01. The sequence continues at coordinate 5,165 of CAZXQU010000067.1, read as the reverse complement.
TACTGCCGTGAATATGAGAAGCTTAAGGATACTTTCAACCCGGTAAATTTTGATCCGGAACGGTGGGCCCGTGCCGCCAAAGAGGCTGGAATGAAGTATGTCGTATTCACTACCAAGCACCACGATGGTTTCTGTATGTTTGACACGAGGCAAACCGACTACCGTATTACAGATGAGGGATGCCCGTTTTCAACTGATCCAAAAGCGAACGTTGCAAAAGAGATCTTTGATGCATTCAGGAGTGAAGGCTTCTGGACCGGCGCTTACTTCTCAAAGCCCGACTGGCATTGCAATGACTACTGGGCGGAGGAGTGGGCTACTCCCGACCGGAATGTCAATTACAGCACTGAGAAATACCCCGAAAGGTGGCAGAAGTATTGCGATTTTACCTACAATCAGATTGAGGAGTTGATGTCAGATTATGGAAAAATAGATATCCTTTGGCTTGATGGGGGTTGGGTCTCTCCGCTGAACGGTCAGGATATCGATATGGCAGGGCTTGCCGGGATGGCACGCAAGCATCAGCCCGGACTTATCGTGGTTGACCGGGCCGTAGGAGGGAAGTATGAAAACTACCGGACTCCGGAGCAGCATATTCCCGGCGAACTACTTGACTATCCGTGGGAAACCTGTATGACGATGGCCGGATCCTGGTCGTATGTGCCAAACGACAGATACAAACCCACCCGGAAGATCATCCACCTGCTTGCCGATATTGTTTCAAAAGGGGGAAACTATCTGCTGAACATCGGCCCAGGGCCCGATGGAACGTGGCACGATACAGCCTATATCCGTTTGCAGGAGATCGGAGGCTGGATGAAATTGAATGGTGAGGCCATATACGGATCCCGCCCTATCCGACCTTCAGAATATGAAAATATCCGATTTACCTCCAATCCCGATGGAACGATATACCTGATTTATCTGGTTGGAGAAGATGAAACTACGATGCCTTCAACGGTGGTTGTGGATGGATTTCAGGCCTCCAAAGGATCGGTGATTGAGCTTCTTGGGAAGAGAGGGAAGTTGAAGTGGAGCCAGGAAGGAACTGGTTTTCGTATCGAGATCCCAACTTCCTGGCGCAAAAATCCACCGTGCAATTATGCCTGGACCTTCAGTATAAACATGAACAATAAAGATAACTGAATTGCCTAACTCGCTTTTTTGGCTATAGTAAACCGAAACACACTGCCTTCCCCGGGAGTGCTCTCTGCCCAGATTTTCCCTCCGTTCCGTTCAACAAATTCGTGGCAAAGTTTCAGGCCGAGACCGCTACTCTGCCCATACCCGGCAGAAGCACCAGCGAAGGAGGTGCCGTTTTTAAATATCATCCTCGCGTCTTCATTTTTCATCCCGACTCCGCTGTCGGCTACTTCAACCAAAATCAGGTTTTCAGGATCTTCCTTGTAGTTATCCACATGGATGGAGACCTGGCCACCTTCCCGTGTAAATTTAATGGCGTTGTTCGTCAGATTCCGCATAACAACACTCATCATGTTGGAATCGAAATAAGCTGGTTCGTTGGTTAGAAATTTGCTCGTGAGGCTGATGTTCTTTGAGTTTGCACTGGCTGTCATCAGTTTAATGGATTCATCCACGATCTTTTTTACACTGTGCATTTCTGGTTCGAACAATATGTCTCCACGCTGGTTTCGTGCCCAAAAAAGCAGGTTCTCCACAAGGGTATACGATGATTCAATGCTGTCGCGGATACTCTCCAATGATTCATGCAACTTCTGATGGTCCAGATCGTCATAGTTTGACATTACGAAATTGAGAATTTCCTTCAATGTACCCATCGGAGCCCGGAGGTCATGACTGATGATAGCGAGAAGTTTATCTTTTGTCGCATTCAGCAGAGAGAGCTGGTCATTCGTCTCTGCAAGTACCATATTATTTTGTTTTAGCTCATCCTTAGCTGCTTTCAGCTGAAGATGAACCCTTACCCTGGCAAGTAGCTCGGCGGGTTTAAACGGTTTTGAAACATAGTCTTCAGCTCCGATCTCAAGTCCGCGAACAATGTCGCTGGTTTGACTTAATACAGTTAGGAAGATGATTGGAATCTGGAATGTCTCCTTACTTGATTTTAACCTTCGGCACACCTCAAACCCATCCATTACAGGCATCTTGATATCCAAGAGGATCAGATCGGGAAGAGCTGACTCTGCAATTTCAAGTGCCATAGCCCCATTCGTAGCTGTGAGGATCGTATAACCTTCATAGTTGAGAAGTCCTTTCAAGGTGGTAATGTTAGAGTCGTTGTCGTCAACGATAAGAACTTTCAACTCAGACTTTTTATTGGGTGCATGTGGATCCATCAGTGGAATATTTGGTTATTCATCACAAATATAAATGATTTAATCGTGAAACCTCCAGCTTACCCCAAATTTGAAGGCTGCATCCTGCATCGGGTAGTTGGGAACCATAAAGTATGTACGTCCCATAAAGCTGGCATTAAAGTGCGAATAGGCAACGAACAAGCGGGCCCGCTGAATCTTCACATTGAGAAAGACATCCATGTAAAGATAATTTCCGATCTCTTTTTTATCCTGAAGATAGAACATGCGTGTAGCAGGCATATAGAGGTCGGCATAGTACTTTGTGTTGTAAAAGAAGGTAAGTCCCGGCTGGATCACGGCAGCTCCTTTGAAGAGTGGTTGTGTGAAGTAGATACTCAGGTTGCCAATAAATGCTGGAACTCTGATTACATTGGGTCCCTGAATTGTTTGATAGGCAAATTCGCCTTTGAATTTAAAACGCCACAAATCGATGTCGGTGTTGAGCCATCCCCTGATATATCCGATGCCTTTCGTCTCCTGCTGAGGGATAGCAGCCGTATCGAGATAGACATAGTTGGAAATCCTGCTCATGCTGGCCCCCAGGGAAAAATACTTCGTGGTGTATGTGGCAGCGCCTGAGATGAGACCCTCTTTGTCCCACGAATTGTTCCAAATGAAGTTGTTGCTCTGATAATGCTGAAAAAACCAGTCTGGCTCATGATAGTAGTAATTCCCAGAGATGGAAAGGACTCCCAGGTTTCGCTTCATCGATCCCAGGATCTGCGATATTTTTGCCTTGAAGCTGAAGTCACCTTCATTATAGGTCCCAATGACATAGTCGGCATATGCCTCCAGTGTAAAAGTATTGAATGGCCTGAAAGCGATCCATCCGGATGGGATGAGCTGGTTCAGATAATATTTTTGTTGCGGATCAACCAATTCGATCGACGACCATCCATGATCAAATATAAGATTGTAATATTGGATGTCGGGATAGGTTACCACAATGTATTGATACTTCAACTGGAACTCAAGTTGAATTCGCCTGTACTTCCGGGATGGATCGAAGCTTGGGTTGGACCAGGTTATGATATTTTCGATCTTTTGAACGGTTATTGAATCGGTAGTTTGAATGGTGTCAAAATAATAGTTGGAATAGAATCCCGCCGTGAGGTCGTTATCTATATAATTAAAGATCTGGCGATTATATTCAAAAGAATAGGTGATTCTTCCTAGTTCGAACCGTTTGCGTTGTTGTTTGATTGAGTCGAGTGTGTATAGATCATGCCTGGTAAGATCAAAGAATTGCTTGACATAAAACCCCGATGATTTAATTCGGTTCTGAGCATTAGGCAGGTTGATTTGGAAGAGTTGCCGGTTGGATTCCAGGTTTTGTTCAAAAACGGAGTCGTATTTAATTCCCCCGTTTTCTTCATTTTTTATCCTGTTCATAATTAGATTTGCAATCAAGCCATACCGTTTTGTTTTGGAGAGGAATTGTGTAGTAAGTGTGAAATTTACAAGGTTTGTCTTCTGTCGAAGGTAAGCTCCAGGAGAGTTGGATACATGAAAGGTAAAACCAAGGTTGAGTCCGCGGTAGATATTTCGGCTGAACCTGGCGATGAAGTTGAGCTCTTTTTTTGCACCCTGAACGTATTCTAATTCGGTATATGTTTTTGCAACTCGGTAATAGCGGATACTATCATTGAGAAAGAGGTAGTTGTCGAAAGTTTGTATACCAAAATAGAAGCCTCCTGTTTGACGGAGAGGGGAGGGGAAGAGGTTGTTGTAGGCAGATCCCACATTTCCGAGTGTTGCAAAGAAGGTGCTGTTTCTTGTAAGCAGATCGTATTTTTGAAAGCCTGTAATGGAGGTGTCAAGTGGATGGATCTTAAGTTTTCCTTCCAGGTTGATATCGTTCGTGAAGTAGGAAACACTTGTGGAGTCTCTGGCGGGGGCAACGGAGTCGGGGGGGGCGACCTGTGACAAGCAGTAGGAGGAAGGAAGAATGAGAAGAAGAATAATCAGCAGCCGTGTATGCATATGGAACATCAATATTGCTTGTAAAAGTACGAATTACCGGGTAATATATTGTCTGGAAGGGATGGGTAAAAAAAAAGCTCCGGACAAAAAGTCCGGAGCTTTAGAAAGATTCGGCAACGACATACTCTCCCACTTGGTGTAGCAGTACCATCTGCGCGAGTGGGCTTAACGACTCTGTTCGGAATGGGAAGAGGTGAACACCACTGCTATAGTCACCGTAAGGCCTTGATGAGCCGCCATAAATGGCGGCTGTACAGCCGCGGTTTACCGCGGCTCGGCATACGATAATGACATATATATGAAAGAAAACACAACCAAAAATCCTCAAATCAACACCGTAGAGACGCCATAAATGGTGTCTTCACAAGTAGAAAGCATACGGGTAATTAGTACTGCTCGGCTTTGACATTACTGCCTTTAGACCTACAGCCTATCAACGTCCTAGTCTTGAACGACCCTTAAAGGAAGTCTCATCTTGATCTGAGTTTCGCACTTAGATGCTTTCAGCGCTTATCTCATCCGAACTTAGCTACTCTGCGATGCAGTTGGCACCACAACAGATACACCAGAGGTTCGTCCAACTCGGTCCTCTCGTACTAGAGTCAGGTGATCTCAAACTTCCAACGCCCACAACAGATAGGGACCGAACTGTCTCGCGACGTTCTGAACCCAGCTCACGTGCCACTTTAATCGGCGAACAGCCGAACCCTTGGGACCTTCTCCAGCCCCAGGATGTGACGAGCCGACATCGAGGTGCCAAACCACTCCGTCGATATGAGCTCTTGGGAGTGATCAGCCTGTTATCCCCGGAGTACCTTTTATCCTTTGAGCGATGGCCCTTCC
>CAZXQU010000066.1:0-15289 GCA_964642545.1 uncultured Prolixibacteraceae bacterium | reverse complement strand
GTCAAACTTACTTGATCACTCGTACTCAATCGTAATGATGCAGAGGAAGTTCATAAAAAAAGTTCAATCGAGGATCTGACCGGGGAGTTTGTTATTTTTCGGAGTAGATTACGGTTAACAGGGTTTGTCCGACTGCCTGGAGTGTCCCCCTGTCAATCTTATCCAGACTGTCATCCACGGTATGCCAGTGTTTGTACATTCCCGTTTCGGAGGTTTGATCCAGGTGAATGATGTCGATCATTGGGATACCCCGGTCGCGGATCACATAGTAATGATCATCTGTGATGGACCCACCCCGTTGAAACAGAAAATAGGAGGAGTATCCGATCACGTTACCGACATCCCACACTTTTTTCACTACCTGAGGAGCATACTCCATCGAGACTCCTTCCATGAGAAACGTAGCATCAGCAGCACCAACCATGTCAAGCAGGATGCCATACTTTGCATAGTAGTCGGGTTGATGTGGGTTCTTTGCCCAGTATTGGGAGCCAAGTCCCCAGAAATCCCCTGAATTCCGGCTGTCCTGAAGTTCTTCGGGAGGGCCGTAGTCTTCGGCATCAAAAAAGATGATATCCACACCAATGGGAGGAGGTTTTAAACTAAGCTGGCGGGCAACTTCCATAAGCACGCCAACACCACTGGCACCATCGTTGGCCCCGTCGATCGCTGTGTAGAAATTCCTTTCGTCGGGATCATGATCGGCAAAGGGACGTGAATCCCAATGGGCGCCCAGGAGGATCCGGTTGTTACCGGAGGGGCCAAATGAGGCAATGATATTTTGAAACTGGAGGGGAGTACCATCAAAAGCATTAACTGTCCCCGCCTGAACAACCACATCCGAGGAGAACTCCCTGAGTTTGGCAGTAAGGAAATCGGCACACGCATCGTGAGCCTTCGAGTTGTTGACCCTGGGGCCGAAATTTACCTGGGTGGCTACATACGTAAAGGCCGAATCGTTGTTAAAGACCGGGATGTCGGCAGCAATGAATGGTTTAGATTTCCTTTTCGAAGCTGAATCTGTTCCCGACTGGTTACAACCAGTTATGATGGTTGCCAGTATTATGAATGCAATGCCAAGGTATTTCATGGATGGTTATTTCTCTGTGCCCTCTGTGCCTCCTCCGTGTTCTCCGTGGTAAAAAATTCACCACTAAGACACAAAGACACGAAGAGCTGGATTATACAATAGAGGAGGGTTCACCGAATTTTCCGCTGAAAACCAGCTCCTTCAACTCTTTTCTCTCCCTTGATGCCGTCTCTCTCTCCTTCAACTCTTGAGGTAATGCATCAGAGTCACCGTAGTATCCGATAGCCATCACGGCAAGGGGTTTGTATCCTTCAGGGATTTCAAACAATTCAAGGGCTTTCTCGGCTGAGAAGCCGCCCATCTGGTGAGTGAACAATCCCAGGTTTGTTGCCTCTAAGCTGATGTGTGCCATAGCCTGACCACAGTCGAAGGCAACGAACTGGTTGTTCTTGCCGTTGGTGCTGTTTTGTTCCTTCCCAACTACCATCAACAGAACAGGGGCCCGTTCGGCCCATTGTTGGTTCCACCCAATCAGGGTTGAATAAATCTTGTCCCATGTGGCATCACCCTTGATCCCTATGATAAAACGCCAGGGTTGTTCATTGTTGGCGCTAGGTGCCCATCGGGCGGCTTCCAGTAGAGACGAGGCATGCCTCGTCTCTACTGGCCGGTTCGAAAATGCCCTCGGACTCCACCGTTCCCGGCTGAGCTCATTGATCGGATAATCGTTATTCGCTGGTTTTTTCATGTTTTCTTTTTTCATTTAATCATTTTATGACCTCATCCGTACGGACGGGGCATGCCCCGTCCCTACCTCATGACCCTTTTATCCCTGACAAAGATAGGCAATACCAGGCTGATCAGCAGCAGCAATGTGGTTATGAGCACGGCGATCCTGGCAATATAGTCTCCATAATGCACATAAAAGGTTATTTGCTGGTTGGCGTTGAGGGTCCCTTTGATGACTGCAGGAACCCAGTATTCGGTCACATCATAGGCATCCCCCCTCTGGTCGATGAAGGCTGAAATGCCTGTGTTTGCCGATCGGGCAATGCTCCGGCGTGTTTCAATGGCACGAAGATGGGCAAAGGCAAAATGCTGTCTGTGCCCCGGTGTGTAGCCCCACCACCCGTCGTTTGTGATGATGATCATCACCTGGGCGCCATTCCGCACAAAATCTGCAAAAAACTCACCGAATACAGATTCATAGCAGATTATTGGTGCAACAGGAACTGTTTGTTCCGGAGTATAGACTTTGCGGTGATCGTCGGTACCCAAACTACCAACTGTACCTCCAAGGTCAATGGCGAAATCCTCCAGCCACTTGAACCCCCGAAAGGAAGGCAATGCTTCTACGCCGGGAGTGAGTTTCGATTTGTGATAGAGTTGCAAAGAGTCGGCGCAACTGATCAGGATCGCAGTGTTATAAACATCGTAAAAACCTTCCGATTTTGTGAATTCCCTGGCAGTCCTGGATACAGGTTCACCTGGAGTGTATTCGTAATAAGTGGATCCCCCGATCAGAATATTCAGACGGGGATAGTTGATAATGACCTCTTTAAGTAGTTGAAGCGTGGTAAATGTACTCATATCGTTTTCCCACATTTTCTCTTGAATAGCCGATTCGGGAGCAACCAGAAAATTTGTAGTGCTGTCGAGCATTGGGCCAGCGAGATTCATGATCCGCCCAACAACCTGGTCGGGAGGGAGGGAATACTGTTCGTTAAATGGATCCACATTGGGTTGAACCACCACGAAATTCACTGGAGCAGAATTTTCTGTATAATTGTCGTAAATGATATAAGAACCAGCGATAGGAACTCCAATCCAAAGAAATAACATAAAAAACAGAGTAATAGCTTTTCGCTTTTCGCTTTTCGCTTTTCGCTTCTCAAATGTCTCAACCTGAAACCTGAAACTTGAAACCCGAAACCCGAAACTTGAAACCCGAAACCCGAAACCCGAAACCTTGATCCCTTCAAACACCAACACGTTTCCCACCAGCACCCAAAGGGTTCCCCCCAATACTCCTGTATATTCATACCACTGAACCCACATGTAATAGCTGCAGAAACCATTACCAACCGTTAACCACGGCCAGGTCAGGATCCAGTTCAGGTGCAGGTATTCGAAAGCGATCCAGAAAGAAATTAGTGCGAGGTATCCTGCGAATTTACTGGGGAGCCTTTTCTTGGCCCATGAAAAAACCTGGAAGACGATTGTCAGGAAGAGGGAATTAAGCACAATAGCCATTACCGCACCCATGAAAGTAGAGTTGTAGATCCACCAGGTTGTAAGGAGGTTCCAGATGAAGAATGCTGGGTAAATATAGAAGAGGAGGCTGTATTTAACGAAACGATCGCGATGCCTGGCTATATAATCCTCCACGAAAAGGAGGGGAACAATACCTATAAATAGCAGGCCGGGAAATCCATTTTCAGGCCAGGCGAGGGCAAGGATCAACCCGGAGAGAATGGAGAGGAGAAACAGATGGATCTTTCTGATTTTCATTTGAACAGATGATAGGAGTATGGGAACAAATGTAGAGAAAAGTGTTCAATTATTTATTAAATTTGCTTTATGAATCAGCCTATTTTCCTTGGATTAATACAGAATACAGCCATCCTTCTCGCTCTGGGAATGCTGTACGATTACTTCTGGGCAAAAGATGAAGAATCCAAGAGCTTTGGATTCAAATTGCTTGCGGGGATCATTATCGGAGCGATTGGCATTATTCTCATTCTGACGCTATGGACACTGGTTCCCGGTCTCGTTTTTGATACCCGGTCGGTGATGCTTTCCATTTCCGGTCTTTTTTTCGGTCCGGTCCCAACAATTATCGCAATGGTAATAACAGGTGGGTATCGGATCATGATGGGAGGAGACGGCATGTGGATGGGCGTTGCTGTTATTATCTCTTCAGGATCAATCGGGATTTTATGGAGGACCTTAAGACCGCAATGGAGAAACAAGCGGTATATGATTGAACTGCTCTCCATGGGCCTGTTGGTTCATATCGTGATGTTCGGGTGTACGATGTTGTTACCAGGACCAATCATATGGACCACCTTGAAGACCATTGTCATCCCGGTAATTGTCATTTATCCTGCCGGAACGATGCTCCTGGGCGCCCTGATGATCAAACGGTCAGAAAACTGGGAGACACGGAAAGCACTACAGCGTAGCGAGGAGCGATGGCATTTTGCTCTGGAGGGTGCCGGTGACGGGGTGTGGGACTGGAATCCCCAGACCGGAGAGATCTTCTATTCCAAACGATGGAAAGAGATGCTTGGCTATACCGATGCCGAGATTACCAACAGCATTACCGAATGGGACGATCGGGTTCATCCTGATGACAGGGATGCCGCTTACAAGGACCTGGACAGACACGTTTCCGGGGAGACCCCTGTTTATATAAATGTTCATCGTTTGCGATGCAAAGATGGAACCTATACCTGGATACTCGATCGGGGAAAGGTGATGCAACGGGATGAAGAAGGAAGACCAGTGCGGTTTATCGGCACGCATACAAATATTACCGACCGGAAAATTGTTGAGGAAGAGCTTACGCTTGCAAAACTGAAAGCGGAAGAGAGTGACCGGCTCAAGATGTCTTTTCTTAATAACATCTCCCATGAGGTCCGCACTCCGCTCAATGCCATCATGGGTTTTACAACCCTGCTAACTGAAGAGGGAAAGGAGGATGACAGAAAACGATTCGGAAAGATCATCAATTCCAATGCCAATCAATTGCTTTCAATCATCGATGATGTCCTGGAGTTTTCAAGGCTCGAAACAGAGACTGTAACCTTTGAAAAACAACCCTTCTCTGTTACGGAATTGCTCGATGACCTCTGTCACTCCATGAAGCCTATTGCCGATGAGAAAAAACTTCAGTGGAGCTGTAAATCCTTGTTGGACAAAGATATGGACATTGTTAAAGGCGACCGTTCCAGGATCCGGCAGGTCATCTCCTGTTTCATCAACAATGCATTGAATTATACACGTCAGGGGTCGGTGGATCTTCGTGTTGAAGAGGATGGAGGTATCCTGCGGTTTGCAGTGCGTGATACTGGCATAGGGCTTGAAAAAGCGGATCATCAGAAGGTCTTCGAACGGTTTTACCGCGCACCGGGAGCCCAGGAACTGGCTACACGAGGAACCGGATTGGGACTGAGTATCGCCAAACAATTGGTTGAGATCATGGGTGGGACCATTGGAGTCATCTCCTTATCCCCTAATGGCTCCGAGTTCTATTTTCGGCTTCCGTTGGAAAAAGCCAAAGGGCACCCGAATATCATACATAGTGAAGAGCCATCCTCCGACATATCGGGGATTCATGTGCTGATTGCTGAGGATGAAGAGGATAATTTTGAGTTTTTACGTGTATTACTCTCCAGGAAGGTGGCGAAGCTTTCTCGGGCAAGAAATGGTGCCGAGGTCCTGGAAATCCTCAAAACAACCTCTCCCGACCTGATCCTGATGGACCTGAAGATGCCGGTTATGGATGGATATCAAGCTACCAGGGAGATCAGGAAATCGGATTCCCGGATTCCAATCGTAGCACTGACGGCTTATACACAGTCTGAAGAGAAGAAGTTGGCCGCTGAAGCAGGCTGTACGGCATTTGTCAGTAAACCGGTACAAAAAGAGATGCTTTTCTCCGAAGTGAAACGTGCATTATCGGGGAGATAGACATCAGCAGAAACAGGACCGCTGAACGACAGTGTTTACTGCATCTTACGTCCCACGTCCCACGATCTCCGGCCATCTCGTTACCTGGATCTTTCGTACTTCTCTGTGAATGGTTTGGCGGAACTGCTCCAGGTTGGTTTTTTCAACGGCCGAAATGAATACCGATGGAGTATTCTCTCGTGCAATCCAGATCTTCTTAAGCTCAGCTAATGTCAGGTTGTATTTATCTGGTGGGGTTAGGTCATCGGCATCTTTTTGGACCGGATGATAGGCGTCTATCTTGTTAAACAGCATGATTGTAAGTTTATCTGCGGCTCCTATCTCGGCCAGGGTTTGCTTCACCACCCCAATTTGCTCTTCGTGATCGGGATGTGAGATGTCTACGACATGAATCAGGATATCAGATTCGCGCACTTCATCGAGGGTCGATTTGAACGATTCGATCAGGGAGTGTGGCAACTTTCTGATGAATCCAACCGTATCGGAAAGCAGAAATGGTTGTGTGTCAATCACCACTTTTCGTACGGTTGTATCCAGGGTTGCAAAAAGTTTATCTTCAGCAAACACCTCCGATTTGCTCAGCATATTCATGACAGTCGATTTTCCTACATTGGTATACCCTACCAATGAAATCCTGACCATTTTTCCCCTGTTTTTTCGTTGTGTGGCATTTTGTTTGTCAATCTCTTTCAGCTTCTGCTTCAATAGCTTGATACGAGTTCTGAGGATTCTACGGTCGGTTTCGATCTCCTGTTCTCCGGGACCACGCATCCCGATTCCTCCCCGTTGTTTTTCCAGGTGGGTCCACATCCGCGTGAGGCGGGGCAGCAGGTATTCGTTCTGCGCCAGTTCCACCTGTGTTTTTGCTGAAGCCGTTTGGGCACGTTGTGCAAAAATATCCAGGATCAGATTGTTCCGGTCGATGATCCGGCAGTTCAGCTCTTTTTCAATGTTACGGATCTGGCTTGGAGAGAGCTCGTCGTCGAACACCGCCAGATCAATTTCATGTGCCGTGATATAAGACGAAATTTCAACTAGTTTCCCTGATCCCACATAGGATTTCGGGTCAGGGTAGGGAAGGTTTTGGATGAATTGTTTTCCAGGGATACCGCCCGCAGTCTCAATCAGGAAAGCGAGTTCGTCAAGATGTTCGTGGGTAGTTGAGGAATCTTCTCCAGTTCGGGTAACTCCAACAAGGATTGCAGTCTCGGCTTTAGCGGGGTATTCAGTCATCAGGTTCATTTAAAACGGTCGACACCTCACATCTTACGTCTCACGTCTCACGTCTTACGTCTCACGTCCTTCGTCTTCATGCCGTTTCCGATCATTTTTTCTTTGTTAACTTGAAAAGGGGGCAAAGATATCGTAAATTTACCAGATTGCTAATGAATTGATTATGGAACAGGATCTGAAAGAAATATTGAACTCATTCTCCGAAAATCACCTATTTGAGTTCCCGGATGCTATCGCTATTACGAATCCAACGGGCGAGATTGTCCATTGCAATCGGAAAACGATAAGGTTGTTCGGATGTAAAACCCAGAGGGAGATTTTGGGAAAGAAAATTTATAAATTAACAGATTCTCCCTCCACTGAAGAAGCTAAAACGCTCTTTGAAAGAGTCCTTCAGGGAACCCACATTGAAGGCAGCCCTGTCATCCTGAAGAGGTTTAATGGATCCACATTTCGTGGTGAGATCAGCGTTTCCCCGATCCCCAATACATCTGGGGCAATTATTGGTACAACAGCAATTATCAGGGATGTTTCCGAGCGACAAGAGATGCATAAAAAACTGAAGGAGCAGGAGAAAAAATATCGGTTACTGTTCAATGGCGCCAATGATGCGATTTTTTTAATGGACCTGGATATTTTTATCGAATGCAATCCTAAAACCCTGGAGCTGTTTGGCTGTTCCATGGAAGAAATCATTGGGCATCCCCCCTACGAGTTTTCCCCTGAAATTCAGCCGGATGGACGTTTATCAGAAGAGAAAGCCATGGAAAAGATCAATGAAGCGCTCCAGGGTGAAAATCAGTTTTTTGAGTGGACGCATTGTCGGAAAGATCGAATCCCTTTTGACGCAGAAGTTAGTCTGAATCGCCTGGATATTGAAGACAAAGTTTACATCCAGGCTATCGTTCGCGATGTTACTGAAAGGAAGGAAGCAGAGAAAAGATTGCAAATCCTGACGAAGGAATTAGCAGAGTTGAACGAAGCCAAGGATAAATTCTTCTCCATCATTGCCCATGATCTGAAAGGGCCTTTTAACGCTATTCTTGGTTTCTCAGAGATATTGACCTCCGAGTGGGATACATTTGAAGATAAGGAACTGCAACACTTCATTAAAAATATTCAGAATTCGGCGAACCATGCTTACAAATTACTGATCAATTTATTGGAATGGTCCCGTGCCCAAACAGGGAGGATGGAATATCAACCTACCCTCATCGACATTTCAGGGATCATTAACGAAATAATTCTCCTCCAGCGGCACTACATGGATACCAAAGGGGTGAAACTTTTCTCAGCTATCGACTTTAATACCATGGTTTACGGAGATGAGAATATGCTGAAGACAGTTCTCCGGAACCTCATTGAAAATGCCATCAAGTATACCCAGCCAGGTGGCTTGGTAACGGTTACTGCCGAGCATTCGGAAACAACGGTTAACGGGAATTTAATCATGGTCTCAGTTAAGGACACAGGGATCGGCATCCCTGCTGAAGAGCTCCCGAAATTGTTTGCTATCGACCAGGAATATCAAACCTCCGGCACTGCTAACGAAAAAGGCACAGGCCTTGGTTTACTTCTATCCAAAGAGCTTGTTGAAAAGAATAAAGGAGAAATCTTTGTTGAGAGCCAGCCCGGGAAAGGAAGCTGTTTCTCCTTTACGATTCCTATAAACAATCCGTCATGAAAAAAAAGCAATCCGCTCCCTTTTCAGACGCCTTCAACCGACAAATCCTGATGGCATTGCCCGACGGGGTGGCCATCACGGATCTGGAAAGACGAAATATCGAATTGGCCGCCATCAACCTGTTGAGCCGGAAAGTCTCCGAATCCCTTACCCTGGAAGAGGTAATCTCCGCGGCAATTGAGGGACTAAAACAAACGTTAAAAGCCGATGTCTCTTTCGTATTCCTGAGAGAAGGTGATAAATTGATCCTCAAAGGGGTAGATTCGGAAGAGTCGAAAAAATTGTTGGGCGATGTTCCGGAGCATAAGGTTGGTGAGTGTATGTGTGGTTTAGCGGTTACAAATAAAACTGCCATGTACTCTGTAAACATTTTTAATGATGCAAGATGTACCTGGGAAGAGTGCAAGAAGGCCGGGTTAAAATCATTTGCAGCATTACCTCTATTTAGCGGAGATGAGATAATTGGAGTCGTTGGCCTTTCATCAAAAGCAGAACGAAACTTTGAAACCGAATCTGCGTTTTTAGAAACCTTGTCGAAGACTATCTCTATTGGCCTTTCGAACGCGTTGCTTTATACAAAGACAAAACAAATAGAGCTAAGCCTGACCGAAAGCGAAAAAAAATATCGCACGCTGGTCGATCAAAGTCCTGACGGCATTTTCATCGTGGACCTGAAGGGGAAATTCCTCTCTGTAAACAGGGAAATGATACAAAAACTAAAATTCAGCGAGGATGAATTCCTCTCCATGAATATATGGGATATCATTCCAAAGGATTTTTTGACACTTCATGAAAAAAGGCTGCAAAGAATTTTATCAGGTGAAAGCTTAATTGAACCTGCAGAATATTTGATTAAAGGGAAAGATGAACAGGAATTATTCATTGAGATTCTATCAGCTCCTTACATCGAAAAAAACAAAATAATAGGTTTCCAGGGTATTGCCCACGATATCACTGAACGAAAAAAACACGAAGCAGAGCTGAAGGAGAGGTTGCTCGAGCTGGGAACCGTTCACGAGGCAAGTCAGCGGTTGCAGGCTCTGATCCCAACGGAGAAACTGGCTGGAGAGATCATAGCTATCCTGGAGAAGAATCTTGCTTACAATTATGCTGCGGTTCTCCTCGTTGAACCATCCACGGGCAAGCTTCTTCCTTTTGCCGTCAGTGATCAGGGGAAAGGGGAAGCTTTTTCTGAAAAGGATAAAGCCTATATCCGCTCCCACAATGTAAGGGTGGGGGAAGGGATTACAGGCATGGTTGCCTCCACCGGAATGAGTTACCTTTCGGGAGATGTTACCGGAGATCCGCGATACAAACCAGTACGTGAGGATGTCCGCTCGGAACTGTGTGTCCCGTTACGGATCCGGGATGAAGTGATCGGCATCATCAACATCGAAACTGATCAACCCGATGCCTATGATTTTTCCGAGCAACGGGTATTGGAAACCATTGCAGCCCAAATCAGCGTTGCAATTCAAAACAGCAGGCTGCTGGAACAGGTAAGAGATGCGGAGGAAAAATTTTCCAAGACATTTCATCTTAGTCCTGATATTATCATTCTAACCTCTGCCAAAGATGGATTGATCGTAGATGTTAATGATAATGTCCTTCTCTTGACCGGATTTAAACCAGAGGAATTCATCGGCAACAAGACCACCGATCTGAGCATCTGGGTCGAATTAGCAGTTCGGGAGCATTATATGTCAACTCTTCTGACAAAAGGGAAGCTTCAAAATCTGGAAACGGAGTTCCAGATGAAAACGGGGGAGGTCAGAACGGGTCTGATTTCCGGGGAGATCATCGAAATCGGGGGAGAACAATTCATTTTGAGTGTTATTAGGGATATCACTGAGCGCAAACAACTAGAGGAAGAGAGGAGAATCAACCAGGAACGGTTCCATTCCCTGATGGAGCATACAGATGAAGGATTCTACTTGTTAGAAACAGTAAATCCTATTCCTGTTGATACTCCAATTGAAAAACAAATTCAATTGATTTATTCTTCCACCATTATAGAGTGCAACAACGCACAAGCCCGCATGTATGGGTACTCAAACGCTGAAGAACTTCTAAGAAAATCCCTTGCTGAATTTCATGGGGGGACAGACGATCCTGAGAACATTTCGTTTTTAAGGAGATGGATTGAGGGCGGTCATCGTATTACAGGAGCTATTTCTTTTGAAATAGACCGGGCAGGAAACCATGTGTGGTTCTCAAATAATATCGTTGGTATCATAGAAGATGATATGCTGATTAGAATCTGGGGTACACAAACAAATATAACTGAGATGAAGCGGGCAGAAGAAGCGCTGCGCGTAAGTGAAGAACGATGGCAGTTTGCGCTGGAGGGCGCTGGTGATGGTGTATGGGACTGGGATACCCAAACCAATACAGTTTTTTTCTCCACTCAATGGAAAGCACAGTTGGGCTATAACGACGATGAAATTGGTGGTACCTTTGATGAATGGTATAATAGAGTTCACCCCGATGACTTTGCATTAGTCAATGATGAGATAAATAAGCACTTTGCCGGAGTAACTCCTCTCTATCAAAGCGAACACCGGTTACGTTGCAAAGATCAGACATATAAGTGGATTCTTGACCGGGGGAAGGTAATTAGCTGGGATAAAGATGGAAAACCCCTTCGAGTAATAGGCACTCACACCGACATCACCCATCGTAAACAGGCTCAGGAATTGCTCCGGGCTACCATGAACCGCCTGATCGAAACGGAAGAGGCACTCAAACGCATAGCTGCTCAACAGTTACACGACCAGGTTGGTCAGAATCTGACAGCACTCAGTTTGAACCTGACTTTTGTGCAATCCCAGGTGCAGGAAATGAAGCGTGTTACACTAGACAAACGCCTGACCGATTCTATCCACCTGATTGAAGAGACGATGGAACAGACCCGCAATATCATGACAGACCTGAAACCCCCTGCCCTTGACGACTTCGGGTTGCATGCCGCTCTTCATTGGAGCATTGCCCGCTTTACCGAGCGCACCTCCATCCCGGTCGAATATTCAGGCCGGGACCTTACCCGGCGTCTACAACTAAACGTGGAGTATGCCCTGTTCAGAATGGTGCAGGAGGTTCTCCACAACGTCGTGAAACATGCCCGTGCGAGCATGGTCAGGGTAGTGTTACTGGAGAATGGGGATTTGGTAAGATTATCCATCCACGACAATGGAATAGGATTTGACTCTGGAAGGGTAGCGGGAAGAAAAAAGGTTGATGAATTTGGCCTGACGAGCATTGATGAACGAATGAAAGCGTTAGGGGGAAGTTTCAGGATCGACTCTACCCCAGGTAAGGGGACTACAATCATTCTTGAAATTAAAAATAAACCAGCATGATACAGATTCTGATTGCCGACGACCATGCCATCGTGCGGGACGGGCTTCGGATGATTCTGGAATCACACGGGGAATTGAAGGTGGTTGCAGAGACTACCGACGGATTGGAAACGGTGAAACAGGCTCAAGCGATAAAACCCGATGTAATCCTGATGGACATCTCCATGCCCAACCTAAACGGGATTGAAGCCACCCGCAGGATCGTTCAACAAAATCAAGAAATCCGGATTGTCATCCTCTCCATGCACTCTTCCTTGGAGGATATTTTCAGGGCACTGCAGGCCGGAGCCATAGGTTACCTGGTCAAGGAATCGGCCGGAACAGAGGTTATACAGGCTGTTCTGGCTGCCCATGCAGGTCGCCGCTACCTTTCCCGCAAAGTGGACAACATTCTGATCGACAGCTATATCCAGCAACAAACACTCTCTAAGGGTCAAAGTCCGCTGGAAAGCCTCAGCAGCCGGGAACGGGAAGTCCTTCAGATGGTAGCCGAAGGGAATACCAGCAGTGAAATTGCCGATATTCTATTCCTATCAACAAAAACCGTTGAAACCTACCGCAGTCGCCTTATGCAGAAACTCGGTCTGAAAGATATCCCAACTTTGGTCAAATTTGCTGTCAACCACGGACTCGTGTAACGAGGGACGAAGGACGAAAGATAAATGAATTGCCGTCTAGTCTAGCCAACGGTAATCCATAAATGCCAGGGAAAAATCTCGTCCCTCATTCCTCTTTTACATACCTCCCCCACAACAATTGTCATACTTCCCTTACACAGGGTCTCCCCTGGTAAGGATAATTTTGCATCAGTCAAATTCTTATACCTCCAGTTTAACATATGCGGATCATGGAAGAAAACAAACCCAAAACAACCAGAATCCTGATCGTGGAAGATCATTCAGGCTTACGTGAATCCCTTGCGAAATGGGTAACCGACTTGTTCCCGGATATAAATGTTTCGCAGGCATCAACCGGGGAAGAAGGCATCTCATTGGCCCTGAAGATTTGTCCCGACATTATCCTGATGGACATCGGATTACCTGATATCAATGGCATCAATGCAACTCGGGAGATTCTGAAAAAGGGATTGACTGCCAAGGTGATAATCATTACGGGCCTGATTGGAGAAATATACCGCGAACAGGCATTGGAGGTCGGAGCTATAGCTTTTCTTGGAAAGAATGAGCTAAACAGGCATTTACTATCAACGATCGGAAGATTGATTGGGCGCGAAGAGGAAGCTGAGGGAAAAATTTGTTTTAATAATATGTTGTAACAGTCATATAATTAGTCAATGGAAAAAGAACAACATGTTCAGGAAATCGATTTGGAACCACTTTGCCAGGCACTGCTGGATAGTCAGGAACTCCTTCTGAGGATTCAGCAGCTTGGCCGAATCGGTACCTGGGAATATCATCTGGAAACCCGGGAGATCATTTGGTCTGATGAAACATACAAGCTCTTCCGGTGTGAAAAGACATCGTGTCCTCCTTCGGTGGAAGAGGAGACCTGGCATTATTCCGATAATCAGGTATCGGTGTTGATGTATCCTGAAAAAGATCAGAAAGGAAGAATTCACAAACTAACGGGAACAATCCAGGATATTACAGTCCGGAAACAAGCAGAGAAAGCACGTTACATGAGTGAAGAATTCAACAGAACGATCATTGAGAGTAGTAACGATTGCATTAAAGTACTGGCGCTGGATGGAACCTTATTATCCATGAATAAAGGCGGACAAATACTTATGGAGATTGAGGATCTCAGCCAGGTCCTCAACAAACCCTGGATTGATTTCTGGAGTAAAACGGATGAACTTATGGTGCATAACGAGGTAGTCAAGGCCATTCGAGGAGAGACGGGACACTTCCAGGCCTTTTGTCACACGGCCAAAGGGACTCCCAAGTGGTGGGATGTATTGATCACTCCTATCAGGAATGACACTGGTGGAATCGAAAAGTTATTATCTGTTTCGCGTGACGTAACAGAACGGGTGGAGTCTGAGAATCATATCAGGGAGTTAAATGCAAGTCTTGAGCAAGCATGGCAGAAAGCGGAGGAATCTGATCGACTGAAAAGTTCCCTGCTCAATAATATGAGCCACGAGTTTCGTACTCCTATGAACGCTATTTTAGGATTTTCATCCTTGATGGAGAACGATGCCTCCGATTCGGAAGTAGGCACAATGGCACACCGGATCAACACCGCCGGAACCCGTTTGATGAGAACACTTGATGACATGCTGGAATTGGCTATGTTGAAAGCAGGGAACGTAGAAGAAATGAAGAAAAGCCTGAACCTCTATGATGAGGTTGTCGCTTTGTTGCCCGGCTATCGGGAAGCTGCCGGGAGGAATCAGCTTCAGCTGAATTTCAAGGGACAAGAAGACCTTTTAGTTTCGATGACAAAACACCATTTCAAACGAGTCCTTGATCACCTCGTGGAAAACGCCATCAAGTTCACTGCAATGGGAGGCATTACGATTGAACTTAACAAACGAGCCACAGACTCAAAATCATGGATCGAGATAAAGGTTAGTGATTCAGGTATCGGAATCAACCGGGAGCACCTGGGGCTCATCTTTGAAGAGTTTCGCCAGGCCAGTGAGGGTTATGGCAGAACTTATGAGGGTACGGGACTGGGTCTTACTATAGCCAATCAGATTGTGGAGTTGTATGGAGGGGTAATACGGGTTGAAAGTGAGGTGGGGACAGGAACTCATTTCACCATCTTACTACCAGCAGTCGCAGAAGTCATCCAAAAAATCAAAGAGGTCAATCAAGTAACAGTGGGAGTGGAAGAACTTTCTTCCTTGATAAGGAGAGAATCTCCGGTTGCAAAGACAGAAGACAGGATCCTGAAGATTTTGGTTGTGGAGGATAATATCGACAACGTGGATGTGATCAGGTTGCAGCTGAATGAACTGGCGTCAATTGATGTTGCCTCAAATGGGGATGTGGCAATTAAAAAGAGTCGGGAAAATCTATATGACCTGATCCTGATGGACATTCACCTGGGCGCCGGTAAAAATGGACTGGATGCCACTCAGCAGATTCGGAAAATACCCGCCTATGAACTTATCCCGATAATTGCAGTAACCGGTTATACCACCGATGCTGATAAAGAGCGGATTTTTCAGGCCGGTTGCAACCACTATCTGGGTAAGCCATTTTCGAAAGAACAATTACTGGGAAAAATTAAGGAAGCAATACAATGAATGTCCATTACATAGCCCTGAACCCGATAATCTCGCGCACCTCTCTGATCGTCTTTGCTGCAGATTCGCGG
>CAZXQU010000065.1:1143-15583 GCA_964642545.1 uncultured Prolixibacteraceae bacterium | reverse complement strand
TTACAGCCGGACCCAGTTTCGTTGACGGGTTTAAGCAGGTTGGCGCCATGCTTTTCGTCATCGGAGCATTGGCCTCCCTGATCCCCTTGTTCATTGGGATTATCCTGGCCAGGTATGTATTTAAATTCGATGTTGCTATCGGTCTTGGCTGCTGTTGCGGCGCCCGAACCACCACCGCTGCATTGCCCGCCGTCCAGGATTCCCTTATGAGTCCGCTTCCAACACTGGGTTATACTGTGACCTACGCTGTTGGCAATACCCTGCTGATCATCTGCGGGATTATCATCGTATTTCTGATAAATTAAACTGTTATAAACATGTCTATAAAAATTCCCAAAATCAAAACCACCCGGGGCGCCGAAGAGAAGCTCGAACAGATGAGTCCATTCGAGATCAAGAACACCCTCATCAATCTGGCTAACCATCACAACAACAAAACCACCCATACGACCCTGAATGCCGGTCGTGGTAATCCCAACTGGATCTCCGCCGTTCCCCGTGAAGCCTTCTTTACCCTGGGACTTTTC
Organism: uncultured Prolixibacteraceae bacterium; assembly: GCA_964642545.1. GTDB lineage: Bacteria > Bacteroidota > Bacteroidia > Bacteroidales > FEN-979 > QYOJ01. The sequence goes on along the minus strand of CAZXQU010000065.1, from coordinate 15,056 downwards.
GGCATCGAAGATTGCCGCAGGATGATGAATTACAACCAGGGACTTGCCGGAATTCCTGAACAGAAAGGGATCGCCAAACGGTTTGAGAAATTCCTGAAAGAGAACAAGGATAAGCCCGGAATCAAACTACTTTCAGAACTTTATAAATATGGTGTGAAAGATCATCAGTTCGACCCCGATACGTTTGTTCATGAACTGGCCGAAGGGGTGATCGGCGACCAATACCCGGTACCCGACCGCATGTTGAAATTTCCAGAGATGATTGTTCACGACTACCTCGTACAGGAGATGTGCGACAACCGCCCCCCCAAAGGGAAATACGACCTGTTTGCTACTGAAGGGGGAACGGCAGCCATGTGTTATATCTTTGACTCATTGATGCAGAATTTCCTGATCAAACGAGGCGATAAAGTGGCACTTTTTATCCCGATATTCACCCCCTACATCGAGATTCCGGAGTTGGACCGTTTCAACTTTAAGGTGATTCACATCAATGCCACCGGGAAAAATGTCGACGGAATGCACAACTGGGAGTACCCTAATGAGGAGCTGGATAAGCTGAAAGATCCGGAGATCAAAATTGCATACCTTGTCAACCCAAGCAACCCTCCTTCTGTTGCCCTCAGTCCCCGCGAACGGAAAAAGATCATCGACATCATTAAAAAGGATAATCCCAACCTGATGTTCATCACAGATGATGTGTATGGAACTTTTGTCAAAGGGTTCCGCTCCCTGATGGCCGAGATTCCGCACAACACTCTGGGTGTCTACTCCTTTTCAAAATACTTCGGATGCACCGGATGGCGGCTGGGTGTGATTGCCCTGCATGAAAAGAATATCTATGACAGGATGATCAAAGAGCTCCCCGAAGCTAAAAAGAAGGCTCTCTTCAAACGGTATCACTCCATTCACCTGCATCCTGATAAACTGAAGTTCATCGACCGGATGGTAGCCGACAGCCGGATGGTAGCGCTCAACCACACGGCGGGTCTCTCGCTTCCCCAGCAGATCCAGATGATGCTTTTTGCCTCCTTTGCCCTCTTCGACAAGAAAAACGCTTACAAACAACTCACCTGCGACATCATTCACAAAAGGCTGACACTCCTTTTCGAAGGGATGGGATTCAAGCTGAAGCCAGACCCTAACCGGGCCGGGTATTATGCCGAACTGGATATCATGTTATGGGCAGAGAAAAATCATGGAAAAGAGTTCGCTGATTTTCTATTTAAGAATTTCGAACCGGTGGATGTCGTTTTCCGGCTTGCGGAGCTTGAATCGATCGTACTGCTGAACGGAGGTGGCTTCGACGGTCCGGAGTGGTCTATCCGTGTCTCCCTGGCCAATCTTGACGAGAAGTCCTACACCGCAATCGCCAAAGGGATCAGCGAGATTGTCACCGAGTACCTTGATGCCTGGGATAAAACAAAGAAATGACACCACATTAGACACAATAGAACACAGTAGCAACTAGTGTGATCTAATGCGCCTACTGTGGTGAATACTAATAACTATTTTCAAAATTTCCACAATGAACCGACCAACGTTGATCCTGTTCTTCCTGATGCTGATCGCTGTAGGATGTGCTGATCGCTCATCACAAACCGGGTATGATTTTATCCCTGTATCCGTATTTGAAGTCACTGACCAGGTGGTCCCGGAAATACTGGAATATAGTGGAAATATTGTGCCATTAAAGGTCATTGAATTTGGATTCATGGTGGCCGGAAAAATCAAAGAGGTCCATGTGGTGGAGGGTCAATATGTTCATGAAGGGGATCTGATAGCCGTGATGGAGGCCACTGATTACGATTTTGCCCTGGAAGCTGCCCGCGCCCAGTATGAAGAGGCTAATAAAGAGTATAACCGCCTGAAAACAATGTATGAAAAAGGGAGTCTTACCCAGAGTAATTTTGACAAGGTCACTGCATTGAAACAAGAGGCAACTGCCAATTACGATTATAAATTGAAACAGGTTCACGATACACGCCTTTCCGCGCCTGCCTCCGGCTGGATGGCTGTGGAGGGGATCGAGCCGGGAGAGATCATTCCGCAGGGATATCCGGTATTTGCTATCATCCAAACTTATCAGGTGTTCGCCGAAACCTCTATCCCCGAAAACGAGATCAACCGAATCAAATTGGGGATGGCGGTTCAGGTTCGCATACCTGCATTGAATGATACTGTATTCCAGGGTACGGTCAACCGCCTCGGTCAGGTAGGCGATGCCTACTCCCGGTCATTTCCTGTGAAAGCCATAATAGATAACACAGGATACCTGCTCAAGGCAGGCATGATTGCATTTGTTGATGTCCCAACGGGAAAAACCAGGCAAATCATTGCCGTGCCGGCCAATGCAGTGATCACTGATGCTTCCGGACACACATTTCTTTATATTGTATCGGGTGATCACGTGACCAAACGACCTGTTTCAACCGGAAGTACCCTGAAGAACCAGGTGGTCATAACTTCCGGTGTTAAATCAGGAGAAATGATTATTACGGAAGGACTCACCCGGCTATATGAGGGGGCCCATATAGCTATCCAGAAATAACATATAACGGATCATTCATGAATATCATCCGCTCATCACTGAAATACAATCAGGTTTCACTCGTCACCATCTTTCTCATTTTCGCTGTGGGAATCTATGCCCTGCTTACGATGCCCCGTCGATCCGATCCCGAGATCACTATCCGGCAGGCAATGGTGATTGCACTTTACCCCGGAGCCACTATAACACAAGTAGAGGAACAGGTTACCAAAACTATCGAGGATAAACTTTTCACTTACTCCGAGGTCAAGAAAGAGGAAACCTATTCCACCACATATGAAGGGTTGGTAACCATCATTGTAACCCTGGAAGACTGGGTGGATTCACCAGATCTTTTCTGGGAAAAACTCAGCACGGGGCTATTCCAGCTCTCCAAGATGAATCTTCCCAATGGAGTTCTGGGTCCGCTGGTGGATTCCGATTTCGGGGATGTAGTAGCGCTACTGATCGCCGTAGAGACTGACCAGTATAACTATAACGAGTTGAGAGACTATATCGAAGTGGTAGAGAGCAACCTGAAGCAGATCAAATCAGTATCCAAAATTGATCTGCTTGGTTTCCAGGCAGAAGAGATTGAGGTCGCATTCAACTCGGCGAAACTGGCCCAGTTCCAGATGGATAAAGCCGGCCTGATCGAAGCACTGCAAACCCAGAATGTCATCAAATATTCCGGATTCATTGAAGACGAATATGCTAAAGTAAGCTTATATACCACAGGTTTGTTTTCACAGGTAGATCAGATCAGGGAACTGATCGTGGGGGTATCGCCCGAAGGATCTGTCGTCAGGATACGGGATATAGCAGAGGTGATACGGAAGCAGTGCGATCCAACCCAGGTGATACGAATCAACGGGCATGATCAACGGGCCATGCTGATCTCCCTGGAAATGCAGGATGGTTACAATATTGTGGAATTCGGCAAGGAGGTCGATAAAGTAATGGCAGAAACCAAATTGATTCTTCCCTCCAGTTTGAAATTCACCACCATAAATAATCAACCTCAAATCGTTCAGAGCGCTGTCAACGATTTCATGCGTGAGTTTCTCATTGCAGTTATTGCAGTGATCCTCACCATCATGCTGATGTTACCTTTTAACATCGCCATCATTGCCGCCATTTCGATACCAGTATCCATCGGGATGACCTTTACGTTCCTGAACCTCTTCGGATTTGAACTGCAACAAGTCTCCCTCGCTTCCCTGATTGTAGTGCTTGGCATGGTTGTCGATAACGCCGTAGTGGTGATCGACTCATACGTTGATAAATTAGACAACGGAATATCCCGGTTTGAAGCAGCCTGGAAAAGCGCCACCGAATTTTCCATTCCGTTAATCTCTTCCACCCTTGCTATCATTATGGCATTCCTGCCACTTGTCTTCCTGCTCACCGGAGCCACCGGAGAATTCCTCATCACGCTGCCCGTCACAGTTGCAATCTCCATGACCTGCTCCCTGGTGGTTGCATTCTTCCTTACCCCATTCCTTGCTTACCTCTTTATCAGAAAAGGACTTGCCGGCAAAGAAACTGATGAGAAAGAAGAGGAAAATTCTAAGAAAAAGAAGAAGTTCTCGTTGCTCGGAGAGATCCAGGATATCTTTAATATCATGATCGAATGGGCTATGAAACGCAAGATCCTGACCATTGCTCTTGGGGCCGCTACTGTAATCCTGGGAGTTCTGATCATGAACCTGCCCAAACAACAGTTCTTCCCTCCGGCCGAACGTAGCCAGTTTGTCATCCAGCTTTTCGAACCGCTAGGCACTAAATTTGATGTCACGGCATCACATGTCAAACAGCTTGAGGATATCCTCGCCAAAGATTCGGAGATTACCGGGTTTGCTTCCTTTATCGGCACCTCCCCCCCGCGTGTCTATTATAGTTTCGCCCCGGTATTTCCGATGGAAAGCTATGCCATGTTGCTGGTCAATACTCCCAGTGTAAAAGAGACGGAAAAGCTGGCTGTCAAATACGAAGAGTTGTTTTGCAATTTCATCCCAAATGCCCAGGTGGATGTAATGCAGTTTGCACAGGGGGTTCCGGTGGTTTCACCTGTAGAGGTTCGTCTCTACGGCACGAACCTCACAGGACTGAAAACCCTTGGAGAGCAAGTAAAAGAGATCTTCCGGAAAGCGGATGAAAGTACGCTTATCCGGCAGGATTTTGAAGACAACTACTACCTCAATATTATGGTCAATGACGAGGTGGCTAACCAGATGGGATTTACAACTGAGGTGGTTGCCGATTTCCTGGGTGCCGGTCTGCACGGAGCTCCTGTTTCCACTCTTTGGGAAAGTGACGACCCCCTCACCATCAATTTCCGTTTGCAGAAAGAACTGCGTAACAACTTCGATGACATCCGCAATACCTATATTCTCTCACCGGTTACCGGAAAAAGCATTCCTTTACGGCAAATTGCTACCTTGAAACCTACATGGCAAACAGGCCGGATCACTCGCAGAAACGGAATTCCAACCCTCACTACAGGATGCAAATCCAAACCCGGCACGCTCGCCTCACAGGTACTCGAAAGGATCAAGCCCCACATTGACACCCTCTCTCTGCCGGCAGGATATTCCCTGGCATATGGGGGCGATATTAAAAACCAGGATGATACCTTCGGGCAAATGGTTATAGCGCTGATCATCAGCGTGGTTTGTATTTTTCTGATTCTTCTTTTCGAGTTCAAAGATGCCGCCCGACCGCTCATCATCATGGTTTCTATCCCCCTTACTCTTTTCGGATCAATGCTGGGACTGGTCGTTACCGGGAATGTCTTCAGTTTTACCGCGTTCGTTGGCTTGATTGCTTTGGTTGGTATCGTGATCCGAAATGCCCTGATCATCGTTGACCATGCTGATCATCTGATAGCCGGAGAGCAGATTTCTTATACGCAAGCCGCTTTGGAATCGGCCAAACGAAGGTTGCGCCCAATCTTTCTGACAACCATGGCCGCCGCGATCGGAGTGGTTCCGATGATCGTGATGAAAGACCCTTTGTGGGCTCCTCTTGCAAGTGTGTTTGCCTTCGGGATCGTGGTTTCAATGGTGCTTACCCTGTTGGTAATCCCAGCTTTATATGGACTGGTGATCAAAGAAAAGAAATTCATTGGCGATTAAACTATGAAAGAGATGTTTCGTACCTATATCCTTATATCCCTTCTTTCCATTACTGGAATTACCCCCCAAGCCCAGGATACTTTGTACATGAACCTCAACCAGTCCGTGGATTCGGCTCAGAACAACAACCGGCTCATCCGGATTTTTCAGTACAGAATAATCAACGCGCAGGGAAAGCTGACTGAAATGAAGAGCCACTACTATCCAAGAGTCATCCTCGACGGATCGTTCGCCTACAATTCAGACCCTAACATCCGTCTGAAAAAAGGGGAGTTGAACAGATCCATTGAAGAACTCATCAACATCGAATGGATCGACGAACTCATCACCGACTATTTCCCCATTCCTCCCAAAGATATGATCATCCTCTATGGTCAGGACTTCTTTGTAAAGTCAAACCTTGGACTCTATCAGCCTATTAGTCAGCTTACTACAATTAATACTGGCAGAAAAGTGGCGGAAACAGACTTGCTCATCAGCGAGATCGAAAAGGAGAATATCGTCTCCCAGATCCGACTTGGCATCACTGAACTCTTCTATGGAATCCTGATCGAAGCCAAAAACGAAGAGTATGCCCGGTACGACGTGGAATATACTAAAGCTGAATACTACGATGCCCTGAATGCCAGTGAAGCTGGTGAGATCCTTCCCATTGATGTGCTTGCCCTGGAGGCGGAGATCCATGAAAAAGAGGGGGAGCTGTTGCAGATTCAGAATAAAAAGGAACAGTACCTCCTAACCTTCGGACAGATGGTAGGACTGGATGATCCCATGGTACCGGTCCCGCAGCTAGACTCTATTTCCCTCTCTTTTCCGGCCCCACTCCCCGATTACCAGAGGCTGGCTTCAGAAAACAACTTCGAACTCGGGATTGCCGACCTCACGATGCACAAAGCAAACCTGGGAATAACGGCAGCCAGGAAAGTATACATCCCAGAATTGACGGCATTTGCCCAGTACAATTATAATTATGGGATCCCTCTTTTTCCCGAATCTTACCTGTTGGCCGGACTGAATCTCAAATGGACCCTGGTGGCTGCCGGGGAGAGAAAAGCACTGGTGAATCAGAGGAATGCTTTATTTATGGAGGCCTCTGAAGATTTTCAATTCAAGACCCGTCAGATCCAAAATGAAGTACGCTCCAGTTATCTGAATATCGTCTACGCGCAAAAATTGATCATCACTGCACAGAAAGCGCTGAATGCCAGACTGGAGGAGTACAAGCTGGCGAAGGATGCGGTGGAAGAAGGAGAGGCCCTCCCAAGCATTTTCCTTCAATCACGGGCCGACCTTGCTAAAGCCGAAGCGGATTTTCTGGGAGCCCAGCTCAATTATCAGATTATGATCGCCAAGATGAAGCGACTGACGGGGGTTGAATGACCCCTGCTCACCCCTAAATCCCCTGAAGGGGACTTGCTCCTCCCGATGGGAGGATTCAACTGCGAAGCAGGGTAAGCCCCCTTCAGGGGGTTTGGGGGTTAACGGGTATTTAGGGGTTAGTTTTTAATATTTCCGTACCTTTATCTCTCGGATTCATATATAATCTGATTCTATTTCATGGAAAAAGCCAAAAAATTCGGTGCATTTGCAGGTGTCTTCACCCCTTCTTTGCTGACTATTCTTGGTGTGATCATGTACATGCGCCTGGGGTGGGTTGTTGGCCAGGCAGGATTGATCAGCGCCCTCGTTATCATCGTGCTGGCTCATGTGATCTCCATCTCCACCGGCTTGAGTATCTCTTCAATTGCCACGGATAAAAAGATCAAAGCCGGTGGGATTTATTATATCCTCTCACGGAGTTTGGGCTTGCCGATAGGTGGAGCAATCGGGATCACACTCTTCATTGGTACAGCCCTCAGTATATCCCTTTATCTAATAGGTTTTGCTGAAAGCTTCCTTGCCCTGGATGCTATCCGGAACTTCACCGGATTGGAACAAAATGTGATGGGATTCAGGATCGTGGGCACAGTCGCCATCCTATTTCTTGTAATTCTCGCATTAATAAGTACCTCGGTAGCCATCAAAACCCAGTATTACATTATGGGCGCAATCGGATTATCGATTATCTCCATCATAGTCGGGTTTTTTATCAATGCGGATTTTTCTTCATCAACAGTCAGCCTCTCTTATCTCCGGGACGGGATCTCCCCTGAGATCGTATTTGCCATCTTTTTCCCGGCAGTCACAGGGTTTACAGCAGGGGTGGCTATGTCGGGCGACCTGAAGGATCCAAAGTCGGCTATCCCGCGCGGGACACTTGCAGCTATCGCTGCGGGGTTTATCATCTATGTTGGGCTGGCGGTTGGGTTTGCCCTTTTTGTCGACCGGGAGTTGCTCCTGACCGACTACAACTTCCTGATGAAGATTGCCTGGTTTGCCCCCTTTGTGATTGCCGGCATCTGGGGAGCTACGCTCTCATCGGCTCTGGGCGGTATTCTTGGAGGGCCCAGAATTCTGCAAGCAACCTCTGCCGACAGGATCACCCCGAAAATTTTTGCCCGAGGATATGGAGCATCCAATGAACCCCGTAATGCCCTGCTGGTGATTTTTCTTATCGCTGAAGCTGGTATCCTGATCGGGGAACTGGATGTGATCGCAGGTATCGTGACAATGTTTTACCTGGCCTCCTATGGCTTCATCAACATCGCTTTCTTCCTTGAGAACTGGGCCAGCACCGATTTCCGCCCCTCCTTCCGGGTGAACCGTTATTTCGGTCTGATTGGCTTCATCGCTGCGTTTGGAGTAATGTTCAAGCTGGATATGATGTCAATGTTCGCTGCTTTCATCATCATGGGACTCCTCTACTATTTTCTGAAAAGGAGACAACAGAAAACTGACTCGGGAGATGTTTGGCAAAGTGTATACTCATCCCTGGTGCGGAGTGCTCTGCACCGGATGCGGAAACGGCCACTGGAACAACGGAACTGGCAGCCCAATATTATCCTGTTCAGTGGTGGAACTGAAAAACGACCACACCTGATTGAGTTTGGCAGATCATTGGTAGGAAGGCATGGGGTGCTATCCAATTTCGACCTGAAAGAGGATAAAGAGGCCCGGATGCCTGTTACACGAACCGGCGGCGATTCTACATCGGAAGAGGAGATGCCCGGCATGTTCACCCAACGGAAAACTGTCAGAAACCTTTATGACGGAATCGAATCTATTGCAGGCGTTTACGGATTTTCCGGATTCGAGCCCAACACCGTTATGATGGGTTGGGCCAGGGAGACACAACAGCCAGAGCGTTTTGCGGAAATGCTGAAGACCCTCTATGAGCTTGACCTCAATGTGCTGCTTCTCGACTACGACAAGCGGACCGGGTTTGGGAAATACAACTCGATTGATATCTGGTGGAAAGATGTCAGCAACCAGGGGAATTTTGCCATTGCACTTTCCAAACTGTTGCTGTTTTCGGATCATTGGAATGGTGCACGTATTCGCCTGATAATTGTCAACTCGCTTACCGAACAACAGGATCATATCCATACCGAAGCTGAAGAGCTACTTGAGGTCCTCCGAATCAATGCTACAGTAAAGGTGATCGACAACCATATCAAACAACGGCCTTTTTACGAAATTGTACAGGCCGAATCCCGGACCACCGACCTTGTCATCACCGGCATCCCGGCAATAGAAAAGGGAAACGAAGCCGAATATGTTGAAACTACCAACAACCTGTTGCATCAGATCGGTACTGTTCTGCTCATCAAGGCATCTTCTACATTTAAAAACCTGAGCCTTGAAATTGACAAACACCACTACAAATATATTCCCGATCAGCCCAGGCAACACACATCATCCAAAAAGCAACCAGAATATCCTGAGTCGTTCCTCCCTGAAGGTGTTCCTGCTGAGCTAAAGAAGCTGTATGCGTTCTGTTTAGATCTTATCGCCAGGTTCCATAAGGATTTCGTTGACCCGGCTTTCCTGTACAATATCAACATTGTCCTTGCCCTGGAGAAAAACATCCTGGAGTCGGTACAGCTGATTGAATCCGAACCTTTCAGAAGCTTACCTCCAGCAAAGCAAGCCCGGCAGCTGGCTAATATCAAAACAAATCAACTGATTCTCATAGAGAAAATTATAGATGAGCTGCAAAAGACCATCCAGGCCAGGCAGCGTGAAGGACTCGACAAGGGGATAAAATTTCTGATCTCCGGTATTCAGGAATCAGTGGACAAATCCCCAGCCACAATTAAAATAAGGCTCTTTCCCCGCCATCTGGAGATTCACAATTCTGATGCACTTGCTGCCAGAAACTTCAAAAGGATCACCCGATTCATCCACTCTGAAAACAAAATCAGCGATGGAATCTCCTATACCGTCCGGTTTCAACAGATGATCAGGAGAGTTCTACCGGATGGCTTCCTCAGGAATCTCAATAACTCTCTGATTAAACTCGGACAAATTAATGTAAATACAGTCGTCGAAATCAGGAATCTGCTGCAGGCAAACCAGCTTTTTTTCGATCTGTCACAGAACCAGGAGACAGAGGCAACACGTTTGGTTGCTGCAAAATCTGAGATTCAGGAGGCAATCCACAATCTGAAAAAGCTCGGCAAAGAAGCTGACAACATATTGTCTGACAGGTTGGTTGAGCATGTTTCACTCCTTTTTGTGGACCTGAGTAATCTCATTGATTCGGGAGCTCCAAACCAAAATACTCCGGAAGACGATAAAACTGGAACTAAACAACAACTTCAAAAGTTCACTTCAATCCCCGATATCTGGGCAGAGAACAGGATCTTTCTGTACAATGGGATCAAACTCGAGATTCGACTCCGGCTCTTTGCTTTCCGCCTGATGAAGATCATGGATCGTGCCCAGGATGAAATCAGGCAGCTGACCGACTCGCAGATTATTCACCGGGCCGAGGTATTGACTGCAAGGTTAAAACAGTATATGGAGGAGCTCCGGAAGAATCCAGGCTGTCAGTTTAATGTGGATGAATCAGAGATCCAGCAGGACGACAGAACTGACTTTCAGCTGACCCTTGACAGGATCATTGACAAATCATTGATTGGGATTAAAGCTCTGGCAAATAAACTGCCCGAAACATCAGAACTACTTATCCCGGACAGTATAAAAGAACCTTCTGAACTAATCAATGGAGATCTGAAACCTGTTAAACTTTCTACGTATCAGATAGTGGATTATCATGTCCAGCGCAATCTCTTTGAAGCATTGAACAGGATCAGGGGAACATTTCCGGGTACTATTTATACTTCTGCAGGAAAGATAAAAAATGCCCTGCGGCTGGTCAGCATCGGAAACATGAACCAGGAAGCCAAAAGCTCCCTTGAGATTGTCCTTCGGGAAGATGATGCTCCCGGCAGGTTTCCCGGTGGAGGTGAAGTATTCTCTGACTTTGTGACAGAACAGTTAGAGGTTGTGGAAGAGGAGCTGAAAAAAATCAACATCATTCTTGACCGTCTGCATGAAGATCTTGAACAAAAGATAAGTACAACTGTTGGCGAACTTAGCCTCGCCCGTCTTCTTCATACACCTGATACCTACAAACAGTATATTAAAAAACGTGATGCCAGGCAGAGGTTCAACCTTATGAAGAGCTCACTTCAGTCTGTCAGGCAGCGTATCTACAGGATGAGTGCAGCAATCTGGTACCGGCAGAGTGATGCCCTCCTCCTGGCGAAAAAAATCAGTGCAGGTGATGGGAAGCAAAGATCTGTTGTTGATTCATTGCTAACACTCCACGAACGTGTTACACCACAGGAGGAGCTGTTGAACAGGTTACCTTTTTATTATCGTCAGCTTTTCCTTCAGAAATATAACTTTAAATCTGAGTTCTGGGTGAACCGGCAGAAAGAGATTGCACAGGTGCAACAGGCAATATCACGTTTCATGAAAGGATTTCCAGGGGGTATCCTTATCCGGGGCGACCGGAATACCGGTAAAACTTTCTTCCTGAGCTATATCTCTTCGAACCTATTCCAGGGGCGCCCGGTCTATGCTGTCAACTCTCCTCCAGCCGGCTCCTGCAACCCTGAAGTTTTTCTGAAAATGCTTCAGGAGAGTACAGGAATTGATGGAACTGCCGACCAGATTTTTAACACGATGGAAGAAAATTCCCTGGTAATAATTGATGATCTTGAACTCTGGTGGGAAAAATCACCCACCGGAGCAACAGTTGTGGAACTTATCAGAGAGCTGATCCAAAGATATGGTCATAAATGTCTGTTCCTGCTAACAGTCTCTGAAGCCAGTTACCGAATCATCAACCAGGTGTCGGAAATTGAATCCTGTTTACTCTCGGTGGTTGGCCTACAGCCATTCAACGCTCTTGCGATTCAGGAAGTGATCATGTTTCGGCATCAATCCAGCGGTCTTGAGATCCGGAGATCGGATAAAGGGAATATCAGATTATCCCGCACAGCACAGGCAAAACTATTTGCCAGATACTTTAATTTCACCCGCGGAAACATTGGCGCTGCTTTGCTTGCCTGGGTTTCAAACATCACCGATTTCCAGGAGGATACATTATACGTCAGGCAGCCACAGTTACCCAGCAATGCAATCCTCGAACGGTTAAGTCCTTCTGTTCGACTCTATCTTATTCAGTTTCTGCTTCATAAGCGACTCGACCCGTCTAAACTTCAACGGTTAACATTGGATCCTGAAAACGAAGTGGAGAAACAACTTCTCTTCCTGAAACGAGCCGGATTGATCAACGAACGGGCTGGTCATATTTTTGAACTTGACCGGTATCTCTATATTCACCTGAAACATGTCATGCAGTAATTATATATACAAGGAGTCACAGCTATGGAAATAACCAGCCCCGATCCTGTTCATCTCTTCCTTCGGTTCGTTGGGTGGGGAATGGCGATTTTTCTGATATTTCGTCTGATCAGGTTTCTTCTTCCTATCCTCCTATACAAAGAGAAACCCAGGAATGTTATGATGAAAGTATTTCCTGTGGCGGAACTGATCTTCTGGCTGATCTTCCTGTCCTGGTTCGTAATAATCTTCTCGGAAGCCGATGAACTTTATGCATTCGTGGTTTTGGCCGTTTTGCTGATGGTGATTTTCTGGATATCCCGTTTCTGGATTAAAGATATCATCGCAGGAGTGGTCTTCCGGAGTTCTACCAGACTCAAAGTGGAAGACCAGCTCCATTTCGGTGAGATCAAAGGGACCATAAAAAAGTTCAACAATTACTCTCTTGAACTGGAGACACCGGATAATAAGACCGTTTTTATCCCCTATGCGAAACTGGTCGATGCAGTGAATATCAAAAGTGACCGTACCAGCCAGAGTATCGGGTACACCTTCAAACTGGAGTGTCCCAGACCTGTTGAGCTGGATATAATTATCAGCCAAATTAAATCAACAATCCTCTCCTCACCCTGGGTATCTGTAAACCGGATGCCCGTGATTACCTTAACAGCTCAGTCAAAAGAGAGCTATACATTCGAGGTCACAGTGTTTCCGATCGATCAGACATTTGCCGGAAAAATTGAAAATCTGGTGAAAGAACAGATTTAACCCACTCCAGAAAAAAGAAGAGGGCAAAACCATCGATCGAACAGATGATCTGGTTGGTGGTTATCATGGCGACAATCTCTTCCATTGTTGTAAAATGAAGCCCCAGGATCCCTTCGTTCTGGTCCACGCCATTGGCGGGAGTTTCATCCTTAATTTCCGCTGCAAAGATGAAGACTTTCTCGTCCGTCAGACTGGGTGCAGGAAACACTTCTGTGAGCAGATGCCAAGTTTCTGAAACCAGGCCGGTCTCCTCCAGCAATTCACGCCGGGCAGCTACAAGAGGCTCTTCGCCTTCATCAATCCTCCCTCCCGGAAGTTCGAATGCAAGAGATCCTGTGAGGTATCTGTTCAGTGAAATCAACCCAATGGAATTTTTAGTATAAGGAATCACGCTTACCGAACAGGGTTTCTTCAAGTAGTAGAAGTCCCGCTGCCCTATATTCCCAATCTCAACATCATCGTGAATAACATCAAAACGGGGTGTTTTACAGAGAAGTTTGCGGTGTTTTAGGAAATAATTAATCATCGGGAAACTAGCCTATGACCATTGAGAGTACGTAAAGGCAAAAAAAGATGACAATCAAGATAACTGGTATCATAGCAATCCAATTTGCTTTTGATTCCTTATCCATAGCTAAAAGGTGTTGTTACTGCAAATATACTAAAATTCGTCTGGCAACTTGCTTAACTCCTCATAAGTGAATACCGGACCATCTTTGCATACGTAGGTACTTCCGATG
>CAZXQU010000065.1:0-1053 GCA_964642545.1 uncultured Prolixibacteraceae bacterium | reverse complement strand
CACCTCTTCCAGAATTTTTGGGACAACACCTACATTTTCTTTCCAGGTATCTTCCGGTTTGTCAATGGTAAGGACAACCTTGAGTGATTTGTTGTTTTTCCACTCTTCAATCTCCTCCTTGTAACAAATGTCGGCTGAGGTACGTGCGCCATAGAGAATGGTAAAATCGGCATAATCATTGCGGTTATCAATGGCATACTGGATGAGTGAGCGTAAAGGGGCTAACCCGATGCCACCGCCAACAAACAGTAGGTTCTTTCCTTTCAACTCTTCCAGCGGGAACCAATTTCCATAAGGTCCTCTGATGCCAACATCATCCCCCTCATCCAGATCGCGATGAATATCTGCAGTAACGACGCCAGCTCGTTTAATGGAGCAATCAAAAGTTCCTTTCCGTGTGGCTGAAGAGGCGATACAAAAGGTACACTCGCCGCTGCCAAGGAGAGAGAATTCTACAAATTGACCTGGAAACCAGTCAAATTTCTCTATCAGAGATTCATCCTTGAATTTCAACCTGTAGGTTCTTACATCCGGGGTCTCCTGGATAATCTTTTCAACCTGGCAGATCATTGGGACTAGTAGCTGTTCCATATCGTCAAATGGTGAAATGGTGAAATAGCGAAATTACTGTTCATGTGATGATTTTTAGCTCTATTGATATCACTCCTGCGAAGAAGAAGCGACCCTGTTCACGACTTCGAAAATACTGATATTTACCGGGCAGGAGGTGGTGCACTTTCCGCATCCGATGCAGAGGTTCATGTCGAACCGCTCCTTGTAATAGACAAACTTGTGCATGGCACGCTGGCGCCAACGGCGGTATTTTACGGGTCTGGGGTTATGGCCTCCTGCCATCAGGGTGAAGTAAACATTGTTACATGAGTCGTAGCTCTTGTATCTGACTCCTTCATCCCGTAGTTTCTCGTCGGAAATTTTAAAACAATGACAGGTGGGGCACACAAACGCGCATGTATTGCAACTGACACAGGTGGCCGAAACATCTTCAAACGCTGGTGAATCAAACTTGCCCTGCATCTTTTCATTGATCTCATT
>CAZXQU010000064.1:0-16270 GCA_964642545.1 uncultured Prolixibacteraceae bacterium | reverse complement strand
CTTAACAGGGAGTTAGGTTATTAAAAATCCTGGCGGAGAGAATGGGATTCGAACCCATGAACCACTTTTGGCGGTTACACACTTTCCAGGCGTGCGCCTTCGACCACTCGGCCATCTCTCCAGTCGGCAGTCGGCAGTTGGCAGTTTCGCTACCACGTTACCTCAACACCTCACTTCTGCGCTGCACTTTCGGGCTGCAAAAATACAAATAGTATATGGAATTATCAAACCGTCATCTCGCCCCGTAACGGGGTTTGCAGAAGTTTGGCAACCCTCTTAGCTGAATAGCCGGCACCAAGAAGACACAGCAGTTTGGCTACGGCCGATTCGGTAGTAATATCGGCTCCGCCAACAACCCCTATCTTCTGTAATTCCGCACTGGTCTCATATTTCCCCATCTCTACCGTCCCTCCTTTGCATTGGGTGACGTTTAAAATAATGATTTCCCTATCGATTGCCTCTTTCAGCAACGCCAGAAACCAGGGGAAGGTTGGTGCATTGCCGGAGCCAAAAGTCTCCAGGATTACAGCCTGGAGACCCTTCGTATCCAGGATCGCTGTAACAGCTTCGGCGGTGATTCCTGGGAAAAGCTTAAGCACGGCGATAACGGAATCCAGATGGGTATGTATTTTCAGCCTACCTTCAGCCGATGGCAGGATCAGATCGCGACGGTATTTGATGTGAACCCCGATCTCAGCCAGCGGCGGGAAGTTGACAGAAAGGAACGCTCCGAAATTCTCGGCGTTGAACTTGGTCGTGCGATTACCTCGGTATAGCATGTTATCAAAACAGATAGCCACTTCAGGGACGACAGGACTGCCTCCCTCCCGGGCTGCCGCTATCTCAATGGCATTGATGAAGTTCTCACGGCCGTCGGACCTAACCACTCCAATAGGTAATTGAGAACCCGTCAGGATTACCGGTTTCCCCAGGTTCTCCAGCATGAAACTGAGTGCCGAAGCAGTATACGCCATGGTGTCGGAGCCATGCAACACAACAAAACCGTCGTAGCTGTCATAACGTGTGTGGATCACCTCTGCAAGTTTCGTCCAGAAAGAAGGGGTCATATTGGAAGAGTCGAGCAACGGATCCAGCGAATGAAAATCAAGATGGAAATCAAAGTTCCGCAACACCGGAAAATGCGTATAAAGATCCCCGAAATCAAATGGTTTAAGTATCCCTGATCCCGCATCGCGGATCATCCCGATCGTCCCGCCGGTGTAAATGATGAGGATAAAGGTTTGTTTATTCATATGGTGAAATAGTATCTTACGTCTCACGTCTCACGTCTCACGTCTTACGTCCTTCGACCCTGATGCCAAACATCTCAAGAGCGCTCTTTGTTGTTGTCACCGCTACCTCTTCCACGGTTATCTTTTTCAATTCTGCTATTTTCTCTGCAATATAGGGAATATAAGCGGGCTCATTACGCTGGCCACGAAAAGGGACTGGCGCCAGGAAGGGTGCATCCGTTTCCAGGAGCAAATGCTCTAAATCAACTGCCTCCACCACTTGCTGCAATCCCGAATTTTTAAATGTGACTACTCCCCCGATCCCCAGCTTGAATCCCAGGTCAATGGCCTGGTTAGCCTGCTGAAGATTCCCGCTGAAACAGTGAAATACCCCCCTGAGGGTTTCGGGTTGCTTATTCCCGATTTCTTGTTCCTTGTTTCTTGTTTCTTGTTCCTTGTTTCTCCCCTTGTTAACGATCTTATAATCAGCATTTTTCTTAACGAATCTTGTACATATCTCCAGCGCAATATCCATCGAATTCCGGGTGTGGATTACCACGGGCAGATTGAATTCCAGTCCCAGCTCAAGCTGCCTGACAAATACATCCTCCTGCTCCCTGGCAAATGTCTTATCCCAGTATAGGTCTATCCCGATCTCTCCAATAGCATAGTATAGCTCCCTGTTTTTTTGCAGTTCCATCTCAATCACTCCCATCTGCTCCCGGTAATCGGCTTTCACGGATGTGGGATGCAGTCCGATCATCGGAAAACATGTATCAGGGTATGCAGCAACGACTGATGCCAGATGCCGGATGCCGGATGCATCGATGTTGGGAACAAAGAGTTTGGTAACCCCTGCATCAACTGCTCGTTCAATCACTTGCTGACGATCTGCATCAAAAGCATCCAGATCAATGTGACAATGGGTATCTATGAAAGTAGTCATTAGGAAATTAGGAAATTAGGAAATTAGGTCATTTGTCATTAGCATCCGGCATCTGGTATCCGGCATCCGGCATCCTGGATTCAGCATCCAGGATCTTCTTCATGTCAATCTTCTCCATGCAATCAAAATGTCCCTTCGGACAGGCATTGTATCCCAGCTTGCTGCAGGGCCGGCATTTCAAACCCTCAACTTCAATAATTGTAGATAGTTGTTCATGGCCTTCCGGCAGATAGGGGTACATCCCAAACGCTGGGATGGTGTTTCCCCAGATGCTGATGATCGGTTTTTTCAACGCCGCCGCGATATGCATCAATCCGGTATCGTTGCTGATCACCCATGTAGCCTGATCAATCACCGAGGCTGAAGCATTGAGAGGGAGCACCCCGCAAGCGTTTACCACTGTCGAAGTGGTCACTTCCACGATCTTCTCCCCGCGGGCCATGTCCTCTTTCCCGCCGAGCAGAATAACCGGCAAAGGGAGCTGATTACACAGGTCGGCGACCCGGCGTGCAGGAAAGATCTTGGTTTGATGCTTTGCCCCGATAGCGATGGCAATAAACTCTCCTTTAATTTCAGGAAATCTCTGGGGAATATTGACTTGCTCCGAGTCAAGAAGAAAATAATCTAGCCCCTTCAGGTCATTTTTTACATCCAGTTTCTCAGCTGCCATGAAATACCGGTCCACAATATGAATCCTTGGTAACTGGTCGATATGGAGGGAGGTGATCAGCCACTTCCGAAAGTTGAGTTTAGGGAAGGTAGTAGCGGGCCTACCCAGCTTATACCGGATGTAATGAGAACGCAGGTTTTTATGCAAGTCGATCACATGATCGAACTGCTCGGCTTTCAGCTTCGGGACCAACTCCTGGAAGTTGTCTTTGAACAGATGGATTTTTGTGAGGTAGGGATTCGACTGCAGAATGGGGATGAACTGTTTTTTTGTGAGGTAGTGAATTTCAACGTCAGGAAGCTGCTCCTTCAGGCAACGCACCACGGGTGTTGTAAGTACGATGTCACCGATAGAGCTAAAGCGGATGATGAGGAGTTTCATCGAATAAAAGGGTTATTCATTTTCTCATAGCCAATCTCTGTCTCCGGGCCATGTCCGGGATAGACAACCGTATTATCCGGCAATGTAAAGAGTTTCTCCTTGAGGCTCTCCATCAGCAGGTCGAAATTTCCTGTTGGCAGGTCGGTGCGGCCGATAGAATCGCGGAAAAGCACGTCACCGGTAATCACAAATCCCTGCTCCTTGCTGTACAAACAGCAGCTTCCGTCGGCATGTCCAGGAGTATAGAGAACCTTTAACGAGGAGGTACCCCATTGGATCAGATCATTGTCTTCCAGAAACCTGCCTGCCTCAGGGACACGCTCTACCTTGAATCCATAAGAAGCCCCGACCTCTTTAGCTCTGATAAGGAAGGATTCTCCGGCCGGATGGTATTCGGGAAGGATGCCGAACCGCTCTTCAATAAAGACATTTCCAAGGATATGATCAATATGACAGTGGGTGTTGATATTGCGCACAAGCTTCAACGAATTGGTCTCAAGGAAGTTTTCCAGATGCTCCTCTTCTCGTTGATCCGAGCAGGCAGCATCAACAATGATAGCTTCCCGGGTCTCATCAAAAAGGAGGTATGTATTCACCATAAACGGGTTAAAGGCAAAAGTTTTGATCGTGATCATGCAGAAAGTGTTAGATATGTGTGCAAAGGTAATGATTAGGGAGTAAACTTTTTTCCTTTAATTTTACCTCCTCATAAACTCGCAGCTCCTGGATATTCATGACTGGAAATAAAAACCACCGGCCATATTTCATAATTCGTATTTTGCTTCTCGCATTTCGCATTTCGCTTCTTGCTTTTTTCCTCTTCCTTATTCCCTCTTCCTTCATCCATGCCCAGTTTTACAACGGCTCCCAACTCACATTCGGGAAGAGCCGCGTACAGTACAACGACTTTTTCTGGACCTATTTCAGGTTTGATAAATTCGATACCTATTTCTATCTCAACGGGAGGGAGCTGGCAGAATATACAGCCGAATATGCAGATAAGAATATCCGGAAAATAGAGTTGTTGCTGCAATCGGGACTTGAAGATAAAATTCAGTTCATCATTTTCAATAACCTCTCCGATCTCAAACAGAGCAATATCGGGCTTTATGGTGACTGGGACACCTACAATACCGGTGGTGTTACACGGATTATTGGTGGTCGTGTACTCCTTTATTTCGATGGTGATTACGGCCATTTTGAAGAGCAGATCAGGGCCGGTATTGCCACAGTGATCCTCAACCAGATGATGTATGGGGTTGGGATTGGAGCTCAGATCAAAAACAACGCGTTATTCAACATGCCTGATTGGTATATGGAGGGCCTGATCTCTTATATCTCTTCCGGATGGAGTACCGAGTTGGACAACATCGTTCGGGATGCAGTGCTTAGCGGGAGGTACAAGAAGTTCAACCGCCTGACCGGCAGGGAGGCAGTGTGGGCCGGACAATCCCTGTGGCACTATATCACGATGAAGTATGGCGAATCGGCGATCCCTAATATCGTTTATATGGCTCGGATGAGCCGGAATATCGAAAAGGGATTTCTCTATGTACTTGGGCTTCCCTACAAAACACTGCTGGACGACTGGCTGGCCTATTATACACAGTTATACAAATCGCAGGCAGAGGGTCGCACCAATCCTAACGGAACGTTAATTAATAAGAAGATCAAGCCAGAATTGGTCTACAGGCAACTGAAAATGAGTCCCGACGGCCGGTTTATGGCATATGTCACCCATGATCTTGGTGTTTACAAGGTCTTTGTGACGGACACCCAAACCGGCAAGAAGAGACGGATCTTCCGTGGAGGATATCGTTTGGCCGACCACCCCGACTATACGTTTCCCATCCTTGCATGGCACCCATCGGGCGAGATCCTGGCAATCCTTTCCGAACGAAAGGGAGAAAACTGGCTTTACTTCTATGACTTTGCAGATAAACGGATCGAATACCAGATTCTCTATAATTTCCAGAAAATCCTCGACATCAGCTATTCGGGAGATGGCCGGTACCTGGCGATGTCGGCAGTACAAAAAGGGCAATCTGACTTGTATGTCTTCGACATCACCGCCAGCTCTCATGAACAACTTACCAACGATATCTATGACGACTTCTCACCACGGTTTTTACCCGGCTCATCCGAGATCATCTTCGCCTCCAACAGGGTGAGCGATACTGTAAGGTTTTATGAAAAAGTGGATATCAGTAAACTTACTTTCAATAACGATATCTTCATCTACAAGTACCGAAGCCATAGTCCGGTTCTGAAACGGATTACCAACACCCCTCTTGCCAATGAAATACAGCCTTATCCCTATGCCGATAACTTCCTCTGCTACCTGAGTGATGCCAATGGAATTTATAACCGTTACCTGGCACGGTTTGATTCGGCCATATCCTTCATCGATACGGCTACCCACTACCGTTACTTCGCTGATGCCTTCCCGGTTACAAACTACAGCCGAAGCATAATCGAACAGGATATTTCGTTGCCTTCAGCACAAATCGGGGAGGTGTTGAGGGGAGCCCGGAACACGCTGATGTATACGATGGAGATGGTTAGACCATCATATCTTTCACAGGCTGAGTTTGATCCAACGAGTTTCATGGCTCGCCAAATTCGAGAATCCAAAGAGGAAGAGGCAATCAGCAAAGGAGATTCTACCATGGTGACGGTGCAGGAGAGTAAGCAGGAACAGAAGAGCCATTTTCGTACGGTGAAGCTGAGCGATGTGATTGCAACGACAGGAAAGAATCAGGAAGACAGCATATACATTCAGAAGATAAAGCAGAGTTATGGAATGACTCCGAAGCCTGGAGACAGTTTGGCTATGATGAAGGTAGTAACACCTGAAGCTCACGATACGCTGAACAAATACCAGAAAGCAAAAGCCCTGAATTACAATGTGGAGTATTCGATCGATGAGATGGTGACACAGATCGATTTCACTTACCTCAATACCTCTTACCAGCCTTTCAGTCTCAGTAATGCCCCGGTATTCATCAACCCGGGTTTCAATGTGCTCTTTATGATAGGCGTCACCGACCTGATGGAAGATTATCGGTTAACGGGCGGGATTCGTATCAACTTCGACCTGGTGAATAACGAGTACATATTTAGCTACAGCAACCTGAAGAGAAGGCTTGATCACCAGATCCTCTACCATCGCGTTGGAACTGATGACTATGGGTATTATTCATACATCCGCCATAAGGTCAATGAGCTCTATTATATCGTAACCTATCCATTCACTCCTGTATTCAATATCCGCGGGACGGCTTCGGTCCGATACGATAGGGCAGTGTATCTCTCTACCGACCAGGTTAACCTTCAAAGACCCGATGTCCACAATGTGTGGGGGAGCCTCAAGGGGGAGGTCACTTACGACAATACCCGTAACATTGGCGTCAACCTCTATTACGGGACCCGTTATAAGATTTTCGGGGAGTACTATCAGCTTGTAAATGGGAACGGCACTAACGTGTTTGTGCTGGGGTTCGACTTTCGTCATTACAAAAAAATTCACAGGACATTTATCTGGGCCAACCGGATTGCCGCAAGTACATCTTTTGGGAACAGCAAGCTACTCTATTATATGGGAGGGGTCGACAATTGGTTGTGGCCAAAATTTGATCTAAATACGCCGGTGGCAATAGATCAGAATTACGTGTTTCAAACCCTGGCTACTAATATGCGGGGATTCAGTCAGAACATCCGGAACGGGAACAGTTTTTTCGTGATCAACAGTGAGCTCCGGATGCCGGTGTTCAGATACTTTTTCAACCGCCCGATTCGTTCCGACTTCCTTAACAACTTTCAGATCGTTGCGTTTGGAGATATTGGAACCGCGTGGACCGGATCGAATCCCTGGTCTAGTGACAACCAACTCTTCCGCAAGTACATTTATCGTAATCCGCTTTTCATCGAGGTGGAGATGATTAAAGATCCGCTGGTTGGAGGATTTGGAGGGGGGCTCAGGACACGTTTGCTCGGGTATTTCATCCGGGCCGATCTTGCCTGGGGAGTGGAAGATGGACATGTACGAAAGCCGATCTTTTATTTTTCACTAAGCCTCGATTTTTAAGATGAAACCGATAGATAAATCAATCCTCTCATTTATTCTTCAACACCATGTGTTAAGTCTGGCTGTGAGCAGGGATAATATTCCCTGGTGCTGTTCCTGCTTTTATTGTTATCTCCCCGAACGAAACCTTTTTGTTTTTACCTCTGATTCAGACACCCGCCACATTGACGATTTTATTGTAGGAGGTAGTGGAGAAGTTGCCGGGACAATTGCGCTGGAGACACGTGTAACGGGCAAAATCAGAGGGATTCAGTTCGCCGGCACGATGCGTTTGCTGGAAGGTGGGGAACTCAAGATGGCCAAACATGAATACCTAAAAAATTTTCCTATTGCACGACTGGCAAAACTCCATCTTTGGGGAGTGGAACCTACCATTCTTAAACTGACCGACAACAGGTTGGGCTTCGGAAAGAAGCTGATATGGCGGGGTTCAGAATAACTGCCTGGCTATCAGAATGATAAATATTTGATGAAACTAAAAATGACTTATTACTGCCTAAAATTTTTGAAGTCAAACATTTAGGCTTTACACCCCTGATTCTGTTAATAAGTATTCCCTTCCAAAACGTTTCTTCGTAGTATATTGCACCTGCAAAATAACCCCCTCCCGGGATTTATATACAACGCATTACAGACTAGCTAGTTCAATTAGATTAACATAATAAAACAGGGTTGTAAATGGAAGAGACCCCCATCGTCAATACACACCAACAAACGGAGATACCATACTATAACGAGGTGTTAAACAAACGAATACGGCCTAAGGTTACAGTAGAGGACCTGGAGCCAAAGGAGAAGATGGAATCGACTGAGAAGAGCGAACCTGTTTTGAACAAATACTCATTTGAAGAAGTTATAAACAAATCGACAGCTTATTTTAACGGAGATAGCCTGGCCGCAAATGTCTGGGCAAATAAATATGCCCTGAAAGATTCTGAAGGTAACCTCTATGAACTCACCCCGGATGACATGCACCACCGTATTGCAGGGGAAATTGCACGAATCGAGAAGCGTTACCCGAATCCGATGGGAGAAGATGAGATCTTTGGATTATTACACAAATTCAAATATATCGTTCCACAAGGAAGCCCGATGGCCGGTATCGGCAATAATTTCCAGGTTGGTTCTCTCTCCAACTGTTTCGTAATCGGGAATGATGGATTGGCCGACTCTTATGGCGGCATCATGAAAACCGACGAAGAGCAGGTACAGCTGATGAAGCGCAGGGGTGGTGTAGGCCATGACCTTTCGCATATCCGTCCGAAACACAGCATGGTAAAAAACAGCGCCCTCACCTCCACTGGAATAGTTCCGTTTATGGAACGCTATTCCAACTCTACCCGCGAAGTGGCCCAGGAGGGGAGAAGAGGAGCCCTAATGCTTAGCATATCAGTTGTGCACCCTGATGCCGAACATTTTATCGATGCCAAACTGGAGGCCGGAAAAGTTACCGGCGCTAATATATCCGTGAAGATCACGGACGACTTCATGAAAGCAGTTGTCGAAGACAGGGAGTTCACACAGAAATATCCCATTGAATCGAAAGAGCCTACGGTGACAAAGACCATTCGGGCGCGCGACCTCTGGGGAAAAATTGTGCACAACGCATGGAAATCAGCTGAACCTGGAATTCTTTTCTGGGATACTATCCGGAGGGAATCACTTCCCGACTGTTATGCCGACCTTGGATTCAAGACGGTCTCAACTAACCCCTGTGGCGAGATTCCATTATGTACATACGACTCCTGTCGTCTTCTGGCAATCAACCTCTACAGCTATGTAGAGAATCCATTTACACCGGATGCCTATTTCAATTCGGGCCTCTTCATCGAGCATGTGCACAAAGCCCAGCGAATCATGGATGACCTGATCGACCTGGAATTGGAGAAGGTAGATAAGATCCTGGCGAAAATTGAAGCCGACCCCGAGATCGAATCGATCAAGGCACGTGAGTGTAATCTGTGGCTCAACATCAAGGAAAAAGCGATTCAGGGACGGCGAACCGGTTTTGGTATTACCGCTGAAGGAGATATGTTGGCTGCACTGGGGACACGCTACGGTTCCGACGAAGCCATCGACTTTTCGGTGGAAGTGCACAAGATTTTATCCATTGAAGCTTATCGCTCCTCGGTTATCATGGCCAAAGAAAGAGGACCTTTTCCTATCTACGACTCCGAACGAGAGAAACACAACCCGTTTGTGGCACGGATCCGCGAGTCGGCTGCCGATGTATATGAGGCGATGGTAAAATATGGCCGGCGGAATATCGCTATGCTTACGATCGCTCCTACCGGTTCCGTCAGTATCCTCACCCAAACAACATCGGGTTTGGAACCAGTGTTCGCTGTCTCTTACAAGCGTCGCCGCAAAGTGAACCCCAACGATAAAAATGTGGTTGTCACCTTCACCGATGAAGTAGGCGATACCTGGGAAGAGTACAATGTGTTCCACCACAACTTCGTCACCTGGCTCGAAACAGCAGGCTACAAGGTTGATGATGTGACACATATGGATGACGAACACCTTCAGGAGATTATCCAGAAATCGCCTTTCCATAAGGCTACAGCCAACGACATCGACTGGCTGGCGAAAGTCAAAATGCAGGGTGCTGTCCAGAAATGGGTGGATCATTCCATCAGTGTAACGGTAAATGTTCCGGCAGATACCCAGCAGGAGCTCATCGGCACTATCTACGAAACCGCATGGAAGAGTGGCTGCAAGGGAATGACTGTCTATCGGGATGGATCCCGCGCTGGTGTTTTAGTTAATAACGATACAAAGAAAGAGAAAGAGGAGGGAACGGAATTCCATGAGACCCGAGCCCCTCATAGACCCGAGAAGCTGGAAGCCGAGATTGTACGGTTCCAGAACGATAAAGAGAAATGGGTTGCCGTGGTAGGCTTGCTCGATAGCCGTCCCTATGAAATTTTCACAGGTCTCGCCGACGATTTCTGGATTCCCTCATGGGTACAGAAAGGTTGGATCGTTAAAAGCCGGTCCTCTGAAGCCAAGTCGCGGTACGATTTTCAATTTGAAGACCGGCAGGGTTATAACATCATCATCGAAGGGCTTTCCCGTTCGTTCGACAAGGAGTACTGGAATTATGCCAAACTGATCTCGGGAATTCTTCGTCACGGGATGCCGTTACAATTTGTAGTGAACCTTATCTCTAAACTCCATTTTGAGACAGATTCGATCAACACCTGGAAAAACGGAGTTGAACGGGCATTGAAGAAATTCATCCCCGACGGAACAAAGGCAGCCGAACACGACTGCCCGCAATGCCACGAAAAGGGAGGCCTGGTCTACGAAGAGGGGTGTGTCAGGTGCCGCAACTGCGACTACTCAAAATGCAGCTAAGCGCTTCGCTTAGAACTGTTTTTTGTGGTAATCAAACATCTGGCTGTCACAAAACTTCTTGATCTTTCCGGCAATCATCAGAAAAGCATCCAACTTGTGTTTTCGGAACCAGCTAATGGCGGCTGGTTGCGCCTTGCAGGCATCAGCGAATACGATTAGAAAGAGGTGTTTATTGGCTTTCAACCATTGATAGGCTTTGGGATCTTCTGATGTAACCGCACTGTCGAGAGCTGCCAGATGCGGAAACCCATTAGCCATCAGCCACGAAAAGGCTTCGTCACTTCCCCGCATGGCGTGCGATAATGCAGCCACTTCCGGGTACCCGTTATGGATCAACCAATCCACAATTTTCTGGTTCCCTTCAAATGTCTCACCAAATGCCAGCCATATTTTTGCGGGATAGTAGAAGGTCATGGTCAACTAGTTGTTTTTTGCCCCCAAACCCCCTAAAGGGGGCTTACTCTGCTTCGCAGTCTTATCCTCCCAAAGGGAGGAGGAAGTCCCCTTCAGGGGATTTAGGGGTAGGTAACCTTATTGAAAGACTTCAACCTTTATCCCCTTCTCTCTCACTTTTTCAGCGATTTTTTCCAATTCAAAGATAGGAATTTTTTCCAGGTTTTGCACTGGTGTAGCGCGGGCGACAGGGTAAACCATCACTGACTTTGGTCCGATCTCAAGCAACTTTTCGATCCAGGCATTGACCTCCTCCGGTGTTGTATTGTCGACCGGTTCGCCCCGAAAGTGGCCACGCAGGAACATTGTCTGGATCACAACCTCACCGTTGAATCGCTTCAGGTCTGCAACAACAGAGTCGATTGTAACGAGATCCAACGGGTTGTTCATCATACGAAAGATCCGTTCGGTACCACTATCAAGTTTCTGGATATTGTTATCGAGTTTCAGCAGAGCGTTGAAAATATCTTCCCGGTGCAGCATGCTGGCATTCGATAATACGGTCACTTTAGCCGCCGGGGCTAGTGCATCCCGAAGTGCAATTGTGTCGTCAACAATTTGAGGAAAAGCTGGATGGATGGTTGGCTCCCCATTTCCTGCAAAGGTAATGGCATCAGGCAGGTAGTTTTCGGAAGCCAGTTGTTTCAGCTGCTTCTCAAGGTACCACCGAACTTCTTCGCGCGACGGGAGGGAGGGAATCTCTCCTGAGGGGGATGGAGTCCAGCCACATTCGCAATAGATGCAGTTGAATGAGCAATATTTTTCATGTATGGGTAAGAGGTTTAAACCCAGAGAGAGACCGAGACGCCGGCTGCGTACCGGACCGAACACCACTTCATGAAATAGAAAACCAGCCATGGAACATCGTTAGAGAGGCAAAATTGTCACTTTTATGCCGATTAACCTACAACAACCTGTTGAAAAAACTGTAATTTTATCGTCTAATCAAATCCGTGTGACCACGCTTAACCAGATCAAATCTCCTGTTTCCAGTGACCTGCAAATCTTTGACAAGAAATTCAAAGAGTACCTGAAGAGCAAGGTTTTGCTGCTTGATACGATCACCCGCTACATTTACAAACGGAAAGGAAAGCAAATCCGACCGCTTTTTGTCTTTCTTTCGGCTGGTATCTGTGGCAATGTGCAAGAGAGCACTTTCGTGGCTGCTTCTATGATTGAGATGCTGCATACAGCCACTCTGGTGCACGATGATGTTGTGGATGACTCCCATCTACGCCGGGGAATCTTTTCTATTAATGCTCTCTGGAAAAACAAAATTGCCGTACTGGTTGGAGATTTTCTTCTTTCGAGGGGCATGTTACTGGCGTTGGAGAAGGAGGAGTTCGGATTGTTGAAGATTGTCTCACGGGCGGTGAAAGAGATGAGTGAAGGAGAGTTGCTGCAGATAGAAAAGGCAAGGAGGCTGGATATCAAGGAGGAGATCTATTTCGAAATCATCCGGAAGAAAACAGCTTCCCTCATCGCATCCTGTTGTGCTTCAGGAGCGGCTTCCGCAGGGGCGGATGCTCACATGACCGAACAGATGCGTCTTTTCGGCGAATATACCGGGATTGCTTTCCAGATTAAAGACGACCTGTTTGACTATGAATCAGGAAACATTACGGGCAAACCAAGCGGTATCGATATCAGGGACCAGAAGATGACCCTCCCGCTGATTTATCTGCTAAACAACAGCTCGGCCAGTGAAAAGCGATGGATCATCAACACGGTGAAGCACCATAATACAGATTCGGTGAGCGTGAAAAAGCTGGTTGGAATGGTGAAAGAGTCGGGCGGATTGGATTATACGAGAAAACGTATGCTGGAATTCCGCGAAAAGGCTATCGCGCTCATAACTACCTTCCCGGCATCGGCCTATGCCGACTCCTTGAAAGAGTTGGTGATATTTACCACTGAACGTACCATCTGAACTCAAAATCAAACCTTCTTCAGTGTAAAGCCAAAGGTAGTTCCTACTCCGGTGGTACTTCTTACATTGACAGTTTGTTGATGGGCTTCCAGGATGTGTTTCACAATAGCCAGCCCCAACCCTTTCCCTTTTGTAAAGGTAGCCCGACCACGGGGAGCGCGGTAAAAGCGTTCAAAAACACGGGATAACTCTTCCGGCTCAATCCCGATGCCGTTATCAGTAATTTCGATGAGGATGTGTTCATCCATGTCGAAGAAGCTGATCTTGGTTCTCCCTTTTTCGATTCCATACCGGATGGAATTTTCCAGGAGGTTGGTTAGAACCTGGCGAATCTTCTCCCTGTCGCCTTCCACGAAAACAGGCTTCTCTTGCCGGTTAATTGCCAGACCGATGCCTCTCTTTTTTGCCTTCATCTCAAGAAGGTCAATCACTTCCCTGGTGAGGCCCACAATATCAAATCGGATAATTTTCAGTTGTATTTGACCCGACTCCAGCTGACCAATTTCATCCAGGTCCTCCACGATACGGATCAACCTTTCGATGCTTTTCTCTGTTCGTTTAAGGTACTCTTTATTGATGGAGGGATCCTCCAGCCCCCCATCGAGCAAGGTAAGCACATATCCCTGAATGTTGAAAAGCGGGGTTTTCAGCTCATGTGAAATATTTCCGATGAATTCCCTCCTGTATTGTTCCAGCTGATGGAGCTGTTCAATCTCCCGGCTTTTCTCCTGCTGCCATGCCTCCACTTCGTGACCAACCTCTTCCAGCAAACGGGAATCAATGCGATGGGAGTGGATCTCCTCTTTTTTTCGTTTGATGTTGTGGATCGTCTTGTATATCAGCCGGATCTTGCTGTAAATGAACTTGTCGAGGGTGAATCGGAAGACAAGAAATGTGATGGCAAACAACAGCGCAGCTGAGATGATCAGAAAGAGAATGAAATAGAGATCATGCAGTGCATCCGGTGAAACTATCAACGCCCCAAGGATGACAAAAAGGATGTAAAGTGTTGTAACCACGGTAGCATTGGTCAGTGAGATCAATCGTGGTTCATAGTATTTCATTTCACCTCAAATTTATACCCTACCCCTTTGATTGTCCGAATATTATCCATGCCAAGGCGTTCCCTGATCCGTCGGATATGGACATCGATGGTACGGTCGCCAACCACCACATCGTCGCCCCATACCGCCGAAAAGATTTCATCACGTGTTACAACCCTATCGGGCTTGGAAGCCAGAAAACTCAGCAGTTCAAACTCTTTTTTTGGCAGTGAAATCTCTTCGTTGTTACGGATCACCACATATTTTTTCTTGTCGATGACCAATCCGCTTGTTTCAATCAGATCGCCCACCAGAGACCCTTCTTTCGCAGGTTCATGAATCCGCCGAAGCAGGGCCTGGATTCGGGAGAGGAAAAGTTTCGGTTTGATGGGTTTGGTTATGTAGTCGTCAGCACCTGCATCAAAACCGGCAATCTGAGAGTAATCTTCACCACGGGCGGTCAGAAAAACGATGAGCGGATCATTCAATTGTGGCATGTTTCGCATGGCATCGCATGTCTCCATACCGTCCATTTCAGGCATCATCACATCCAGGATTACCAGGTGAGGTTTGAACTCCCGGGCGATCTGTATTGCCTGCTTTCCGTTTTTTGCCTTCTCAACACGATATCCTTCACGCGCAAGGTTGTATCCCAGGAACTCCAGGATATCGGCTTCGTCATCCACCAGAAGGATCTTTATATCAGTTGTCTCCACAGGATCAGGATTCTATTATCACAATTCAAAGGTAAGAATTGATCCATTGAAATCAACGCCAAGAAGAGAATTAACGATTTGTTAATAAATGCGTATCATTGCGCATCATCACGCATCATTGAATTATTTCTTAATTTCGTATTTC
This sequence comes from uncultured Prolixibacteraceae bacterium, assembly GCA_964642545.1. Classification (GTDB taxonomy): domain Bacteria; phylum Bacteroidota; class Bacteroidia; order Bacteroidales; family FEN-979; genus QYOJ01. Next base: position 1,307 of record CAZXQU010000064.1, on the reverse strand, counting down.
GTATTTCGTACTTCGATTTCACATGACCATAAAACAAACACGCTTCCTGATCCTGTTCACCTGCTTGTTTCTTCTTCCCGCAAGCCTGTTTCCCCAGCAGTTTGACGGAGGAATACTTGCCGGTGGAACGCTCAGTCAGGTTGATGGTGATGATTGGGCTGGGTTTAATAAAGTTGGGTTCCTCGCCGGTGCTTTCGTCAGCCTGGAATTCTCCCCCCACTCCTCTTTACAGATGGAGATGGAATACATCCAGAAGGGAAGTCGTAAACCCGATCTTTATCAAGAAAATGATTTGCACATATACTTGCTTCGTCTGCACTACCTGGAGATCCCGCTCCTGTACCAATTTACTTTTCTTAAGCGGATCCAGGTGGAAGCAGGTCCGGCCGCCGATGTCCTGCTGGGTTACCAGGAGCAGATCGATGGTGCTGAGGTAACAAATAAGTATCCCTTCCGGGGAGTTACCCTGGCGGGCATTTTGGGAGTTTCGGGTTATATCACCAAACACCTGAAAGCCACTTTCCGGTTCAATTATTCCCTTCTCTCTCTTCGTCAATCAATACCAACAGAGGAGCAGGGCAAATTTGGCAGAAAGATTCTCTTCGAGTGGGGCCAGTTCAATAATGTGCTGTCACTATCGGTAGCCTATCAGTTCAAGGGGAGAAGGAACTGGTAAATAGAGTCCACTCCTAAAACTCACGATGCTGAAAATCAGTTTTACCCCAACCCTAAAGGGAGCCTGATTTTCAGCAACTTCTCCCTTTAGGGCCGGGGTAAAAAAGTTGCTGAAAGAAAAGGTTGGCTTTTTGCAGAGGAGACTCATTGTTAAATCTTAAAGTAATCTGATCAGGATATGGGAAAGAAAATAATTGTTGGAATCACTGGTGCTTCGGGAGTGATTTACGGAAAGCTGCTGCTTGACCGGTTGTCGGGACTGGGGGACCAGGTTACTGACTGCGCGGTGATATTTTCTGCAACAGCTCTTCCTGTCTGGAGATTTGAACTGGGTTCATTTGATCCTGCCGAAATTCCTTTTCAGATTTATGATCCGGGTGATTTTTTTGCCCCGATGGCTTCCGGCTCAGCCGGTTTTGATACGATGATCATCGCCCCATGCTCGATGGGGACACTGGGGCGGATTGCTTCGGGAGTTTCAAACGACCTGATGACACGATCAGCAGATGTCATGCTGAAAGAACGCAGGCAGTTGATCCTGTTGCCCAGGGAAGCTCCACTGAGCCTGATCCACATCAGAAACATGAAACTCGTCACAGAAGCCGGCGGGATCATTTGTCCCGCTTCACCTT
>CAZXQU010000063.1:13330-16406 GCA_964642545.1 uncultured Prolixibacteraceae bacterium | reverse complement strand
ATGTCGCCCGGCAAAGAACTGGAAGAGATTGACCTGCATATCAACCAGATGATCACACGGATAAACCAGGCCCACGAAGATCTGAGAAAAAACCAGGAACTGCTTGAGAAGTCATCGAAGCTGGCTGCGATCGGGAAGATTGCACCTGCCATTGCCCACGAGATCCGAAACCCGCTGGCTGCCATCAAGATGCTGATCTATACCATGAAGAAAGAGGGAGGCATCAGTGGAGAAAAAGAGTACGACTTGCAGGTGATTCTGGGCGAGATCAGCCGGATGGAGAGTTTTTTGCAGAACTTTCTGCAGTATGTCCGCCCAGGGAACCCGCAACTGAAGGAGGTTGAGGTGAAACCGGTAATCAGGGAGATGATCCATGTAATGTCTCCTCAGATGAAACAGAACAATATCGAGCTGAAGGAGTCGCATGAGGATGGGAGAGTCTTCGTACAAACGGATACCGACCAGCTGAAGCAGGTGTTGATGAACCTTTTGCAGAATGCGATCGCAGCAATGAAGACGGGCGGTGTGCTGTCGGTCTCCACAAAGGTAGTACATGAGAAAAAGGGAGACGGCCCGGTTGCCTGGCTCTGGCTTATCATCAGCGACACCGGAAGCGGAATTCCGAGTGAGATGCAAGAGTCGCTCTTTGATCCCTTCGTCAAAGGGAGTCCTGGAGGAACCGGACTGGGACTCTCCATCTCGCAGCGGATCATCGAACTGAACCATGGGCGAATCATCGCCACCAATAATTCGGATGAAGGCGCTACCTTTACCATCCAGTTACCAGTTTCTTCAACCACCGGCCATGAATAGGATCCTGATTGTAGATGACGAACCATCTGTTCGCTACTCGTTTAAAAAGCTTCTGACCGAAGATCGTTACGATGTAGTGGAGGCGGCTAACGGAGTGGAAGCGCTCCGATTGCTCGCCAGGGAGCTGCCCGACCTGATTGTGATGGATATAGAAATGCCTGGAATGACAGGATTGGAAGCCATCCGAAGAATCAAGGAGATCAATCCCCAGATCCCGGTCATCATCATGACGGCCTATGGGACAACCGACCGGGTGATTGAAGCCATGAAACTGGGGGCTTACGAATATATGGAGAAGCCTTTCGATATTGACAAGATGCGTTTGATCATCAGGGAGGCGCTGGGGTTGAAGATGATGACAGAAGAGGAGGGAGGGATCCATCTTCAGATGAAGAGCGGGGAGAGGCCTGTTGCCGACCGGATTGTTGGAAAGACTCCGGCCATCAAGGAGGTGTACAAGATGATCGGCAAGGTGGCTGCCAGTGATGCCGGAGTGCTGATCACCGGCGAAAGCGGCACAGGTAAAGAGCTGATAGCCAAAGCGATTCACATGCATAGTGACCGTGCCGATAAACCCTTTCTCACCATAAATTGTGCAGCGATCCCCGACACGTTGCTGGAGAGTGAATTGTTTGGTTTCGAAAAGGGATCCTTCACGGATGCCGGCAAGGCAAAAGCAGGGAAATTCGAGGCAGTCGATACCGGCACCATCTTTCTCGACGAGATTGGCGACATGAGCCTGCCGCTTCAGGGCAAGCTGCTCCGGGTTGTGCAGGAAGGTACGTTTGAAAGGCTTGGCAGCAACAAAACCCAGAAAGTGGATGTGCGGATTATTGCAGCTACCAATAAAAACCTGGAACAGGGAATTCAGACGAAGACATTCCGCGAGGACCTCTACTACAGGCTGAAGGTGATTACCATCACATTGCCTCCGTTAAGGATGCGGATGGAGGATATCCCCCTGCTTACCGAGTATTTCATCGAACGGCACAACCCGGGAATACGAGATGCCGCGATCACCATTCCACGGGAGACCATGGACAAGCTGCTCTCTTATACATGGCCGGGAAATGTGAGGGAGCTGGAGAATGCTCTCAAACGTGCCGTGCTGCTTAGTAAGAACCAGGTAATCACTCCCGATCTGATCAGTATCGGCTCAGAGACAGAGCAGGCTGCTGAACCTCCCAAAGTTCCGCAATTCCAGCAAGGCCAGGAACCTTCAATCCGTAAGCAAACGCATAGGATCGAGGAGTCCTCACCCTCAGTACACACTGTTTTGCACTTCCCCGATAATCCGAGTGAATTTGAAGGGAGACTGTACCATGAAGTCATCGATCAAACCGAGAAAGATCTGCTTCGCCTCACCCTTAGTCATACTCATGGAAACCAGGTGAAGGCAGCCAGGCTTTTAGGCATCTCACGGGTGATGCTGCATGACCGGATGAAGAAATACGGACTGGAGCTCTGATTGACCGCTTCCTTTACATTCCTGTAAGGAATATTTACATTTCTGTAAGTTCCGCTTACATTTTTTCACTGTCTGACCTCCTGTGATTACAGGGCATAATGTATATAAAAATCAGATAATGAGACTTATAACAAGAATGGCACGCTAATTGCATATGGGGCAGTAATTCATTAACCAAAAAACAAAATCAAATGAAAAAGAGTTTTCTTACCTTACTGGTTGTTGTTGGCGCCGTGATGATGCTGACCACCAGTTGTGCCAAATTGCCGCAGGAAGAGTTGGATGCAGCCAATGCATCAGTTGAAGCTGCCAAAGCAGTTGAAGCCCAGCGTTACCTCCCAGCTGATTTCAACGCCCTTCAGGATTCACTGAACAAGGCGATGACCATGATCGAGACCCAAAAATCCAAATTTTCGATGATGCGCAGTTACAAAGATGCCAAAGCATTACTTGTAACGGTTACCACCATGGCTGCTACCCTGAAAGATGATGCAATCGTGAAGAAAGAGGAAGTTAAGATTGAGGTTCAAAATGCTCTCGTTGAAACAAATAACCTGGTTGCCGAGGTGAAACTTCTCATCGCCAAAGCTCCCCGCGGAAAAGAGGGAAAAGCCGCGCTGGAAGCTATCCAGACCGACCTGGCAGGTGTTGAGGCTACTCTCGCAGAGGTTGCCACACTCATTGACAACAGTGATTACATGACAGCTCAGGAGAAAGTGACGGCTGCCAAGGCGAAACTTGAATCACTGAAACTGGAACTGAACGAGGCAATTGCCAAAACGAGACGGAAGTAAC
>CAZXQU010000063.1:2282-13230 GCA_964642545.1 uncultured Prolixibacteraceae bacterium | reverse complement strand
GAATCACTGAAACTGGAACTGAACGAGGCAATTGCCAAAACGAGACGGAAGTAACCGAGTCGTTTTTCTAACCACTAAGTGTCACACAAAAGAATACTGTAGGGATTACCGGTCCGGTAATCCCTACAGTATCAATTATATGCAACAAAAATTGTTCGGGTTCCCTTACGTCAATATATTGATCAGCTGCAATAAGGCGTAATGGCCTCTTTAGAGAAATTAAATAGCAGAAAATGAAAACAAAATTTTTCACAACAATAATAGTACAATTTATTTTTTTCTCTATTATTAATGCCCAGGTTACACAGGAATGGGTTGCAAGATATAACAGTAGTAGCGACAGGCTGGATTATGCTACTGCTATGGCTATTGATGTTTCTGAAAATGTATATATAACAGGATACTCCGCCGCTAAAAATGCCAGCTATTATAACGGTGATTATTTAACAGTAAAGTATAATTCATCAGGCGTTGAACAATGGGCAAAAACCTATAATGGTATATCGGATAGTTTAGATAAAGCCGTGGAATTTACATGGTTGTAATTAAATCCAAGGAGTGGTCTGAAAAACAAAAACTACTGATTCAACAATAAGATTTGTAGCAATGAAATTTCGGCGAAGGGCAAAAATTTTACTGGCCATAATCCTGATTCTCATAATTACAGGGGGAAGCCTTCTTGCACTATTTTCCTTTTCTGCCAATCCACCGGTAGAAAGTATTGACCGTTGCAGCCAGATATTGAGTAAAGCCCGACAGGCCGAGGCCGCTGAGTATGCACGGGATTTGCTTTCGGATGCGGAGATCGCATACCGGGAGGCCATGGTAGAGTGGAAGATTCAGAATACCAGGTGGTACATTTCCAGGGACTACTCTCTTGTGAATGAAAAAATTCAACTGGCCCTTAAGAAAGGCGAAGAGGCCTGCCGGAAGTCCATTACTGTAAAGGATTCAATGCACCATGACCTGGCGGTTGTGTTTAAAGAGGTTGAAAAAGACCTTGTGCACTATGCGAACCATTTTGGCGTGTTGCCATTGAATCAGCAATCGAGGCAGGATTACCGGACGGCTGAAATGTTATTCCTTGAAGCCAGGCAAGCTTATGTGAGCGGAAACTATACCCGGGTGGGTTCCAAGCTTGAGAAAAGCAGGTTCCTGATTGGTGAGTCAATACGAAAAAGTCAGGAGATTCTGAAAGACTATTTTGCCAACATTCCGAAATGGAAGCGCTGGGCTGATGAAACGATAGCCTGGTCAAAGACCAACAACAAACCTGTGATTATTGTAGACAAATTTGCCCGAAAATGTTTCATCTATGCCCGGGGTGTCGAGATCCGCTCCCTGGATGCCGAATTTGGCATCAACTGGATCGGAGAAAAAAAATATGGTGGTGATAAGGCAACTCCGGAAGGGCGGTATTCCGTTGCCAAAATGAAGAGCAAAAAGAGAACCAATTACTATAAGGCATTGCTGATCAACTATCCAAATGAAGAGGATAAAGCACGTTTTAAAGAGCAGAAAAAAAGGGGATTGATTTCGAAGAAGACAGACATTGGCGGGCTGATCGAGATTCATGGCGGCGGTGGGAAGGGCGTTAACTGGACAGACGGATGTGTAGCCGTTTCCAACGAAGATATGGACCATGTGTTCCGGTGGGCGGAGGTTGGCACCCCGGTAACGATTGTTGGTTCCTTGAAAACACTGGATGAGGTCCAGGCTTCAGAAAGATAATATGGAAGAGCATTTAACAACAACCCACTCGCGGCAGCGAAAAACGATCTGGTATATCATCCTGATCCTACTTGCTCTGGTGTTTTCGGTACTGCTCTCACTCGTCGTGGTTCGTCGGGCAGGCTCCATCAGTGAAGTGGTTGTACGTTTAGTTCCTTTGCCGGAAGACCCCTCTCTTTTAAACCGGATCCCGGTAAGTCAGCTCTCAGCTTATCAGGTATCTATAGAGAAAGATATTGCAGTTATCCAAAAGAAATTCCGCAACCTGATCCCCCAACTACCTTATTTGATTGTCAATACAACACATAACACCTTCAGACTGATGCAAGGGGACAATCTGATCAGGGAGGGAATGTGCTCAACGGGAAGCTACACTATCCTCACCAAGGGCGACAACAAGAAGTGGGTCTTTGAGACTCCGCGCGGGATGATGAAAGTCAGAAGTAAGCAGGTAAATCCGGTTTGGGTGAGGCCCGATTGGGCATTCGTCGAGGAGGGGCTTCCGGTCCCTTCTCCACGGCATCCCTCCCGCTATGAGTATGGAACGCTGGGTGATTACAAACTTGAACTCAAGGATGGGTACCTGATCCATGGCACACTCTACAAACGGTTTCTGGGCATGGCGGTGACCCATGGCTGTATCCGCCTGGGAGATGACGACCTGAAGGCCGTTTATAACACGCTGAAGACCGGATCCAAAGTATTTATTTATTAATATGCCCTGAGAAATGACACTGGCGAAGGTTTTTAAGCAAGTTTGGGAAGAGATTCATGATTTTATCCTCTGGTTTGCCCATTCAAAACAAGCGATCATCGTGGCGTTTCTCTTCTCTTTACTTCTTCCGGCCTATGTTTTTTACCTGGCTGTTGTCATACCTGCAAGCTCTTGTGAACGCGACTTCTCAACCGTTGATACAACAGAGATGGAACTGGTTAGCCTCAATTCTGATTCCAGCCTGATGATTTTGCAGAGAGTTGACACCATCTGGGATCTGGAACTGGAAAAGGCCTATCTGTCAAATCTGCTTCTTCTTACGTTTCAGGATTCGGCCTATCTGAATCTGAACCTTGCCGACAGTCTTCTGCTTTTGGAGATCAATGGAGTCCCTGTGAGGGAATGTCGCCTGACAGATATCCGGGTAACCAAACGTCTGAGGTGTTTGAACAAGTCGCAATTGTTACAGTGGATATCGACCCCGTTCCTCGGCAGAGCGGACCTCTCGACGATCCCAAAAATCAGGTATGTGGTGAAGGAGGCTCCGAAGGATACCAACGAAGCCGCTCTTCAAAACGCCAGTCCGCTGCCTTCCGACTCCAGTTCCGTCTTTTTCATCATTTATTTCAACCGGCATCTTGCCATCGAAGTGCGCCAGCGTGAAGAACCCTATGACTATGAGGAGGAGGTGATTGGCAGCTATGAAAAGAAGATCCAGAGCACTATTCGGAGTAAGACTATGCAGGCTGTCATGGCCGGGTTATCTCCTGAACAGGAGATCCTGATCCGCCTTGAGGTGAGCAAAGCCGATGCCAGAGCCATTTACAGGGGTTTACCACTATACCCGGGGCTTGCGTTGAAGTTGCAGTGATCTTGCCTGTAATTCCACATCCAGACTCCTGCTTTGATCTATGCTATAGCAGGGTGATCCCGATTAGTTTCCCGATGCCATAGGTAATGCCGGCGGCAACCAGGCCGAACAGAATCTGCCTGAAGCCGGAGTACCAGACACTCTTCCCGGTGTAGAAGGTGATGGCGGCTCCAAGGATAAAGAGGCCTGCCACGCTAAATCCAAGACTGATCCATACAGGATGATAATTTCGGAGAACGAGAAAAGGAATCAAAGGCAGGATGGCACCAATGGCAAAGAGAACGAAAGATGTGACGGCAGCTTCCCAGGCTGAACCTCCAAGCTCTTCACTGTCGAGGCCCAATTCCTCCCGCACCAGTGTATCCACTGCAGTATCTTTGTTCTGTAGCACAGTTGAAGCCATCTCTTCCGCCTGCTCTTTCGGGACCCCTTTCGATTGATAGATCAACGTAAGTTCCAGCAGTTCTTCTTCGGGAGAATTTTCCAGCTCCATTGTTTCAATCTCGATTTGTCGCTGGTTTAACTCCCGGGAACTTTGCACCGAAAGCCATTCTCCCAATGCCATGGAGATAGCACCGGCCAGTAGTCCCGCGACTCCGGCAACCACAATGGCATCATGCCCGCCGGCAGCGCCGGCAACACCCATGATCAGGCTTAGGTTGGTTACCAGTCCGTCGTTCGCTCCCAGTACCGCAGCCCTCAGGGCATTCCCGCCCATAGAGCGATGCCTGTTTTCGAGGCGGGCCAACATCCCTCCTTTCATCCCTTCTGAAGAGGAGGTGAGGTTATGAAGGATTTGCACATGATTCGCCTCACCCCCCGTGAGGGTATCAGAAGATTTTCCGGCCATCGCCTGTCTGGCAAGGTTCTTTTCGGTGGCCATCAGGGATGAGAGAACCACATTCCATCCGAAAAGCCGGGCCAGTTTCACCTGGATACGTGCACGTACTGAGGGCTGGGGAAGTGTCGCGGTGATTCCCTGCGAGAGGTATTTCTCAAGCATTTTCCTGGCATGGCTATCTTCGATGTTTGCCATGCCAAAATAGATCTCAGCCAATGCCGGATCGTCGGCGTGTTCTCCAAGAGTCCGGTAAAGAAAAGAGGCATCTACTTCGGTCTGAAGATGCAGCCTGTGACGGTTCATCTATTTCCCGGTAATCTCGCTGTAAAATTTCATGATCTTGTCCCGGTTCTTTGCAGAGGCTTCCAGGTAACCCCATCCGAATTCCATTTCCGAGATACCGCCCAGGGCAGAATCGGTTCGTTCAATGATCGAGAAAGGAATGTTATTCCCTTCAAGCATTTCGCGCATTCGTTCTGCTTCAAAGGCATTGTCGAGTCGTAAAATCTTTTCAAAGTGCTCCATACAAGTCTATTTGATTTTGTTTAGTACAAAGATAAGGGATATTCACGAAGAAGCCCGGTACTTAATCACCCTCACTTTCTCTAGCGTGATGAGTCCCTCCTTTACCGTTTCATCCAGGAAGGGCAAGAGTTCATTGATCTTCTCTTCCCGGTCAACGATCTCAATAATCACCGGCATATCTTCCGATAATCGCAGGACCTTGGTTGTATGAATGCGGCTTTCGGCACCAAAGCCCATCATGCCGCATGTTCCTATCGCGCCTCCTGCCAGCAGGAAGATCAGTTTCATAAGTTCGGTTTAGATGTAACAAAGATAGAATTTTCAAATATCAAATTTCTGTTATATCTTTATCCTTTAATTTAAAACAATCCATCATGAAAAAGACCTTATTCCTATTAACCCTTCTTCTGTGTGTAGCATTGGCAACGATTGCTCAGGAAGATTATACTGCGAAACCGGATCAACAGGATCCCGATGAAATCAAGACCCTTTTTCAAAAAGGGAAGCCACACAAGAAGCCACATATCGGCTATTTTATTGGCCCGGAGTTTGCCTATACACAGTTTTCAGGAAACAAAAATGTCTTTTTATTGGGAATTGATATGGGAGTGACTTTTAATCACTGGATCTCTGTTGGATTGGCCGGATATGGTGTCATCAACTCTGGAAATCTGGAATATGAAAATATGGTTTTTGACGATGTAACTAAAAAATGGCAGAGTGCAAACCTCTACGGAGGGTATGGTGGCCTGCTGGTTGAATTTACCGTCATTCCCAGATCCGTGGTACATGTCTCCTTCCCGGTGCTGATTGGAGGTGGAGGGTTGACGTACATGTATCGTCCTGAATATATAGATCAATACGATTGGAGCGGACTTCAGACGATAGACTGGGATTCCTTCTTCGTAGTTCAGCCAGGTGTTAAGGTTGAATTCAACATCGTGAAGTTTTTCCGGATCGGAGTAGGTGTAAGTTACCGCTACACGCCCGACCTGGATTTACAGCAAGATAAAACCACCAATCTTATTATCAATCAGTTCAATGCCAATTTGTCAGTGAAATTTGGTAAGTTCTAATTGGAAGGACCCATTTTTCTGCCGGGAGTCTAATCCTGTTTGAATAGGAACTGCCTTTGCCCTATGCCTTTTTTGGAAGTGTCAGGATAAACTGGCTACCTTTATCCAGGGTGCTGACTACACGGATTGTTCCACGGTTTTTTTCGACAAACTCATGGCAGATGGCAAGGCCCAGTCCTGTTCCCTCCTCCTGGTCGGTTCCAGGTTTGGAGACATTGAAGTTCTGATCAAACAGATGGTCAATGGTTTGCTGATCCATTCCAATCCCATCATCTTTTACAGAGATCTCCACAAACTCCGTATTTCCAGAATTCTTCGCTGAAATCTCGATCATCCCTCCATGGGCTGTAAATTTCAATGCATTACCTATCAGGTTCCTGAAGATTGTCTCCATCATGTTGAGGTCGGCATAAACTTGCATTCCATCAGGGATGCTGGTTGCGATAGAGATCTCTTTTTTCTTTGATTTTTCAGTATAAAGGTCAACAACTTCATCAATGATTGCATGAATGTTGAAATATTCGGGCTTGTAGGACAGGATTCCTTTTCTGGTCTGATACCATTGGATCAGGTGTTCAGAGAGTTTGAGAACATTGTCGGAAGAGCGGGCTATTGATCCTATTATCCGGATACGTTCCTCATCAGTCAGGGTATCCATTTCCTCAAGCAATACCTTGCTCAATCCGTGAATGCCAGATAATGGTGACCTCAGGTCATGTGCTACAATGGAGAACAACCTGTCTTTTTCGAGGTTGACTCTGGTCAACGCTTTATTTTGATCCTCGACGATGAGGAATTGTTTGTTTACCATCCTCTGAAAGAAAAATATCCCTAGTAATCCTGTTATCAGAAGAGTGAGAAAAATTGCTGACCGCGTAATAATAATCTGACCAAGGGTGTGATAAAAATCTGAGCTGGGAGTCGTTACACTGATGCCACCCCGGATCTGACCCAGGCTATAACCTTGTTTCGCATGGCAATTCAGACAGGATTGTTCTACCATAAGGGGGGCCATGTACCTGAATGCTTTCACCGTATCCCTGTCAACCATTTCGAATAATTCTGGAACTCCCTCTTCGAAAGACTTCAGAGCTTTCGTTTCCCAATCGTCCGATTTGTTTTTGGGACGAATAGGATTGAGACTCGTTAAATGGTAGAGGATATCATTCTTTTTACGGGCTATTTCGGAGATCTGCCTGGTCATATAGGCCGGGTTGACCTTTGTCAGTTTTATGCCATTTGTGGTGGTAAGGTCCCTCAACGAGTCTTCCAGGTATGGATTAGGTTGTACCTTTTCAGAAACAATCAGATAGACCCCGCCATGGGAAGAATTCCACGATCGTGAGGCTGCAATCTCCTGGAAAAAGGCCCTGGAGGAGGCTAATACAATTTGTTTGCTGAAGTTGATACTGAAGCTGAGTGTCAGAAAGTAGATGCAAATAATGACTGCTACCCATACCAAATAGAGTACAAGGAATTTTTTTTTACTCATGAAACGCAGGCATTTTGAGCAAAGATACAAGTAAAACAACTATTTTCCATAAATTTTTGAAAGAGGGAGTGCACTCAAGCCATGCAGAAAGACACTTAAAAGGATCGTTAGTACTACCACCGACATCAGCTGTTCATAGCCCTTGAAGCCAAGATGTATGAGTACCAGAATGAGATAAAGTATCGAGGCAATTCCGCGTGGCCCGAACCAGCCGATAAAACCTACGGACTGCCAGGAGAGTTTCGCTCCCAGAAGAGAGATGGCTACTGGGACCATCCTGATCACGGTGAGGCTCAGGATCGCGTAGATCCATATTTCTGGTGTCCAGAAGGGGTAGGCTATAGGGACCAGTATCATCCCGAAGAGGAGGAATATAAAAAGTTCCAGAGCAACCCCTTCAGCTTCACCAAATTCCTGGATGCGTTCGCGAACCTGTGGAGTTCGGGTCCCGAGGAATAGTCCAGCGAAAAAAGTCGCAATAAAGCCATTTCCATGTACCATCTCAGCAAGCGTAAATGCCATGACTGCAAGCGCTATAGAGGCTAACCGCTGAAATGTAGAGTTCATCCAGTTTGCATTTGATGCTTTGTCGACAAGTCTTCCACCTAGCCATCCGACTGCCGCACCAATCAACGGACCCAGAATAAGCTGTTTCAGGACAAAAAAGACCCAGAAATTGACTTCCGTATGTTGTCCTGGTGTTTCGGTTAGTGCCGCAATGCAGATCAGTATGGGAGGGAGTACAACGCCGTCGTTTAAACCGCTTTCCACATTGATGGCTTCACGGATCTTTTCCGGAATCCGGGAGGAGGTGACAACAACTTTCCCGAGGGCGGCATCTGTGGGGGAGAGCATGAATGCCATCAGGCACAGAGCCCAGATTCCAACTGAGGGGAAAAGGGGAATTGCAAGCAGAGTGCCCACCAGCATGGTAAGCGGAAGGCCGATGAAGAGCAGCCGGAACGGAATGCCTTTCTCCTTGGCCAGTGTTCGAATATTTATCGTGGAGGCATCAATAAAGAGGATCAACGCCAGTGTTAGTTCTGCTATTACTTTCAGCAGCGGTGCCTGGATGCCTCCCTTCAGAAAATCGATTGAGATATAGCTGACGGCAAATCCTACAGCAACGAATACCATTGGTCCGGTGATCATTGATTCCCCCGATTTCTTTGAAAACAATCCATACACATACACCAACAAAGCGATCAGGAGAAAAATGGGGTAATCGGACATGTGAACAAAGATAGTGAAATAGCGAAATTGCGAAATCATGAGGCAACAGGCAGAAAGTTATTGAGATATAGTCTATCTTTACCTTTCATTTCAATCAATGAATTTCAACCTCGATATACCAACTCTTATCTTCATCCTGGGGATTACTCACTTAATGCAAGTGGTCGTGTTTGCCCACCAGTACAAGGTAAACAAAGTTTACCCGGGGGTTGGGTGGTGGTTGCTTTGGAGTGCCGCGGGAGTTGTCGGGTTCTTTTTTATCCTGTTACGGGAGATACCATCATTGCTTCCACTGACAATTGTTGTTCAAAATACCATGATTGTTGCAGGGACCATCTTCCTGTACATCGGTGTGAGGCTTTTTCTTGGACAGAAAGTCAACTTGAAAGTGATAATCCCACTGGCACTTCTCTTCGTGGTAGGGCTGCTCTATTTTTTATTCATTGATGAAAATCTTAAGATTCGTTCGATTGTTATCAATGCCACCATCGCAATTATCCCGCTATTCACGGCATACAGTCTCTTCAAATACAAAACTCTGGCTATCAGGGCTTCTGCCAATTTCAATGCAGTAATTTTTCTAATCCACGGATGCCTTTTTGCATACCGGACGATCATGATCTTTATGGGTGTGCCAATGGAGCATTTTTTATCCCCGACATTCTTTAATTTTCTTCCTTTTTTCGACGCTCTCATTGTCAGCCTGCTATGGACATTCGGCCTGATCATCATGTTGAATCAGCGGTTAAACTCCGATATTACAGATGCCAAAAAGGAGTTGCAGCAGATCTTTAATACCAGCCCCGATGCTGCTTCCATTACACGCTTAGACGATGGGCTGATGGTGGATGTCAACGATGGATATTCGGCCATCACCGGCTATTCGCGAGAAGAAACGATAGGGAAATCTTCTATTGAAATTAATATCTTGAAAAATATTTCCGACCGGCAATATGTGGTGAAGAACCTCCAGGAGAAGGGGTATTGTGATAATTATGAAGCGCCCTTTTTGCTGAAAAACGGAACTGAAATAACCGGCCTGATGTCGGCAAAAATAATTCATCTCCAGGGGGTTCCATACATTATCAGTATTACACGAGATATCTCTGAACGCAAGCGTATCGAACGGGATCTTGAAGATAAAAACAGGCAGCTGCAAAATATAAATACTGAAAAGGACAAGTTCATTTCGATCCTGGCCCACGACATGCGCAGTCCATTCAATGCGTTTCTTGGCCTGACCAAGTTATTGGCTGAGGAGCTCCATGACATGGAGCGAAGCGAGATACAGGATATCGCAACCACCCTCAATAAATCGGCTGTAACGCTTTACAGGTTGCTTGAAAACTTGCTGGAATGGTCATACATCCAGCGTGGAAAGTTGGTAATACGCCCCGAATGGATAGATCTGAGGGAAAAGATTGACCAAATTACTGAAGTTTCAGCCGACTATGCAAAAAAGAAGGGAGTAACCATCCATTATGAAGTGCCTGCAGGAATTAGCCTGTTCGCCGACATGCATATGTTTGAAGCCATTATCAGGAACCTTGTTTTCAACGCGGTTAAATTCACACCAGAGGGTGGTGATATCTATATCACGGCAAAGGAGATCAATGAAACTATGACCCAGGTTTCTGTTACGGATACCGGGATCGGAATCCCGGCGGAGATGATCGGACGGCTATTCATGCTTGATCAGTCGACCAGCCGGAAAGGCACGACAGGGGAACCAAGCACAGGCCTCGGATTAATCATTTGCAAGGATTTAATAGAGAGGCAGGGGGGGGGGATAGACGTGCAGAGCACAGAGGGGAAAGGAAGTACGTTCTCTTTCACGCTTCTTACGGGTAACCAGAAGCCTGCTGCTGGATAATCCTATGCGGATGTTCACGAAAATCTACCTGAGTTTATGTTAAAAGAATCTCTTAGTTACCGTAATTTTGAACCGGAACTGATTTTTTCCGCCTCCCGCAGCAGTGGTCCGGGCGGACAAAATGTTAACAAAGTCAGCACCAAAATGGAGCTGCGGTTTCATGTGATGAATTCTTTGTTACTATCTCAGGAAGAGAAAGATTTGATTCTCGAGAAGCTAGCTAAACGGATCAGCCAGGAAGGGGAACTGCGACTGGTTTCACAATCGGAGCGAACCCAGTTGAAGAACAAGGAGCGGGTGATTGAGAAGTTTTACGACCTGCTTTCCAAAGCGTTAATGCCCCGAAAGAAGCGCAAACCTACCAAGCCGACGGCTGCAGCCAAAGAGAAACGGCTGGAGGAGAAGAGGTTGAAGGCAGAGAAGAAGAGGCGAAGGACGAGGGATGAGGGATGAAGGACGATGAACGAGTGTATGAGGGTGTGAGGGATTAGGAAATTAAGAAATTAGGAAATTAGGAAACTATGTTTCGTATCCGTAAAATATCGAATCCTTACCTGGATGTGAATCTCCGGGCGATGGAGAAGGTGCGGC
>CAZXQU010000063.1:0-2182 GCA_964642545.1 uncultured Prolixibacteraceae bacterium | reverse complement strand
AAAATATCGAATCCTTACCTGGATGTGAATCTCCGGGCGATGGAGAAGGTGCGGCAGATCATCCGTGAGCAGTTTCCCGACATCCGGGAGGAGAAGATAAGTGAAGTTTCGGAAGAGCTGGTAGATCCCATGAAGTATAAATATCAGACAGCATTGCTCATTGCCGACGATATTAATGAGACCATTCGCGGGTTTGCATTGCTGGCATATATGCCCGACCTGGAATTCTGTTTCCTGGATTTTCTTGCTGTCTCTCCGGGGAAGACCTCTTCGGGTGTTGGCGGAACGCTTTATGAACGTCTCAGGGAGGAGGCTGAAGCGCTGGGCGCCATCGGGATCTTTTTTGAATGCCTTCCGGATGATCCGGCTTTGTACAAGGATCAGAAATACCTCCCGCAGAACATAACCCGGCTGGCCTTTTATGAACGCTATGGCGCAAGGCCACTCGCTAATACAATGTATGAAACTCCCGTGAAGCCTGACGAAGAGGGAGCTCCATACCTCGTATTCGACGGATTGGGACAGTCTAGCACCATCCCGAATAACAGAGCCAGGCAAATTGTGAGGGCAATTCTGGAACGCAAGTACGGGGATTATTGCCCGGAAGCCTATATTGAAAAGGTGGTGCAAAGCATTCAGGATGATCCGGTAACGCTGCGACCGTTTCGTTACCTAAAGAAAATAGAATCCAGATCGTTTGAGACCTTTCTTCCCGAGAAACAAAAAATTTTCTGGGTGATCAACGACCGGCATTCTATCCATCATATCCGTGAGAAGGGATATGTGGAATCGCCCGTCAGGATTGCCAGCATTGAAAAAGAGCTTGTGAAGACTGGTTTTTTCAGGCATGGGAAAGTGGAAGAATTTCCGGAGAAGCTGATCCTCGATGTTCACGACAGGGGCTATGTAACCTATTTTAAAACGGTATGCAAAAACCTGCCTGCCGGTAAATCAGTCTATCCCTATGTATTCCCGATACGGAACAGTGCCCGGCCACCCAAGGAGCTGTCGGTTCGCGCAGGGTATTACTGCCTGGATACTTTCACGCCGTTAAATAAAAATGCCTTTCTGGCAGCAAGGTGGGGGGTGAATTGTACGCTTACTGCGGCAACCGAGATTCTCGAAGGAACGAGGTCCGCTTATGTCCTCACCAGGCCTCCCGGACATCATGCCGAACGGAAGATCTTCGGTGGATTCTGTTATTTCAACAACTGTGCAATAGCCGCAAACTATCTGAAAACGTTTGGCAAGGTTGCCATCCTGGATATTGACTACCATCATGGTAATGGCACCCAGCAGATATTCTACTCCCAGAATGATGTGCTTACTGTTTCCATTCACGGGCACCCTTCGTTTGCCTATCCCTATTTTTCGGGATTCAAAGACGAGCAAGGCAAAGGAAAGGGGTTGGGATTCAATATCAACTATCCGCTTGCCGAAGATATCGACCCCGAAAGCTACCACTTGACGCTAGCTAAGGCTTTGGATAAGATCAGATCGTTTGCCCCTGAATTCCTGATTATTGCACTTGGGCTGGACACTGCCAAAGGCGATCCTACCGGGACATGGCGCTTGTCGCAAAAACATTTTGAAGAAAACGGGGCACTTATTGGCCAGATGAAGCTGCCAACCCTCATCATTCAGGAAGGGGGCTATAAGCATCAGGCATTAGGGAGCAACGCCAAAGCGTTTTTCATGGGATTCTTCCAGGGGTAAAATAAAATAGCGAAATAGCGAAATAGTGAAACCAGGCTGCCCACAAATATATATATTTATGCCTTTACCATTTTCTGGAAGGGGTTGAGCATAGAAAAGATCGATTTGGACTTGTTTGGGAAGTACCCACCGCCCACTACTTTTACTTCATCAATGGTATAGAACGCGTTGGGATTGTATTCGTTGACGATTCCGATGATTTTTTTGGCCTCCCTGCGTCTCACAGTTGTAAAGAGCATTTTGGTTGGGCCCATTGAACCTTCCACATCCACAACGGTGAGACCATACCCTTTCGACCGTAGAAAGGAGATCAGGGCCGAGGTATCCCTCGAGGGAATCACCCGGATCACAACATTACCAACCGAGAGTTTTTCTTCCAGGATTATCCCGAAGTAATTTCCGGTGGCGTAGCCGCCTGCAAAAGCAATATACATCATGATATTGCTCACATCTTTCATGATCTGGC
>CAZXQU010000062.1:11898-16463 GCA_964642545.1 uncultured Prolixibacteraceae bacterium | reverse complement strand
TGTTTCGGTTAACATTTGGCGTAGTCATGCCATTGGAAAGAGCTAACTGGGCTCCGGTAAACAGTGATTCACCGGGTACGCTCGTCGGATCTTTTATGTTAACATTTAACTCCTCGATTTTCGTACAGGACGAAAACACAAGGAATGTCAATATAATTGCTACTATGTTTTTCATAACTGTTTATCTTAGAAGGTGAATTTCAAGTTTAAGCTAAAATTACGTGTGGTCGGAAGTGAACCTGTTGAATACCCTTGAAGGTTACCTGCGCCCAATCCTGATTCGGGATCTGCGTGCGGCATGTTCTTAAAGATGATCCAAACGTTTGAAGCCACAGCTGTAAGCGTAATTCCCGAAATAAATGTATTCTTCAAAGCTTTGGCGGGAATAGTATAAGATAAAGCGATATTTCTCAGTTTGACATAGCTTGCGTCGTATACAAATGCTGCATTCGGATTTCTGGCATAACCAAAGGAGCCATAGTTCGATGCTGCGATACGGGTGGTGTTGACTGAGCCATCCTGGTTCACACCTTCATTGATAAAACCACCGCAGTCAGCTGCATACGATCCATCAGCATTGTAGGTAAGCGGGTTTCTGACAGGATTGCCAAGGTCGTTCGTGTAAGATGTCTCTTCATACAAACCAGTAGCCAATCCATAATACATGTCAAGTGAGAAAACGTCGCCACCTTTCTGGAAATCGATCAGGAATGAGAATGACCAGTTTTTATACGTCAGAGCGTTATAAATACCACCTTGCCAATCGGGATTGACGTTTCCAATGATATTGTCAGATGTGGAAGTTCTAAGGTATCTGCCGTTTGTTGAATCTACGATCTTCTCTCCATCATCATTATAGATAAAATCGGTTCCGTAGATTGTTCCATAAGGCTGTCCCACCATTGCGTTGATGGTAACACCACCCTGGAATCTGCCAAGTTGCAGGTTGTCAACGCCTTCAAGCAGGCTAAGAACTTGATTTTTGTTTTTTGACCAGTTCAACGTAATATCCCATTTGAAATTTTTCGTTTTGATGGGTGTTGCATTGATCACAAACTCAATCCCTGAGTTCTGAATCTCACCTGCATTGATGATTTTAATGTTGTAACCTGTGCTTGTTGAAACAGGAAGGGGTAAGATTTGATCGAGGGTCTTGGTCTGGTATAGCGCCAAGTCAAAACCAATTCTTCTGCCAAGGAAGTACATTTCAAGACCTCCTTCAACACTATTGGTTCTTTCAGGTTTCAGCTCCGGATTTTTCTGTGTCGTAGGAACTGCTGTTGTTAGCCCGTTAAATGGTGATAATACAAGGTAATTATCAACAAGTTGGTCAAAGCCGGGGCTATTTCCAACCTGTGCATAATTTAACCTGACCTTACCAAAGGAGAGCCATTTTGCGTTTTTAATAACATTGGAAAAGACAAAGTTACCGGCAACAGAAGGATAATAGTATGAATTATTGTCAGCTGGCAACGTGGAAGATTGGTCTCTCCTGATTGTTCCGTCAAGATAGAGGTAGTTTTTAAATCCAAGGGAGACACTTGCATAGATTCCATATACTCTGACAATGGAGGCAAGTTCCTTTGAAAGGGGGAGTGGACCTGCACTGTTTTGCAATGAATAGAGTTCAGGAACTGACAAACCACCGCTGGTTGCAGAAATCAATCGGTTGTATTTTGTCTGCCTGATGTTCATCCCTAAGACTGCCTTGAGGTTAAACGATTTCGACAGATTTTTGTTAAAGTTAGCCATCACATCATAGTTGTACTCACTGAAGGTGATATCCCTTCTCAGGTAACCAGAGCCCTGGTCACTTCTGCCAATACTGCCATCAGGTCCTGTGCCGATACCAAAAGTACCGGGAACACTACCAACAGCCCTTCTCTCTTCCTGAAGTTCTGCGTAATGGTCAACTGCAACCCGGCCAAAAATGTTCAGCCATTCTGCAATTTTATAGGTGACACCAACATTACCGATAAAGCGGTTCCGTCTGTCGGTCTCGTAATTCTCATAACGTGTCCAATAGGGGTTATCCCAGTAAATAGGATTGGCGTCGGATGGGTCAGAATAGTTCCACGTTACATTACGGCCAGTGAGATCATACATATCTTTCTGCTGCTGAATGTCAACGTTGGTTTGCCACCACTGACGCATGGAACCCATGATGTTGTCGTTGTAACCGGTTGAGTTACGTCCTTTGGCTGTGTTGATGGAGTAGTTTCCGTATCCCGAAACAGTCAACCTGTCGTTTACATTCCAGGTTCCATTCAACATTACGTTGTTTTTCTCCAGTTTGCTGTTAGGCAGCAGACCGTTTTGTGTAAAATTGGTATAGGAAATCCTGTAATTACCACCTTTAAATGCATTCTCAATGGAAAGCGTATTGACAAAGGTCAGTGGTTTTTCAAAAAAGGTAACAGGATCGTTTGCAGCATTTACATAAGGAGTAGCCTTTAGGTAATTTGGTGATTCGGGGTCAACAGCGTCCCATTGATAAACCAGCTGGCCTTCAAACGGAGCACCATATGAAGCATCTTCAGAGGTCACAACCCATTGAGTAGTCGGTTGCCCGGCATAGGTAGGATCAACCGTAATTGTATTATCAGCATTGATATACCTTTCATACCAATAGTCGCCAGGACCATAATAATACTGTCCGTAACCGGCACCGTAATCGCTCTGGTAGCGGATAAAGGTTGAACGGTCAACAAAACCAATAGAAGCACTTGTGCTGAATGTCACGCCAGCATGTTTCTTTGCCATACTGGATGATGCTTTCCCTTTTTTGGTGGTGATCATGATCACACCGTTAGCAGCGCGTGAACCGTACAATGCGGTTGCGGCGGCACCTTTCAGAACGTTAATTGAGGCGATGTTGTCAGGGTTAATGTCGGAAGCGGCATTACCAAAGTCGTAGCCAGTTCCAGCTTGCTCCTGAGCGCGTGTGTTTGTTACATCGTTGTTTACAGGAACCCCGTCAACAACAAAGAGCGCCTGGTTGTCGCCCGTCAACGATTTCGCACCACGAAGGAGGACGTTCGTTGAACCACCTAAGTTAGTTGTGGAGGTAATGTTCAAACCGGCAACCTGTCCCGCCAGTGAATTGATAAAGTTATCCTGTTTGACCATGTTAACCTGATCACCCTGAACCTCCTGGGTTGAGTAACCGAGTGATTTTTTCTCGCGTGGAATCCCGAGAGCAGTAATAACCACTTCATCCATGACCAGTACATCTGGTTCAAACACAATGTTAATCGTGTTGGATTTGCCCAGTTCCATCTCCTGGGTTTTCATCCCAACATAGGAAAAAACCAGTGTATTGTATTCGCTGGGAACAGAAAGCGTGAAATTACCGTCCAAATCGGTAGTAGTACCAATCGTAGTTCCTTTTACAACAACGGTGACACCCGGAATCGAGCTACCATCATCAGCAGAGGTAACTGTACCGGTTATGACACGCGTTTGCGCAAAAGCTCCTTGCAATCCTACAAATAGTAGTAGAACAAAGATCATAGTAAATTTTCTCATAACTGTTGATTTTGGTTAATAAATGGTTTGATAATCAGCGATTTAAAAATATAAAAATATTGTAAGGTTTCTGATTTAACCAAACAATATGAAATATATGGAGTTTACTTTTCCGGTTTAGCATGAATCCTATGCAATGATAATAATTAAATCGGTTGAAAAACAAATTTTATCAGAAAAACATTCTTGTTTGTTGATATTTTCTTTTCCCTGAGGCTATTTACTTTCTTCAGGAGGAAGTCTCATTTGACGGTAAAAAAGTCCGAAAAGGACCACCAGTATAGCATAAACAGCAGTTGAAATCCAAGATATTTCAGGTCGGAAGAGGTGGAAAAGGGTAATGAGGATAGTTGGAACTGAAAAGAGATAATAACCGGCAGGACGACCTTTCCAAAGAAGAATAATGCCGGCGAAAGCGATGCCATGAAATAAAAACAAGCATAGGAAAACAATGGATACCTGTGTTTTTGACAAGCTTCCGTCAGGAATGTATTGGTTTATGACATCAGTGATCCATCCGGAATAGAACAGGGCCAGGAAAAAAAGCGATGCCATGATACCATAATAGATCCAGGTAAAAAGAGAAAGGAGGGTCAGAAGGAGTGGCCGTTTCCTCTCTCTCTTAGTATGGGCGCCAGGAACGTTGGTTTGTTGCATAGATGTCATCTGTTAGTGCATCTGTTTTAACTGGGTGCTGTAAAGGATGATGAAAAGCCCTGAAAAAAGTAATTCGACAACCGAAGGACTGGAAAGATTCATAAAGTACATGGGTGCGATGATAAGAAGAATCTGAGCAATTGTATATACATGGAACCCTGTTTTGCTTTGCCGCCACATGATGATTGCTCCGGCAAGTGAGCCAATGTATAGCAGACATGTAATCAGAAAAAATCCGGGAGAAGTATTCAACAACATCTCAAGTCCGGGAAGGTTTAATTTCTCATTGAGCTCTGCAGCAACTACGAGGAAGAAGTCGTAGAATGCCGCAATGAACAAGCTTGAGAAGGCGTTCAATCCACTCCCAATAAACGTAAGAA
>CAZXQU010000062.1:8737-11798 GCA_964642545.1 uncultured Prolixibacteraceae bacterium | reverse complement strand
GCCGCAATGAACAAGCTTGAGAAGGCGTTCAATCCACTCCCAATAAACGTAAGAACACATAAAATGGTCAATAGCTGAGGCCGTTTTTGGTCAGTCTGTACTTCAGGCAGGAGAGGCTGTTCGTCCATGATTGAAATATTGTAGAATTACCAAAGATAAAAAGAATTGTAAAACTATCCCAGGCTTCCCACAAGTGTCTCTACCTCCTCCAGAATCTCGCACGACTTCACGAGTTCTTTCATCTTATTATGGTCGGGGTATAGCGGACGGTCAATGTCGAGAAAAGCAACATGGCGCCTCACTACCTCTTTGGCTTTGGCTGTGCCAGCGCCGAAATTGTATTCTCTGAAGTCGAGAGCTTGAGCGGCTGCCATGATCTCAATTCCTAGGATGCCGTAAGCGTTGTCGAGGATCTGGAAATTTTTCAGAGCCGTGTTCATTCCCATCGAAACAAAATCTTCCTGGTCGGCTGCAGCAGGTATCGACTGGATCGAAGCAGGAGCAGAGAGGATCCGTTGTTCAACGATTTGCATATCGGCGGTATACTGGCTCAGCATCAGGCCACTGAACATCCCTGCCCCTTTGGTGAGGAATGCAGGCAAGCCAACACTCAATGCCGGGTTATTCAACCGATTCATCCGCCTTTCCGACATCACGCTCACCATGGTAACTACCATTCCTGCCATATCCATCGGGACTGATACGGGTGATCCCTGGAAGTTGGCGCCTGATATCTGGATATCCTCATCGGGAAAGAAAATGGGGTTATCTCCTACGCCATTCAGTTCGATCTCTACCTGCGACCGGGCATAGGCTATGGCATCGTGGGCAGCACCGATCACCTGAGGTGTGGAGCGCATTGAGTAAGCATCCTGCACTTTGCACTTGATTGTTCCTTCATAGAGATCGCCTCCTTTCACACATTTTAAGATGGCAGCAGCACTGCGGATGGCTCCTTTGAATCCACGTACTTCATGGAGTCGGGGATTGTAAGGCCGCATGTTGGCTTTCATTGCTTCCAGCGACATCGAAGCGGCAATTTCGGCCTGTTTCAACCATCGGTTTGTATCATAAATGAAAATCGCGCTCATGGCCGTCATCACGTTGGATCCATTGATTGTAGCCAGTCCGTCGCGGGCTTTCAACCCGGGAACTGGGATGCCGGCACGGTTGAGTGCCTCACTGCCGGTTAGGTATTCTCCCTTGTAGTAAGCATGTCCTTCGCCCATCATCAGCAGGGCAATCTGGGACATCGGGGCCAGGTCGCCACAGGCTCCAACAGAACCTTTCTGGCAAACAAAAGGAGTTA
Organism: uncultured Prolixibacteraceae bacterium; assembly: GCA_964642545.1. Taxonomy (GTDB): domain Bacteria; phylum Bacteroidota; class Bacteroidia; order Bacteroidales; family FEN-979; genus QYOJ01. The sequence goes on along the minus strand of CAZXQU010000062.1, from coordinate 10,489 downwards.
CCCCCTTGTTAAGCATTTCAACCAGGGTTTGGGTAATTTCCAGGCGAACACCCGAGTTGCCGTGGGCATGTACGTTGATGCGGCCCAGCATGGCTCCCCGAACCCATTCCAGGGGCATTGCTTCGCCAATACCCGCAGCATGATTGTAAACCAGGTACTTCTGAAAATCTTTTACCTGGTCGTCATTAAGCACCATCTCCGAAAACTCACCGATTCCGGTGTTAACGCCGTACATGATCTCTCCGGCGAGAATCTTTTTTTCAAGCATCTTCCGGCATCTGTTGATCCGTTCGATGGCATCGGGGTGCAATTCAACTTTCTGGTTATGGCGGGCTACATTCACTACATCTTCGATGGTGAGGCCGGCGCCGGTAATTATATAGGTCATGGGAATTTTTTTAGGAAATTAGGAAATTAGGAAATTAGGAAACTTCGTCCTTCTGACTTCTAACCTGGTATCACTCTGCGCCTATTACCATCGAACGGGCATTTATGATGGATGTGAGAAAATTTCGTTTCATTTGATTGATTCAATTAAGGAACCGGAGGGAACAGATTGCTGCTCTCCGGTTTTCATATTTTTGAGTGTAATCATCCCTGCTGCAATCTCCTCTTTGCCAGCCAGCGCCACAAAAGGGATCTCTTTGCGGTTGGCATAATCGAGCTGTTTTTTCAGTTTAACCGGATCGGGATAGATTTCGGCCGGGATGCCGGCTTTCCTTACCTTCTGCAAAAGTTGCATCGAATATCGCTCCTCCTCCTCTCCAAAATTCACCAGGAGTAAACGGATTGTCGACTGGATGTCCTCAGGAAAGAGATTCTGGCTCATCAGTACGTCATAGATCCGATCGGCGCCAAAGGAGATACCAACGCCGGAGAGGCCGTGCAATCCGAAGATGCCTGTCAGGTCATCGTACCTTCCTCCACCGCACAAACTCCCCATAGACACATCCCTGGCCATCACTTCGAGGATAGTGCCGGTGTAGTAACTGAGCCCCCGGGCCAGCCGCACGTCAAAGTCAAATTTATTCCTGACATCAAGGCTTTTCAGGTATTTCAGCATATGGCATAGCTCATCAAGCCCTTTGTTGCCGGTCTCAGACTCAACAAAAAGCTGTTCAAGGAATGCTTTTTTCTCTTTGACCTTCCCCTCCAGGGAAAGAATTGGCTGAAGCTTCATTATTGCATCATCTGTTAATCCACGCTGAGCCAGCTCTTCATTAACCTTTTCCAAGCCGACCTTGTCGAACTTGTCCATGGCAATCGTGATATCCGTGAGTTTATCGGCTGCCCCGATCGCTTCGGAAATTCCGAACAGGATTTTACGGTTATTTATCCGGATTATCACCGGGAGGTTCAAACGAGTAAAGATCTCATCTGCAATCTGAACCAGTTCTATCTCATTTAGCTGCGAATTACTTCCAATCACATCCACATCGCACTGGAAAAATTCGCGGTATCTCCCTTTTTGCGGCCTGTCGGCACGCCAAACAGGTTGGATCTGGAAGCGTTTGAATGGAAAGTTGAGCTCATTCTGATGCTGTACCACGAAACGGGCCAGTGGAACGGTAAGATCGTAACGGAGACCTTTTTCGGAAATCTGCTGGGTAAAAGATGCCAGATCGTGAGACGTGAGACGTGAGACGTGAGACGTTTGATCCTCACTGACTTCCTGACCTCCTGACTTCCTGACTTTCTCCAGGTAGTCTCCCGAATTCAGTATCCGAAACAGCAGCTTGTCTCCCTCTTCGC
>CAZXQU010000062.1:0-8637 GCA_964642545.1 uncultured Prolixibacteraceae bacterium | reverse complement strand
TCCAGGTAGTCTCCCGAATTCAGTATCCGAAACAGCAGCTTGTCTCCCTCTTCGCCATATTTTCCCATCAGGGTGGAGAGGTTCTCCATGGCCGGAGTCTCGATGGGTTGGTAGCCGTAAAGGAGAAAAACCGACCGGATCGTGTCAACAATATAGTTTCTGCGGGCCATCTCAACCGGTGTGAAATCACGGGTACCCTTGGGAATTGATGGTTTTTGAGTGGCCATTCAATCTGTTTTGGGCAAAGATAATATTATTGTTCAACATCGCCATCATTGCCCTCACCTGTACATCATACCAAAATTATTTGACATAGATGCATTTTTGCTATATCTTTACTTGCAAACAATTTAAAATGATTGACATATAATGGGTTTATCAGCTTTTTTCAAACTTGCCAGGCTTATAAAAATGGTTGTCATTTTCATGCTGGTTATTACAATCGGGTTTACAACCTTCGCCCAATCTGCTCAGGAGAATGGAAAATTCATCCTCGGAGCCGGTCTGGGGTACAATTTTTCCCTGGCCGGAGGGAATCAGGGGACCAATATTTCAAACGGGGTCATCTCGGGAATCTATGGCTCGTGGGGAGAGGGCTTCACAGGAAACATCGACGTTGGAATGAAGACCTGCAGGAATCTATACGCTATACTATCATTGAACTATCTGAATGGAAAGACCGTTGAAAGCAATTTATTTACCAGCAACCCTGTACAAAGTTTCAGCCAGGAGTTTAAAAGTCACCTGCGGGTACCTATCGTAATTGCCTTGGGAGCCAGGTATTACATCGACCTCGATTGCTTGTCATCCTATATCAATCAGAACTCTCTCGCCAGCCGGTTTGTACCCTATCTGGGCTTAGGGGTTGGAGTCGCCCTTGCGGGCCGGATGACCAGCACCCTTTCAATAGAAGATATTACCAATAATACTGTCTATACCCTGGAGAGCAAATCAACCATGACGTTTCATCCTGCTCCCGTTGTATATGGGGAAGTTGGTGTGAACTATAGAATTACCAACAGGTTATCGGTAGTTGCCGGGGTCAGGTTCAGCGCATTTTCGCTGATGAATTCCAAGCAGAGGATCAATTCATATAGTGAAGATGGTGTTGATAAAATACCTGGAATGACCACAGCCGACCTTGAAACAGAGTTTGTAAAAGATTGGAACAGCCTGGAAAATCAAAACCCGGATGAACCCACCAAAGATCTGGCCGAAAAATATCCCGTTTCCGGACTTGCACTCACCTGCGGGATCCTGTTTGATATTGGGCAGGGGGGGAGGGTCCAGCTTGGGAAAGGGGGGAAGAGAAATCATATAGATCATGGGGCGGTTGGGGATATACCTACACCCAGGACCTTGAGAAGAAAATCACCCCTTGAAAAACTAAAAGATATTCCCTGTGAAAAGATAAAGGCAGCCGTTTTGGCTGATGCCTGCAAAGATTGTCCTCCGATCAATCTTAAACTATTTTCAAACAATGACGACACTATTTTCCCGAGGGAAAATATAGATACATGCGGTATTGATGCCTGGGGAGGGGCAGAGTTAGTAAACATAAAGTTCCTTGAGTCAACGTTTTTGAATACAAAATGTGACAAAAAACAACATGACTGTTGTTGTCGAATAGAAACACTAAGTATTTACCTGACTTTTAAGCTCACACTGAATCCATCAAAAATCTTGGAAGGTGTCTGGCTAAACACAAATAAAAATGACACGGCAAATTTCGGTCATACTTACGTGGGGAAAGAACTTCCCCAAGAAATGGAAAACAAACAGAATTGGAAGCAAGTCGACCGAAGAAGCGTCGAAGTTCATGAGCGACAGCACTTTACTGACATTCAAGCAAAGATCAAGAAGGTCCTTGAGGAAGAATTAGAGAAAATTATCGTTTATTCAGGTCCATGCGGTACAAGAGCAACCAATGATTGTTTGGGAAACCTTAAGAAACAAATGAATACAATACTTACAAAAATGAAAAATATAGCTAATGAAGCTAAAGTCGAAATAGCTGAAGAAGAGAATAATGATTACGGGAAAGGCGAGTTAGAAAAAAGGGCACGGGCTGTGCAGGCGGAGGAACTGAATGCGAGGGGCAAGAAAGAAGAGACTCCCAGCCATTAATTGGACACCAATCTTTAGGGTAACGGAACCCCCAGCCGGTTCAATATCCCTGCAATATATTCTTTCGTTGAAGTTTCCTCCTCCTTCGGAGCCCAGGGGGCGAAGTTCTTATCGTCGATCGGGCTGTATGGGCCGTCCTTGATCTCATAGACTATTGTTCCGGGTTCCAGGGAGAAGATGGAGTGGAAGGTTCTGTTCGGGATCTCCGCCCCAAAGGTTCCTTCATGAGGAGCGATGATGCAATGGTCGGTAATCGTCCCCTCCTGATCAAATTCAACCACGAGCAGCCTTCCCTGAAGAACGGTAAACACTTCACGTTTATCGGGATTTTCATGCTTGTGGGGTTGGATGTAGCTATACGGTTCAATGGCATTGATCAGCCGCTGCAGCGTATCCTCATAAGTTTTGTGGAAATTGTAATTTTTTCGGCCGCGGGGAGACTCCTTGGCGAGCTGACTTACATTGTTGAGAAGGGGTTGATCTATTTTTATCATTATTTTAATTTTCTATACCTTATCCTCTTCGGCTCCTCATCGCCGAGTCGTTTCTTACGGTTCTCTTCATAATCGGAATAGCCGCCCTCGAAAAAGTATACTTGAGAATCGCCCTCGAAGGCAAGAATATGGGTAGCTACGCGGTCGAGAAACCATCGGTCGTGGGAGATAATTACCGCACAGCCGGCAAAATTCTCCAACCCCTCTTCCAGTGCGCGGAGAGTATTGATATCGATATCGTTGGTTGGCTCATCCAGCAACAACACGTTGGCCTCCTCTTTCAATGTAAGTGCCAGATGTAGCCGATTTCGTTCACCTCCCGAGAGAGCTCCGCATTTTTTTTCCTGGTCGGCGCCATTAAAGTTGAATCGTGCCACATAAGCACGGGCATTCATTGATCGCCCTGCTAGCTGGATGATCTCACTATTGCCTGAAATCACCTGGTAGACGGTTTTCTCGGGGTCGATAGCGGTGTGTGATTGGTCAACATAGCCTAATTTCACTGTGTTACCTATCGTAAAAGATCCTGCAGCGGGTTGTTCTGATCCCATGATCATGCGGAAGAGGGTGGTCTTTCCTGCGCCGTTAGGCCCTATCACTCCAACGATGCCGGCAGGGGGGAGCGCGAACTGCAGCTTCTCAAAAAGCAACTTATCACCGAAAGATTTGGTCACATCTTTTGACTCAATCACCTGGGTCCCCAGGCGTGGGCCATTGGGGATGAAGATCTCCAGCCGCTCCTCTTTTGTTTTTACATCTTCATTGATCAACCGCTCGTAAGAATTCAGTCTGGCCTTACCTTTTGCCTGTCTTGCTTTCGGTGACATTCGAACCCACTCCAGCTCCCGGTCAAGCGTCTTTTTCCGTTTGCTTTCGGTTTTCTCTTCAGTGGCCAGCCGCAGCGTTTTCTGTTCCAGCCATGAGGTATAGTTCCCTTTCCATGGGATTCCCTCCCCGCGGTCGAGCTCCAGGATCCATCCTGCAACATTATCCAGGAAATAGCGGTCGTGGGTGATGGCTATTACCGTCCCTTTGTATTGTTGAAGGTGCTGTTCCAACCATTGTACCGATTCGGCATCCAGATGATTGGTTGGCTCGTCGAGAAGCAGGATTTCCGGCTCCTGCAATAGTAAGCGGCATAACGCAACACGGCGGCGTTCCCCGCCTGAAAGGATCTTCACTGGTGCATCAGGTTCCGGGCAACGAAGAGCGTCCATGGCCCGTTCCAGTTTACTGTCGAGGTTCCATGCGTCGTGGTGCTCCAGTTGTTCGGTAAGTACCCCCTGCCGGGCAATCAATTTGTCCATCTCTGCATCGGTCATGGGGTCGGCAAACTTGTTATTCACCTCCTCATACTCTTTCAGCAGGTTTACCACCTCCTGAACCCCCTCTTCCACGATCTCCCTCACCGTTTTGGTTTCGTCAAGTTCAGGCTCTTGCTCCAGCATGCCAACAACGTAGCCAGGAGAAAAGACGACCTCTCCCTGGAACGATTTCTCGGCACCTGCAATGATACGGAGCAATGTGGATTTTCCAGAGCCGTTCAACCCGATGATGCCGATTTTGGCTCCATAGAAAAAGGAGAGGTAGATGTTTTTCAACACCTGTTTGTGTGGGGGGAATGTCTTGGAGACATTGACCATGCTGAAGATTACTTTGCGATCGTCGGACATATGTTCAATTACGAATTACTAATTACGAATTAAGAATTGTTGCAAGATCCAGGGTTTGGGTTTCGGTCGCCGCGTCGCTCCGTTCCTCGCAATGACAAGGTTTCGGGTTTCGGGTTTCGGGTTTCGCAATGAATTGTAGCAGTACATTTATTTCAATTGCCGTCAGTTTTAGCTGACGGTACTCGAGGATCCTTTGAATTTTCAGGACTTTAGTCCAAAAGTTTGGGGCTAAAGCCCCGATAATTGTAAGCCCCTATACCCGTCGGCTAAAGCCGACGGCAATTCATTCCTCATTCCTCATTTCCCCTGTCCTCCTGACCCCTGACCTCCTGACCTCCTGGCCTCCTGTCCCCCTGACCTCCTGACTTCCTGACCCCCATGACCTCATCACCTCACGACCCCGAAATCAGTTCATTGATCTTCGCTGTCTCAGTTTCCCAGGAGTAGTTCTTCAGCACAAACTGATAGCCTTTTTCGGCGATGTTTGAAGCAAGCTTTTCATTGTCGAGGAGATTGATGATGTGGGAGGCATACTCCTGAGGAGTTTCACCGATCAGGATCTCCTCACCCGGTTTTGCATTGAGAGCCTGGTTGGCGAGGGGAGAGGTGATGCAGGGAATTTTCATTGCCATGGCTTCAAGGAGTTTGTTCTGTAATCCGGTGCCAAGCTGCATCGGGGCAAGAAAAATTTTCGCCTGGGCATAGGCTTCACGCATATCGGGAACCCAGCCACTGACCTCCACCATTGCCGACCGCAGCACCTGTATCCTCATCGTGGGATTGGCTCCGGCGATGAGCACTTTGACCGCAGGTTTAACTTTTTTAACCAACGGTAAAATTTTATTTACCAGGAATTCGCAGCTTTGGACATTTGGAGGATAACTCATATTTCCAGTGAACACCAGGTCGTACTCCTTGTCACGGTCTATCGGGTGGAAAAATGTGGTGTCCACGCCATTGGCAACCACTACAATCTCTTTCCTGTTGGCATGTGGGATAAGATCACGGTCGGGATAAGAGATGATAATTTTGTTGTCGAACTTGTCGAAGGCGGTTCGTTCCGAATCGAGCATGCGCTGATACTCCAGCTTCAGGAAAGGGCGGAGGAAAGGGGATGAGCTGGCCAGCCGGCGTTCTACGCCTTTGGAAAACACATCCTGATAGTCGAGGGTTTTCGGGATCGAAAGATCTTTCACATAATCGGCCATTCTGATTAGCTGGCAGAAAATATGATCGGGCTTATATTTATCGATCAGGCCATGGATGATCTTTTCAGTGGCCTTATTATAATAGTATCCTACCTGGAGTGGTTTCCCTGTGAAGAGGGCCTTGATGATGTTACTTATGATGGTTGATTTGGAGATCGGGATGATGTAGACAGCGCTTGCGTATTTGTTCAGGACTGGAATCGCGTCTTCGTGCAGAACGCCCTCATTAAGGGCACAGATGATAATCTCGTGATGTTTCGCAAGATGGGTGATCTGGTGAAATGCCCTGAGTTTATCTCCTTTCTCAGTAGGATATGGTACACGAGGTAAAAGAAAAAATATCTTCATGCATGTGGCTTCAGCAGGACAAAAATAAAAAAAAGTGGGTTACCCGGCCAGTTGTTTATAAAATGTGATCAGCTTTTGGATGATGATACGGCGGTCGTAATGGGTCTCTATCAGTTTGCGCGCCTCTTCCCCCAGCCTTTTGCAACGGGCCATATCAGATATGCACAGAGAGATCATATCAATGAATTCGCAAGGGGCATTGGCGATCATAATATTTTTTCCATTGGCACAGTTAATCCCTTCGGCGCCGATCAAGGTAGAGAGGACGGGTTTGCCGGCAGCCATCCCTTCGATGATCTTGATCCGAATCCCGCTCCCCGACAGTAGCGGAACAATCATGATCCCATGAGCATCAATGAAATCTCGTGCATCAGGAACCTCCCCAAGTACCTCCACATTGGGGAATGACATTTGCAACATCCACTCAGGCATCTCACGGCCAGCCAGATAATATTTTAATTTGGGGAACTCCTTGTGGATTTCGGGCCAAACATGAAGCAGGAACCACCTCACCCCTTCTGCGTTTGGAATCCAGTTCATCGCACCGATGGAAAATAAAGACACCGGATCTTGCGCAGGAACGGGTGGAGGAAAGTTATCGAGGTCGATGCCGAAGGGAATGGCTGCCAACTGCCAACTGCCAACTGCCAACTGCCCACTAAAATATTCCGCATCCTTTACGGTGATCGCAGCAATGCCGTCGAACCGTGAGAGCATGGTGTGCTCGTATCGTTTCAGGGTATTTGCCAGATGACGGAGGTAACGGCGTTTCAGCGGGTTCCGGGTCGTATCAGCTATGCGCGACCAGATCAGGTATTCGATATTATGTGCCCGGAGAACCACTTTAGCGTTGGAGTTGGCTCTTACTGTTTCGAGGTAGGGTGCAACGAAGATGGTTTCCATCTGGACAATATCAAAGGTGTTGGCCTGCAGGACCTCCACCAGCCGTTTCCGGAAGTTAGAGGAGATGAAGCGCTCCACGTGGTAAGAGCGCCCGGTAAAGAGGTTCAGGAACGCCGCCAAGGGTTTGATCCGGAGATCCACATCGATCAGTTCAATCTCTGTCTTCTTCCGGTAATCAGTGGGGATGTCATCCAGATTGATAGTGTATTTAAAGGAGTTAACAGCGAGCACTTTCACCTGATGTCCTTCGCTGATGAGACCTTCAACGATCATATTCATTGCAATAGGGCCTCCTTCCCGGGGAGGGAAGGGAGATTTGTTGCAAATCATCAGGATCTTCATGAGGCCTCCCGGGTTTGAATTTTCAGGAATTTTCGGAAGAATTTCATCCAGGCATCCAGGTCAAAAAGGGAGGCGTCAATGGTGGCTTTGTAGGTAAGGAAAATGCCGATAGGGACCAGCATAAGCGGTGCGATCCACATGCCCTGCCATGCCGGGAGAATCCCTTCTGCAGTATATTTTTCACCCGTGAAAGATACGATCCAGAAGAGTACGAAAAAGATGGTGGCTACTACTGCCGGCATCCCCAGACCACCTTTGCGGATGATGGCTCCCAATGGTGCTCCGATGAAAAAGAGCAGAAAACAGGCAATGGAGAAGGTGAACTTTTTCTGCATCACGATCTCGTGCTTGTGAAGAAGTTTTGATTTCCCGTAGAGATTTTTTTCATGCATCTCAATGCTCTCTTTCATGGAGAGTGAGTTTGCTTTGGCCGACTGGCAGATAGAATACCAATCGTTGCGGTCGAAATTTAGCAGGATGGCATTATTGAAGGCTTCGAGGGTATCTTCCTGCAGCGCCATCAAGGTATCCATCTTTGAGAAAAATGTGTAGTTTGATTGCAGGGCGTTGTTGTAAGTCTCGCGCTGACGGTTCACTTCAAGGGTCATTGAGTCGATGGAGATCATGAGATCGCTGATGTTCTGCATCTCATAGTTCTTTTTGAAAAGCGACTCATCGGTACGAGAAAGCTGGAATGCCGAGAGGTCGAAAAGCAGGCGTTGTTCCTTAAATTTTGTTCGCTGGAACGGGCGGGTAACCTCATGCCGCCGCATATTTGTCCGCTCTTCGTAGTTCATTCCATCATAGAGGAGGAAGACCAGGTACCTCTTGTCGGGCGACAACTCCATCTTTCCCCAGCTGGCTGTTGTCACCATTGTATTCCCCTGATGGTCGGTATGGTCATAAATCATCACATCGTGAATGGTATTGCCATCTTTATCTTTTTTTCCGACACGGATCACGTATCCTTCGATGCCGTCGTAAAAGACACCGTTTCTGAGGTTGAAAGCCAGCTTTTTCGACCTGACATCATAAAGCAGTGAGAGAAATTTCAGGTTGGCTTCCGGGAGAACCGTGTTGGCAAAATAGAAGGCAAGTCCGCTGATAAAAAACGAAACGATCACCAACGGCAGCATGATACGGCGCAGCGAGATGCCTGCCGCCTTCATAGAGACAAGCTCGTAATGCTCTCCAAGGTTCCCAAACATCATCAGGGAGGAGAGGAGAATAGCCAGAGGAAGCGCCAGTGGTACAAATGTGGAAGAGGCGTAAAAGAGTAATTTGAAAATAATGTACCATTCAAGCCCTTTTCCAACAAGGTCGTCAACATACTTCCAAAGGAACTGCATCAGCAGGATGAAGAGGGCAATGAAAAAAGTGAGGACGAGCGGGCCCAGGTATGTTCTTAGGATGAAGAGGTCCAGTTTTTTCATCAACAAAAGAGAATTCTATACAAAGATAGAGTTTGTTTTGATTAGCGATAATACAAAAAGTCCCGCTGTTAGGCGGGACTTTAAATATATAAATATCAAGTGATTATCT
>CAZXQU010000061.1:0-17425 GCA_964642545.1 uncultured Prolixibacteraceae bacterium | reverse complement strand
AAATGATGACAAGGATGAGAAACTCCCGCGACAGGGAATAGATCACAGAGAATACTCCTGCCCCCATAGCCTTTCTAATCCCGATTTCACGGGTACGCCGACTTGCTGCATACGAGGAGAGTCCATAAAGTCCCAGACAGGCAATGATGATCGCCACAATCGTGAAGTATTTCAGAAGCAATCCCATCCTCATCTCTACTCTATATAGTGCATCATAATCCTGATCAATGAACGTATAATCAAGTGGATAATCAGGAATGACCTTTTGCCAGGTCTTCTCCAGTGCAGCTATTGAAGCAGGGAGATCACCAGGTGCCAGTCTGACCAGGATCACATTAAGATAACCTGTTTCGGTAAGTACAAATGCCATGGGTTCGATGGGCTCTTCGGCCCCGGAGTAATGGAAATTTTTTAACACACCTACAATAACCCCTTCAATCCCAACGAAGTTGAATCGCTTCCCAACCACATCGTCTCCCCCCATCACCTTCACCACCTCTTCATTGACGAGAAAATTACCCGTCGTATCCCGGGCCAGATCTCCCGGAAAATCCTTGGAGAAGTCGCGCCCGGCCACAAGATCCATTTTCATCGTGGAGACGTAATCATAATCAATCCCGTTAAATCCGATCAGAACCTCCTGCTCCGGGTCTTTCCCATCCCATTCTACGCCACCAGAGTTGCTTCCCATCATCACCGGGTTTGTATTAGAAGAGGATACTCCCAGGACCAACGGATTGTTTAACAGTTCTTTTTTCAGCAAATAATACTTATCCTTCATATTTCTCGCCATTGGGATGCAAACCATGTTCTCCTTATCGAAACCAAGCTCCTTTTCCTGCATATATCTCATCTGCAAATACATGAAAATGGCCCCAAGGGCAATGAAAATTGAAAGGGTAAACTGCACAACAACCAGGACCCTCCGTAACCAGCTATTTCGTCTGCCGGTCATCGTTTCTCCCTTGAGTACCAGTACCGGCTTCAGGGAGGAGAGATAAAAAGCGGGATAGATGCCTGCCAGAATTCCTGTAACAATGCCTGTAATAAGAAACCCAACGGCGAATTTCAACTGGAAAATATCGGTTAAAGAAAAACTCTTGCCCGAAATTGAATTGAAAACACTTAATGAAAGAGCGACAAGGATGACTGCAACAACCAGCGCCATCATCACCAGCACAAGCGATTCAATCATGAATTGAACGATCATAGCCGTTCGGCTTGCCCCTGATGCCTTTTTAACCCCGATTTCTTTTCCTCTTGTCGCTGCTTTGGCTGTTGCCAGGTTGATGAAATTGATGCAGGCAATCAGGAGGATAAAGATGGCAATGGCAATGAAAATATAGACTCTCAGGATAGCGCCCTGATTATCCCCAAAACCATAAGATGAATAGAGTTGAAGGTCCAGGAGTGGAAATAGAAAAAACTGTGCATTGCTCTCAGGGTTATGTTCTCTGACAATGGCTGTCAGTTTTTGATTGACCGCTTCAATGTCGGCTCCTTTATTGACCAGAGCAACCGAATAGATGCTGTTGTTCCCCCATGAATCGCTTGCCATCCCGATCTCTTTCACATATTCGTAGGGAAGGATGGCTTCAAATGTGAACCTCGAGTTTTTCGGAAGATCCTGCATCACAGCTCCTACAGTGAACCGGGTCTTATTCTCAAGTTCGATGGTCTGCCCGATTGGGTTCTCATCTCCAAAATACTTTTTCGCAAGCTTTTCCGTGAGTACAATTCCATGAGGATCCCTCAGGGCAGTTTTTGCATCTCCTTGTAATACCGGAAGTGTGAAGATGTCGAACAACCCCGAATCGGCAGCCATGATAGATGATTCATAAAAGGTTTTATTCCCGAACCGGAACAAAAACCGTGGCAGGCGAACCATCCTGGCAGTGACCAGGAGTTCCGGGATCTGCTCCTGCCACACCGGAGCACAGGGATAAGGAGTGACAGATACCCGGTAGCGTTCTCCTGAATAAAACTGGTCCTGATTGACCACGTAGATCTGGTCCGCTTGTTCATTAAAGGTTTCATAGCTGAATTCATCCATTACCCACATCAGGATGAGCAGTGCAGCAGCCAGTCCAACAGCCAGCCCGGCAATGTTGATGAATGTATACCCCTTTTGTCTTGAAATATTCCTAAAAACGGTTCTGAAGATATTTTTTAACATGATAACACCGTGTTTCTGATTAATCTATTCGCTTCTGAGTGTCTCAACAGGATTGACCACAGCTGCCCTGTACGACTGGTAGCCGATGGTAATCATGGTGATGAGGTAACTGACAATCCCGGTGACGACAAATATCCACCAGGAGATAGTGGTTTTATAAGCATAGTTTTCCAGCCACCGGTGCATGACATACCAGGCAACAGGAGTAGCAAGGATAAAAGCGATTAACACCAGTTTTGTGAAGTCAAAGGAGAGAAGGCTAATGATCTGTGTTATATCTGATCCGTTTACTTTCCGGATGCCAATCTCTTTTTTTCGTTGTTCGGTGGTAAACAAGGCAAGACCAAACAACCCAAGTGCACTCACGAAAAAAGCCAATACTGTGAATATCATGAGGATCTGTCCCAATCTGCTTTCGGCAGCATACTGACGATTCAGGCTGTCATCAAAAAACTCATATTCAAATGGCTGATAAGGAGCAAACTGCTTCCATTCCGTTTCAAGTATGCTGATGGCTGAGGTGAGGCCAGTATTCGGTTTAAACCTGACCGTAATGGCGCCTGTGCTCTCTCCATTGAAAAACACAAGAGGCGCCACAGGTATGTGCATCGATTCAAAATTGAAATCCTCCACCACCCCTATTACAGTGTACAGGGTCACTTCCTCTTCACTGATTGGCAGTCCAATCTTTTGCCCGATAGAATTATCCCAACCAAAAAACCTTGCGGCAGTTTGATTGATAAGAACAGCTACCGTATCCGTATGAAATTCTTGCGAGAAATTTCTCCCTTCTACGATCTTCATTCCCATTGTTTGCAAATAATCGCAATCAATCAACCATTGTTGATAAACAGTCAGCTCATCCGTCTTGATCCCATCCTTAAACAGGACGCCATCCGATCTGTTTGAAGCGATTGGGAGAAATCCACTCACAGATGCGCTCTCAACCGAAGGATTTTTCAATAATTCCGATTTAAAGTCTTCCGTGCTGTTTCCCAACAAGTACGCATTATTCAGTACAACAAGATTCTCCTTATCGTATCCGAGTTTTTTATTCTGGATGAAAGACATTTGCTTCATCAGCAAAAGGGTAGACATCATCAGGATTAACGAGATCACAAACTGGCCCGTGACCAGGACGTTTCTGAACAGGGATTTCTTCCTGCCCATAAACATCTCCTTCCTGATGGCATCGATGGGTTTGAAAGAGGAGAGATAGAGGGCTGGATAACTTCCCGCTAAAAGAGCTGTCACCAGGATCAGCACCAAAAGTCCAATCCATGTTTTCGGATCCAGCAAATGGAGTGACAGCATTTTTCCGGAAAGGGAGTTAAAATAAGGAAGGGAAAATTCCACTAGGGTGACAGCGATCACTACAGCGAGTAGAACGATAATGAATGACTCTGAAACGAATTGAACAGCCAGGTTCCCCTTCCCATCCCCGTACATCTTTTTAAGGCCAACCTCTTTTGTCCTCACGGAAGCCTTAGCGGTGGAAAGATTTGTGAAGTTGATGCAGGCCAGAACCAGGATAAAGAGGGCAACGATGGAAAAAATGTAAACATACTGAACATCGCTGTTGGCTTCAAGTTCTCTTACGTAATTGGAGTGCAAGTGAATATCTGTTAACGGTTGAATTTTGAGATTCATGTTTGTCCCGCCCTGTTTGATTTTCTCCCACGATTGTCCCATGTACCGCTCAATCTGAGCGGCCACATATTTGTCCACCAGCATGGACAATTTCTTTTCGAAAGCGGCAGCATCGGCATGCTCCCTGAGCAAAACATAGGTATTGAAATTATTGCTTACCCAAACATCCTCAGTGCTTTCAGAACGACCGCTAAGGGATGCAATGAACTCGGGCCGGAAATGGGATGCAGAAGGGATGTCTTTATAAACACCTGTAATCTGATAATCTGTGCGGTTGTTAAGGTTTAATATTTTTCCGACAGGGTCTTCATTACCAAAGTACTTTCTGGCCATAGACTGATTCAATACAATGGAACGGGGAGCTGTGAGGGCAGTTTCCGGATCTCCGGTGGCAAACGGCAGCGTAAACACATCAAAAAGGGTGGAATCCGCATAAAGGATCTTCTCTTCCTTGAAGCTTTTCTCTCCGAAACGAATGATACTGCCACCATAATCCCTGAACCTGGCTACGTTCTCAACCTCCGGGAACTCATTTTTTAACGCAGCTGCCATCGGGGCGGGCGTTGTAACCGATTTGAACTCCTGTCCGTTTAGGGTGAGCTCATTCCTGATTCTATAGATCCGGGAAGCGTTTTGGTTGTATCTATCATAGGAGAGCTCATCAGTTACCCACAGCATGATCACGATAAACCCTGCCATTCCAATCGCCAGTCCCAGAATATTCAGGGCGGAGAACATTTTGTTCCGCATGGTGACCCTCAAAAAAAGCTTGAAAAATGTGTTCATACTATTTCAGTTCTACTTTGTCGTTATCGCCAAAAATGGTGTAGTCGGAGACAATCACCTGTTCGCCCGGACTCAACCCTTCGTTTAATTCATAATACTGTGGATTCTTCCTTCCAATGCGGATTGAACGTTTGGTGGCAAAGGTGCCGGTCTCGTCTACTACAAAGATCCACTGACCACCTGTGGTCTGGTAAAAACTTCCCTGGGGAATCTGGAGTGCTTCAACCGGCTGTCCGAGTTGCAGTTTGATGAAGTAGGACTGGCCGATACGAATATTTTCAGGAAGGTCTCCGGTAAATACCAGGTCGATCTTGAACTTGCCATTCCGAACTTCAGGATATACTTTTTTGATCTCAAGAGTAAGCGTATCGTCAGTTTTTTCAATGTATCCGAGTAATCCGGTTCGGATGCGGTCGATATAATGTTCATCGACTGTGGCCTCAATCTTATATGAGGTTAGCACATTGATCTGCCCGATCCGGAATCCGCGCTGGATGGATTGTCCGATCTCAACCAACAGGGACCCGATTTGTCCGTCCATGGGAGCTTTAACGTTAAGGTAATCCTGCTGCTGTTTTACCAGGTTGAGGTTAAGTTGCATGTTGCGCAGGTTTTCAGTAATCTGTTCAATCTGAAGACTGCGAAAGCTGGAATCCTGCTTCTGACGAAGGATGACGAGTGCAAGTGATTTTTCTGCCAGCTGATAGTCCTCCTCAGATGTGAGGTAATCCTCCATCGGAATGAGTTCATCTTTGATAAGCACTTTATTCTGTTCAAAATGGCGCTTTTTTGCCATCAGGTCAAATTGGGCATTCAGCAGTTCCCTTTCCAGGGAGTGTTTTTCCTGCTCCATACGGATACGCACCTCACGTAGAAAATTCGCTTTCTCTGCGAGTTGAGCTTCACTATTCAGAATATTTAAATTGAGGTCGTTGTTGGTCAGTTTCAGGATGATATCCCCTTTGTGGACCATACTCCCCTCTTCCAGGAGGATCTCCTCTACCTTGCCTCCCTCATAGGCATCCAGGTAAATGGTGGAAATAGGGGCAGCATTCCCGTCGATGGTGATATAGTCGTTAAACACACCCAGAAAAACGGTAGCAATTGTAACCCTCTCCTTGTCGACCCGAACCGTGCTGGTCCAGTCTCGCAAGGCAAAGAAGAGAATCAGGGCTAACAGGATTACACCCCCTGCAATATATTTCCAGTATTTCTTTGGGATCCACCGGTTCTCCTTGATGACCCGATCCATTCCGATTGAAGGCTGATTGTTCATGATTTTCGAATTTTACCCCTAAATCCCCTAAAGGGGACTTACTTTTGGTTATTGTTTCTTCTATTTACGTCTTACATCTTACGTCTTACGTACTTAACAAAGATCCTGTCATCAGGAACCGGATATAGCGTTCCTTCAGCAGCGCCTGCAAACCTGTGCGCAGCACCTCTGTTTTTGCCCTGAATACCTTGTTTTTCTGAATGTAATATTCAATGATGTTGATCATTCCCTTTTCCAGTTTCTTCTCAGCCGCTTCAAATGCTTTCTGGCTCTGTAGGAGTTGTTTTTGCGCGGAGGCATATTCAGCCCGGGCTGATCGCCAGTCGGTAAGTGATCGTTCCACACCCATAAGAAGCTTGTGCGCTTCATCATCATACTGCACTTTAGCCTGTTGATACTCCAGCTTGGATTTACTTAATTTCGTGTATTTTGAGAGTTTAGTAAACAGGGGAATCTCAATACCCAAACTCAGGTACTCACTTCCATTATTTGAAAACTGATCTGGGAAAGGAATCACCAGATTGTTGTCATCTTTCAATGTAGTTGCATAGGCTGTATTCCATCCTGCATAGAATCCAATCCGTGGCGAGAAGGATCCCTGGCTGATATTGACAGCTTTTTTTGCTGCGCTCAACTGATTTTCAACCATCTTCATATCGGGTAGCGTTTCAGAGGCCAAACCGAACAATTCAACCATCGACAACGTATCCATGGTTTGTGAGAATAGGGAGAAAATAACGGTATCGATATCCAAACTATCATCCAGAGGATAGTTCATCTGGTATTTCAAGTCGAGAGAAGCTTGTATTAGCAGGTGGTGAGCCTGAACCAGCAGAAAGCTGTCGGCAGCCAGGTTGGCCTCTATCTCAAGCAGGTCTGTTCCGGCTTTCCGTCCCACATTCACTAGTTTTGTGGTGTAATCGAGCTGTTCGCGTGAGAGTTGGAAATTCTCCCAGGCAATGGATGAAAGTCCTTCTTTGAGCAACACATCAAAATAGGTGTTGATGACGGAAAATGCTACTTCGTTTTTCACCTGTTGCAACTTGTTCTTCTCGGCTTGGTAATTGAATCGTTCCATCGCAATGGTATTGATCTTCATAAAACCCGAGAAGATCTCCACAGCCGTATATACCCCATACGTATTGTTCAGAAACTGAACGTCGATATAAGTATTTGTGCTTGGGTCGATACTTCTGCCATAATACTGGTTGAGAGACGATTCAGCAGAAAGCGAGGGCAGCAGGTTGTTGTTTGCCTGAAGGTAGTCGGTCTTTTGAATACGGACGCCCAGCTGCTGCGATCGTACCGAAAGGTTATTATCCCAGGAATATTGAATACACTTGTCGACATCCCAAACAGACTGTCCATTCAGGATTCCGGCAAACAAAAACAGGCAGAGGCCTCCGATGAAAAGGTAAGGTTTCATGATCAAACAGCTACAGCCTGTCTGGCAACCTCTTCCGTAACCACCTGACCATCGAACAAGTTGATGACCCTATGTGCGAATGCAGCATCACGTTGGGAGTGGGAAACCATGATAATGGTTGTTCCCTGCTTATTCAGTTCCGTTAGAAGGTTCATGACCTCAATCCCATTTTTTGAGTCAAGGTTACCGGTTGGCTCATCGGCCAGAATCAGTTTTGGGTTTGGAACCACGGCACGGGCAATCGCCACACGCTGCTGTTGCCCACCTGAAAGCTGCTGCGGAAAATGCTTTTTCCGATGCCCGATTTTCATCCGGTCGAGGATGTCCATCACCATCTCCTTACGTTTGCTGCTGCTAATTTTAAGATAAAGGAGTGGCAACTCCACATTTTCGTAAACATTCAACTCATCTATCAGGTTGAAGCTCTGAAAGACAAACTGGATGTTACCTTTCCGGTATTGAGTTCTCTTGCCTTCCCGGTATTTCGACACATCTGTTCCATCAAAGAGATACGCTCCATCTGTGGGATTATCGAGCATCCCAAGGATGTTCAGCAACGTTGATTTCCCGCATCCGGAAGGCCCCATCACAGCCACAAATTCGCCTGCTTTTACTTCAATGGATACGTTGTTTAATGCTGTAGTCTCGATCTCGTCGGTTCGGAATCGTTTGGTTAAATTAACTGTTTTAATCATTGGAATGGATATTTAATTGATGATAGACGTAGTATATCAAACATTGTGCCATTCGTTTTATATATTTGATTTTCTGTGCTTTATGCAATTTTTTAAAAATATTTTGTAAACATACATTACATGCTACTGTAAATTTTCTTTACATTTGCTCTTAGAAATTTATTCATCGGAATATGGAAGTAAAAACAAAAGAGGGTCGCCTGCTCATCGTAGATGACAACAAAAGCGTATTAAATGCCCTTCGTATGCTGCTCAGATTTGAATTTGAAGAGGTCCACACCCTAACTGGTCCAACTACGTTGATTCATGAGGTTGCACAATACGAACCCGACGTGGTATTGCTCGACATGAACTTCAAGGTGGGAGAAAACTCTGGGAATGAGGGCATTTATTGGCTCAGGGAAATCAAGCGTATGCGACCCGACACGGAAGTGGTGATGTTTACGGCATACGGCGATGTGGAACTGGCGGTAAAAGCAACCCGGGAGGGGGCTACCGATTTTGTTCTAAAACCATGGGAAAATGAAAAATTACTTGCCACCTTGAGAGCAGCATACAGATTAAAGAAGTCGACAGAGACAGTTGACGGTCTCCGGCAACGTGAACAGGAACTCAAAAACGAGTTAAATAGGGATGAGCGGATGATTATTGGTGTGTCTCCTGCAATGCAGAAGGTGATGGAAGTAGTAAAGAAAGTGGCGAGGACTGATGTCAACGTCCTGATCACAGGTGAAAATGGGACCGGGAAAGAACTGATCGCCAAAGAGCTTCACCGCCTTTCCGACCGCTACAACGAATTGCTGGTTAGTGTTGATCTTGGATCGGTTTCAGAAAGTCTTTTTGAAAGCGAAATGTTTGGTCATACCAAGGGATCCTTTACGGATGCCTATGAGGATCGAACAGGGAAAATCATGCTGGCCAACCATGGAACCCTACTGCTCGACGAGATTGGGAACCTCCCTTTGAGTCTACAATCGAAACTCCTCAATGTGTTGCAAAACAGGGTGGTGATTCCCGTTGGTTCAAACAAGGAACTCCCGGTCAACATCCGGCTGATCAGCACCACCAATAAAAACTTATTGGAGATGGTTAAGGAGAGGGAATTCCGACAGGATCTTCTTTACCGGGTAAACACAATACATATTGATCTTCCTCCACTTCGCCAGCGCAGAGAGGATATCGAGATCCTCGTGAACTTCTTCACCGGTAAGTATTGTCAAAAATATAAGAAACCCAACCTAACCATCAATTCCCAAGCCATGGAGCGTCTCAAATCCTACCCTTGGCCAGGGAATATCAGGGAACTCCAGCACACCATTGAAAAAGGAGTCATCTTATGCGAAAACAACCATATCACACCATGGGACCTCTACCTCAGTCAACCCGAGGATCCAATGTTCGAGAAGAATGTTACACTAGAAGATATGGAACTCCGCATGATCCGTAAAGAGTTGCAAACAGAGGGGCAAAATCTCAGTGTTGTGGCCAGAAATCTTGGCATCTCGCGACCAACCCTCTATAAAAAGATGAAAAAATATGGGCTATAAAAGAGTAACGTTCACTACGGTGATCAATATCGCGATCATTCTCTTGGCTGGATTTTTTGCCGGTATGCTTACACTATTTTACAATGAACCCTGGTATCTGTTGATCCTGATCCTGGCGCCATTGGCTACCTTCCGCATCATTTATACGTTTGACCAGTCGAACAGGCAGATTGCCTTCTTCTTCGAGGCAATCCGAAATGAAGATTCGGCGCTTAAGTTCCCCACGGAGATAAAGGGGCGATCGCTTCGGCATCTTTACAGGAGCTTAAATGAACTCAACGAACAAATTCAGGCTATCAAACTGAAGAATGAGTACCTGGAGAAATATTATCAGAGTTTCATTCAACATGCAGCCATCGGCCTCATTGCGATCAACGGGGAGAATGATGTAGAGATCATGAATGAAAAGGCATTTGACTATGCCGGTATCCCATCATTCACCCCCTTGCATCTAATTCCCCTGAGAGACCCGGATCTGTTCAGGATTCTATGTACTATCTCTCCCGGAGAAACCATATCGTACAAACGATTTACCAGCGACTCCCAGATGAACCTGCTGATCCTCGCCAGGGAAATCCGCTATGGAGGCAAAGTTTCAAAACTGATTTCACTCCAAGACATCCGTTATGAGTTGGATGAAAAGGAACTGGACTCCTGGCAGAAACTCATTCGGGTGTTGACTCATGAAATCATGAACAGCATCGCTCCGATCGTCTCCCTTAGCGGAACACTACGGAGGTTTTTTGTAACAGAAGACAGACCTGTTCGACCCGAACAAATCGATGACGAAGTGATCGAAAATGCCATCCTGGGATTAGATACCATTGAAGAGCGAGGGAATGGTCTACTGGATTTTGTAAATAGTTACCGGCGGCTCACCCGAATTCCAACACCCAACTTCTCTCCTGTCTTAGTAAAGGAGTGGCTTAATCAGGTTCAGCTTCTTATGCGTGATCAGTTTGATCGTCACCATATAGAAGTTCACTGTAGTATAGATCCAAAAGTCAAGGAAATTTCAGGAGATGAAAAACTGTTGACCCAGGTCCTTATCAACATCCTGAACAATGCCATGGAAGCGTTAGTGGATAAGCCAGAGGATCGGATGATCCACATCTCCGTCTCTCTCTCAAAACAAACGCGTCCTGTAATCCGTATTGCCAATAACGGCCCTTGCATACCTCGCGATGTTGCCGACAAGATCTTTATCCCTTTCTTTACGACAAAAGAACAGGGTTCCGGAATTGGACTGAGCCTTTCGCGTCAAATCCTTCGCCTCCATCATGGAAGCATTCACCTGGAGTCAAGTGAGAAGGAGACGGGGTTTATTATCACCTTCTAGTATTACGCGATACGAGATCCGAGATGCCTGATTCCAGGGGATCAGTGATCAATGACCGATAACTGAGGTCTGAGGTTGTGTCAAATTCCCACCGTAAAGATTCCTCCTTTCATCGGGCGTTTTCCGGGATTCACCGAATTAAATCAAATTAGCGGCTATTCATTGTAACTCAAGGAGTTGTTTTCCGTCATATTGACCAGAAAACAAAAATGCAGAACCTAAAAACAATGAACACCATGAAATTAATCATCATCTTCATAGCCCTCTTTGGAATTCAGATCACAAACTCATTCGGAGAAGTAATCGATGTTAGAAATAGTGTAATTGTATCAGAAGGGACCACTTGCCTTGGGTGCCCCTCTTTAGCCCCGGTTGTGCCTTTGTTCGCCACTTTTGAGGACCAGAAGGAATTACAGGGATTAATGGTCCAAACTCAGCTAACACCTGAGATACCGATGGAGGCCGATTTTGAAGACGTAGCCCCGGAAATCAGCACAGATACGATTGAATTATCTCCCTTGGTCCCTATGAAAGCCGACTTCAGCACGACATTGTAATACCCCCTATATATCCCCCTTGTTTTGGTCAAAAAGCTGCCCCGAGATTCGAGGCAGCTTTTACTTTTTTATAACTATTGTTTGACAGACCAATTAGTATATGATAATGGAGATAAAGACGAACGAAAGACGAATGGAAGACGAATGAAAGACGAACCTATGTTGAGTGCCCCCAATTTTTCCGTTCAGGAAGACCGTACTTTTTCCGATGTATTTACGATTATTCAGCCTTTGAAATGCTAAAGACGTCACTCCCATTTTCGCGGGCCATCTCCATGGCTGGTTGTTTCTGCATGATATCTCCTCCCCAATGGTTATGGTCGTAAATATGCGGAGTTTCAAACCAACTTTCAATGTTCATGGCAATGTTGAACGTGAGGGAATCCTGATCCTTCATGGTGAAATCTGATTCTGGGAGGGATACTATAAACCAGTTTTGTACAAATGCATAGATAGAGTCGGGATTATATCCTCCTCCTTGATAAAGTTGCCCAATGCCCATATGAAAATCGAATGGAATTGTATGTCGGGTGGTATCTTCCCATTTTCCATTAATCATCATATAGTGATAACCCCCTCCCAATACGGTTGGCCATGCCATGAAGACTTCCGGAGGATTTACATACATAAATGACTGGTTCTTTTCCTCTGAGATGCCAAAAATAAAAGTGATGGAATCGTATTCACCTGCAGGGATCTGATCGAATATACGGATGGTTTGGGTTTCCGGGATATCTATATCAATGTAAAAGATATCTTTCCAATCCTCCACAATCTTCCGGCTTCCATCTGACTTATAAAACGTAATATCTGAAATAAAATACTTCACCTCTGTGATCAGATAATTATTACCGGCAGCATTGGTATAAATAAGTTCATTCTGATGCAGCGGATCTCCATCTACCAGGTGAGAAAAGTCAAATACAACATTACCGGCAGGAATTCGTGGCGGATCTTCCTTCTTCTCAGTGCATGAATTCCCTCCTGCAACCATCATCACTACGAGGAAAAAGGTCAAAGACCTGTTCATAATATCAGAATTTAACGGCTAAATTTACATAAAAAACCCTGCCGGGTTCGTACAGCCGTTGCAAACTGCCAACAATCCTCCGGTTCAGGTGTTCATAATAGGCATTGTCGAAAATATTGTCCACACCAGCTGCAATGGTGAAATAGCTACAGGGAGTGTAGCTCAGTGACGCAGCAGCTACAACAAAACCCGGAGTCTTCTGTTCATCATAGGCCTCCGAAACCCGGTTCTGAGCATTGACCATCCTTAGCGTGAATCCAGGGACCAGCTTCTTCCTGAAAAAATCATATGAAAAATGGATGGTTCCTTCAAGAGGGGGGATTTCCGGCAACGGATCATTGTAAACAGTCTCTTCTCCCACCACCTCCCCTTCCGAAACAATATATTTTATAGCATCGGGGTTTGTTCCATAAGTGACTGCAGCTGATGCCATTAGGTGCCATTTTTTTTGAAAAGGCGAGCTAAAACTGAACTCAAAACCAGTCAGATAGACCAGGTTTTCGTTTGAAAACTGTTTGACCCCAACAGCCCCCTGCGTGGAAGGTTTAATAACCGAGGGGGAAATTATCTTTCCGAGAATATAGTTATGCACGAGGGAGAAAAAACCGTTTGCAGTAAAAGAACCCACTTCCGGAAGATAGTAATCGAGGGAAACATCTACCTGGTAATTCTGTTCCGGTTTTAATTGTGGATTTCCCAGGTAGTCGTAAGAATCAAACTGTACCGGCATCAGTTTAATGAAGCGCTCGAGAATCGAAGGGCTTCGTGTTCCCAGTCCCAGGGCTGCGGTGAGATAAAGCTCTGAGACCAACCTCTTTTTCATGCCTGCACTGAAACTTACATTCAGGAAGTCAGAATTCAACTTGTCGAAATAGGTGATCCCATCGTTGATAAGGTGAAACGTATCAGCCGAATTGGCCTGGTTGTAATCGAGCCTGATGGCTGCGGAAAAATCAACACTGCCAAAGCGGGATTGCAATTCATTGAAAATTCCTGCATTATTCCATACAGTCTGGTTAAAGACATTGGTATATTTCACCGATGTAAAGGTATCTCCGCTCATAATCATCTTCATCGTCATCTTCTTCTGCCCGTCCTTATATATATGCTCAAAATCAAGTCCGGTAAGAATTTTACAATCCCCTGCCAGATACGAACCAACCACTTTCCCTCCTGCGTCCCATGCATCCACAATCGTGATTGCCTGCATGATGCTTGCCACCGGACGGTTGTAATTGTCCATAACATGGTGGACCGATGAAACATATCCCATAACCTGCAGGGAGTTCCAGATCTTGCCCAGGTCAGATATCTCATAATTTACGGAAGCTATGTGGGTCTTGTCAAGTTGCTCATCCATAGGAAGGGCGGGAAACATCACGTCATTTCCCTGGTTATATGCATAAGAGAGAGTGAAATGGTGCTTCTCTTTGATCTGGAAACCGGCGCCCGCCGTTACATATGATTTTCTGAAGGAGGTGTTATACAGCTCTCCGTTCCCGGCAGTATAACTCCCATATCCCTTGAAACCACCGCTGATACGAAAATAAAAATCACGACTTCCACCTGCCAGTTCCAGGTGTTCACGCTGGCCATTCCAGTTCGATTCAAACCCATAAAGGACCTTCCCGTGGATCGTCGGGTGTAAATAAGGCTCTGGTTGTATGGTTTGAATGTTGATCAGGGCTCCCATCACCGGCCCATACTTCAGTAAAAAAGGTCCTTTCACAAGTTCAATCCCGCTGATATCTTCATTTTCCACATGCGCAACGACAGGATCCATCCTGTTTGGACAACCTCCCTCAATCTTCACCCCATTATTCAGAAGAACTGTTACCTGGTTATACTTGAACCCCCTGACTACCGGATCAATAGCAATCCCTCCCTTCCGGATCCCCGATACATTGGGTTCCTGTCGAAGAAAGTCACCGATGTCATGAATCGGTTCATAGCTAAAATTTTTCATTAAGATAGATTCCATGGGAAAAATCGGTACTTGCTTCCCGAATACCTTAACCTCCTCCAGGGTTACAGTATCTCCCGTACTAGATTCCTGGGAAGAGGCCAACAAGGGAACAAAAAAGAAAAAGAATCCCACCAGCAAACGGATCGGGAAACCCGTTACCGGTTCAGTACTGTTTTTTATTGACGTAACCTTCATGTTTATGATAGGTTTGATGATTGTCCTTAATTTCACTAGTTTCAATGCGGATTGGTTTATGGTTATTGTCAACTGCCGCAAACGTGAATAATGCATCAACTGCCTTCTGCCTATGATCTGTATACATTTCTTCGACATGTATCTCAACCTGCACTTCTATTTTTGCTTTCTTTACGTTGCTTACTATACCAATAATTTCAATAATTGTTCCTACATATATTGGAAGTTGAAAATTAACTTTTTCTACCGAAACCGTCACCATTTTCTTTTTTGTAAATCGGGTAGCAGTAATATATGCTACTTCATCCATCCATTTCATAATGGTTCCACCGAACAAAGTTTCATGGTCATTTAGAGTAAATGGAAAAATAATTTTAGAAAGCTTTGTTTCAGATTTTCTGATTCTTTCCTCCATATCTATTTTTTTACAAAATTATTAAAAATAGTTTTGCAAATGATCAATAGTTCACTAATTTTGTAGCGAACAATAGATCATTTAACTATGTCGCCTCGGGTAAAAACACCAAGAAAAATTCAAAATCCTCCATTAGTGAAAGGCTTTAAACCATATGGACCCGGTTCGGGAAAGCAGAATTCTGAACCTGTTATTTTGCTATATGAAGAATATGAAGCACTTCGATTGTGTGATTATGAGATGTATAATCATCAAGAGTCATCTCTCATGATGGGTGTTTCAAGACCGACGTATACAAGGATTTATGCCTCTGCTCTTCAAAAAATTGCAAAAGCATTTGTTGAAGGAAGTCAAATTTCTATTGAAGGCGGCAAAGTCTATTTCAATAGCGACTGGTATCATTGTGGTGGATGCAATTGTTATTTTAATAATCCCGAGAAAGAGAAGGAAATGAAAAATTGTCCTTTATGTGGCAACCTGCAAATAACACCTTTTGACAGTGAAATGACAATGGATGAGACTAGGATAAATATATAAAACTCAATAACATGAAAGTGGCTATAACATCCAGAGGGAATACCTTAAGTTCACTAGTAGATCAACGCTTTGGGCGTTGCGCATGTTTTGTTATTTATGATACAAAGAGCAGGACCATTGAATTTATTCCCAATCCCAACAAAGATGCAGAAGAAGGGACCGGGTCAGCGTCAGTTGAATTAGTTGCATCAAGATCTGTACATAAAATTGTATCAGGAAGTTTTGGGATGAAAATCAAACCCTTGCTCGATAGTTTAAAAATTCAGATGATTGTCATTAAAGGACAAGAAAAGACAATCAAAGATATCATTGAAATATTAGATCACTAAAAATTTAAAAAATGCCAAATCTTAATGGAACTGGTCCTGAAGGAGAAGGTTCTCGTTCGGGGCGTAAATTAGGGAGGTGCAGTAATATACCTGCTGAAGAAAAATTAAAATCCCTTGGAAAAGGAATGGGTAAAAAGCGTAAGTCTGGTGGCGGCAAGGGAAAAGGAAAGCGCCTGAAAAGCGGGTTAGAGGGGGCAATTAACAAATAAAGTCATGAGCAAGGTCAGGGATTTATTAAAAATGTCCGGGTATTCGGCCAAGGCGATAGAATATTATGAAAATCATGTGAATGTTGGAAGTATCGAAAACCCGGATGCCCATTATATGTTTACAGGTCCCTGTGGCGATACGATTGAACTTTTTCTGAAGATTAAATCGGATGTCATTACAGAGGCAAAATTTCAAGCTATAGGATGTGCAGACACTTTCACATCAGGTTCAGCTCTTACTAAGATGATAAATGGTAAAACGCTGAAGGATTGTGAGAATTTGGATGATAACGATATACTAAATCATTTGGGTGCGATGCAGCAACAGAAAGTCCACTGTGCACGGCTAGCCATATTGACTTTAGAAAAGACGATTGAACAATATGAGAAAAAGAAATAACTTTTAATAAGATGAAATGAAAAAAATCATTGCAATTCCAATTGAAAACGGAGAACTATGTCCACATTTTGGCCATTGCCAGGCATTTGCCTATGTTGAAGTCACCAACAACAGTATTACTAACATTACGGTGATGAACCCTCCGGAACATCAACCAGGAACGTATCCCCGGTGGGTTGCCAACAAAGGAGCAACGGATGTGATAGCCGGAGGCATGGGCCAAATGGCTATTAATCTCTTTAACGAGGCAGGTGTTAATGCTTTTGTTGGCGCTCCCATTGATACTCCTACCAATTTGGTGAACAATTTTCTGGCTGGAAAACTAACGTTGAATGCCAACTATTGCGACCATCACGGGGATGATTGCGGACATGACCATCACTGAGAAAAACTCTCTAAAGATTGCTGTTGTTAGTGGGAAAGGAGGAACAGGAATGATATGGAAATAGCATATGTCCTCATAGCACTTTTTCTTGGCAGTATAGGGAGTGTGGCTCTTGCGGGATTAATGCTCACGCTAAACAATGAAAAACTAAAGAAAGTTTCTACCTATCTGATGTATCTCGCGGGAGGCACGCTTCTGGGAGCGGCTTTTCTCGGCATGATACCGAAAGCAATCAGTATGACTGATTCTACTCAAGTATTTCAAAGCATACTGATAGGAATTCTGTTTTTTTTCGTGCTTGAAAAGATAATCCTTTGGCGAAGTTGCCGCAATCAGAATTGTGAAAGGCATATGCATGCCGCTGTGCCTTTAATATTAATTGGGGATGCCTTTCATAACGCGGTAGATGGAGTGGTTATCTCCGCTTCGTTTCTGACCTCTCCCGAGTTGGGAATTTTTGTCACACTCTCCGTTATTCTTCACGAAATACCGCAGGAACTGGGAGAT
>CAZXQU010000060.1:0-17683 GCA_964642545.1 uncultured Prolixibacteraceae bacterium | reverse complement strand
GGTTGAAATTAAGTAGACTATACTTTCTCATTCCTAAATAGTTATAGACTTTCCCGAAAAAAGGGGAAGTCTATAACTTGTTTATATTGAAAGTTAAATTAGTTTCTTAACCGTCCCGCCAGGGCGGGACACAAACCCAAAGACCTTGGCTCCAAATAAAATTCAAAAAATCAGTTTCGCATCTGCCAAGATTCAGGCTGAATACCCCGATTTTCTTGATGTTCAGATCCAATCCTTTAAGGATTTTTTCCAACTCGAAACCAATCCTGAAAATAGGATCAATGAAGGTCTTTTCAAGGTTTTCGCTGAGAATTTCCCGATTTCTGATGCGCGGAATAACTTCGTCCTTGAATTTCAGGACTATTACATCGATCCTCCAAGGTATTCCATTGAGGAGTGTATCGAGCGTGGTTTAACCTATAGCGTTCCGCTGAAGGCAAAATTAAAACTCTATTGTACTGATCCAGAGCACGAAGATTTTGAGACGATTATCCAGGATGTTTACCTTGGAATGATCCCTTATATGACCCCGAGAGGAACCTTTGTTGTCAATGGTGCCGAACGGGTAATTGTGTCTCAGCTTCATCGCTCACCAGGTGTCTTTTTCAGCACAAGCTACCATGCAAATGGGGTTCAGCTTTATTCGGCCCGAATCATCCCTTTCAAGGGATCCTGGATTGAATTTACAACCGATATCAACAATGTGATGTATGCATACATCGACCGGAAAAAGAAGTTGCCGGTCACTACACTGTTGCGCGCTATCGGCTATGAAACGGATAAGGATATCCTGGAGATCTTCAACCTTGCTCAGGAAGTGAAGGTGAGTAAAGCCACTCTAAAAAAAGTTGTCGGCTCTAAACTCGCAGCTCGCGTTGTTCGAACATGGATTGAGGATTTCGTAGATGAAGATACAGGTGAAGTGGTCTCAATTGAACGGACAGAGGTTATCATCGAGCGGGAGACGATTCTTGAAAACGAACACGTGGATTTGATCGTGGATGCAGGAATCAAAACTATCCTGATTCACACTACCGACTCGCTTACTACTGACTATTCGATTATTTTCAATACCCTTCAGAAAGACCCGGCTAACTCAGAAAAGGAGGCAGTCGAATTTATCTACCGGCAACTCCGTAATGCTGAACCTCCCGACGAAGAGACTGCAAGAGGGATCATCGAGAAGTTGTTCTTCTCCGATAAGCGCTATGACTTAGGAGATGTTGGAAGATACCGGATCAACCGGAAACTGAACAGGAATACTCCGATGGAGACGAAGGTATTGACGAAAGAAGATATCATCTCCATTATCAAGTATCTTATTGAACTGGTGAACTCCAAAGCGGAGATCGACGATATCGACCATCTCAGTAACCGTCGTGTACGTACGGTGGGCGAGCAACTCTACAACCAATTTGGTGTTGGTCTGTCAAGAATGGCCCGGACGATCCGTGAACGAATGAACGTTCGGGATAACGAGGTCTTTACTCCAACCGACCTGATCAATGCAAAGACGTTGTCTTCAGTTATTAATACCTTTTTTGGCACCAACCAGTTGTCTCAGTTCATGGATCAGACAAATCCACTGGCTGAATTAACCCATAAACGCCGTATTTCGGCGCTTGGACCTGGAGGTCTGTCACGAGAACGCGCTGGGTTTGAGGTGCGTGACGTGCACTATACCCACTACGGCCGGTTGTGTACTATTGAAACGCCGGAAGGTCCGAACATCGGACTTATCTCATCCCTCTGCGTATTTGCAAAGATCGATCGCCTCGGGTTCATTGAAACACCTTACCGAAGAGTGATTGAAGGTAGGGTTGACCTGAGTGATGAACCAATCTATTTAACCGCTGAGGAGGAAGAAAATAAGATTATAGCACAGGCTAGTACACCGATTGGTGAAAAAGGCCTGCTGCAGGAAGAGCGGGTTAAAGTACGGTACCTTGCTGATTATCCGATTATTGAACGGACTAAAGTAGACCTTATCGACATCGCTCCAAATCAGATCGCTTCCATTGCCGCATCTCTTATTCCATTTCTGGAACACGATGATGCCAACCGTGCACTCATGGGATCTAACATGATGCGTCAGGCTGTTCCATTGCTCAATCCCGAAGTAGCTCTGGTAGGTACTGGGATTGAAGGAATGGTTGCAACGGATTCAAGGGTTCTGATTAATGCCGAAGGCGATGGTGTGGTTGAAAGTGTTGATGCCAATGAGATTGTGATCAAATACAACAGGGAAGAACGGGACCGGATGGTCAGTTTTGATGACGATTATAAAAGCTACCGTCTCACCAAGTTTGCCCGAACCAACCAGAATACCTGTATCAATCTTCGTCCTATTGTTAGGCAAGGGGATAAAGTTACCAAAGGGATGGTCCTTTGCGAAGGATATGCTACCCAGGATGGGGAACTGGCCCTCGGTCGCAACCTGATGGTTGCCTTCATGCCTTGGAAAGGATACAATTTTGAAGATGCTATCGTGATTTCGGAAAAGGTGGTGAAGGAGGATATCTTTACCTCTATCCACATTGAAGAATTCACCCTCGAAGTTCGTGACACCAAACGTGGTGTTGAAGAACTTACCAACGATATTCCGAATGTTAGCGCCGAAGCAACCAAAGACCTGGATGAAAACGGATTGATCAGAATTGGTGCAGAAGTGAATGAGGGAGATATCCTCATTGGAAAGATTACACCAAAAGGGGAGAGCGATCCAACTCCTGAGGAGAAACTTCTCAGGGCTATTTTTGGTGACAAAGCAGGTGATGTAAAGGATGCTTCACTCAAAGCGCCTCCTTCGATGAAGGGCGTTGTGATTGAAAAGAAACTCTTCTCACGTGTTATCAAGGACAGGAAAGCAAAGGTAAAAGAGAAAGAAGAACTGAAGAAGATCGATGACGAATTTCACAAAGAAGAGGCAAAATTTAAGAACAAACTGATCGATAAACTGGGTGCCCTTGTTTATGGGAAGATCTCTCAGGGAGTCTACAATAACTTCAAAACGGAAGTAGTTCCCAAAGGCTCCAAGTTTACTTCCAAAACCCTTTCAGAAGTCGATTACAATACGGTTAACCCGAATAAATGGACTACCGACAAGGATAAGAACGAGATGATCAAGGTGTTGATAAACAACTATATTATCAAACACAAAGAACTCCTCGGAAAATTTAACCGGATCAAGTTTACCTCTATGGTTGGCGATGATCTGCCGGCTGGTATTGTTCAGATGGCCAAAGTTTATATTGCCAAGAAGAGGAAACTCAAGGTAGGTGATAAGATGGCAGGTCGTCACGGGAACAAGGGGATCGTGGCAAGGATTGTAAGGGAAGAGGATATGCCTTTCCTGAAAGACGGGACTCCTGTCGATGTTGTTCTCAATCCTTTGGGTGTACCCTCCCGGATGAATCTTGGGCAGATTTATGAAACGATCCTTGGATGGGCAGGTAAGAAACTCGATATGAGATTCACCTCCCCGATCTTCAATGGAGCTACTCAGGACCAGATCAATGGATACCTCCGTCAGGCTGGCCTTCCCGAGAATGGGAAAGTCTATTTATATGACGGCCTTAGCGGTGATCGATTTGATCAGCCAACCACCGTGGGTTATATCTACATCATGAAATTGCACCATATGGTGGATGACAAGATGCACGCTCGTTCAATCGGACCTTACTCCCTGATTACTCAGCAACCTCTTGGAGGTAAAGCTCAGTTTGGAGGACAGCGATTTGGTGAAATGGAGGTATGGGCTTTGGAAGCATTTGGCGCTGCTAATATCCTGCTCGAGATCCAAACAGTGAAATCCGATGATGTTATCGGACGTGCAAAAGCATATGAAGCCATTGTAAAAGGTGATAATATGCCTGTATCGGGAATTCCCGAATCCTTTAATGTATTGATTCACGAATTACGCGGCCTTGGACTTAACGTCAGCTTCGACTAGTGTATCAGGTAAGTTAGAAATTTGTTTATAATCGTCAATCAACAACTATATGGCTTTTAGAAAAGACGGACCAGTCACCAGTGGGTTTTCAAGTATCACTGTCAGCCTTGCATCTCCGGAGAAAATTCTGGAACTGTCAAGTGGCGAGGTGCTGAAGCCCGAAACCATCAACTACCGGACCTATAAACCCGAACGCGATGGTTTGTTTTGCGAACGGATCTTCGGCCCTGTAAAAGATTGGGAATGTCATTGCGGTAAATATAAGAGAATCAGGTATAAAGGAATCGTTTGCGACCGATGTGGCGTGGAGGTTACCGAGAAGAAGGTACGCCGCGAACGGATGGGGCATATCCAACTGGTTGTTCCCGTAGCACATATCTGGTTTTTCCGCTCTCTACCAAACAAGATCGGCTCACTGCTTGGTTTACCAACAAAAAAACTCGAAGCAATCATCTATTACGAGAAGTATGTGGTTATCAACGCAGGCGTTCTGAAGGAAGAGGGAATCAATTACCTTGATTTTCTCTCAGAGGAGGAATATTTTGACTACCTCGAGAAGATCCCGCAGGACAATCAACACCTCGACGATTCAGATCCCAATAAATTCATTGCCAAGATGGGCGCTGAAGCCCTCTGCGATCTGCTCGCACGTCTTAACCTCGACAAAGAATCATTTGATTTGAGGCACAAGGCAAATACTGAGACATCACAACAACGGAAAGCTGAAGCCCTGAAGCGGCTGCAAGTCTTTGAAGCGTTTCGTGATGCACAAAAGAGGCTGGAAAATCGTCCCGAATGGATGATCGTGAAAGTTGTACCGGTGATACCGCCTGAATTGAGACCTTTGGTTCCACTCGATGGTGGACGTTTTGCTACCTCTGACCTGAACGATCTTTACCGCCGGGTAATCATCCGGAACAACCGACTGAAACGACTGATTGAGATCAAAGCTCCTGATGTGATCCTGCGTAATGAAAAACGGATGCTCCAGGAAGCTGTTGACTCATTGCTGGATAACTCCCGCAAGGCAAGCGCAGTAAAAACTGAGTCGAATAGGGCTCTTAAATCACTGAGCGACAGCTTGAAAGGAAAACAAGGAAGGTTCCGTCAGAACCTTCTTGGAAAACGTGTTGACTACTCGGGCCGTTCCGTTATTGTTGTAGGACCCGAACTGAAACTCAACGAATGTGGTTTGCCAAAAGAGATGGCTTCGGAGCTTTTCAAGCCTTTCATCATCCGTAAGATGCTGGAACGAGGGATTGTGAAGACAGTTAAATCGGCCAAAAAGATCGTTGACCGCAAAGATCCGGTTGTTTGGGATATCCTGGAGAACATTCTGAAAGGGCATCCGGTTTTATTGAACCGCGCTCCCACACTTCACCGATTGGGGATCCAGTCATTTCAGCCAAAGCTGATCGAGGGGAAAGCAATCCAGCTTCACCCACTCGTATGTACCGCTTTCAATGCCGACTTCGACGGTGACCAGATGGCGGTACACGTCCCACTGGGGCATGCTGCTATCCTGGAAGCACAATTGCTGATGCTCGCTTCACACAATATTTTAAATCCTGCCAACGGTGCACCAATCTCAGTGCCTTCACAGGACATGGTTTTGGGACTCTATTACATGACCAAGGCCCGCACCAGCACGAAAGAGCAACAGATGTTGGGAGAAGGGATGACCTTCTATTCACCCGAAGAGGTGATTATTGCTCATAACGAGAAGCGTGCTGATCTCCATTCTGTGATCAATGTAAGGATTAATGCCATTGAGAATGACCTTCCCGTCACAAAGATCATTGAGACTACAGTAGGCCGGGTTCTCTTTAATCAGGTGGTCCCTAAGAAGTATGGCTATATTAACCAGCTTCTTACTAAGAAAGCTCTACGTGATATCATTGGCTCAATCCTGAAGAAAACGGGTACCGCCAATACAGCAAAATTTCTTGATGATATCAAAGACCTCGGATTTACGATGGCATTCAGGGGTGGGCTCTCCTTTAATCTCGATGATGTGATTGTTCCTGAGATCAAAGAGAGTTTGATTGAAGAGGCTATCGCGGAGGTCGATGAAGTGGTAGGAAACTACAATATGGGTTTTATTACCAACAACGAACGTTACAACCAGATTATCGACATCTGGACCCATACCAATTCCAAGCTGACGATCACACTGATGAATCAGCTTTCCAATGACAAGCAAGGATTAAATCCTGTATATATGATGCTTGATTCCGGTGCGCGAGGTTCCAAAGAGCAGATTCGTCAGCTTTGCGGAATGCGAGGATTGATGGCAAAACCTCAGAAATCAGGTGCTTCCGGAGGTGAAATCATTGAGAATCCGATTCTCTCCAACTTTAAAGAGGGGCTTTCGGTACTCGAGTATTTTATTTCCACACACGGTGCGCGTAAAGGTTTGGCTGACACGGCTTTGAAAACAGCTGATGCCGGTTACCTCACCCGTCGTTTGGTAGATGTTGCACAGGATGTCATTATCTCTGAAGAAGATTGCGGAACACTGCGAGGGTTGACCATCATCGTGCTTAAGAAACAGGAAGAGG
The DNA here is from genome assembly GCA_964642545.1 of uncultured Prolixibacteraceae bacterium. Taxonomy (GTDB): domain Bacteria; phylum Bacteroidota; class Bacteroidia; order Bacteroidales; family FEN-979; genus QYOJ01. The sequence continues at coordinate 11,170 of CAZXQU010000060.1, read as the reverse complement.
TTGTTGAAACACTTTACGACCGGATCCTTGGTCGTGTTACACTGCACGATGTTTATCATCCTCAGACAGGCGAACTGATCATCGGTGCAGGGGAAGAGATTACCGAAGAGGTAGCTCAGGTGATTGAAACCTCACCGATAGAGGGTGTTGAGATTAGATCTGTATTGACATGTGAGTCGAAAAAAGGTGTTTGCACCAAATGTTATGGACGAAACCTGGCAACCGGGCGACTGGTTGAAAAGGGAGAGGCTGTAGGTGTTATTGCCGCACAGTCGATCGGTGAACCTGGGACACAGCTTACACTTCGTACCTTCCACGTGGGTGGTGTGGCTGGTGTGAATATCACCAGTGCTTCCAGGATCCAGGCAAAATACGATGGTATCCTTGAGATCGATGAGTTACGTTCTCTTCCATTTGTTCCGGAAACAGGCCAACCTTATGAGATCGTGATCGGGCGTGCAGCTGAGATGAGAATCATTGATAAAACTACACATATTGCCTTAACCTCTTCACACATACCATATGGGGCACGCCTCTTTTACAAAAATGGCGATTCGGTGAAGAAGGATAGCTTGATCAGCGAATGGGATCCGTACAATGCACTCATTCTTTCAGAGGTTCCCGGGAAGGTGAGCTTTGAAAACATCATTGAAAATGTGACTTACCGTGTTGAATCAGACGATCAGACTGGTTTTAATGAAAAAGTGATCATCGAGTCCCGTCAGAAAGCAAAGAATCCTGCTATCAATATTCTGGATGCCAACGGCGAGATCATGAAAATATATGACCTTCCTGTTGGATCACATATCATGATGGAGAACAATGCGAAAATTAAAGGTGGTACGATTCTAGTGAAGATCCCTCGGGCTGTCGGAAAAGCTGGTGACATCACCGGTGGTTTGCCGCGGGTAACCGAACTTTTTGAAGCCAGAAATCCCTCCGACCCAGCAATCGTTTCTGAGATTGACGGCGTTGTCTCCTTTGCTAAGAAACTCAAGAGAGGAAACCGCGAAGTCATCATTACATCGAAGACCGGTGAGGAGAAACATTATCTCGTCCCTACTTCGAAACAGATTCTTGCACAAGAGAATGATTATGTGAAGGCAGGTACACCATTGTCGGATGGCGCCATGACCCCAAGCGACATCCTTGCTATCAAAGGACCCATGAAGGTTCAGGAGTATATTGTGAACGAGATCCAAGAGGTTTACCGTTTGCAGGGTGTGAAGATCAACGACAAGCATTTTGAGACCATTGTTCGTCAGATGATGCGGAAGGTTGATGTAGAAGATCCAGGTGATAGCCGCTTCCTCGAAGGGGAACTTGTCAATAAAATTGATTTCCAGGATGAGAATGACTGGATCTATGGCAAAAAAGTTGTTGAAGATCCAGGCGATTCACAAACCTTTAAGCGAGGACAGATCATCAGTGCCCGGAAATTAAGGGATGAGATTTCTCACCTGAAACGGAAAGACATGAAGCTGGTTGACGCACGGGATGCAAAACCCGCTACTGCAAGGCAGGTGTTACAGGGAATCACACGAGCTTCACTCCAAACAAAGAGCTGGATCTCGGCAGCCTCCTTCCAGGAGACCACCAAGGTGCTTACTCAGGCTGCCATCAATGCAAAGCAGGATGGATTGGCTGGGCTGAAGGAAAATGTGATTGTTGGTCACCTGATCCCGGCAGGTACCGGACTACGCGAATATGAAGATCTCATCGTAGGCAGCAAGGAGGAGTATGAAAACCTCCTGGCTTCTAAATCAGAAGATTAATATCTAGACAGATGCAAGAGAAGACAAATCCACAACAGCAGCTCAATATTGAGCTAACCGATGAAGTTGGAGAAGGAATCTATTCAAACCTTGCCATCATCACGCACTCACCTTCCGAATTTATTGTAGATTTTGTGAAGATGATGCCTGGAGTTCCGAAAGCAAAGGTGAAATCAAGGATTATTCTTACTCCACAGCACGCAAAACGGCTCTTCAAAGCGCTAAAAGAAAACATCGGCAAGTATGAAGCGATGCACGGAGAGATCAAGGATGTAGGAGGGGAGATGCCCTTCAACCTTGGAACTCCGACCGCACAAGCGTAACGCATTACTTTTTTTTATACTTTCGTTCGGTTGATTTATATGGACCGGATAAAAAATATAGTCGTTCTTGGTGCGGGGAATGTGGCTTCACATCTTTCCAAAGCGCTTAATGCTAAGGGACTTACTATCGTACAGCTTTACAACCGAACGGAAGAGAGTGGTAAGCGACTTGCACGCTTGCTGGGTGCAAGCTACACAAATACAATCCAGCAGATCATACCTGATGCCGATCTTTATATCCTGGCTCTCAGTGATAATGCCCTCCCCGAATTAGCTTCACAGATCCGTGTTCGCAAAGGCATTGTGGTTCATACTTCCGGTTCCGTTGGACTGGATGTCTTGCAGAATACCTCAACACAAATCGGGGTATTATACCCGTTGCAAACGTTTCGTGAAGGAAAGCAAATCTCTTTCGATCGTATCCCCATTTGTATAGAAGGCAATAAACCTGGAGTAGAAAAGAGGCTTGTGAAGCTGGCCGAGCAGCTGAGTTCGAATGTCCAGATTATTAACTCACGGCAACGAAAGATGCTTCACCTGACTGCAGTGTTTGCCGGAAATTTCACTAACTACCTGTACACTATTGCACAAGATCTTCTGCAGCAGTACGATCTCCCTTTTGAATTGCTTAAGCCGTTAATCAAACAAACTGCCGCCAATGTCAGGCATTCCGATCTTTTTTCACTTCAAACCGGGCCAGCTGTCAGAGAAGATACTGCAATCATTGAAGAGCACCTGGGACTGCTTGCTAACGAGAAAGCATACAAGGATATCTATGATCTGATCAGTAAACAAATTATTCAACATAAACACCAACATGGCAAACTATAAGGCACAGCTTAAAAAAATCTCTACGTTTGTCTTTGATTATGATGGCGTACTTACAGAAGGGACGATCATAATGACTGAACATGGAGAGGCCCTACGGATCTCCAATATCAAGGATGGATATGCGATGCAACTCGCCATAAAAAAAGGATACCGGATTGCCATTATTTCGGGCGCAAAGTCCAAGTCTATGGCTCATAGACTTGAGGCCCTGCGAGTCACCGATGTATTTCTCGGAATTGGAAATAAACTTGAGACATTTCATACCTACTTGAAAAAAAACGAAATCACCCCCTCTGAAGTTCTCTTTATGGGAGACGATATTCCCGATTACCAGATCATGAAGGAGGTGGGAATGCCAACCTGTCCGGCTGATGCAGCTGAAGAGATCAAGGAGTTGGCTGCTTATATAAGCCATATCCCGGGAGGGAAAGGTTGTGTTCGCGATGTAATAGAGCAGGTGATGAAAGTTCAGGGTAAATGGATGAACGATGATGCTTTCACATGGTAACAAACTGACGATCTGGGAACGGATCAAGGGAATCGCCCGGTTTATCAGGCTCCCAAACCTGGTAATCGTTGTGCTGATCGAGTTTTTACTGCGTTACGGAATCCTTAAACCGATTCTTTTCAGCGGTCAAACTGAGTACATGACCAGCCTTCCTGACTTCATTATTTTTGTTGTGACAACCCTGCTCCTGGCAATTGGAGGATATGTCATCAACGATTATTTTGATCAAAAGATAGACCGTGTCAATCGCCCCGATCAGCTAGTGGTTTCGCGTATCGTAGCTCCCCGGATGGCGATAAAAATTCACATCCTGGTCAATACCATTGCTGTAATTCTTGGATTTTACCTTGCATACAGGATCCAATCCACCTGGTTTGGGTTGCTTTTCCCGTGCGGAGCCCTCTTTTTCTGGTTCTATTCCGCCCGATGGAAACAGATGCTGATATGGAAAAACCTGATTGTAGCCTTTATCTCCGCCTCCCTGATCATGCTGGTTCTCTTGTTTGAATTTTTTCATCTGCGGTTGTTCCCCGATTATTTTTCATCCGTTATCACAACGTTGAATAGTATCTTCTGGATATTTCTTGCTTACGCCGTGTTTGCATTTCTTGTGAGTCTTTTCCGCGAGATCGTCAAAGACATTGAAGACCTGAAAGGTGATGAGCAGTTTGGAACCCGGTCACTTCCCTCTGTTATCGGCATCAGGTGGTCAAAATCGGTGGTGGTCACCTTTATCGTAATTACCATGGCACTATTGGCCTATGTGCAGTTTGTGATTTACCTGCTCGGATTGGAAATGCTTTTCTGGTATTGCATCATCACAGTGCAACTACCCTCTTTATTTATGATAATTACCGTATTACAGGCAAAGAAAAAAGTCGATTTTCGGTTCGCCAGCAGACTGGCAAAGTTGATCATGTTTACAGGAATATTATCATTGTTGGTAATATGTTTAACTTATTGATATGATAAACAAGAGATTACAGGACTTCAAAATTATCCTTGCATCCCAGTCTTCACGTAGGCAATACCTGCTGAAAGAGTTGGGCCTCGATTTTGAGATCATCTCCACCGACGTTCAGGAAGATTATCCCGATTCGCTTACTCCGGAAGAGATTGCTACCTTTCTGGCTGATAAAAAGGCTGATAGCTTCGAAGTATCACGGATGGACGAAAAGATGATCATCATAGCAGCCGATACCATTGTATCTCTTGACGGTGATATTCTTGGAAAACCTGGGAATTATGATGAAGCACTAGTGATGCTGAAGAAATTATCGGGCAAGCGACATGATGTAATTACAGGAGTATGTATCAAGTCGCGGGATAAAAAAAAGCTCTTCCATGTCACCTCGCAGGTTTACTTCAAGGAATTATGTGACGAAGAGATTGATTATTATATCAATAATTTCAGACCTTATGATAAAGCAGGAGGCTATGGCATCCAGGAGTGGATTGGATACATTGGGATCTCGAAGCTGGAAGGCTCTTTCTTCAATGTGATGGGGCTTCCTGTGAAGGAGGTATATGAAGAACTCCTCAAAAATTATTCCTAACTTTGCTGAGTAAGATCAGCATTGAGATGCAGGACAAACCCCTGATTTTAGTTACGAATGACGATGGCATAAATGCCCCGGGCTTGCATGCTCTTATTGAGGTTGTACGACCCTTTGGCAATGTTGTTGTGGTGTCGCCTGATAAGCCTCAGTCGGGGGCTTCTCATGCCGTTACAATGCACCATCCGCTGCGATTGAAGCTGATCCATCAGGAGGTTGGATTTGAAGAGTACAGTTGTACCGGAACTCCATCCGATTGTGTTAAGCTGGCATACAAAATAGTTCTCAATCGGCGCCCCGATTTGTTAGTTTCGGGGATCAACCATGGCTCCAATGCCTCCATCAACATTATCTATTCGGGAACCATGGCTGCTGTATTTGAAGGAGCCATGGCTGGCGTCCCCTCTATTGGCTTTTCACTGCTTCAATATGACACAGCGGCCGATTTTTCGGCTGCCAAGGTTTACGCCCGTCGAATAATCCGGGATGTTATGTCGAAGAAATTACCGGATGGGGTTTGTCTGAATGTTAATATTCCTGATGTCGCGGAAGGTGATATCAGGGGAATCAGAATTTGCCGTCAAGCGGGTGGAACATGGATTGAAGATTTTGATGTAAGGAAAGATCCGAAAGGAGAGCACTACTACTGGCTGAAGGGTGAATTTGCCCGGATTGGCGAAGGGGACGATACGGATGAGCATGCCCTTGAACACCATTATGTCTCCATTGTCCCGGTTAATTTTGATTTTACTGATTATCCCGCTATAGAAGAGTTGAAAAGATGGGATTTCTCCTGATAAACATATGAATTACTACATCATCGCCGGGGAAGCTTCTGGAGATCTGCACGGGTCGAACCTGATGTATGCGCTGAAAGAGCGCGATCCATCCGCCTCCTTCCGTTGCTGGGGAGGTGATCTCATGCAACAGGCCGGAGGAGAACTGGTGAAGCATTACCGCGATCTGGCATTTATGGGCTTCTGGGAAGTGGTGGTCAACCTGAAGACTATCCTGACCAATTTGCGTTTCTGCGAAAGGGATATTCTTGCCTCCAAACCCGACGTACTGATTCTGATCGACTATCCCGGGTTTAACCTGAGGATGGCCAAGTTTGCTAAAAGGAATGGTATCAGGGTATTCTACTACATTTCACCACAATTATGGGCATGGAAAAGCTCGCGGGTTAAGGTTATCCAGCAGTGTGTTGAAAGGATGTTCGTTATACTACCTTTTGAAAAGGATTTCTATCGAAAATATAACTATACAGTTGATTTTGTGGGGCATCCGCTCCTGGATGCCATCTCTCCAGGGAAAGAGATCAGTGACAGATATCACTTCCTGAAACAAAACGATCTCCCCGAAAAACCAATCATCGCTCTGCTTCCAGGAAGCAGGAAGCAGGAGATTCGTACGATGCTGAGGTTTATGATTGAGGTGGTCCCTTCGTTTTCATCGTACCAGTTTGTGGTTGCAGGGGCTCCTTCAATCGACCCCGGTTTTTATTCGTCGATTATCGGCCAGGCATCCATTCCCGTGATTTATAAGCAGACCTGCGATTTGCTGAGCCATGGAGAGGCAGCTCTTGTTACCTCTGGCACTGCAACACTTGAGGCGGCACTCGTTGGAACCCCTGAGGTGGTTTGTTACCGGGGCAATCCTCTCTCATTCTGGATTGCCCGTCGGATTGTTCATGTTCCGTTCATCTCACTTGTGAACTTGATTATGAACAGGGAGGTGGTAAAGGAGCTTATCCAGCATATGGTTACTCCTGAAAATCTTGTGCAGGAGTTGAAACGGTTGCTGGATCCAGACATCCGGGAGAAGATGAAAAACGGCTTCCAGGAACTCACACTAAATCTTGGCGGTAGTGGTGCATCCGACCGGACCGCATCGCTGATGATACAATATTTAGAGGGTAATTAAGTTAAACTATACAAAATTAAAAGACCTATGAAGGTTACAGTTTGCTTTAGGGGACACCGAGGGCATCTGCACCGACTGGCAAAAACCACTCTCTTTAGGTATCGAGATGTCTCGCGACCTGATCATTAAGAACTGCAAGTGACGTTTTACGTGTGACAATGTACTATCGAACCTTTCCCATTATCTTTTTTCCCATGCGATTAAGCCTGTTGGTCGGATTTCTGATCATCAGCCAATTTATGTATGCCCAACTAACACAGAAGGATCTGGTGAAAAGCGGCATCATGAAAGCGAAACTGGGTGACTACCAGGCAGCGCTGGTTGATTTTAATCTGGCGATTCAGTTGGATAGCACGGAAGGAGAACCCTATTATAACCGGGGAATCGTAAAAAGTGAACTAAAGGATTATCAGGCAGCGATTGCCGACTTCAGCATTGTGATAGCACTCACTCCATCTTATCCTGAACCCTGGTACAACAGGGGAGTAGCAAAGGACTACCTGCAGGATTATTCGGCGGCTATTTTCGATTACACCAAGGCGATCTCCTTTAAAGCTGATTATCCCGAAGCATATCTTAACCGGGGACTTGCACTCTTCGACCTGAGTCAGTTTGATGAGGCGATCCAGGATTTTTCGAGGGCACTCGCTTACTCACCCGGATTTGCAGAAGCGTTTTATAACCGGGGACTTGCACGATTTAATAAAGGCCAGTTCTCAGAAGCCATCAGTGACTTCAATAAGGCCATTGATCTGGACCCCACTCCTGCTGAATATTTCTCCAGCCGTGGAGCAGCCAAAGCATCGAGAGGAGAATACCAGGAGGCTATCATTGACCTGAACGAAGCGATCTTCCTACGTCCATCCGATATCAATCCCCTCTTAAATAAGGCTCTTGCGTTCATGTACCTCAAGCAGTACCGGGAAGCAGAACTGGTATATTCTGAAATTCTTAACATTGATCCTGTCAATCAAGAAGCCTTCACTAAACGAGGAGTTTCACGCCAGAAGCAGGGTGATCTGGTTGGCGCATGTGAGGATTGGGATGCTGCGCTCTCTCTGGGATCTGACATAGCCAGGGAGTACATCCAAAAATTTTGTGGCCACTGAGGTATTACCTTTTCTCTCTTTTCCTGATTAATGGGAAAGAAGAAGCGTGCAATACCGATGAATCCCTGGAAACCTTTTCCATTGATCCGACTGTTGATCCCATTTCTGGGTGGGGTGCTCTATGCCCTTTTGGAAGTGGGATGGCAGCCTGAAACCCGATGGTTGATAGGAGTGATAGGATCTCTTTCCATTGTTTTACTACTCTTTGCAACGATTGGTAAGCTGCCTTTTCGGATGCGGTGGCTGTCAGGGTTGACAATCTTTGTATTATTGTTTTGTTTAGGACTGTTAACCGCCCAAAGTAGTAGCGAACAGCGAACAACGAACAGCGAACAGCGAATAGCGAACAGCGAACTCTTTCCCGCTGAAATTCTCGAGCCACCACGCCACTCTTCCAGGAGTGTGAGATTGATCGTAAGGAGGTATGATGTTGATTCCCTAAAGAGATTGCTAATCAAGAGCGAGAAAGTATTACTCTTTCTCGAAAAGGATACAAACTCACTGGATCTTCAATTTGGTGACTGGCTTATTGTATCAGCTTCACTTAAACCAGTTAAGGACGAATCCAATCCTTATGGTTTCGATCCTGCAGCATACTATGGCAGGATAGGGGTATTCAGTCAGGGGTGGGTAAAGTCGACTAGTTGGAAAACAGCCCTGTTACCAAAAAACTACTTAATCCGCCGTTGGGCTTTTACACTCCGCGACCGAATGATGAATATTTTAAGAGAGAATTCATTGAAGGGAGAGGAGTTTGCTGTTGCATCAGCTATCCTGTTGGGGTATACCGGTGAGATAGGTCAGGATCTGAGAAAAGGGTTCGCAGCCAGTGGCGCCATGCATATCCTGGCTGTTTCGGGGATGCATGTGGGGGTTATCTTTCTTTTTCTGGAGACATTACTTACTTTTCTAAAAAGACGGCGTTTTGGCACTATCATCAAAGCGTTTCTGATGATCTTCATGATCTGGTGCTATGCGATGGTTACCGGATTATCTCCGCCTGTATTCCGCGCAGCATTGATGCTCAGTTTGATTATTGTGGGTAGTACATTCAAGCGGAAACCCGATTCGCTGAATATTGTCGGAGGTTCAATGTTGATTATTCTCCTCATAGACCCATCGCTGCTTCTCCATCTCGGTTTTCAGTTCTCTTACCTGGCCGTGTTTGGGATCCTTGTTCTTTACAAGCCACTTCTTAATCTAATCCCTGCCAGCAACTGGATAGTTTCTAAACTTTGGGGGCTGGTTGTAGTTTCTGTCGCGGCACAAATTGCAACATTTCCAATTTCCTTGTATGCCTTTCATCAATTCCCTAACTACTTTATTTTGACTAACATACTTGTACTTCCACTAGCCAGCTTGGTGATTTACAACGGCATCGGGGTACTGGCCCTGAGCCTTGTTCCAGTTCTCTCTGCACTACTCGCGAAGGTGCTCACTTTCACCGTAACCATACTGAATTCAACCATCCGTTTTATCGAAGAGTTGCCTGGTTCCACATCTATAGGTATTTATCCTTCGTTGCCGGATCTCCTGATTCTTTACCTTGGGATTGCAGCGGTCTGTTGTTTCCTTTTTTTTCGGAGAGTTGTATGGGTTTACATGCTTTTCATCCTTATCATCTTCTGGTCCTTAATCGGGATCTACAAGGATTACGTGTGTTCCAACCGAAGTATGGTTGTTGTGTTTCAGGTGAAAGGAGCTTCTCAGTACGTTTTTGTGAAAGGCAGGGACGCTGTATGTGTCAAGGATTACTGGGCAGCCTGCCGGGAACCCTATGCACAGGAAGTGTTTTCGACGTATTTGTCGGCCGAAGGGATTACTACTGCACAAACAACCTATCTGATGGACAACCACTCTCGGGGAGCAGATGATCTTCGTGAGTTTTGTTTTCTTGTCCGGAAAGGGAACTTTCTGCAGTTTTCAGATCAGCGGATTGCAATTATCTCTTCCGAACTCCCATTTGCACTTTCAGACACCTGTCATGTTGATCTTGTGATTCTAAGGAAGGATCCGACATTGAGCATAGCTCGGATAGTACAAACTTTTTCTCCTCATCAGATTGTCATCGACCCAACAAACTCGTGGAATAATGCACGGAAATGGAAGGAAGAGGTAGAGAAGTTGGGGGTGCACTGCTATAGTGTATTGGAGGAGGGGGCGTTTGTTTTGGATGCTGGATACTAGATCCTAGATCCTGGCAAAAGATACTCATCCGTGTTTATTTTTTTCCTACTGCTTGCTATTCCGATGATGATGATCACGATGGGAAGAAGGAGCAAAGAGAGTTCCCATAATTCCGGAATGGTAAACGAAACTACAATGGCGATCAACGCCACCAGGGGTTCAACCAGCATCTCTATCGTGGTTGCCTTGATTTCCTTGTCCGACAGTTCCTTCATCACTAGTCGGTGTCCCTTTGTTGCGTAATACCATGCAAACAAGCCGGCTAATCCAATCAAAAGCATATTCAGATTGAAAAATTGCTGAACATAGAAATCATTGCCGAATTTCAAACTCAGCGCATTGGGATAGGGTGCAATGGAAACAAAGAACAAGTAAAAAATGTTTATCCAGATATATGCGCCATCCACCTTTATGATATATTTCGCTTGCTTTACATGTGAAAACCAATAGATGGCAATGAAGAGAAATACGAGAAAGGCAGTAAAAAGTTCTTTTGCCTGACTCCAAACGAATCCTGCAGGATCTGAGTCGTACCCTTCCCAAAAGGAGGCATCATTAAACGTCAGTGTTCCTGAAATAATAAACACCACCATCGATACGGCAAAAATAATGTCGGTAATCCGGAGAAGCCGGTTAACCGGACTGATAAAGGCAGGAATTGCTTGATCTTGCATGTTTTGTGTGATTAATGGTTGAGTTTAACCCAGGGCAGGATAAATTTCACCGGTAAAAATATAGCATTACGTATGAAAAAACAACTTTCTATTGAATAAGAGGTAGGGACTGTGACAGGGCGTAATATAATAAGAGTTATTCTTCTTACTTTGTATAATATAAACGAAAAACATTTTGTCAAACTATATTGCAATTTAATAATTTTCATTAAATTTGCACCTCTAATTACGGTCTGGTAGTTCAGTTGGTTAGAATGCCGCCCTGTCACGGCGGAGGTCGCGAG
>CAZXQU010000059.1:0-18038 GCA_964642545.1 uncultured Prolixibacteraceae bacterium | reverse complement strand
CGTTTTTGACATTGATATCAGCCTTGTTGTCGAGCAGGATCTGAACGGTTTCAATGGGACCATAAATAGTAGCATAAAGCATCACGGGCCACTCCCTGTTTGTTTTTGCTTTCACGCTACCCCCCTTTTTAATCACATGCTTCACCATCTCCGGATGCCGTCCTTCGATGGCATAAAAGATAGGAGTAACTCCACCATCATCTTTCACATTGATGTCAAAGCCTTTGGAGAGAAGCAAGTCAAAGAGTTCAATATTTCCTCCTTTGGCTGCCATATGGATCGGGATCGTGTGTTCATTATCTCCGATGGCAGGATCTGCTCCAAGTTGTAGCAGAGCCTGAGCGATTTGCAGATTTCCACTTTCAGCTGCTTTCCACAATGGCGTTTGTCCGGGAGGGTTCTGTGCATTGAGCAGGTCGGGTTTTTCCTGCAGTATCTTCTGAACTTTGGTCAGATCACCATCACCGATGGCTTTGTAGATATCCTGAGCAACGAGGATTTGGCAGAAGCAGAGAGCGACCGCCAGGTGAATCAGTTTTTTCATGTGTTAATACTTTTGTTAAAGAATGAGCCACGAAAATAGACTCACCATACATATATTACCCGGGTGGGTTTCCCGATGGGGGATATCGAATTACGAATTACGAAATATGAAATACGTAGGACGTGAGACGTGAGACGTAAGATATGAGGGGGATAGAGGATTTGGAGAAATCTTCCTAAGAAATTTCGAATTCTTCCGGATTATTCGTAACTTTGAGTAAGTGAATTTCTGAAACAAAGATTGAGGCTATGAATCGAACGACTTTGATTGTTGTTGTGGTTCTCCTGGTGCAATTTCTCGTTGGTAGTTGCACAAAAAAAGAGGAGAATGCTTACCACTTTCCGCTTGCAAGCGAAAATAATATCAACGAAAAGGCTCTTTCGGAGGCCTATGTCAGGGCGGGAGAGATCAGGAATTTGAGAAGTTTGCTGGTAGCCAGGGACAATGTGCTAATCTCTGAAATCTATTTCGCTCCCAATGCACGGGATGAGCTCCACGATGTGATGTCTGTTACCAAAAGTGTTACCTCCACGCTTGTTGGGATCGCAATTGATAAAGGTTATATATCCAGCCTGGATCAGACACTTGGCGACTTCATCGATCCTTCAGTGTACAATTTGCCGGCCGACAAAGCAGCCATTTCATTGTACAATATGCTTCGGATGAGCGCCGGAATACCCTGGAAAGAGCTGGGTGGTGAATCTGAATTTGTGGATTGGTATTATCATTCTGCTGATCATATCAACTATATCCTGGATAAGGAGATGACCTACACTCCTGGAAGCCAGTTCAATTATAGCGACGGGACCGCTCATCTGGTATCTGTAGTGCTTACAGAAGCGACGGGCATGACGGCGCTGGAATTTGCGGCGGAGAATCTTTTTGAACCATTAGGGATTGAGGCGTACAGTTGGACAGTGGATAACCGGGGATACAATTTTGGTGGGGTGCGGTTAAAAATTACCCCGTTGACCATGCTTAAATTCGGCCAGATGATTCTGGATAACGGAATTTATGAAAGCCTGCAGATTGTTTCGGCATCCTGGATCGATCAGGCCACCCGATCACATATTGAGACGGGCGATATTGTCCCTTTTCAGAACGGTTATGGCCTCTTTTGGTGGACAGGAAGAACGAATGGAGTCGATTATTTTTTCGCAAACGGGTATGGCGGTCAGTTTATCGTCATCCTTCCTTCATTGGAGATGGTTGTTGTGGCATCAAATACCATTTCCGGCGTTCCCGACGCCACCTGCGGAGAGCAGTGGTATCAGACCATGGATGTCATTGTGAATTATATTATACCGGCTGCGGTTTAATATCGCTTCGTCTTTCGTTCGTCTTTCCTTTAGTCTTGGTTTAGTCTTTCGTTCGTCTTTCTTTAATCTTCGGTTAGTCTTTCTTTAATCGTTCTATATGGATTCGTTAGTATAGCTTCGGTTTAGGTTCGGTTGAGGGTTATCATTCCGTTATTAACGTACCGGGCTGTCACTGGGGGTTGTTACAATCTGGTATGAGGAGTATGTGAGGGGTAAACTAAGTTTTTAACCAATTCCAGGAGGAGCTCTTTGTTGACGGGTTTTGAAATATATCCATTGCATCCAGCGGCCATAGCTTTCTCCCGATCGCCTGCCAGGGCATAGGCTGTTTGGGCTATTATGAGGATATCCTGATTAAAATCACGGATCATTCTCACTGCATCATATCCATTTAGATCAGGCAGTTTGATGTCCATCAGTACCAAATCAATGTCGGGATTATTGCGACAAACATCGACGGCTTCATAGCCATTTTCTGCGTGTAGAATCTCCTTTGATTCTAACTTCATAATGCAGCTGAGGTATTCGCTGGATGATGGTTCATCATCGACATTGAGAATTTTTAGATTCAATCTGGAATTTACTGTTGTTGTTACGGAATGAGAAGTAGTTTCTGTTGCAGGTTTGTCGGATGGGGGGTTAAAAGGAATCGTAAAATAGAAATGTGTCCATCCCGGTTTTCCCTCTTTACCCATTTCTGATTCCAGCCAAATATTCCCCCCAAGCATTTCCACATAGGCTTTGGAGATAGCCAGTCCAAGTCCTGATCCTTCATATTTACTGGAGAGAGTGATGTCGGCCTGAACAAAGCGATCAAAAATGACTTGTTGTTTGGTTTCGGAGATGCCAATTCCTGTATCTTTTACATAGAATTGAAGAAGACTCTCTTGTGTCGTATATCCAAATTTGATGTCACCTTCATTGGTATATTTAATGGAATTCTTGATGAGATTTATCAGAATCGCATGGATTTTTTCCTGGTCTGACTGAACGATGGCTTTGTTATCGGGCAGTGAAGTCTGAAAGGAAAGTTTGAGTCCTGATTTTTGGGCTTCCGGCTGAAATAGTTCTGAAAGGAATTGAATTTCCTGGTTAATATGAACATCTGAAATAGTTAATGCCATCTGGCCAGCCTCAATTTTGGAGATGTCTATCAGGTCGTTGATAGTGGAAAGCATTCGATTTCCGCTTTTTTGTATGATTCCAAGAAATTTCTTTTGTTGTTCGACCGGAAAATTCTCTTCCTTCAATAAATTGGAAAAGCCGAGGATACTATTCATGGGAGTCCTGATCTCGTGGCTCATATTGGCCAGGAATGCAGACTTCAGGCGATCCGACTCTTCCGCTTTTTCTTTAGCAATATGTAAATCGGTGTTAATATTCTGTATTTCCTTTGTTCTCTGGTTGATCAATGATTCGAGGCTTTCATTGGTCATTGAAATTTTATCCTTATCCTGCTCAATTTTTCTGGTAAGCACGAAACTCTTCCTGCCATCAAATTCAATCATGTAGGCGATAAACATTCCCAGAAAATTGGCAATAAAGATGTAAAAAGCAATATGAACAAGGTAGTTTTCATCAATGGGATTGATGAGGGTTGGGATGAGAAAAGAGAATGTGACCAAGAGTCCTACAATACTTGCTTTCAAAAAATCCTGCTTGATGAATGTATAATTAAATATCAAACAAATAACGACTCCCGAATATAGAAAATACTTGGTGATTCCATCAGAATCGTAACCGGAAAGAATGAAACTGACAGAGGTTACAAGGACATACAATACATTAAACCACTGATAATATCGGAGATAAAATCTTTTGTGATAAAAGGTAATCAGAAGCCCAATGAAAAACATACATGGGATAACAATAATCCTGAATAGGAATATCTGGTAGAGAGTGTTGTAAATGATGGAATCGGCATAAATGGCAAGCAGGTAAAAGCATGTGGCCAGAATATGGGCAAGCCTGAGCTGAAAGAGATATTTGTTTGGGTAATACAGATCAAACTCATGCTCAAGTTCCTTGTTCCGAAAACGAAGGGACCACGGAGTGTAAATTTCACCTGCAATATCGTACCGATGTTGTGATGTCATAATAAATTAAGACAAAACAAATATAATAAAAATCAATGGTTCGAGTATTTTTATCTTTTTACTCTTATATCATAATCTTCTGACACTTCGTTTGGTTTTCAGCGTTGACCCGAACCACATACAGGCCTGGTTTCAACGCATGCATTAAGGTTTGTTTTGTGACATTTTGCAGTTTGGCTGAAAGCATGGTTTGTCCGGTCATGTTGAAAACTTCTATGGTGCCTGTCAGTTGTTGGGGGTTGCTGATGGTGAGGGTTTGTTCGTGGTTCCAGCAGTGGATGGGGAGTTGGGCGTTGGGGGTAATTTCAGGATCGTTGATGCCGACGGCTTTGAAGGTAATCGAGAAACGGTTGATGTCATCTCCTTCAAAGGAGCTGAAAAAATAGGTTGGTTGCTGGGAGAGATTTGTGGTTTGATCCAGCTTATGATCAATCAGGAAAACTTCTCTTTCCGGGATCAGGTTTTCGGTTCCTTCAATGGTGATGTAGAAATCGGTAGATTCATTTTTCCGGAATGCAAAGGGGATCACAAGGTTGTTATCAAAAGAGGGGATTGCATTAGTTGAAGCCGGCTTCTGGTCAATCCAGGAATAAAACAGCGGGGCGTATCCAGAAAAGAATGGCGAGTCGTATTGGTGGTCAAATCCACTGGTGGCATTATCCTTTGCCATCAAGATACTTTCCTGGGCTTTTCCACCCACGGGATCGAATACGGTTAACTTTACTTTGTTGATCTCAGTTTCTTTATACCAGGAGGTGCTACTATGGATACGATCT
Organism: uncultured Prolixibacteraceae bacterium; assembly: GCA_964642545.1. Lineage (GTDB taxonomy): Bacteria > Bacteroidota > Bacteroidia > Bacteroidales > FEN-979 > QYOJ01. The sequence goes on along the minus strand of CAZXQU010000059.1, from coordinate 13,303 downwards.
CCCTTGAAAATATTCAGGGAGCCAGTCCCTTCAGAAGAGACAATCACCATGAATCCCTGCATGGCGGGAATGATGCCGTTTTGAGCAATGTCGGTATAACTTGAATTGGCTGAGCTCCATATTTTGGCTGTGCCATCGATGTTATCCAAATGCCATCCAGATTCACCCGTTGTATGGTCCCATTGCAAAGCGCATGGAAAAGGGTTGCCTAGCAGATGTGCTCCTGTGTGGGTTGAAGCTGATGTATAGGTTAGTCCTGGTTTTGACGGACTGTAATTGTTTAGCGTTCCTGAGAAAGTTTTGGTAACATCATCTTCATAAGCCACAAGATATCCCAATCCTACGCCAAATTTTGGATCGGCCTCATTTGAAAAATTGGATGCTTCAGAACCTTGATTGTAGGCTCCATCCTCCTTTTTGATGTTAATCCATAGGTCTAAGGGTTCGCTCCACTTATAAAAATCAACAGATGAAGAGATAGTACCACTGATGTCAACAAAACCCGGACTGATACTTTGGTCATCAACTGGTGATGAAAGAAAATGCCAACCATCACCTGTATTCCAATCGTCAATATATCGTTGGCAATAAATGGATCCATCATTTTCAAGGGTTCCGTCAATGATCAGGGATCCTGTTCCTGAAGGAGTAGAATTGATGTTCAGGGTAGCATGGCCAAACAATCCGGTCCTGTTGTAGAGGTTTTTTTCAACCGTTAATGCTCCGCGGGGATTGATGTTTAAAGTTGATCCGCTCAGCATATAAAGGGAGCCGGTAATGGTCAGATTATTGTTTGCTATTATATTGGTGGTTCCAATGTTGAAAACACTGCCATGAATCGTATGACCTGAAGAACCATTTTCAAGATCCAGGGATGCACCACTGCATACTACAAGGTTATTTATTTCTATATCACCACTTGTGCTGGGAGATGTTCCGTAATTTGGGATTCCGACATTAACTGTTGAAGAATTTGGTGCTGATCCCAGACTCCAGTTTGTGGCTGTATTCCAGGAGGTTGAAGAGGTGTTCAGCCAGGTGTTATATGCAGAAGAGGAAACCCAGTCGTTGTTATCCATATTAGTTAATGCACCATCATCCAGGCTTCCATCATTATATGCAAAATCCTGGAGGTCTGAACCTGAAGGATTGTCAAAAGTGTAATAGCCTACAAGCCCTGTTTCATTTCCAGTTAAGGTATTACACATATTCTCAACAATTTCTTCATTAGTTCTGACATCATTCCAGATTCGTATTTCATCCAGCATACCATCCATCTGATAGCTTCCGCCGTCATATTCAGAATTTCCAAAGCGTAGTTCATGATCCGGATCAATAGTTCCGGAAGAAGTATATGTTTCTGAGCCTTTGAGAACTCCATCTGCATATAAGTATATAGTTTTTGCAGTAGCATCTCTTACAAATGCAACATGATGCCAATTGCCATCATTGTAGCTTTCTGTTGTTGTAAAAATTGATGCGTCATTCGCATCATCCAGATAAATATTGCCGGTACTATTAGTTAACAGCTGAAAGAAATTTCCTCCTCCGTTAGGATTGTATCGTTCCATTGTAGCTATAGAATTGAACGAATTTGAATTTGTAGTATTAAACCAGGCTTCAATAGTCAAGTCGTTGGAAAAGTTTACAAGACCTGCTCCGGTAGTAACATAATCATCAGTTCCATCAAAATCCAAACAATTTTTTGGGCCAAACATGGCAGAGGAGGTCTGCCATTCACTACCGGCCATATTGGTAAGAGTCCCTGTATAACTCCCCTTGGAATCTGTTAATGAGGTTCCTGATATTTCATTGAATTTGTAATAGGTCACCAGATCACTTCCGCTAATGATATCGGCAGGCAGTTCTCGATACATATACTGACGAATTTCAGCCTCTGTACGGACATCATTCCAAATGCGGACTTCGTCAATTTGTCCATTCCAAAAATATTGCGCTACCCAGGGGAAAACTCCAATTTTCAGAGTGCCGTCATTGGCATTTGAGCCGGTATAGGTTGTCGGTTGTGAACCTACATTGATCCCGTTAATATAAAGAATCAGGCCTCCTCCGCTTGTCCAGGTCATTGCTATATGCTGCCATATCCCAGTCGTCAGGGTTCCTCCCTGTATGTAACTTTGGGCACCACTGGCATCCCAAACCGAACCATAAAGAGTAGTCCCTGTTGTTTCAAGATCAAAACCGGAGGACGCCGGTATCCACTGTTCGTTCGATTTCCCGATAATGGTGTGATATCCAGTGAGGGCTGAGGGATAAACCCATGCCTCCACTGTAAAAGAGGTGAAATCAAACGCAGCATTATCTGCGACTGTGATATAATCATCCGTCCCATCAAAATCCAGGCAATTATTCTGTCCTTTCATCAAAAAAGGAGCAACCAGCAAACTGAATGTCAGGGTGATAAAATAGAGGTATTTCATGGCACTGGGTTTTATGGGATACTATTATAAGACAAGCAATGGTGGTTATTTGTTGGTTTTCTGATATTTCTACTGCAACAGAGTAAATAGAACAAGAAATTTCTAATGAAATCAGAACTCAGAAAGAAGAAGGATTTGGGAAGGCTATTCTAATTCTCCTTCAACTTCTTCTTTTTCCCCTTTTTTATTTTTGTAAATCTTATATCCCCCATAAGCGGCTCCCAGAGCCAGCAGGATCCCCAGCCCGCCATCAATAGGGGCCCCTCTGGGATCCTGATTCCCGGTTTCACCATGACCACCAGGAGGAGGAGGAGGTTCCTGGGCGAAGAGGGTCAAACTCAGGCCGGTGAAGGCCAGGATCAGTATGAGTTTTGTTGCTTTTTTCATAATATATTGGTTTTGCTGTTTGCTGTTTGCTATTGGCTATTGGCTATTGGCTATTGGCTGTTGGCTGTTGGCTATGCTCCTCGAAATCTTAATCCCATATCCCGTATCTCGTATCGGCCGACCGCAGGGAGGCCTTGATCCCGTATCATTGAACCATGATCTTCTGATTTTTCGTTTTATTTTCAGCTTCTACCCGAACTACATAAAGTCCCGGTTTCAGGGTGTGATTTATGGTTTGTTTTGTGACATTTTCCAGATTCTCAGACAAAGCGCATTTGCCTGTCATATCATAGACCATTACCGTTCCTGAAAGTTGTTCAGGATTGCTAATATACAACACCTGATCATGGTTCCATACTACTATCTGTAATTCCTGCCCAGATGCCATTGGGTCGTCGATGCCAACCGCTTTGAAGTGAAGCAGGAAGCGGTTGGGGTCATCATCCGGTTTCCCCGAAAACGAATAGCTGGATGTGTTTGTGAGGGTTGTTTTTTCAAGTGTCCGGAGATCCTCCAGGATGCCGGTGGCAATTTCTCCTATTGTACTGGTTATGAAAAACTCTCCGGATGTACCACTTTTAAATGATACAGGTATGGTTGTGGTTTCTGCCGGATCATGACGAAAATCGATGGCCCATTCCATATTGTCTTTCATTGAAGCCAAAAAGGGAGCCTCTTCATACATGCTTGTCATCTTTTTTGTTCCTCCTTCGGCTGTTGTATGTCCGAATTCAATCAGAATTTCATCCGAATAGTTGTTTTGAAGGTCATGCACAACCAATGAAAAAGCGTTGCCCGAGGAGGTGTTTTTTAACCAGTTTTGGGTACTATGAACCCTGACATCGTTGTCCATGATAAGATTTCCTGCAGAAGCTGCTTTAACGTAAAATGCCTGTCCCGGAGCAATATACCGTGACACCCCATTGGTTCCTTCATCGCTGCCCGATGCTGAATTATATGCTCCGAAATTGCCCACGGCATCATTCCATATCCACATATTGTATCCTTCATAAGCTTCAATAATGTTTCTTGTCCAACCCGATGAGGCTTTCCAGTCGATGGATGAGGGATAGGGATTTCCTATGAGGTTATAGGTAAGGTTGGATGCAGTTAAGGCAACTGTTACTTCCCCGGATGTCAGGGTGGAGGCGATCTCTTTGGTTTCTGATCCCGCGAAGGAACTGCTGTAAGCCACCAGGTATCCTTTGCCGCAGACAAATTTTGGAGGATTTCCAAACGAAGTAGTATTGACGCTCCAGTCATCGTTTTTCAGATTAATCCAATTCAGAGAAGGTTGTGATTCATCGAGATAATAAAAATCATAGGTTTCTCCTGTGGTTTGATTGAAGTTTCCTACTACCGGTGCATAATTTCCGTCACAAATATCCGGCATCGGGGAAGCATTGAATGGGATAGAAAGAAAGTGCCAGTGATTATTTTCTGGAACAACTTGCTTTCCTGTCGCATTTATACCTGATGTTTGATGCAAGAGAGAAGTGTTGGATTCAAGCACAAGGCCATTAGTACCACTACTATTTACCAGGGTTCCTGTTACGGAGAGATAGGAACCGCTGACGACAGTTAACGAGGCATCGTCTTTGATGACCAGGTTGGCCATCTGGGTCAGGTTGGTGGAGCTCGTGCTGGTGAGGGTAAAATCGTCATTATCCACCACCCAGTAGCTACCGGAGGTGCTCACGATTCGGGCGCCGTTGTTGTAGATGCCCTGGGCAAAGGAGAGGATCCCCCAGATCAGAAGGAGTCCGGTTATGGTTGGTTTTTTCATCTTGTTATTTGTTTTCGGTTAATTGGATAGGGAATCCCAAAGCTTTCTTCATGTTCTCCACCTCGGCTCTGAGTTGGTCAATGGCTACTGTTTTTTGGGTGAGGGCAGCGTTTTGGGCTTTCAGAGCTTCTATCTCGGTCTGCTGCTCCTGGATCACTTTAACCATTTCGGGAATAAGGAATTTTGTATCAATTGCCTGATAGATTGGTTTTCCGTCTTTATCTACGGCGTCTTTCTCTCCGGTTACGCCATTGGCAAATCCTGCATCGGCCATCTCATGTGCCAAAAAACCTGAGATGACTGTTTTATTCGGGTCAGAAATATAGTTATACTCCACCGGTCGTAATGACATCAACCTTGATTTGGCTTGATAAAAATCGATGTTGACAACATTTTCCTTTAATCGGTAATCGGATGTTGTGTTGTAAACCACGGTCTCGCCAGAACCTCTTGCAATACTTCCAATCCAGGTACCCGCAGTGTTTAGAAATGACATATAGTGTCCACCTTCAGTATTATTTACCGGGGTCATTGTAATACCTCCTGCGACACCATATCCAAACCCGGCAATATGCAATTTTGCGCCCGGATTTGTTGTCCCGATGCCGACGTAGCCGGCTCCGGTTAAATTAAGTAAGTTATCATGGGTGTGGAGGCCAAGTGTTAGAAAATTGGTACTGGAGTTATCCGCTTTATAGTTAAAACCAATATATCCACAGTTGTTTTCAGCTTCTTCCTTTCCTATCATGTGAATAAGGTTATAACCGACAGGGAGATTTGGAGCAATGGCTGATGAAGCCCAATTGAACCAACCATCACCAGTTCCGGTAATATCCAATGCTAAAAGCGCTGTATTTGGGGCACCCTGTCCCGCAACGGTAAATTTATGCCCGGGACTTGTTGTCCCGATGCCGACATTGCCTGAATTGTTGTAATAAATACCATTTTCATTGGTGGTCCAGGCATCGCCAAAGCGCATCCATGCGGTTCCATTATAATAATATGGACCAATGGAATAGCTTGAATAGGTGTCTCCCAGGTAAACCATGAGACCTGAAGCCGGATTACTTATTGATGAAAAATCATAAACTCTGGGTGGAAGAAATCCTTTTGTTGTTGAACTTACATCCAACATGGCCGAGGCATTGGGTGCGGAGCCGTCGGAGTTGATGCCTACATTCTGGGAAATTGCGGCCGACCAGCAGAGGGTCAATACCATCAGGGCAAGAATACTTTTTTTCATATTTGTTTGGATTTTGGAGTTTGCATATACCTGCTAATTTCGGTCAGATTTTTCTGAACGGCTTTCATCAGGATGATTATCTTTGTTTCGATTGGTAAATCAAAACACATTTTACTGTTTTATGTCTGAGAGAAACCGAATCATCCCACCCATTGCAGGCAGGTTCCTGGCAGGCTGTTTCTGGTTGTTATTTATTGGTATTCAGTTGGTTTTCGGACAAACCTCTCAACGCATTCCGGATATTTCCCGGCTTGAAGCCCTGGAGGGAGAGGCTTTATGGGATTCGGTGGGGATGGCGTACGAACATCTGTTAACAATTCATGATTATGGGATCCGAAACCAACTTGCCCGGGAACTGTTTGATTTTACTGTCCGAAAAGATGAGATCGCTCATATACGTTCACTGGTTTTCCATGCGATGTATTTCAGTCCCAATGCCCCTTCGCTTTTTAACGAGGCCTATCGGTTGGCAAGGAAGCACCAGCGGGTGGATGACATCAATCTGGTGGAGTATTCCCGGGGGAATTATTATATTGCCCGGAAACAGTATGATTCGGCCATGGTTCACCTGCTGTCCTACCGGGATAATACACCCGAAGATCCCCGGGGAGAGGGATACCGGAATATCCTCAATCTACTGGGAGATCTGTATTACCATGCCGGGTTGTACGATCAGGCTATCGAAACCTATACCGGGATCCTGAGTCTTTATGAAGAGGAAGCAAACTGGAATCATTATCGTCCCTATGTGATGATGAATAATCTGGGACAAATTTCCCTCCTGCAGGGAGATCCGGCAGCGGGGAACCGATGGTTTAACCGTTCCCTCTCCCTGGCTGAAGAGCATTTGAGGGAATCATACAGGATCAACACCCTGGCCTATACCCGGATCAAATTGGCCGAGACGGCCCTACTGACTGACAGCATTGATTGCGCAGTCGCTCTATTGCGGGAGGTTTCGGATTATCCACAGGAGGCTGTCAGGGAAGAGGTGCTTCAGGAATATCGCTATATCCACGCCCGTTTGCTTCTCCGGGAGGGAGACATCCGGGGAGCCGAAATTTTGGCAAAGCAATTGTTGCCGGCCGACTCCCTTCTATTTACCATTCAGCGTTTTGTTCCGGAGGTATACCTGTTGTTGGCGGAAATTCATGAACAACAGGGAGATTACCGGGAGGCACTCCGGTATCAGGAGCGGTATCTCCGGTTGTCGGATTCCCTGCGCATCCAGGAGCACCTGTCGCAATCGATGATCATACTGGCCGATCGAAACCATGCTGAGACCCGGCGCGCATTGGAACGCTCCAGAGGCCGGGTGTACAACCTTGTGATAGGATTGGTTTTTCTGGTGGTTACGCTGGTGATTGTCCTGGTTTTTTACCGGAGGCTCTATCGCTCCAGACTGGCGCTGGTGAGGAAAAGCCTCGAATCCATTGCGATGACGGTATTTCAGGAGCCGAGGCCGGATAAACCCGACGGGATTCAGCACAAATATGATGGCTTTCAGGATAAAAGCGAAGGAGCTGAGGATGAGCCCGCAAGAACTCCGGGTGAATCATCAGGTGTTGCGGATGACCCGGTAGGGGGGGCGGATGTTGAGGAGGTTTACCGGCACAAGAGGCTTATTAGTGCCCTCAGGGAGTTGATGGAGCGGGAAGCGCCCTATCTGGATCCCAAGGTGAATATTCAGGATATTGCCCGGATGCTGGAATCCAATCGTACCTATTTATCTCGTGCGATCAATCAGCAACTTAAAACGACCTTTCCCAATTTTGTGAATGAGTATAGGATACGGAAAGCGATTCGGATGATCACCGAAGGATATACCCGCCAGCATACCCAGGAGGCTCTGGCCAAAGAGTGTGGTTTTGCCAACCGAACGGTCTTTAGCTCGGTGTTCAAAAAACATACCGGCGTAACTCCCTCCTTTTTTGCGACGAATTATGGGTCGGCGATGAGCGATGAGCGATGAGCGATGAGTGATGGGGGATCCGGGATCCGGGATAAAAAACAGGCTTACAGCCTGCTTAGTAAACTTTCTACTTTTTCTTGATAGTGGATTATCCTTTTCTACTATATTTATTTATTGAGAAAATTATCAGTTTGTTGATTATTGTGCATTAAAGATGTAAATTAGCTAATTATTAATAGTGAGATCAAACCCTCTAAATCAAACCTATGGAACACAAGATTTGGTATGATGACCAAGATAATATATTGATCCAGGAGGTCATCGGATTTTATTCAACAGAAGATGCCCTGAATGCAGGGAAGCTTTACAAAAATACCCTTGAAGGCAAACCTTTCAGGCATATTATAGTAGATCTTTCACATGCAGGCAAAATGGAAAACCGTGAAACCAGAAGTATTACAAACAAAATGTTGGACGATGCAGGGATTTCAGATGTAGTATTTGTAGGTGCAAGCTCTGCTACCCGTATGATTGCTAAAGTGTTAATGAAACTGGGAACACTTAAAGCGAACAGCAACTTTGTGAAAACAAGAGCAGATGCAGTTAATTGGTTAAAAGATAGGAGGAAATAACATTGGCAGCAAGTGTAACTATTAAAGACGCAAAAAAGCGCATTGATACCATTGAGGATGTTCTTGCTACGGTTGCGGCAGGGGATCTGGAAGCGCGGATCCAATCGGATATTGAAGATGATTTCAGCGGAATTGAAGCTGCAATCGACCTGTTGATTGACGATCTGACAGATGAGCTTAAAAACCGGAAGCAGATCCAGACCGAACTGGAGGAAAAACTGAAGAAGATCCAGGAACAGCAACAGACCATCATCCAGCAACAGGAGGACCTGATGGAATTGTCGAGTCCTGTCATCAAGGTGTGGGACAACATCCTGATTCTCCCGGTAATAGGAACTCTGGACAGTCAGCGCACACAAATCATGATGGAGAACCTGCTGAATAAGACGGTTCAGACCGGATGTACCATTTCCATTCTTGACATCACCGGTGTTCCAACAGTTGACACCCAGGTGGCGAACCATCTGCTGAAAACAGTTGCATCAGCCAGGTTGTTGGGCGCCGAATGCATTATCTCGGGAATAAGTCCGCCCATTGCTCAAACCATTGTGCATCTTGGCATTGATCTGTCAACCATAAAGACCAAAGCCACTCTTCAGGATGCCATGATCTATGCAATGAAACAAAAAGAGAGGGTCACCGCCAGTTATATGAGTGATCTGTTAAACCTGGACGACGAAACAGAATGAAAACCTAGATGATATGCTTCAAGAGAAACGAATACCCATTATAAAGATAGGCGATTATCTGATTGTCTCCATTCAGGTTGATATGCATGATAAAATGGCAATCCAGCTTCAATCACACATACTTGAAGCCATCGAAAAAACCGGAGCAAAAGGGGTTTTGATTGATATATCTGTCCTTGAGATGGTTGATTCTTTTATCGGAAGGATGCTTTCAGGCATGGCCTCGATGGCTGCGATCATGGATGCAGCCGTTGTGATTGTGGGAATGCAGCCTGCTGTGGCCATAACCCTTGTTGAACTTGGGCTTGAGATGCCTGGGGTTGATACGGCATTAAGCATGGAAAAAGGAATCGAAATGCTTAACAGAAGAATGAAGCAGGGACACAAGTAATCCGATTAATCTAACTCGTGGAATGACTAACCCAATTGACAACAGCAACTGGATCCTTGTCGATAAGCAACCTGTTCATACTGAGACAGATGTTGTCAGAGTCAGACAGTTGGTTCGCTTCTATGCCAAAGAAAATGGGTTAGGGATTGTTGATCAAACCAGGATCACCACGGCTTCCAGTGAACTTATCAGAAATATGTTCCTCTATGCCGGAGGAGGAGATGTGCTAATAGAGACCGGAATGTTCAGTAATCAAAAGGCTTTAATCATTACCTGTGTTGATCAGGGTCCTGGTATTGAGGATATTGACATGGCCATGAGTGATGGTTATACTACCGGAGGTGGCATGGGGTATGGCCTGCCCGGATCTAAACGATTGGTCGATGATTTTTATATTGAATCAACAGTCAATCAGGGAACAACAGTAAGGATCATGAAATGGATATAATCAGAGATCAGGTCCAGAGTATTCAGATTGATAACCAGTCGGATGTTGGGGTTTGCAGAAGGAAAGGGGTCAGTTTTGCATCAAAACTTGGATTTTCAGATGTCGAATCCGGAGAGGTGGCCATCATGATTACCGAAATGGTCACTAACGTCATTAAACATGGGGGTGGTAAAGGACATTTCATGATGTGCCGCATCAGGGACCAGCAAAACAATACAGGGATTGAGGTTTGGTGTTGTGATTATGGCAAGGGGATTCCTGATATAAACCTTGCGGTTGAAGATGGATACACTGATAAACATTCATTGGGAATAGGTTTGGGAGCCATCAGACGCTTATCGGATGAATTTGCGATAAATCCAGAAAGAAAAGCAGAATTTATGGATACCCTGTTAGCCGGCCATCAGGTCTATCAAAATTGTATCCGCACCCGGAAATGGATCAATCATTCCACTTGGGTTGGTGAAAACAAACACCTTGTTGTTGGGGTTGCATCAAGACCGAAGCCGGGAGAACTGGTAAACGGAGATTCATATGTGGTAATGCATCTCTCTGACACGATTAGCGTTGCTGCGGTAATTGACGGACTCGGGCACGGTAAAGAGGCGCACTTTGCATCACAACTTGCCAAAGAGCAAATCATTCATAAACCGGAGTTACCTCTCGAAAAACTGATGAACCTGATCCATTTGTCAATGAAGGGCTCCAGGGGGGCCACGATCGGAATTGTGCGGATCGATATCGAAAAGAACAAACTCTCGTTCTCGGGAGTTGGCAACATTGAAGGACAGGTCAACACTCAATCCAAAAAGAACAGCCTGGTTTCTTTCGGTGGCATCATTGGTCAAAACATGCGCACACCCCGTATTTTTGATTACAGTTTTGAGCCGGGTGACAGTATTTGCCTTTATTCTGACGGAATCACATCCCAGTGGCACCGAGAAGAGATAAACTGGAGCAACCCACCTCAGGAGAATTCTGAATATATCATAAATAAATACGCCAGAATCCATGATGATGCTACCGTTCTTATCATCCGCTACTCTCCATGATATTGGTGAGATATCTATCCAGCTCGAGACGGATGTTATCCGGTCCCGAAATCTGGGATCACTGCTGGCTAAAGAGATGCAGTTTGACAAGGTTACCTGTATAAAGATTGGTACTGCAATTTCTGAACTTACCCGGAACATCATTGAATATGCACAAAGCGGTACGATTCATTTCTATCTTGGCGAGCAACGGGATAGAAAAACCGGATTGATCATTGTATTTGAAGATAAGGGTCCGGGAATTGAAGATATCGACCAGGTAAGATCTCCAGGGTTTAAGTCGAAGACCGGTATGGGAGTTGGCATAAGTGGTTCCCAACGCCTCATGGATGATTTTGACATTCAGTCGGAGCCGGATAAAGGCACGAAAATTACTACGGTAAAATGGTTGCCCAGGAAAGAAGAGTCATTATCGCAGGAGCGTATCAAACAAATTCAAACTGCCTTCCGTAAAACTATTGAGCGTGGAGATGCTTCGATGGTCGACACCATCAACTCACAAAACAACGAACTGCTTTTCCTCTTAAAACAACTTCAGGAGCGTAACCAGGATATTGAACTGATCAATCATGAACTGGAAGAGACCAATCGTGGTGTTCTGGCCCTGAACCGGGAGCTTGAAGAGAAAGCCGCAGTGATTGAACAGGCAAAGATGGATGCCGAGCAAGCCAACAAAGCGAAGAGCGAGTTTCTCGCAAATATGAGTCACGAAATCAGGACACCCTTGAACGGGATTATCGGGTTTACTGAACTTTTACTGAAAACAAAGCTGGACGATATTCAACAGCAACATATGCATAATGTTTCTGCTTCAGCAGAATCACTGATGGGTTTAATCAATGACATCCTTGATTTTTCAAAGATTGAAGCCGGAAAGCTTGAACTGGATTATGAAACCACAAATATCTTAGAACTCGCTGAGTCGGCCGTAGATGTTGTAAAGTTTAAAGCCTTTGGCAAGGGACTGGAATTGTTACTGGATATCAGCCCCGATATCATTCGATTTGTAAAAGCCGATTCGGTCCGTCTCCGGCAAATCATTATGAACTTACTTAGCAATGCTGTCAAATTTACAGAAACTGGTGAAGTTGTGCTTAAAATCAGGTCGGAGAAAGTCAAGGATAATGCCAACATTGGGTTATTCCGGTTCTCTGTCCGCGACACCGGAATCGGCATCCCCAAAGAGCAGCATGATAAGATTTTCACCTCATTCCAGCAGGCCGATCCATCAACTACCAAGAAGTACGGAGGAACTGGTTTGGGTCTGACAATATCCAACAGGTTACTTGAAAAGATGGGCGACCAACTACACCTAATCAGCGAAGTTGGTGAAGGAAGTACGTTCTCTTTTATGATTGAACTTGAGATCGTCGATCCGCAGGAGATACCACATGCTGGAACAGGTAAAATTAAAAGAGCCCTGATCGTTGATGATAACGAAGATAATCGCCTTATTCTCAGTGAAATGCTTGCCTATCGAAACATCGAAGCAGGACTTGCAAGTGATGGGAAAGAGGGTCTTATGATGGTCGAATATGGGTCGTATGATATCATCATTTCTGATTACAATATGCCTTCCCTGAATGGTTTGCAGATGATCAGGCAGCTACGGGACAACCTGAAACTGCCTTCCGAAGTTTCACCTGTAATCCTTCTTTATAGTTCAGCGGATGATGAAAAAGTATTTCAGGAGTGCAAAGAATTAGGGGTTCGCTTCAAACTGGTTAAACCAGTCAAGCTTATGGAACTTTATCATATCCTTGACAGAATTGAAAATATCCAGACAGAGCCGGATCAATCAGGCGACCAGCAATCTGAAGCCGAAAGGGATAACATATCGTCAACACTCAGTTTTGAGACATACACAATATTAATCACTGAAGACAACAAGATCAACATGAAACTTGCAGAGGCCGTTATAAGCTCTCTTCTTCCCAATACCAACATATTGAGAGCGACTAACGGAGAAGAGGCTGTAGTGATTTATAAAACGTCAGATCCGGATCTGATTCTCATGGATATCCAGATGCCGGGAAAAGATGGTTATATGGCAACAGAGGAGATCAGAGAACTGGAAAAGGAACAGGATACCAGGGTTCCTATTATCGCGTTGACAGCAGGAACGGTAAAAGGTGAACGGGAACGGTGTATCAATTCAGGAATGGACGATTACCTGGCTAAGCCATTCAGAGAAGCAGAAATGAAGATTATTCTGAGAAGATGGCTGATTTCAAGAGGAAATCAACAATCGAATCAATCGTAAACCTTGTTGACCCACCAGGGCTCGAACCTAGACCGAGAGAACCAAAATCTCTTGTGCTT
>CAZXQU010000058.1:0-18265 GCA_964642545.1 uncultured Prolixibacteraceae bacterium | reverse complement strand
ATAAATAAATGAATCGTCGATACGCTTTTCATAACTGTAACCCTGGGTGGACGTAGCCGAAGCAATCAGGAGCTGTCTGTTAGGAATTTCAGGAATGGATGAAATATCCTGATCCAGCCATTGGACCTTTGATGAGGCAAAAACAACAGGTGGATTCCCCGACACTGTAACGATAAGCGTTACATCAGGATCGAGGATAAGAGTGGTGACAAGGCGCTGGATCTGGTGAGGATCCTGTGAAGCATCGCTTGTGTAAATAATCGTACTGGCAATTGTCTCCGCCCGTTTTTTTATTTCATTTTCATAGGTTTGAACCAGGTATTCGTGAAAAACCCAAAAGGTAAGGCCAAATACAATAAAAGAAAATCCTATCAGGGGGATCAGAATTTTAAACCTCAACGATAATTTCAACGAAACTGCAACGAGTTTGGCCATGTTATTTTTGCTCAGATAAAGCTTCGGAAGCAGGTCCCTGGTTAATTAGATCTGACACGTTGATATCATTTGTTATCACGCCTGTTTCCCTGAGAACCTCAAGGGCAGTTTCAGCCGCTATAAATAACTGTCCGTTTGGTTTAAAGTAATTTATCTGGTTTTTCAGAGGTTCCACAAACATTCCGAGAAAAGCATCCTGAATATCAGTTACTGAGATTTGTTCATGTTCGGCCATGATTTCAAGAGCCTCTTCCGGGTATTCTTTGAAGTATTGGATTGCACGGTCAATACTCCGGAGAATTTTTGCCAGATCCATAACCCTGGCATCAATGAACTGTTCATCAGCAATCAACGCATCAACGATGTAACCGGGGATCTGAGAACTATTGAATAATATATTGGCGTGCCCTTTATTCAGCACCTTCACAGATGTAGGAGGGTATGTACAGATGGCATCCACATCGCTGTTTTCAAAACTATCTTCCATTCCATTCTGAGCCATCGGGACCAACACTACATCAGAAATATCCATCTGGTTTTGTTTTAAGGCCAGATTAATTGTTAGAAGGTCCAACGAGGCAGGTTCAACTCCAACTCTTTTCCCTTTTAATTCAGAAACTGTTTTAATGGGTTCTTTTCCCAGAATGACATCTGCTCCATTTGAAAAATCAGTGATATAAAAAGCCTGTGGTGAATTGTAAGAACTCTCCTTGATGATAAGTAACTCTACAATTGTTCCGGCAACAATATCAATCTGTCCACGCTCAAATGCGCGTCTTGAGTCGCTAATTGAAACGAAATCAAACAGCTGAACGTCCAGTCCCTCATCTTTAAAAAAACCTTTCTTTTCTGCAAGGTAGAGAAATTCATACCCTGGCCATAGGGTCATTCCGATACGAATGACAGGAGCCTCTTTTTTACAGGCTGAGAAGGAGAGAACCAGGCCGAGGATGCCTATGATGTACACTCCAATAAGTCTCTTGATTTGTTTCATCGTTTCATGAAGTTACACTTCATATCCTGAAAACCGAATACTGTATGAGTTCCATAACGGAACCAAAGATATACTTTTTTCGTATCTTTAGATAAAATTTTACCTGGTTAATACTCTATGATACGATCAGTAATCTTGCTTCTCACGATATTCTTACTGTGGCATCCATTGGTAACTGCCCAGAAAGTTAACGATCCAAGGATCAGTGAAATGGTTCAGAGGTTTAAAGGGGATGCCAAAGGTCCATACAAAGATATCCGTTGGTTTTGCAAGGATGGCTCGACCGTACCTGGAACAGAAAGATGCCCCGAACCTGGGATTCAGCGAGCCCGTTACAAAGATGAAGTAGTTTCTTTAGGGAAAACTCATCACATCTTTCTGGGTCAGATTTTGTCAACAACCCCTTTTGATGATTTCTGGGACACCTCCTTCAATCACTCAAGGCTGAAACAGTACCAGATCGAGAAATATCTTCAACTCAATGATAACGGATGGATTCTACGAAAGGCCAGATTCTACCGGGGAGCCTATCAGGCAGAAGATGAAGAGGCCTGGGGAGCCGATTTCTTAAAGGGACTTTTATCCAATGATTCCTTCTTGCGAAAAAACTATTTCCTGATCCGACAAGCCGTGAAGGATATTCCACATCTGGTGAACAATTCCAGAGCGGAAAAGATCCGAGCTCTTTCCAAAGAGATCTCCGATACCATTCCCTCCTTCATGAATATCCGAATAAAAATTCACGGACAGCCTGATCCATCAGATATACAACGTGTCAGCGGTTACAAACAGAGTCATGAACAAACGCTGAACCAGGTATCAAGGAAGAAACTTGATCTCCTGCTCTCCGAATTGACCACATTTTATGCCCCTGCCGATCTTCAATCGTTGAAGAAGTTTATCAAAGGGCTTCCAATAAACTCGGAGTTATATCTTTCACTCTCTTCATCGATTGATAAACTGAGTGAGCTGGAACCCGGCGCCGACAGGATTAAAGATATGGCGGGGATGCTCTGGACTATCCGGGTTGAACTCTCAAAACCTGCTTATGTGAAATCCAGATTATCCCTGATGGATCTCTCGGTTACGCTGGAAGAATTGATCTTTACAGAGAACTCGTCGTGGAATCCCGACAGGCTGGAATCTCTGCTTCAGAAAGTCTCAGCACTAAGCCGTGCTGCAGCCGGGTGTGGGTATCTTGAGGTATGGGAATGGAACCGTTTATCAGATCAATTCATCATTCCTGCTGGTGAAAGCATAACCGCACAACAACTTACCCACCACCTTGAATTGGCTAACAGAGTTGTTGAATGGAGCACAGCCATGTTGCGAGCGACGTATGAAACCGACGTAGATCTTTTTGCCGGTTTTGAGCCGCTCACTAAAGGATTTTTAGACGACCAAACCCGATCTTCAATCCTTCTTCCACTGGGACAGTCGGTTGGTGAACTGGCCACATTTGAGTCAACTGTCACCGGAAAATCAAACTCGCTGATGGGCCTAAAAAGCGTTGGCCAGGTTCGCGGTTTGAATCCGGGATATGCCCTTGGCGAGCTTATTGTTGTTACCGGGCAAGGAGATGATATTGATATTTCCGCTGATAAAATCTATATCTTCAACCGACCACCGGCCGATTTAAAGCCGGTTGCGGGCATTGCAACGGTTTCGGAAGGGAACCTGGTATCTCATGTACAGCTGCTAGCCCGAAACCTGGGAATTCCCAACGCCGTCCTTTCTGCAGACAACCTTGAATCACTCAAAGAATTTAATGGCAAAAAAGTTTTCTATGCCGTTTCCCCTCATGGAACGGTGATTATGAAACCCGAAATGGAGATGACAGAGATTGAGAAGCAGTTATTTGAGAAAAAAAGACGAAGTGAAGAGAAAATCAATGTTCCGGTCGACCGAATAGACCTTACCCAAACCCGTATCCTTCATTTAGACCATATTCAGGCTATCCATTCAGGGCGGATTTGCGGGCCAAAAGCAGCCAACCTCGGAGAGTTGAAGATGTTATTCCCCGAAAAAGTGGTGGATGGTCTTGTGATCCCCTTTGGCATTTTCAGGGAGCATATGAATTTGCCTATGCCCGGAAAAGAAACCTCCTATTGGGGTTTTCTCAACCAAACATTCGACCATGCCGCTGCCATGAAACGATTCGGACAGTTGGATCAGGATGTCGAATCCTATATGCTAACGCAACTGGAGGAGCTTCGATCGGCCATTCGTTCCATGCGACTCCTTCCCGAATTTGTCGCAGCTCTTCAACAGGATTTCATTACGGTATTTCATCAACAAATCGGATCAATCCCTGTATTTCTGCGAAGTGATACGAATATGGAGGACCTGAAAGATTTCACCGGCGCCGGGTTAAACTTAACCTTGTTCAATGTCCTGACAAAAGAGAAAATTCTTCAGGGCATCAAGGATGTTTGGGCCTCTCCCTATTCAGAGAGAAGTTACAGATGGCGCCAGCGTTACCTGCTGAATCCGGAAAATGTCTATCCCTCAATCCTGATCATCCCCAGCGTCAATGTTGATTACTCGGGTGTGATGATCACCAAGGGTGTGAGTTCGGGGAACAGGGAGGATATCACCATTGCCTTCAGCAGAGGGGCAGGTGGCGCCGTTGAGGGGCAAGAGGCGGAGAGTTATCTGCTTACCTCAAACAATGAGAACCTTCTGCTGGCACCGGCAAGGGAAAACAGCTATTCTTACTTGCCTACTTGCGGCGGTATCGAAAAGAGGATGACTACATTTGAGAGACCAATCTTATCTCTTGAGAATATCACCCTTCTTCGTGAAACCGCCAGTGAAATCAAACAGAAACTAACCCCTTCAGGAGAGCCTGGACATCAGGTTTTCGATATTGAACTCGGGTTTATGAATGACAGGCTTTGGTTATTTCAGGTCAGGCCTTTTGTTGAGAATAAACAAGCGTTGTCATCCACCTACCTTGAATCGATGACTCGTGAAATCCCCGATTTCAGGATCCCTCTCTCTGAACCAATACCCAACAGCTATGAAAACTAAACTGATATTCCTCTTTTTATTCATCTTCCTCTTCTCGCCGGATGCCATTTTCCCTTACCCCTGGGATGGATATGCCATCACAGGCATCAGACGGTTATACCGGCTTGAGCTAATCATGTCGGGAGCGTTGCAAGGAACCAAACCCAAGGCAGGGATGCTCAAACCGTTGAAGAGTGTCAAACTTAACCTTCTCGGAGAGAAGGGTGCTGTGCTCAACCAACTTCCTACGCCCGATCCGGATCTTCAGAAAGCCCTTAATTCCCTTTTTCCCAATATGGATGAGAGTTATTCCATCACCATCCTCGATATCACCCCTGGGAAAAAGATCCGGTATGCACGAAGACAAGAAAACAGGGGGTTTATGCCTGGAAGTGTCGCCAAACTGGCCGTGATGGCTGGACTCTTTACGGAACTCAGCAAACTCTACCCCGATTCGTTTGAAAAGCGGCAGGAACTGATGAAGAACCGGATGGTAAGAGGCGGCAAATGGGCAGTCCACGATTCTCACACCGTTCCCTTCTTTGATCCGAAAACGAAAACCTCCTTTAAACGGGCGATCCAGGAGAGCGATACCTTCAATCTCTATGAA
This sequence comes from uncultured Prolixibacteraceae bacterium, assembly GCA_964642545.1. Taxonomy (GTDB): domain Bacteria; phylum Bacteroidota; class Bacteroidia; order Bacteroidales; family FEN-979; genus QYOJ01. The sequence continues at coordinate 13,214 of CAZXQU010000058.1, read as the reverse complement.
TGGGCCGACCACATGATATCTGCCAGCAACAATGGCGCTGCCAGCGTGGTGTGGAAAGAGGCCTTACTCATGCGGGCATTCGGGAAGAGCTATCCCCCAACACCGCAACAAGAGGCCGACTTTTTTAAGAATACCCCAAAGGCCAAATTGACGGAAATGGCGGTTGCCGTTGTAAATGAACCATTGCAGGCAATTGGCATCAGTACAGAGGAGTTCAGGCTAGGAAGTTTTTTCACCAGCGGAGCTAAAACATACATCACAGGCAGCGGAGGAAGCAGCGCATCTCCTTATGGGCTGATGAAATACCTGATTGCCATGGAGCAGGGAAAGATCGTTGACGAAAAATCGAGCCTGGAGATGAAGCGATTGATGTTTACGTCCGATCGGCGTATCCGGTATGCGTCGGCAGGAGTCCTTACCGATGCAGCTGTCTATTTTAAATCCGGCAGTCTTTATAAGTGTAAACCGGAAGAGGGATATACCTGTGAAAAATACATGGGAAATGTTGAGAACTACATGAACTCCGTTGCCATTATCGAACACGATGACGGGACGATTTATATGGTCGCACTGATGTCGAATGTATTAAAGAAGAATTCTTCAAAAGACCATTATGGCCTGGCAGCTCAGATTGACAGAATTATTCGCAAATAACTACTTATCTCTTTGCAGAACAGCTAAAGTAGCATTTACCATACTGCGCAATTTCTGATTTCTGTGACCTGTTAATGTTTCCAGCAAAGGAACGAACCTCTTATCCTTCTGAAGTGCGATCAGGTGTAATACGGCAAGTTTGATCCTGAAATCTTTTCCTTCGAGCAGTAGCCCAAGGCACCTGAACTCTTCCGGGATCTTCAGATTCAGGTTTTTAATGGCCACTTCTGAAATTGTATCCAGAAGAGCTGTTTCAACAATGGGGATCAATACTTTCTTTAAGCCCGACTCGAGAATATTATCAAGAAACTCCACGGCGTTCATCCTGATATCCGGATTTTCGCTCTGGATGCTATTATATATTGAAATCATATCATCGGGGGGATACTTTAACCCCAATAATCTGAAGATCCGTTCCAGATAACCATCAAGGCGTTTCTCGAGTAATACAATCAGGCTCTGCCTTGCTTCGTTTAGTAGTTCATCCCGGGTTAAGAAGGTCTCAACAGAGGAAGAGGCCGAAACCTGCATTTCAGCATAGAGAACAGAAATTGTATCCCGGTACATCTTGGCTTCAGAGAGGATACAGTTGATGATTTCCCTGTTTTTGAATTTTAGCTGTGGAAAGGACTTCTTCAGTGTATTCAGGGAACGTAAGGATTCAAGCCGCACAACCTGATCGTCAAAATCAAGCAAGTGGAATAAAAAGTCAACTGCCTTCTGTGAATTCATTGTTTCCACTACCGAAGGGATCATTCTTAGAACTTCAATGGGTGTTGCTGTATCGGCAACCATCCCATCAAAATTTTTCAAAATCTGTATCCCAAAGTTCGCAAGTGCCTGCCTTGCAGAGGCCAGGTAACCTTCCTTAGCCAGAAATCCGGTAAGTTCGGGGATGAAAATCGTGTTCAACGTGGTGCTTGCGGAAAGAATTGCTTGTTTCACCACCAACGGTGATGGATCGGAAAGAGAATCTTCGATAAAGGAATAAAAGTCGGTCAGATCGGCCAGTCCGATTACCTTAAGGATCAGCAGTTTTGTATACTCACGTTCAATCGGGTTGTTAATGGAGGGTACCTTCTCAATTTTCTCTTGCAGTCTGCTTGCCAGGGAAAACAGCTCCATCAGTGTTGGATTGTCACGTATCTCTCCGGCAAGACTGATCAGGGCAGCTCCGCTAACCATGTAATCATGATCATGCAGGTAATGATTCATCAGATAAACCAGCTTCTCTGGGTTATGTTCAATCAAGTATTCAAATGCCGCGATTTTTACCCGTTGATCAGGGTCTTTCACTAAGGCCTCAGCCTCTTCTATCAGATGATGGCGTTTATAGAAATAGAGGTTATGCAATGCTTCTGTTCGTATTTCAGGAAGGGGATGAGAGATCAATTTACAGGTAACATCAAAAAACCGATCATCATCAAGCTCTCTCACTTTACGGAGCATATACAATATTTGTTTTGGGGAGCCCTGTTCCAGGACATGCGCAATCCCTCCGATTACCGACTCGTTTGAAAGGTCGATCCCTTTCTTTTTATCCCCCTCTTTTGCCTGTTCTATTTTAAGTTTAAAGGATTTGAGGTACTCCTTCCGTACCTTAAATGCAAAATACCCCCATACGAAGAGCAGCGCCATGATGATCAGGCTGATGTAGCGTGTAGAGAGGTCAAATCCGGAGATCACAAAAATCAGGATCAATCCACCGATGCCGGTTGCTGCACAATCAATAAATACATCAATGAAGCTCTTCGTCTGGTTCTTGATTTCCGCAGGGATGGGCAAGGCCAGAAGTTCGGTGGAGGCTTTGTTGATAGATTGTTTCAGGCTTCCATCACTCATCTTCAGAAAGATTGCGGCCCATAGTTCCGGAACAAATAGCACCACAAAAGCGCCCATCATGATTCCGAAGGGAAGAAAAAAGAGTGAACTTCCCACTCCGAAAACACCTACCACCCTCCGGGTGAGAAAGAGCTGGATCAACAGGGAGAGCACATTAAAGTTAGAGAACCAGAAACCAAAGAAGGCGGTCAATTCATCAGGGTCTTCAATCGCAGCGGATGCAATGGCGCTGAACTGATAATCGACCAGTTTAGCCACGATGACACTAATCCCGATGATACTGGCAAGGTAGGTAAGATGTTTGGAGTGACGGATCAGGGAAAATGGGTGTTCTCCGAAACCCTTTTGACGTTTCTTCTGCACAAAATCGGACTGGACACCCTGAACATTCTGCTTCCACAATTTTTTGGCTATAGGAATACAAAATGACAGCAGGATAGCCGATAGAAACAGAAGATTCTCGCTGGTTACTGCTTGAGCGAGTATCGAAGTAAGGTATCCCCCAAAGATCCCGCCCGCTATTGCGCCGGAGCCGATAAATCCAAAGAGTCGTTTAGCTTCACGGGAATTGAAAATGATATTTGCCAGGATCCAGAACTGAGAGGTGGCAAGGACAGCAAAGATGGCAACCCAGATATAAAACAGAAACAGGATCCATCCTTCGAGGAAGCCTATATGAAGGAGGATGCCGAAAAGAAGCAGGATCACAATGGAGGAGACCAAGGTACGATGGATGATCCGGTTCAACGAGATTCGGGAGAGAAACCTCGCATAGATGATGGAGAAAACCGCTGCAAAAAGAGCGACGAGCACGAAGGCTTCCGGCAGGTGTTCTGCTCCTATTTTCGACAGGAAGAGCCCATTCACGGATGCCTTAACGATCATCAGTGTAGAGATAATCAGGAAGATATAGAGTTGCATCAGGATGGCCCTGTGAAATTCACCATCACGGACGTCGAAAGCCCTTTTTAGAAGTGGTTTAGTGAGTTTTTCTAAGTAAGCGAGCACTATTTAATTTTCTTTTCAGCATAGGATGAAGAGTAGTTCCTTAGAACATCTTCTATCGTGTATGCAAGATCGCGGATAATCTTTTCTCCGTCGGGATCCTCAATCAGGGCAACCAAAATATATTTTCTTCCATTCATCTCCCATACGAGGATTGAGTCGGAATGAAAATTTTGCCAGGAGCCCGATTTCCGGTATAATTTCGCTTTAGGTGCAATCTTCTCCAACGAGTTTACAAACTTATGATGAAGTTCAGGGTCGCCCATAATCTCAAGCATCTGTTTCGAGCGCTCGAAGCTTACCAACTTTCCAAAAGCCAGCATATAGTAAAACCGGCAAACCTGGGAAACGGTTGCAGCATGACTCAATCCTTTGATATGTTCAGGGTAGCGCTCACCAAACTTGGAATAACGTTTCCCTACCCACAATCCACCACCGAATTCATCATCATAGAGATCGTATTTGGGATCTGTTAGGACACTCTCAATTTTTTTAAAGCCAAGACGATCCATCATGCGGGTAGCAGCTTCGTTGTTGGAACGACTGATCATAATCCGCATATCCTGTTTCACCTCGGGCGTGTATTCCAACTCCCCTTTTTCGAGTGCATCCTCTGCTGTAAGTAAGATTGCAATCTTTGGAAGGCTGGCGGCATACATCATCACATTTCCATTGACACGGGCATACTTAACCGAATAGGGATCCCTCAAGTCGACCAGTCCGATGGCCATCTTCTTTTGATTGATCAGCCTGGCCCATTTAGGGTTAGTATTAAGTGTCCGCACAAGTTCCTGCTGAAGCTTTGAATCAACCAAAGCCCGCAATGGTTTCAGACTGTCGTTTAATGCAAATGGCAGTGTATCAGGTTGATACACCTGTTCTTTTTGCTGACCGCATGCCGAAGCGGTGAGAATCAAAGTCGCCAGGATAATTCCTAAAAAGTTTAAATTCATCATATCTAGTAATCTACAAAAGTAATTTATATTTTGATTGTTTTGTAATCCGTCTATTTCAATAAAAAATCCCGGCTTTCGCCGGGATCTTACCAAAAACCAGCCAATCACTCTACTTGAGTTTGATTTGACTCGCCCCCAAATAAGTATCGTTATTATAAACTTCGATGGTATAAATACCGGGACGAAGCTTTGTATCCGGTTTATAAATTAAATTGACCCTCTTGGTTTTCACTGCGGTACCCGATGCCGACGAACTGCTTGCCATCAACCCGGTGGAAGCGTTCTGCGTAATCACTGTAAAGTTTTTGTCATTTTTAGACTCCATTACAGCCCCGTCTGGTTTAACTATCTTGAAATGAACCTGTTCCTGGATGGCAACTGGAATCTCAAAAGTAACCTTTATCTTTCCGGCACGTTTTGCTGTAACAGTAAGTTTATCTTTTTTCCCTTTAAGCGTTTCTATCAAGAAGTTGTTCGCCATAACAGCTTGCATCATCTGCATGTTGGCCGACATTTCAAAATTCTCATTTTGCAGGGTGGTGATGGTGTTATTTAATGCCAGCTTCTCATTATTCAACTCATCAAGCATTGCATTTAAGGCAACGAGTTTCCCTTCAAGTTCATCTTTTAAGGCCTCTACTTCTTTTAATTTTTTCAGAATCAGCTTTTTATCACTATTCTCACGAATCAGGCGGTTCAGTTCATCCTGGGCGTTATTCAACTTATTGATAGATTCCGCGAGGGATGCATCCAACTCTTTGTTTTTGCCTTTTAATCTGGAAACCTCCATTGTATAAATTTCAACCTCCTTTTGGAGGGCATGTTTCTGGGCCAGTAAAGTAGCACCATGGCTTTGTTCAAGAACGAGAGATTTTTTCAGGCTATTTTTCTGAAAAATCAGTGTAACAGAAAAAATGAGGGCAAGTACAAAAAGGATACCAGCTCCAAAAGCTAAAATTTTTGTTGTTTTCATGTTTGTTTTCATCGGTGTCATAATTATAATTTTTAAATCCTGATCACACAGCAAAAGTACCAGACCCGAATTAAGAGCCCATTAAGGCAATATTAAAAACCTATTAGAATCCTCTTCACACTCCTTCAGTTACGTATATTTGCATGTAATAACCAACAACTAATGAAAATCTTACTTGTAGAGGATGACCACAAAGTGGCTTCATTCATCAGCAGAGGTCTTTCGGAGCATCTGTTCCATGTCGATATAGCAAGGGATGGGCTTGAAGGAGATCTGATGGCCCGTCAGGGAGATTATGACCTGGTTATCCTGGATATTCTCCTGCCCAAACAAAATGGGATTGAACTATGTAGAAGTATCCGTAACCGGGATTACAAAGTTGCCATTCTCATGCTTACTGCTTTAGGAAGCACTGATGACAAGGTAACAGGGCTGGAAGCCGGAGCCGATGATTACCTGATCAAACCTTTTGAATTCAAAGAGCTGATTGCCAGAGTAAAAGCACTTTTGCGGCGGAGAGATGAAACCAGTCATGCTACGTTGCTTAAATTCGAAGGCATTGAAATGGATACCATGACTAAAACCGTGACTCGTGATGGCAAACAGATCAATCTGACTGCCAGAGAATTCAAACTCCTGGAATACCTGTTACGAAACAGGGGCCGGGTAGTCTCGCGGCTGGACATTGAGGAGAAAGTCTGGGATTTTTCATTTGATCACGGAACAAATGTCGTGGACGTCTACATGAACTTCCTTCGTAAGAAGATCGATAAGAACTTCGATCAAAAACTGATTCATACAATTGTCGGGATGGGTTTTATCCTGAAAACCCCCGACTGAGATGAGCCTAAGGTTAAGGATCACATTATTGTTTGTTGTGATTGTCGCGGTTCTTCTCTCGATCTTCTCAATCTATGTCTATTATGTCACCGTTAGCATCCGGGAGAACGCCTTTTACGACAGGTTGTGGGAAAGGGTCGATATTGCAACACAGATTCTGAATGAATCGGGAAGTATCGATCTGGACAGTATCCAGCCCTCACTGCGAAATAAATACTGGACTACACTTCCTGAGGAGGAGATCATCATAATCAAGAGTGACAAAAGCTTCTTCCATATAAATGAGTACTATCCGGTTCAATTTGATTATTCCCGGATTCAAAAACGTATTGACCTGGGACAAGAGGTGGAGATGCAGATTGGGTTAAGACAATTTGTCGGGTGTACCAAACTGATCGGATCCCAATACTCTGATATTATCGTATCTGCTTTTGACAAGAATGGCAGAAGGTTGCTGAACAACCTGAAAATAACCCTCTTTACTGCATACCTGGCTTCCCTGTTACTTATCGTTCTGGTAGGGCTATATTTCTCCAAACAGACTTTTTCTCCTATCGCTAAAATTATTAATGCTGCCGAAAAAATAACCGGGAGTGGCCTTCATTTGAGGGTTCCTACGCCCAAGGGAAAAGGCGACCTGGTTAAGCTTGCAAATACGATCAATCAGTCACTTGATCGCATCGAAACTGCATTCCAGATTCAGAAAAGCTTTGTAGCCCATGCTTCCCATGAATTAAGGACTCCTATTACAGCTCTTTCAGGCGAACTGGAACTAGCTCTGATGCGGGATAGAACCCTGGAAAACTACAGGCAGGTCATCTCATCTGCACTTGAAGATGCCCACCGACTTTCCCGTTTGATTGACCAACTTCTTCTCTTCGCCCAAACAAGCGGAGCTCATGAGATTCAGTCAAGACAACCACTCCGGCTTGATGAATTAGTACTTGATCTCCTGGATAAGTTGAGTAGAAAATCAGGAAACCGTGAGATTGAATTTTCATTGGAAGAGGCAGAGATGGATGAACATATGTTAATCGTTTCAGGGAATGAACAGTTACTTTCCGTTGCCATCGGAAACGTCATCGATAACGCTCTGAAATACTCACCTGCCAACAGCGCTATCAGCGTTCAACTGATACTGGGGGAACAACAAATCACTATACGGATCCAGGATCGCGGACAGGGGATCACTCTTAGCGATCTTGGACATATCTTTGAACCCTTTTACAGGTCAGAGAAAGCGCTTGCAACAGAAGGATTCGGCATCGGTCTGCCTCTTGCTAAAAGGATTATCGAACTTCATGACGGAAAACTGGAAGTCCAGAGCCAGTATGGAAGCGGAACAACAGTGTTCATAAGACTTCCATTGATTGACCATCTGAAGGTCTGAAGTCTCACTTCTCACTTCTCACACTCAACTCCAACCACCTATCTCCATTCTCTGCCAACTCTTGAAGGATGGTCGCAAACCGATTTGATTTTAGCAGAAGTTCATCTGCATTGAGGTCCCCGGAGTTCATGGCAGTCTCAATCTCCGCTTTCTCTTTTCCCAGTCTCTCTAGCTCCGTTTCCAGCATCTCAAGTTCACGCTTCTCTTTGAATGTGAGTTTTTGGGGATCGGCTGGTTTGTTTGAAGTCTTCACCTGGAGCACTGGTTTCAAAGAAGCTTTTGTTTGCCTTTTGAGACGTTCGGTATGGTCGCGGTACTGGGTATAATTTCCAGGAAAATCCCTAACAATTCCGTTTCCTTCAAATACGAAGAGGTGATCAACGATCTTATCCAGGAAATAGCGGTCATGCGTTACAATCAGCACACAACCGTTGAATGATTCGAGATACTCCTCCAGCACGTTCAGTGTGAGGATGTCCAGGTCGTTAGTAGGCTCGTCGAGAATCAGGAAATTCGGGCTGTGCATCAACACGGTAACGAGGTATAGCCTCCGTTTCTCTCCGCCACTAAGCTTGTATACAGGCTGATGATGGCTAGGGTAGGGAAACATGAAATAGTTCAGAAACGCAGCAGCTGAGATGGTATCGCCATTTCCCAGTTTTACCACATCGGCTATCTCCCTCACCACGTCGATCACTTTGGTGTCGGGATTGAACGCAATGCCATCCTGGGTATAGTAACCGAACTGGATGGTCTCCCCTTTCTTGACTGAGCCCCAGCCCGGCTTAAGTTTACCGGTGATCAGATCGAGGAATGTCGACTTCCCGCTTCCGTTATCACCGATGATCCCGATCTTTTCGTATCGTTTGAAAATGAAGGTAAATTTCTTGAGAATAGTCAGGTCTCCCCAAGAGAAAGAGAGATCGCTCACTTCCAGGATCTTTTTCCCCATCCGTTTGCCCTCGATGTGGATCTTCATCCGTTCGTCGGGTACTTTCCGGTCAGCCGTCTCTTTCAATTCATAAAAGCTGTCAATCCGGGCTTTCGACTTTGTGGTGCGCGCCTTAGGCATCCTGCGCATCCACTCTGACTCTTTCCGGAGCAAATTCTGGGCTTTCTCAGTCTCTTTAGTAAGGTTATCCAGCCGTTCAGTCTGCTTTTCAATGAAATAGGAATAACTTCCCTTATACCGATGGATGCCGGTATGATCAAGTTCCAGGATCTCATCGCACACCCTGTCGAGGAAGTAGCGGTCGTGCGTGACCATCAGAAATGTAACACTGCGTTGTGACAGATACTCTTCCAACCATTCGATCATCTCTACATCGAGGTGGTTAGTGGGCTCGTCGAGGATCATGAAGTCGGGCTCAGTGATGAGTACCTTGGCCAATGAGATCCTTTTCTGCTGGCCGCCGGAAAGTTCATCAATACGTTTATCAAGGTCGGGAATTTTGAGCCTGGATAAAATCTGCTTGATCCGAGTTTCGTACTCCCATCCGTTAAGCGCATCCATGCGCTCCATCGCCTGTTCAATCTCCTCTTTGCGTTCACTACGAATGGCCTGTTCATACTTGTATATGGCTTTCAGCACTTCATTAGAGGTAGTGTACACCTCATTGAACACGGTATTGGTGGATGTCAGATAAGGCTCCTGCTTCAGGTATCCCAGTGAGGCTTTATTGAAAAGAGTGACAACGCCTCCGTCAGATGGTTCAATTCCGGCGATGATGTTTAACAAGCTGGTCTTCCCCGCTCCATTCCTGGCAATCAGGGCCACCTTCTGGTACTGGCTGATCACAAAGGAGATATCCTCGAACAACACGTTGTCGCCATAGCTGCGGGAGAGGTGATCGACGGTGAGGATAGTGGACATGAGAGTGGGTTTAGCGCATGCAAAGGTAGGGGATTATTTTGATGACAGATGCCGGATTCCAGATGCCAGATACTGGATACTGGATACTAGATCGCGAAACCTGATTTCCTGAGACATTTTTTGTAATTTGCAGTCATCTTAAAAATCGATCGAATACATGAACTTACATCTTAAATCTAAAATCGCGCTGATTACGGCTTCCAGCAAAGGGTTGGGGAAGGCGGCTGCGTTGTCGCTGGCAAAAGAGGGAGCAACAGTAATTATTTGCTCACGGAATAAATTGGAAATCGAAAAAACTGCCGCTGAAATTCAAAAATCTACCGGGTCAGAGATGTTTCCTTTCGTTGCTGATGTCTCTCGTCCTGAAGATATCAGAGCACTGTTTGAAACGATCAGGACCCGGTTCGGATCATTGTATATTCTGGTTAACAATGCAGGAGGCCCTCCTACTGGAGATATATTGACCATGACAGACGAGGAGTGGAAAAAGGGGTACGAGCTGACACTGATGAGCATGATCAGGTTGACCAGGGAAGCATTGCCATTGATGATAAACCAGCAATGGGGAAGAATCATCACCATAACCTCAATAAGCGGCAAACAGCCAGTCAATGACCTGCTGATCTCTTCCACTTTACGACCCGGGATCCATGGTCTCACAAAGGTTCTTGCGAATAAATATGCAAAAGAGAACATCACCGTAAACACGGTTTGTCCGGGCTTCATCAACACAGAACGCCAGCAGGATCTGATGCTGCAGCGGTCGGCAACAAAGAAAATCTCCGTGGAAGAGTATATGGCCAACATATCTGTAGATATTCCAACAGGTCGGATGGGGAATCTGGAAGAGGTAGGTGATGTGATTGCATTTCTTGCCTCCGAAAATGCAAGCTATGTCAATGGAGTAAATCTACTGATTGATGGCGGGTTGGCAAGAGGGATACATTGAAGTTAATTCACTCATACCTCAACGCCTCTACCGGATTTCGTGTGGCTGCACGCCAGGCTTGCCAGATGATGGCTACAATGGCTATGACCATCACGAAGAGAGCGCTTACAATGAAATATCCCGGGTGCAGATGAATTCGTTGCACGTAATCGGTCAGCCATTGATTCATCACAATATAACTGGCGATAGAAGCAACCACAACGGATGCAAATACAATGATTAATGTTTGTTTTAATAATGTGGAGATCACCTGACTTATTGAGCTCCCATTGACTTTCCGGATACCAACTTCTTTTGTGCGACGTGAAATTTTCAGGATAGTCAACGCCAGTAAGCTGATCAAGCTGATGATAACAACCTCTCCTCCGCCAATGGATACCATTTGGGCAAGTCGGTTCTCTTTTCGGTACATCCGATCAAAAACATCTGTCAATATACTTTGGTTAAACATATAATCTTCATCAAAACGCTGGAAAATTTGTTTAATCTGCGTCAGTTGGCTTCCGTTTAGCGGGCTGATGGTTCGGATATATATATTCGGCGTTCCCCAATAACAATTAGCAATCACCAGAGGAGCAATGGGTTCACCCGGATTGGACATGTAATAGAAGTCCTTTACGATACCTATGATTTCAACCCGTTCATCATTGTAGAAAACGGCTTGTCCGGCTTTAGGCTCCAGCCCCAGTAATCTGATTGCCGATTCGTTTAAAACCACCGCCTGGCTATCAGCCATCGATTCCCTGAAGAAGCGTCCATCAATCAGTTGAAATTTCATCAACTCGCCAAATCCAGGTTTTTCACGGTATTCATTGATGGCTTTATTGTTGTTCTCACCCTCGGTCAACGGTCTGATATACTGTCCGCTGCATCCACCACCCATAAAATGTTCGCCCCCACAAACTGCAGATACGAAAGGTAGTTTCAATAATTCAGTTCTCACACTCTCGTACTTTTTTGAGATAGGGGAACTGCAATTGCTGATCGTAATCACGTTATTCTTGTCAAAACCCATCGGAACATTGTGCATAAATTCCAATTGAGAAATAATAATCACAACACAGCTGATAAAAAAGGCAGTTACGGCAAATTGCACAAAGACCGAAGCAGTCGAAAGCCAGCTGTTATTACCAGCGTTTGAGATTTTCCCCCTTAATCCCAATGCGAACTTCATTCTTGACAGATAGAGAACCGGATAACCTGATGTAACCAAAAGAAGAATTACCAAGACAATCACAAATAAACCAATGCTCTCAACCGACAGCAAATCGGACAAATCAACTTTTGAAAGCAACAAGGTGGACAGGTATGGTATTGACCGAAAAGAGATCAAAAATGCCAACACGGCAGAAACAAGAAAAACGATCAGTGTTTCCAGAAAAAACAGTTTAGCGATGCTGACTTTGGTAGCGCCGAACATCGTTCGGGTTGAAATTTCGGCTATACGCTTCTCTCCCTGAATAATAAACAAACTGATATAGCTGAGCAATGCGGTAAGCAAAACGAACAATGCGATTAGCCCAACAATCACCATTTGTGACAAGCTACCATGGTTGGGAATATATGAACTTGCCGTAGAATGCAGGTAGAGGTCGGCAAGGGGCTCAACACCCGACTCTACTTTAGAACTCGTAGCCTTCGCCCAATCCTTCATTAGCAAATTATTGGCCTCCGAGATTTTCTCGGTTGCCGCTGATTGATCAACATGGGGTTTAAGCAAGTAGTACGTCTGGAATTCGAGCCCCCCAAACCAGCTAAGATTGAGTGTTGACATGGATATCAACAAATCGAAATCCAGGTGTGAGTTTTTCGGGAGTTCATCTATAACCCCTGTAATCATCACGTGTTCACCGTCGGAATCAATGGTTTTGCCAATACAATCCGTTGAATTGAAAAGCTTTTTAGCAACAGCCGCTGTGATCACAGCGCTATTTTTACCGATCAGAGCGGTTTTTTCATTCCCGAGCCGAAGCATCAACCCAAACACCTGAAAAACCTCAGGATCGGAATAGAAAACCCTGACTTTCCCCAGTTTGTTCTCCTTGTTTTGAACCGTTGTTGGCCAGCCACCATACAATTGAACGGCAGATTCAACTTCAGGAACCATTTCTGGAAGTTGGGAATATGCCTGTCGTAATGAAATTCCATATACTTCTGTCGAGGTATTATCGGAGACACGGTTATATAATCTTACCACCCGATCTTTGGTTGTAAAATGATTGTCATAGCTCAACTCATACCGGATGTATGTGAGTGTAAAGATCACAGTGGTCAGCGCAACAACAAGGCCAATCACGTTTGTGATAAACATGAATGGGTTCCGTTTGATAATCCTCAGGATAAATTTTATGTCTTTCACGGATCCTAGTTTATAATTCATTCATACCTCAATGCCTCCACTAAGTTCCGTGTAGCAGCCCGATAGCTTTGCCAGCTAATAGTTAGTAGCACAATTACAGCAACAAGAAAACCAGCCAATGCAAATACCCACCAACTCAGTGTGGTTTTATTGGCAAAGTTTTCCAACCATCTGTTCATGAAGTAATAAGCTATTGGTGTAGCGATGATGAAGGCGATGGATATCCATCTTAAAAAACTTATACTCAGCATTTGCATGATTTCTGAAACGTTGGCTCCGTTTACTTTTCGTATGCCTATTTCTTTTGTGCGGCGTATAATGATAAAGGAGGCAATACCAAATAATCCCATACTTGCCAGTAAAATTGCCAGGA
>CAZXQU010000057.1:0-18292 GCA_964642545.1 uncultured Prolixibacteraceae bacterium | reverse complement strand
AAACATAGTTATTATGACAAAGATCAAATTATTTATTGTCGAAGATGAGTTGATCCTCGCGCATGATCTGAAAGCCAAACTTTCTGACCTTGGATATGAGATCATGGGGATAGAGACCAAAGGGGAAAGTGCTGTAGAGTCGATCTCAGCCCTCAAGGAAAAGAATCAGGAACCAGATATCGTAATAATGGATGTTAAACTGGCCGATTCAATGGATGGCATCGAAGCAGCAAGAATCTTAACTGAAAACTCAAACTGTGGGATCATTTTCCTGACATCACTAAATCGTAATGACGTTTTTACAAAGTCATTCTCCCTGAAACCTTATGCCTACCTCTTTAAACCGGTTGATATCGACCAGATCAGAGCCGCGATAGAAGTTGCAAACTACCAGCGGAACCTCGAAATCACCAACGAACGGATTATCTCTGAGCTAAAAACAGAGATCCAACACCGAAAAAACGCCGAAAAGGAGAAGAACCAGCGTTTGCAAGAGAGAATCAGGGCCGAACAAAAGGTAAACCAACTGCTCAAACAAAAACATCAGATGGAACTTGACCTCATCAATAGGGAGCTGGCAACCTCTTCCATCTTCATCTCACAGAAGAATAAAATTATTGGTTTAATTCGAAAAGATTTAAACCGCCTACTGAAAAAAGGTAAGGTAATCACAAAGAAAGAGGTCACGGAAGTCCTCGATACGATCGACGAGAACATTAAATTTGACAATGACTGGTATCGAATCAAAGCACATTTTGAGAAGATCCATGCTGGATTCTTTGACAGGCTCAGGGAAAAACACCCGCAGCTCACTCCAACCGATCACAAACTGGCTGCCTTGCTTCGCATGAATCTTGCTACCAAAGAGATCTCGCATATCCTGAAGATCACAGCACCGAGTACCGAGATTTCAAGAATCAGGCTAAGGAAGAAACTGGAGTTGCCAAAAGGAACAAACCTAGTGCAATTTATCTGCAACGTTTAATCGTCCATAAGCTCATCGGTGAGGGTGAGAGTGTGGAACACCTGCTGAACATCATCATCCTCTTCGATGAGATCAATAAGCTTAAGTATTTTCCTGGCACTTTCTATATCAAGGGTTTCAGTCGATTTAGGAATTCGCTGAAGAGATGCACTCTCGGGTTCGATGCCTAACTCTTCCAGTTTCTTCATCATATTCCCGAAATCTTCCATCGCAGTGGTGATGGTGAACACTTCATCATCCACCTCAATATCTTCAGCTCCGGCATCAATCACCTCCATCTCAAAATCATCCTGATTGAGATCCCCTTTGGGAACGACAAAGATCCCCTTGCGTTCAAACAGGTAATTCAGCGTCCCGTTTTTCCCAAGTTCTCCTCCATGTTTGCTGAAGTATGAGCGGATATTGCTTACTGTTCGCTGAGTGTTATCGGTCATACACTCAACATAGATGGCAATCCCATGAGCCCCTTTCCCTTCGTAGGTAGTCTCAGTGAGAGCAGCGGCATCTTTATCCGCTCCCTTGCTGATGGCACGCTGAATCGTCTCTTTTGGCATGGAAGCGCCTTTTGCGTTGGCAATTCCTAACCTTAGCCTTGGATTGCCATCGGGATCAATCCCTCCTTCTCTTACAGCAATCGTTATCTCTTTAATGATCTTGGAGAAGATCTTGGAGCGTTTGGCATCAAGAGCTCCCTTTTTACGTTTAATTGTCGACCATTTGTTGTGACCACTCATCGAATTGATATTTTAGGATTTGCTGCGTAAAATTAGTAAAATTTTTCCTCTGCTTATGAAAACGATTGGTAACTTTGGAATGTTCAAAATCAAATACAATAGCTTTTGCGAACCAGGTTATTTCCCATCTTTCTGTTGCTTCTCCTGTTTTCAGTATTGATGTTTCACTGCGCCAATCCTGTAACTCCCGAAGGTGGCGCCAAGGACATCTCCCCTCCCGAAGTGATAGCGTGTGAGCCTCCAAATAATTCAACCCATTTTTTATCACGCGATATTCAAATTACTTTCAACGAGTTTATCTCATTGAAATCAGCCAGTTCCGAAATTTTCATCTCCCCGCCACTTTCCGAAAAGCCCACCTACAAACAGAGAGGGAAAACAGTAATCGTAGATTTTAATGATTCCCTTGATGCCAACACCACTTATATTATCAATTTCGGAAAGTCTATTACCGACATTACGGAGGGGAATATCCTCTCTAATTTCAGGTATGTATTTTCCACCGGAGACCACATCGATTCCCTCTCAATATCGGGACAAGTTATCAATGCTTTTGACAATAAACCTGTTCCTGAAGTCTATGCACAACTCTATATCAATAACAACGATACCATCCCTTTTGATTCTCTCCCCTACCTTGTCCCACCACTCTACATCACCCAAACTAATGAGCAGGGAATTTTCACCTTTGAAAATCTTCGCGATGGCTTTTACAAACTTTTCGTACTTGATGATAAAAGCGGGGACTTTCTTTATAATATGCCTGCAGAACAAATTGCATTTTCTGATTCACTGGTAACTCCCTTTTTTGTTTCACCATCTGTCCCCGACAGTTTAGACCAGGACAGTGTAGTCCAATCTCCGGCGCCAACTGCCACTGAATTGTTTTTGAAAATGTTCGAAGAGATTGACTCAACACAAGAGATTATCAAATCGGAACTTGTGATGAACGACTTGTTCAGGGTGATCTACAAATACCCTCCTTACTCCCCTGTGATCATCCCTCTCAACATCGACTCATCGCTAACCTGGTGTATGGAAGAGCTGAGTGCTAAAATGGATACAGTTTTGCTTTTTGCAACAGCAGAAATTCCAGACACCTTGATTCTTGAAGTGCGGGACGGAGAGACCATTTTGGATACAATATCCATTGCACCTACCAAACTTGCTAAGGGGGAAAAATCAAAGAAAAAGGATCATGAAGAAAGTAAGCCAGAAAGCCTACTTATTTCATGGGAACCTCGGGGCGCTTTCAATTACATGAAAAACCCGCTGACAGG
Organism: uncultured Prolixibacteraceae bacterium; assembly: GCA_964642545.1. Taxonomy (GTDB): domain Bacteria; phylum Bacteroidota; class Bacteroidia; order Bacteroidales; family FEN-979; genus QYOJ01. The sequence goes on along the minus strand of CAZXQU010000057.1, from coordinate 15,293 downwards.
ACAACTTTCTTACCCTGTTTCGGAGTATGATCTAGCAGGATTCCTGTTAATCAGTGGTGGAGATACCGTGGTTCCTTCCATAGAATTTTTGGATCCATTGATGCGTCACTTCCAAGTTACATCGTCATGGAAAGAGGGAACTTCCTACAAGCTCATCGTTCCCGATTCGTCATTCATCTCCTACAACGGATTAAGTAACGATACAACCATCCATACCTTTAAAACAATAACCCTCAGGGACCTCGGAACTCTTGTCATCAATGTAAATATTGATGACAAACCCGGCAACTACATCATTCAGATATTGGCAGAAAAAGGGAAAGTTGTTGAAGAGAAATTTATAGGTGAATCGGGGCAAATTAAATTTGCCTTTATCGTACCTGCAAAGTATACGATAAAGGCAATTTTAGATTCCAACAGGAACCGTCGTTGGGATACAGGAGATTACCTGGAAAAAATTCAACCTGAAACCGTGTTCTTCTTTCCAAAGGTTGTCGAGATCAGGGGAAACTGGGATGTTGAAGAAGAGTGGAAGTTATAAAAACTTCAGATTACATCTCCATGCAACGATCCAGTGAGTTGATGATCTCCGTCAGCTTGTCATGTTTCAACGAATAAAAGATCATCTTTCCTTCTCTCTTTGATTCAAGGACACCCTTGTTTTTCAAAATATTCAAGTGATGAGAAGCTGATGCTTGTTCGATGTTAAGTTTTTCGTATATTTCAGTAACAGAGAGCCTTTTTGATGCAGTAAGCAATTCAATAATAGCAATTCTCATCGGATGGGCCATTGCTCTAAGCATGCTGGCACCCATCTCAAGTTTGTCAAGTTGTAACACGTTCTTTTTCATGGTTTAATGAATAACAAATAGTAAACTGAGGCAAAATTATGAAAAATATTTTACAAAAATAAATATATCTATATATTTTGCCAAAAAAGTGAAGTAAAAGCAAACTTTTCACCGTCAAACAATCCTTTATCGCTCAACTTCAGATCGGGAATAACCAATAATGCCATAAATGAGAGTGTCATGTATGGTGCTCGCAGAGAACTTCCTAATCGTTTGGTCCATTCATCCATCTGTTCGTAAAGCTGTGCGATCCCATACCCATCCTGATCTGACATGATTCCAGCAAAAGGCAAAGGAATAGACATCTCATGGTCCCCCTCTACAATAGAAATTCCACCTTTGGAGGAGATGATCAGATTGATAGCACGGGTGATAGAGTTATCATCGGCTCCCACCGCTACAATATTGTGGCTATCGTGTGCAACGCAGGAGGCAATAGCTCCCTGCTTTAACCCAAATCCGGAAACAAATCCAATAGCCGGTGGTGCATGATTATACCGGTTCCTGACGACAAGCTTCAAGATATCACGGTCGGGATCTGCAATTACCAACCCGTTGGAAATCTTCGGTGAAAAACGTAGCGTTTCTGTGATCAACTGGCCGTCAAGTGCCTTGATTACACGAATATCACCCCTGGAATCAGGCACCTTAATCGCCTCTCTTTCCAGAGGATCTGCATTAAAATGATTCGAGGGTAGCTCTGCCACGGAGTTAATGAGAGTTTTTCCGTTCTCCGCAACGAGTATCCCATCCACATAAGTGGCCTTGACATGAAACCCTTTAAGGTTGTCAACTACAATTATATCGGCTGGATTACCGGCTTGCAACAATCCAACTGGTAACTGGTAATGAGTTACAGGATTAAACGTACAACTGCGGATTACATTCATGAAATCAAATCCCTTCGCCAAAGCTCTGACTATCAATTGATTGATATGGCCTTCAGCCAAATCATTGGGATGCTTATCATCAGAGCAAAGCATCACCATTTCAGGATATTCGTCGATCAGGCTACAGAGTGCCTCGAAATTTTTAGCAGCGCTGCCTTCTCTGATCAGTATTTTCATGCCAAAGTTGAGTTTATCGAGAGCTTCTGGTTTGGTAAAGCATTCATGATCTGTACTGATTCCTGCCTCAATATATCGTTTCGCATCCTCTCCTCTTAAACCGGGAGCATGTCCATCGATTGGCTTTCCAAGTCTCTTCGCCACATCAAGTTTAGCCTTTACTTCCGCGTCTCCGTAAAGGACTCCAGGGAAGTTCATCATCTCTGACAAGTAAAGAATTTCAGGCATCGAAAGCAGGGAGGTAATTTCCTCTACTCCAAGTGCAGCACCGGCAGTTTCAAATGTTGTTGCAGGCACACATGATGATGCTCCGAAGTTGAATTTGAAAGGGACCTTTCTTCCATTCCGAATCATAAACATTACCCCGGGGATTCCCAGAACATTGGCAATCTCATGTGGATCCGAAACCGTTGCAACAGTACCATGGACTACAGCCAGTCGAGCAAATTCGGAAGGGATGAGCATCGAGCTTTCAACATGAATGTGTGCATCTACCAATCCGGGAAGGATATAATGTTTAGCGGTAACGATCTCTTCAGAGATTTGAGTAATCCGTCCATCGGAGACCGATACTTTTCCCGGGAAAATCCGTTTCTTTATAACATCAACGATCTGCCCTTCTAGTTCAAAATCTTGCTTTTTCATACTGCATTCCTTTCAGGTTTCGGGTTTTGGGTTTTGGGTTTCGGATTACTAATTGTCTGTTATCAGTTGTAAGTTGTCGGTTGTCGGTTTTTTCATCTCCCTTTTACCCCTGACCTCCTTAACTCCTGACTTCCTGACCTAATTTCCTATTTTCCTAATTTCTTATTTCTTATTTCTTCTCACGTCTCACGTCCTAAGTCCTACGTCCTTCGCCGCCAGTTGACCACATGCTGCATCAATATCTTTTCCCCGGCTTTGGCGGATATTTACCACCATATTGCGTAATTCCAAAAAGTCGTAAAACTCCTTCATCCTTCTCATGTCTGAGCGCTGAAAATCGATCCCTTCCACCGGGTTAAATTCGATCAGATTGACTTTGACCGGAAAGTTTTTACAAAACTCAGCGAGTGATTTGGCATCAGTGAGGGTATCGTTGAAATCTTTCAGAAGAAGGTATTCAATTGTAAACCTTTTCCCAGTCGTCTTATGGTAATAGATTAAAGCTGTTATCAGTTCCGAAATAGGAAATCGCTGGTTAAAGGGAATAATTCTGTCCCTTTTTATATCTGTTGCAGCATGGAGGGAGAGTGCCAGGTGTGGCTTAAACTGGTCATCCGCCAGTTGCCGGATTACTTTTGGAACGCCAATAGTAGAGAGAGTAATGCGTTGGGGTGAAATTCCCATACCATCCCCGCCAGTGATAAGTTCGATCGCCCGTTTAACATTAGGATAGTTGAAGAGGGGCTCTCCCATTCCCATCAGGACAATATTGGAAAGCGGAATTCCATGATTTTCGACGGAAGCCACATTAAGGTACCATACCTGATCGACTATCTCTGCCACGGTGAGATTACGGGAAAAGCCGAGAGTAGCGGTTGCACAGAAAGTACAGCCAAGTGCACAACCAGCCTGGGTTGAGATACAAGCTGTTGAACGCTGTTCGGCAGGGATCAGTACCCCTTCAATAATGGTATCGTCTCGAAGCCTGAACCCAATCTTCATGGTTCCATCACTACTTTTCTGGCGCCTTCTTTCAACGATCACATCAAAAGTAAAAGTTTCCGAAAGCTGGTTTCGGAGAGATAGCGGGAGATTACTCATCTCCTCAAATGAGTGGCAGCCCTTCTTCCAGAGCCATTCATATAACTGCTTCGCACGAAATGGTTTCTCCCTGATAGAAGAAAAAAAAGTATCTATCTCCTGCTGTGAGAGAGATCGGATATCGGACTTCTGGTTACCATTCATCCGTTTTCACTTCCACGAATTTCATCTTTTCAATCAGAGTAGTGGCAAGTCGTTGCATGGTGGTATCCACCTGGTAGAGGTAGGAGTTCCACTGAGGATTATAGGCAGGGTCCTCCTTGTTCATCCATTTTTCGATTGGGAAACGGGAAGCTCCTTTCAGATTAAAATCTGTAAGCGTATATCGGTATCTGTTATCTTTAAATTCGAGGCGGATCGTATAGACAATTAAACCTGCATTGAGACGGTTGCCTTTTTCATCACTATAATAAATCGGCATCCGGCCAGTTGCTTCAATCTTTCCGTTTACCCTATCCTGAATGTTAAATAACGAGGTTGGGTTGAGGTAGTAATAGTTGAACCATTCCATTGCTTTATTATAGAGGTAACCAGGGTCTCCGTTCTCTTCCACCACATCCCGGTAAAGTATCTTCTGTGAATCAGGATCGATAGGTAAATTGGATGCATTCGTTACCTCCTGGGCAAAAATCTGATTGAATGATATGAAAAATAAGGCTATCAGACTGGTGAAAAATATTTTTCTCATATTCATGTATTTTATTAAACGCAATATTATAAAATCTAAACGAAAGAATCCGGCGAAAAGTCTCAAAAGTTTTCCACCTGATGAAAAAAAGAGGCTGATGGAGATTCCATCAGCCTCTTTACTATGCTAAGCGATTTTTAATACATGCCACCCATTCCACCCATATCGGGGCTCATTGGAGGCATTCCAGCTTTTTCCTCTTTAATGGAGACAAGCACACACTCGGTTGTTAGCAACATGCTGGCAATGGAAGCTGCATTTTCAAGAGCGACGCGAGCTACTTTCGTAGGATCAATCACACCTGATTTAAACAGATTCTCATACTCTTCGGTACGGGCATTGAAACCAAAATCATCTTTCCCGTCTTTTACCTTCTGCACGATTACTGAAGGTTCCAGTCCAGCATTGGCTACAATCTGACGGAGAGGCTCTTCCAGAGATCTCTTTACGATAGCGATACCGGTAGTTTCGTCAGCATTGTCTCCTTTAAGTTTCTCAATAGCTTTGATCGCACGAATGTAAGCAACACCGCCACCAGGGATAATTCCCTCTTCGATTGCTGCGCGTGTTGCGTGGAGAGCATCGTCAAAACGATCTTTCTTCTCCTTCATCTCAATTTCAGAAGCAGCACCAACATAGATCACTGCAACTCCACCTGCCAATTTTGCAAGACGTTCCTGGAGTTTCTCACGATCATAGTCAGATGTGTTTTTTTCAATCTGTGCTTTGATCTGGTTGATCCTTCCCTGGATATCTTCTTTCTTGCCATGGCCGTTGATAATGGTGGTATTCTCCTTGTCAATGGTCACTTTCTCAGCTTCGCCAAGATATTGGAGAGTTGCATCTTCCAGTTTGTATCCTTTTTCTTCACTGATTACTGTACCACCGGTCAAAATGGCGATATCTTCCAGCATCTCTTTTCTTCTGTCACCAAAACCAGGAGCTTTAACAGCAGCAACTTTCAGCGTGCCACGGATTTTATTTACAACCAGTGTAGCCAGTGCTTCACCTTCCATATCTTCGGAGATAATAATCAGAGGACGTCCGGTCTGAACTGCTTTCTCCAGGATGGGGAGGAGGTCTTTCATCACAGAGATCTTCTTATCGTATATCAGAATGTAGGGATTTTCAAACACAACTTCCATCTTCTCGGTATCCGTTACGAAATAGGGAGAGATATAACCGCGGTCAAACTGCATACCTTCAACTACTTTTACGGTAGTTTCGATGCCTTTTGCCTCTTCAATGGTAATAACACCCTCTTTCTTCACTTTGTCCATCGCTTCAGCAATCATTTTTCCAATGAAGCTGTCGTTGTTGGCCGAAACAGAAGCTACCTGTTCGATCTTCTCCATGCTGTCACCTACCTCTTTGCTCTGAGCTTTCAGCGAACTAAGTACTTCTGCAACTGCTTTATCGATCCCTCTCTTGAGGTCCATCGGATTTGCGCCAGCTGTCACATTTTTAAGTCCTGTTGTGAAGATTGCCTGGGCAAGTACTGTGGCAGTGGTTGTGCCATCGCCTGCAATATCACTGGTTTTGGAAGCAACTTCCTTTACCATCTGAGCGCCCATATTTTCAACTGCGTCTTTCAGGTCAATCTCTTTTGCCACTGTGACGCCGTCTTTGGTCACCACCGGTGCACCATACGATTTTTCAATGATTACGTTACGTCCTTTGGGTCCCAGGGTAACTTTAACTGCGTTGGAGAGTGCGTCAACACCCTTTTTCAGACCATCCCGCGCTTTTACGTCAAAAATAATATCTTTTGCCATTGTTATTCAATTATAGGTTTTTAATCAGGTTATTTCGAAATGTTTCGGAAAATTAAATGACTGCAACAACGTCAGATTCTCTCATGATCATATAATCCTTGCCATTGAAGGTGATCTCAGTTCCCGCATATTTGCCATAGAGCACATTATCGCCTACTTTTACAGTCATTGGTTCATCCTTCTTTCCAGGGCCAACTGCTACAATGGTTCCTTTCTGGGGCTTCTCTTTTGCAGTATCAGGGATGATAATCCCACCGGCTGTTTTTTCTTCTGCCGCTGCTGGCTCAACCAATACCCTGTCGGCCAACGGTTTGATGTTTACTTTTGTCATATTTTAAAAATTAGAGTTTAACATTAAAAAATCCCTTGGTTCGTTTGCTCCGCACATGTCACATTTCGTGCCAAAGCTGAATATGGGTGGAATCAAAAAAAAATGTCAGAGTGTTCTGACATTCTGACATTGTTTTTTGTAGAAACGAGGCCTCCCTTTAGAGACGAGGCATGCCTCGTCTCTAAAGGGACACGCTGTCTATACCGGAAATGCCTTATTCATTTCTATCAGGTGGTACCTGAAAATCATTGATTGGGGTGGCATTCTCATCAATCTGCTTTTGAATCTCACTCTCCTGTGTTGTTGCTACTCCCTGATTTTTGGGGATTACAAAGATAGAAAAGAGACTGAGAACAAGCAACACAATAGCCAGTGTCCAGGTAGATTTCTCCAGGAAATCAGCAGTTTTTCTTACGCCCATATATTGGTTGGATCCAGCGAAGTTGGATGCCAGCCCTCCTCCTTTTGAGTTCTGAACCAATACTACAAGAACCATCAGCACACAAGTGATGAGGATCAGCACCGAGATTAAAATATAAAAGCCCATCTCTTTTGAATTACGAATTACGAATTACGAATTACGAATTTTTCAGCATTTCAGGACTCATACCTTTCATTGTCAGGGGGCTTTTGAGTTTTCAGTGCTTCAATTCGGGCTGCAAAGTAACTACTTTTTTCTGGGAAAAGCAAACACAATTTCTCGTAGACACGAATCGATTTCCCTGTATTCCCTTGTTTATGGTATAGTATCGCGAGCGTTTCACTTACAATTTCATCATCTTCCTGGGGATCTCTTGGGGCCAGATAAGTAAGTTTTAGCTGCACTTTACGAGGAGAAGAGATTCTTGGTTCTTCACGGATAAACTTTTCGATCAGCTCCTCTTTTGATAATGGACCCGGCGATTCCAAAGAAAAGGTCACGCGTTGCCTGCCCGGAACCACTACAGGAGGTGAATCTGTTTGTGAAGTCGTGTAGAGATTCGGACTTTCTCCATGTTCTTCGGCGATTTCAATCAGCCTCCTGTGCACAATCTCCAGTAACTTTTCCCGCAACGATTCCCCTCCGCGAGGCTCCTCAGTTCCTGGGATTATGGGTTTGAATGCCACACGGGGTGATAGTGAGGGTGGGGATGTAGGGAGGTGGGGAGGCGGGGAGGTGGGGAGGTGGTGCCGTAGTAGTGGTAAAGGTGTGGGAGTTTTTTGTGGTTCAACGGATTTGGCAGCTACGACAGATTTTACAGGAAGGACGAGTTTGGGAGTGGCCGGTTTCGGATGTACAAGCCGGTATTTGTCAATGAGATGCTTCAACTGACGCCGATCAGCCGCATAGGCGGAAGCCCGCTTTAGCTGCACTGCATATTGGGGATGCTCCTCGGCATAGAGATTCAGCGCAAACAACAAATGTGCTGTCTGGCAGAATGGGTACTCCTTCTGTACCTCTTCGATCTGTTTCAGACTTTGGGCATCGACAGCAACGGGGTTGTTGATATAAGCCAGAAACTCTTTACTCTCCATTGTTTATCACAATAAAACGAAATAATTTACCAGTTCACAACAGCCTTGTTGAAAATATCCTGGACAAGTTGTTCATTAATTTCTGCTATCAGATCATCCTGAACCGAAACCAGGTTTTGAGAACTGGAATAATCAACGTATCTTGAAAAGTTTGATTCGAAATTCTGTTTCTCATCAAATTTGTTTGTAAAATTAACTTTTACTGTAATTGTAAGCCTGTTCAGTTGGGCCACTTCATTCCCCGAGATCGCCTGTGGTTGGACTGAATATCCTGTGATAGAACCTTCCAGGTTAAGGTCGCCATTACGTTCAACCAGAATCAGGTTTGTCTGTGAAGTGAAGTAATTCTTTAACGCCTCGGTAAAACTTCGGCTAAGTGTAGGAACAACCAGCATCGCTTTATTCGGAAAGTTGTCGATTGAGATCGTCTTCACCTCCGGTGAGATTGAAGCACCGGTGAAACTGTAACTCATTCGACACGATCCTGTTAACATAAGAACAGAAAATATTCCCATGGCAAAAATGCCATACATACTGAATGAACCGATTGTGCCGAGATGCCTCATTCTTCGATGTCGTATTCCTTGATTTTGCGATATAGTGTACGTTCCGAGATGCCAAGTTCACGGGCAGCCTCCTTCCGTTTGCCGTCATATTTTACCAGTGCGCGTTTGATGAATTCTACCTCAAGCTTTTGCAGTGATAGTGATTCATTGACCTCTTCCGATTCTTCAACAGGTCCATCAAACCTAGAGTCGACAGGCCGTACAATTACTGGCAAGTCACTTGAACTCTCTTCGGGGTAATCTTTGTATAGCCTTGTCAGAAGGTGTTTATTCTCTCCATAGGTCTCCTTCACATTTTCGCCTTCAATCATGTTCATCACGAGCTGCTTCAGGTCATTCATGTCCCGCTTCATATCAAAGAGCACCTTGTAGAGCAATTCCCGTTCAGAAATTTTTGTCGATTCTTCTCCTTTATAAAGGATAGGGAGCTCACTGACATGACTGTCTGGAAGGTATTTCTTCAGGATTTCATCGGTGATCTCCCGTTTTTTCTCAATAATAGATATCTGTTCAGTGATGTTTTTGAGCTGTCGGATATTCCCCGGCCAACGATACTGCGTCAGCAGATGCACAGCCTCCTGATCAAGCTGAATTGGAGGCATCCTGTATTTCTCAGCGGCATCACTTGCAAATTTACGAAACAACAGATGAATATCATCTTTTCTGTCCCTCAATGGTGGCATGTAAATCGGGACAGTATTGAGCCTGTAGTAGAGGTCCTGCCGGAACTTTCCACCGGCAATGGCATCCGGGATGTTGATATTGGTTGCAGCTACTACGCGTACGTTGGTCTTCAACTCTTTGGAGGATCCAACACGCATAAATTCACCGCTTTCCAGAACCCTTAACAAACGCACCTGCGTGGATAACGGCAATTCGGCCACCTCATCCAGGAATATGGTTCCTCCGTTGACAACCTCAAAATACCCTTTACGGGCTTCATGTGCTCCGGTAAACGAGCCCTTTTCATGCCCAAAGAGTTCTGAGTCAATCGTTCCTTCCGGGATTGCGCCGCAATTCACCGCAATATAAGGACCGTGCTTTCGTGCGCTGAGCTGATGAATGATCTTAGGGAAAAACTCCTTCCCAGTCCCACTCTCCCCTGAGATCAGGACTGTTATGTCTGTTGGGGCTACCTGACGGGCAACATCAATAGCCCTGTCGAGTAACGGTGAATTACCAATAATTCCAAAACGTTGTTTAATCGCTAAAATATCCATCACTCATGCCAAATTGGCTTATCACTATAGACAAAATTACGAAATATTTACCGGATGCTGGCTCCTAACTTCCCGGAAAATGCTTTTACAAACCGATCCATCACTTTATCGATCTCAGCATCTGTGAGGGTTTTTGAAGAATCCCCAAGCAGGAAGCTTAGTGCATACGACTTCTTCCCAGCCTCAATCCGATCTCCTTCATAAACATCAAACAAACCAACCTGGCGAAGAAGTTTCCTTTCAGTCTCATAGGCAACTTGCCGGATCTGATCAAATGAAATCACTTTATCAAGTAGAAGTGCGAGGTCTCTTCTTGCAACCGGAAACTTCGGTAATTCGCTAAACTGCAAACTCTTTCCTGCTGCCAGTTGCACCAAAAGATCCCAATTTATATCGGCGTAGATAACAGGCTGGCGGATATCAAACGGACTCAATATCGATCTCCTAACCTGTCCGGCAGTAACCAGGAGTCCACCACGACTCAAGTAGCTGAACCCACTTGAAAACAGAGGTGTTTCAAGCGGCAGAAGATTCAATCCATCCGGATCAATGGACAACCTTAAAAAAATTGCATGAAGCATTCCCTTGAGGAGAATACTATCAGTTGATGAATCATTTGTATCCCAGCTCTCAGGCACTTTCCGTCCTGTCAGGAAAAGTGCAAGCCGCTGCTCTTCATGATAGCCGGGTAAGGGGTCCAAACTCTCCTTTTTGGCAAGGGAATAGACGGTTCCCATTTCAAAAAACAGCAGATCCGGAGCTTTTCTGTTGACATTATAGGCAATGGATTCGAGTCCGCCATACAGAAGTGTCTGACGCATCACATCAAGATCACGGCTGCTGGGATTGAGGATTTTCACACACGAATCAACCGGATAAAGGACATTGTCTTCGTAGTAAGTTGATCGTGTAAGGGAATTATTCATGATCTCAAAATATCCGTTTGAGCTCAACAGATCTGCAACGACATTACGCATTTTACTATTATCGGGTCCCGAATGAAATGAGAACGAAGACTTTACTTCCAATGGTATCCCAATATTGTTGTAGCCATAGATGCGCAATATCTCCTCTATCACATCGGCTTCACGGTTAACGTCAACTTTGAATGCTGGTATGAGTAAATCAAGTCCAGTATCACTTTCATGCTCGATCGTAATCCCCAGGTCAGTCAAAATGCTCTTCACAACATCAGTGGGAATCTCTTTTCCAATGAGGCGGTTCAGGTTCCTGAATGTAAGCGCCACCTTCATCTTAGGTCTTGGATGCGGATAGATATCCACCAATTCCGATGAGATCTCGCCACCTGCAATATCTCCGATCAGAAGTGCGGCACGCTTAAGCGCCGTAAGTGTCATCTCGATATCGGTTCCCCGTTCAAAACGGAAGGATGCGTCAGTCTGAAGACCATGATGCCTGGCAGTTTTCCTGATTGATACCGGGTTAAAACAGGCACTCTCAAGAAAAATATTCTTTGTCTCCCCAGTAACACCGGAGTGCAACCCCCCAAATACACCTGCTATGCACATTGGGCCTGTTTCACTGCAAATCATCAGATCGGCTGGCGTCAGCGTTCGGGATACCTCATCCAGAGTAGTGAAGGCTGTCTCACTTTTAAATTTTTTAACAACCACCTTTCCTCCTTCAATCTTATCGGCATCAAAGGCATGCAACGGTTGTCCAAGCTCCATCAACACAAAATTCGTGATGTCAACGATATTATTGATCGGCCTTAAACCTATTGAGAGCAACCTTTTTTTCAGCCAGGCTGGTGACTCACCAACCGTTACGTTGGTAATCGTTACTCCCGAATATCTTGGACTTCCCTCCTCATCCTCTACCACTATATCGATGCGGCGCTTATTATGATCCGGGCTGAAGGATGTAAGGGCAGGGAAGTTAAGGAGCGCCCTTCCCTCAACCGGAGCTATGTCTCTCCCGAAATTATTATATACAGCGGTGATATCGCGGGCAACTCCAACATGTGAGGCTGCATCACTTCTGTTCGGTGTCAAGCCTATATGATAGATAACATCTTCAGCCACCTCAAAATAATCACTTGCAGGAGTTCCGGGTATGGCAGAAGAATCGAGTACCAGGATGCCGTCGTGCGAATCTCCAACCCCTAACTCATCCTCAGCACAAATCATCCCCTCCGACACCTCTCCCCGAAGTTTTGCTTTCTGTATCACCAGCTCTTTATCCCCCTGGTAAAGCTTCGCTCCAACGGTTGCCACCGCTACTTTCTGCCCTGCAGCAACATTTGATGCACCGCATACGATCGGGAGTAACTCCGTCCCGCCAACGGAGACTCTTGTAAGGCTGAGATGGTCGGAATTTGGATGAGGCTGACATTCAACTACTTCACCTATCACAACCCCCCGAAGGCCACCCTTTACACTCAGCCACGTTTCCATGTTCTCCACCTCAAGTCCGCAACCTGTCAACATATCCCCTACTTCTTCGGGAGTGAGATCAACAGTCAGGTACTGTTTCAGCCATTGATATGAAATTTTCATTGATCTGTTCTGTTAAAGAGAGCAAAATTAGGGATAAAATCCGTATGGTTAGCTTATCAGGCCCCAGTTATGCTCGTATTTCTGAATCATGCGGAGGTGATGGTTCAGGCGCTGATGCTCGGGAAGCTCCAGCCCGGGATCTTTCTCAATGATCTGGGTGGCAAGGTGCCGGCTGTACTTCAGTATCTTTTCATCTTTTACAATATCTGCAATTTTCAGGTCCAGGATGCCGCTCTGCTGTGTCCCTTCCAGATCACCCGGACCCCGTAACTGAAGATCGGTTTCAGCAATAACAAATCCATCGGTGGTGTTAACCATTGTTTGGATTCGTTTGCGGGCATCATTTGTCAGCTTATCCGAAGTCATCAGAATGCAGAACGACTGATCAGAGCCCCGGCCAACCCTTCCTCTAAGCTGGTGCAGTTGTGAGAGGCCAAACCGTTCGGCGTTTTCAATCACCATCACCGAAGCATTGGGAATGTCAACACCCACCTCGATGACCGTGGTTGCGACCATGATTTGGGTTTGCTTCTTTATAAAACGTTGCATCTCAAACTCTTTATCAGCAGGTTTCATCTGCCCATGAACGATACTGATGGCAAAATCGGGTAAAGGAAACTCCCTGACAACGGCATCATAGCCTTCCATCAGGTTTTTGAGATCCATCGACTCCGATTCATTGATCAGCGGATATACCATATAGACCTGCCTCCCCTCCCTGATCGTCTTCTTCAGGAATCCAAAGAGTTCAAGCCGTTTCGATTCAAATGCATGGCGGGTTATAACAGGCATCCGTCCGGGAGGCATCTCATCGATGACAGAGGCATCCAGGTCGCCATAGAGCGTCATGGCAAGTGTGCGTGGGATCGGTGTAGCTGTCATAACCAAAACATGAGGTGTGATCTGGTTTTTATCCCAAAGCTTCGCTCGCTGGGCAACACCAAACCTGTGTTGTTCATCTATCACAACAAGACCCAGGTTCTTAAACTGTACATATTCCTCAAGCAAGGCATGCGTTCCGATCATGAAATGAATATCCCCATTGATAAGCCCATGCTGCATTTCCTTTCTGTCAGCACTCTTGGTTGATCCCGTAAGAAGCCGCACCTCGACTCCCATTCCCTGAACCATTCCGCTGATCGTTTGGAAGTGCTGGTTGGCAAGGATCTCTGTAGGAGCCATGATACATGCCTGATATCCATTATCCAGGGCGATGAGCATCGTCATGAGTGCTACCAGGGTTTTTCCGCTGCCAACATCACCCTGGAGCAACCGGTTCATCTGTTTTCCTGAACCGAGATCAGCCCTGATCTCTTTGATCACCCGTTTCTGGGCTCCAGTGAGTTCATAAGCAAGGTGGCTTTTATAAAACCTGTTTACATATTCACCCACATGAGAGAATAGATGCCCTTGCTGCTTGTTGAGGCGAAGAAACTTTTGTTGAAGCAGGCGAAGCTGGATAAAGAAGAATTCCTCGAATTTTAGCCTGGCCTGCGCCCGTTTTAGCTGTTCGGGACTTTCAGGGAAATGGATGCTAATAAAAGATTCCTGACGCGGAATTAATTTCAGGGATTGAAGGATCTCTGCCGGGATGGTCTCAGGCACATGGAATTTCTCAAGAAGCAACAAGTTCTTCACCAGTTTGGAAATTCCGCGGCTATCCAACCCTTTCGCCTTCAACTTTTCAGAAGAGTAATAGAGTGGTCTCAATATTTCGCTGAGGGGAGGTGGTTGATCTAATGATAGTTCAATTTCGGGATGAGCAATGTTCCACCGGCCATTGAACCTGGTAGGCCGACCGAAAATTACGTACTCCTTGCCGGGAATCAATTTGTCAGCGACCCACTTGTGCCCTTTGAACCATACCAGGTCCATTGTTCCTGTTTGATCTTCAACCATGGCAACCAATCGTTTGGCACGGGGAGCTCCAACTGTTTGAACAGACCTGATCACCCCTCTTACCTGGATGAAGGGATATTCTTCACGGATCTCTGCAATCTTATAAAACCTGCTTCGATCAATGTATCTGAAAGGAAAACACGAAAGCAATTCACCAAATGTATTGACTTGAAGCTCTTTACGAAGCATCTCGCCCCTGACAGGGCCCACCCCTTTCAGGTATTCAATCGGTGTTGATAAGAATGGTTGAACCACGATCACGAAGGTAAAAAAACGGGTGATTTATTGCAAAAAAAGTAGGGGCAACCTGACAGGTTGCCCCTACTTTGTAAATGAATCGTTTAATATTCCCAGAGGCCTTCTTCGAATTCGAAGATCTGGTTTTTAGCACGTTCCGACTCAAGCAGTGCATCTACACCTATTGCGTACTGGTTGATCTGACGGTCGTAAACATTCTCAAATTTGGTGATGTAACTTGAAAAAATGCGTTTGGTAAAGGCATCGTCAAAGCTCATTCTGCCCGCTGATCCGTTCTTCAAATTAAAGATCTCGTTGTGGGCAAAGATATTACGGCACTCAGGAAAATAAACCCAGAAAAGCTTAATATCTCCACGATACTTCCCGGTGAGGTCATCATAGCTGGCCATCAAAGGACAGATGCCAAGAATTCTTACCTCAAATACAGAGCGCTGTTTGTCAAAGAACCAATCCTCTTTGATCATGAATTTTTTCACATCAGAGGCATAGAAAGGTTTCGTGATAACTGTATCAAAATCACTGCCATCAGGTCTTTTAATATTAACCTTCTCAGGCTGTTCCATTTTATCCATCATCTCTTTGTATGTAATGGGATAGAGGAACAGGTCATTGGTGGTGGAGTAGGCTGTAATTGTCCCTTCACGAAGTCCGTCAAGCATAACCTGCACAAGGCTTTTCCATTCTGCCTGAGGTTGTTCGGGATAGTAATAAGGCAAGTTAATCTTCTCACGCATGTCAACGGTTCGCCAGATCCGTTTTGTCCATACGATATCGGCTTCCCGAAGGTAGACATAAGGAATTGGCTGCAACTCCACGATGGCCGATTTATCGAAGATACCATCCCTTGGAGGGGCTTCA
>CAZXQU010000056.1:0-18490 GCA_964642545.1 uncultured Prolixibacteraceae bacterium | reverse complement strand
AATTACGAATTACGAATTACAATTGACGAATACTAAAATCTCATACCATGACCTCATAACCTCATAACTTCATGACTAACACATTGATATTATGAAATATACAAATCTTATTCTGCTCCTTCTTACCCTCTCCTTTCTTGCTTGCAACCGCACTCCTGAAGTCACTCAAAAAGATGACAGGATCAGGGTGACAGTCGTTGCAGCTGAAATTAAAGAGATTCGTAAGGTTGTCAGGACCTCCGGCCAACTCTCCTCCAAAACGGAAGTCAGGCTGAGTTTTAAAACCGGTGGAGTAGTTGAGCAAATCAGTGTAAAAGAGGGCCAGCCCGTCACACGAGGAGCAATCATCGCCCAGCTAAACCTGGCAGAAATAAATGCCATCGAACACCAGGCAGATCTGGCTTTCTTGAAATCTGAAAGGGATTATAGGCGGATTGAAAACCTATACAATGATAGTGTTGCTACGCTCGAAAACCTTCAAGATGCACTTACAGCCCTCGATTTTGCAAAAGCTAATCTCGAGATTGCCCGGTTTAACCGGAAATATTCGGTAATTGAAGCCCCTGCAAATGGAAAGATCCTTAAAAAGTTGGCAGAAGAGAATGAGATCGTTGGACCGGGACAACCGGTATTCCTCTTCGGTTCATCTGAAGATGAGTGGGTTGTGAAAGCCAATCTAACGGACAGGGATATTATTAAAGTTGATCTGGGGGATCCTGCCACAGTTCGGTTTGATGCATATCCGGGAATTGATTTCAACGCAATCGTATCTGAAATTGGAAAAGCAGCTGATCCATACACCGGTACATATGAAGTAGAATTAACTGTTGACCCGCAGGATTATCCCCTTGCATCGGGATTCATTGCCAGTGTTGAGATTTTTGCACCACAGCCAACCATGTGCCTGCAGATCCCAATTGATGCTCTTGTAGAGGCGCAGGGTGATGAAGGATATGTTTTTATTGCCAAAGGAAACCTGGCCGAAAAGCGTCAGATTAAAACCCATAATATCCAGGGGATGATCTGTATCAAGGAGGGTGTTGAGGAGGGTGAGTTAGTTATCGTTGAAGGGGCTAACTACCTGAAAAACAATGATGAAATTTTGATCCTGGAAAAATAACTTCAATCCTTCCGTCATGAATCTACCCAAACTATCCATCGATAATTACCAGTTCACTATCCTGGTTTTCATCCTGTTAGTCATTGCCGGGATTAGCTCATTTCTCTCGATGCCTCGTACCGAGGATCCTCCTGTGAATGTGCCTGGAGCCTCAGTGATCGTGATTTTCCCCGGAGCGACCCCTATCGATCTGGAGGAACTTGTAGCTCAGCCTATTGAAGAAGTTGTGAATGAGCTTGAAGATATCAAGAGAATCCACACAACAGTGAAAGATGGCCTTGTGTACATCTCCGTTGAGTTCTATTTCGGGAG
The DNA here is from genome assembly GCA_964642545.1 of uncultured Prolixibacteraceae bacterium. Classification (GTDB taxonomy): domain Bacteria; phylum Bacteroidota; class Bacteroidia; order Bacteroidales; family FEN-979; genus QYOJ01. The sequence goes on along the minus strand of CAZXQU010000056.1, from coordinate 17,058 downwards.
TGATGCCAGAAAAAAATATGACGAGGTGGTGGATAAAGTCAATGGTATCAGAGGGACCCTTCCCGATGAGATCCTTGAGGTAAATTTCCTTGAGTGGACGACATCAGATGTTGTAATCTTGCAACTGGCTCTTATTTCTGACAAAGCACCCTACCATGCGCTTCTTGAAGAGGCAGAAAATCTCAAGAAGAAGATACAAAAGTCGAAAGGTGTCAAAAGCGTTGATATCAAGGCATATCCGCAGGAAGAGGTAAGGATCTCCCTGAATTTCCCGAAAATGGCAGCCATGAATATCTCTCTTGATCAGGTCGAACAAGCCATTCAGAGTAATAACGCCAATATTCCCGGTGGATCACTGAAGCTTTCAGGTAAAAATTTCAATATTCAAACAAGTGGTACCTATGCGAACCTGGAGGAGATAAAAAATACTGTAGTGAACTCATATAGAGGCCGTAACATTTATTTGCAAGATATAGCCGATGTAGCGTTAACATACGAGGACCAAAACTATTTTGGCAGGGTGAACGGAGAACGGTGTATTTTCCTGGAAGTTAAACAGAAAGAGGGATATAACATATTCACAATTCGGGAAGAACTGCAAAAGAAACTCACTGATTTTACCGAGGCCTTACCTGTTGGAATTCATCTCTTTACTGTATTTGATCAATCTATCTGGGTAGATGAAAGGATCAGCTATTTCCTTGGGAATTTGCTGCAAGGGATTCTCTTGGTTGGACTGATCGTTTTGCTGGCCCTGGGGTTCCGCTCTTCGATGATCGTCATTATGGCGATTCCACTCTCCATCATCATGGGTCTGTTTGTCGTGGACCTTTCCGGATTTGGACTCCAGCAGATCTCTATTGCCGGATTGGTTGTTGCATTGGGGTTATTAGTTGACAACTCAATTGTGATGGTGGAAAACATCAACCGGTATCGGTTTCTAGGCTACTCGCCACGTGAAGCATCCATTCTTGGGTCTTCGGAAATTGGCTGGCCTGTCATCAGTGCCACGGCAACAACAGTTCTGGCGTTTATTCCAATCATCATGATGCCCGAAGCATCCGGAGAATTCATAAAAAGCATGCCGATAACAATTATTGCTACCCTGATCATGTCCTTATTCGTTGCTCTAACGCTCACACCGCTAATAACCAGTAAAATATATCATAAAATCCCGGCAGATGCTTCGAAAAGGAAGATAACATTCTTTGAGCGAAAAATGCAAGAACTGATAAAAGGTCCCTATCGCCGTTCACTTCTCTATTCAATGAATCACAAGATATTGATCATATCAGGTTCAATTGTTGCGCTGATCATTTCACTCTTTGTTTTTCAGTTTGTCGGAATCTCCTTTTTCCCAAAAGCGGAAAAACCTCAATTTCTGATCCAGATTAACATGCCGGAGGGGACAAACCTGGACAAAACAAATCAGGTCACAATGGATGTTGAAGCAGTGCTGGATACGCTCTCCGGAGTATCCTATTATGCATCGAACATTGGTCACGGGAATCCCCGAATCTACTACAATGTTCTTGAGAAGAACTATTCCAAGAATTTTGCTGAAATCTTCATTCAACTGGATGAATATAACGTAGAAGAGTTTGACAACATGATTGTTACGCTCCGGAAACATTTCTCAGAATATCCCGGGGCTCGTATCAATGTCAAAGAGTTTGAACAGGGTCATCCGATTGAAGCTCCCATCATGATTTTCGTCACCGGAGAAAATCTGGAGGTACTGAAGAGTATCTCGGAAGATGTGGAACAAATGATTGGGGAGCAGCAAGGGGTGATCAACCTGGATAACCAGATGTCGAAGAAACAGATAGACCTCAGCATTGTTATTAACCGGGATAAAGCAAGCATTTACGGTGTTCCCGTTTATGAGATTGATAAAACTATCAGGGCAGCCGTATATGGTTTGGGTGTTTCAAAATTCCGGGATCCGCAGGGCAAGGAATATCAAATTATATTGCGGATGCCTGTCGGGGAAGAGATCTCACCCGAAGACTTCGACGATATCTTTGTCAAATCACTTTCGGGACGCCAGGTACCTCTTAAACAACTGGCATCCATAGAGTTCATTGATGCCCCGAGTAGAATCAAACGATTTGATCTCGAACGCACAGCCCTTGTTACAGCCGATCTGGAGAAGGGAATAAACCTTGATAAGGTCATGAATCCTGTGATTGATCAATTAAATGATTACCCATTCCCGAAAGGATACCAGTATGTGATTACCGGAGAAGTGGAGAGCAGGCAGGATTCGTTTGGTGGGATGCAGATTGCTATTATCATTGCAATGATTGCAATTTTTGCCGTATTGGTTTTACAATTCAGGTCGTTTCTGCAACCTCTGATCATTTACGCATCGATTCCTTTTGCAGTGATCGGAATGATCTGGGCGTTACTCATCTCCGGGTATACCTTTTCATTTTCTGCTTTCATCGGATTAATTAGCCTCGTTGGCATCGTAGTAAACAATGCCATTATTTTAGTGGATTATACGAATAAACTGATTTCCAATGGCATGTCACTAAAAGAAGCAGTCGCGAAAGCGGGAGAAACCCGATTTATCCCTATTGTCCTTACCAGTTTGACCACCATCGGTGGTTTGCTTCCCCTCACCCTGCGGGGTGGAACAATGTGGGCACCATTAGGCTGGACAATTATCGGCGGACTATTTGTCTCCACATTTCTGTCTTTGATAATGGTTCCGGTACTGTACCAAGTGTTTACTAAAGTAAATAGCGAAATAGTGAACCGGAGCGAAGCGGAGTTCGGCGGAGCCAAATAGCGAAATTTGTTTTACATAAGTTTTTATTATGAGGCACATACGGGTTAATTTGGGTATCATCATTGTCATCGGGATCTTACTGTCTGGTACTATTTCGTGTAAAAAAAATGATATACCGAATCTTGATTTCAGGCAGGAAATGCGTGTTTTTATTCAACAAATTTCCGCATATGCAAGAAGTTATGAACCCGGATTCATTGTAATTCCCCAAAACGGGCAGGAACTGATCACCCTGAATGGGGAATCACCAGGACCTCTGGCAACAACATACCTGCAAGCAATTACCGGACAAGCACGCGAGAATCTCTTCTACGGATACAATGGCGACGGGACCCTAACCCCACCGGATGAATACCAGTATATGGAGGGGTTCCTTGATCGCGTCAAAATGGAGGGAAAGGTTGTTCTGGTTACTGACTATTGCTCCGCTCACCCAGATATGCTTGATTCCTATCAGCGAAATGAAGCCAAAGGGTATATCTCTTTTGCAGCCGATCACAGGGAACTTGATCATATTCCTGGTTATCCTAAGCCAATCTTCAATGAGAATGTCAATACGATTCATACTATCGATTCGGCAAAAAACTTCCTGCTTCTGTTAAATCTCGGAATTTTCTCTACCCGGCAACAATTCCTTGACTCTTTGCGACATACGAACTATGACATCCTGATTATTGACCTCTTTTTTGATGCGGATGAAGCACTTTCCAATGAAGAAATTGCCTCACTCAAAATCAAATCCAATGGAGCAAGTAGGCTGGTTATTTGCTATTTGAGCATAGGAGAGGCAGAAAACTACCGCTATTACTGGCAGCCAGGCTGGGAATTTGCAAACCCGGAATGGCTTGACCGCCCAAACCCCGACTGGCCTGGAAACTTTTACGTTAGGTATTGGGATCCTGAATGGCAGGTGATCATCTATGGAAATGACAATTCCTACCTGAAAAGAATCCTTGATGCCGGGTTCGATGGTGTATACCTGGATATCGTTGACGCTTTTGAATACTTTGAGGAGTTATGATGAAGAAAACCCTGGAATGGCCCTATATTCAACTCCCCGATTGCATTCAATCTAAGGGAGAAAGTTTTTTGGGAATATCCCTCCGACCCATCCAACTCGGAGTCGAGGTATGCACGATGGCAAATAGACCTTGTAGGTAGTCCTCAGTGGGCAGGAAATCATTTCCTCGATGCCACTGCCGACTACCGACTGCTCACTATATAGCTTCCGTCTCAACGATCTTTGCCAGGATCTCTCCATAGGGCATCAGCAGGTATTTTTTTCCTTCAAATTCAACTTCAGATCCACTATACTCTTTGAAAAGCACGGTCTCGCCAACACTGATCTCAGCGTTTTCAATATTGCTCATGGCCAGCACCTTAGCCCATCTTTTCTTCTCTTTCGCGGTATCGGGAATAATGATTCCTCCAGCGGTTATCTGCTCATAGTTTACATCACTCATATCGAGCAATACATTCTGGTTGATAGGTTGTAATTCTTGCATTGTTTTCAGGTTTTATTAATTAATTCATACTCTCTTACTCTCATACCCTTTTACCTTGTGCCCAGCAACTGGTCTATGCGGGATTTATTGAATCCCACAATCACCTCCCCGTTTATCACACTCTGCGGAACACCTTGCTGACCACTTCGACGTACCATTTCCATTGCTGCATTCTGGTCCCGTGAAACATCAATATCGGTGAACTGAATACTGTTTTTTCGCAAGTAACTCTTGAGCGTTGTGCACCAGGAGCATGAGGGTGTTGAATAAACTGTTACGCTGTATGATGGTTTCCCCTCTTTCTCTGCCGCAATTGCCGCCATTCTGTTATCGAACTGATTGATATAAAATGCCGTGTCATGACATCCTTTCAGGGTATTTTTCAATTGACCTTTCTGAAACTCCAACAGTATTGGGACAGAATTGACAGGATAATTAGGATGAATGTCCCTGGTTTCTTCTACATTAGCGACATAGATTTTCAAATTACTGGCAGATTTCGAGGCAGTCTCAAGATTATCATAGGCGCATCTGTTCACAGCCGTTCCAGTCTTCTTATAAAGGAACAGGTAGACATTATCATTGGTTTTCAGATGTTCCAGCCATTCGGTGTAGGATTTAATCTTTTTCATATGCATTTATCTATTTATGTGGTTGTGTCTACAACAAATTGCCTTCCATTCATTTAAACTGACAAAAATTCAGTTCCCTTTCCATCCCTCCATCACCTCGTGACTCCATGACTATTTTCCTACCTTTGTCTCATGCGTTCAACTTACAGACTGGATAAGTCTTTCGGCCCTGGAGGCTCTTTCGCCGGCATCATCCTGGTGATAGTAGGGCTCATTTTACTCCCCTTTTACTGGACTGGTTCCATCCTGATCCTTTTGGGAGCCTTTGTTGGCTTCTCTGGCAGTGCTTGTGAAGTTGATACGGAGAAACGCAGGGTTCGAACCTGCCACTTGCTCTTTGGGGTGTTCAGATCAGGCCAGTGGATCGCGATATCTTCATTTAATGGAATTCGTGTTGTACGCACTACCAGGTTTTACCGAACTTTCAGTCTGAGTAACAGGACTATGGAAACACAACAGGATGATTACCGGATTGTTCTGGAGGCGGGGACGCCTCAGTCCAGAATTGAGGTGATGAAATGTTCATCGAAAGAAACTGCAAACGAGAAAGCCGGGGTATTGGCAAAGGAGTTGGGACTGCAGATACAAGATACTAGATGCTAGATGCTGGATACTGGTTGCTGAAGCCCTAAACCTGCAACCTGAAACTTGAAACCTGAAACGATGACTCTGGGTCCTCCGACACCGGTCTTTATTACATGCTCTCCTGGCCCTTCCTATTTCGGTATTGCCAATCTTGCAGGCCATAATATTACGCAATTATCTGATCCTGTTAAGGCAGCTTTGCAACATGACAATCTGATCCGAACTATCGAACGTTCTGGCAAAAAGGTGATTACACTTGCCGAACTTCCCAATCATCCCAATTCTGTATTCACCAAGGATACCGCCATCTGCACTCCCCGCGGATACATTCTGGTCAGAATGGGCCTGCCCACACGCATGGGAGAAGAGCCCTGGATGGCAGAAGCGCTTGAAGTGATCGGTATTCATTGTATCGGGTCTATTGAGGAACCTGGAACAGTTGAAGGAGGGGATATCATCCTGACTGACAACATCGCCTTCATAGGCCATTCAACCCGGACAAACCAGGCAGGAGTAGAACAGATTAGTAATATTCTCAAAGATCTGGGGTATGAAACCAGGATTGCCAGGGTCCCTGCTCCATTTCTCCATTTAGGGGGAACCATGACACTGGTATCTCCTGATACTATTCTGCACATCAAGGGTCTCTTCCCGGATGCCTTTTTTCAAGGTTTCCAGTTGATCGAAGTGCCAAATACCGGATTCATTAGCGGCAATGTCATCCCCTTATCCAACCATCAGGCCATTGCCCACCAAACCAATATCCAGGCCATCAGGGCTTTGAAGGAGAAGGGATTCTCTGTATTCTCTTTGGATCTCTCTGAGTTTGTGAAAGGGACAGGGGGACCAAGCTGTCTTATTATGGAGGTACGGTAACAGTTGGCAGTGGGCAGTTGGCAGTGGGCAGCAGGCAATAAAGAGATGAATCGTAATTCGAAAATCGTAGTTCGTAATTATTTTTGTTGTGTTACCTTTGCCCAAAAGATTTGACCCGTATGCGCCTCTCATTACGTCTGATGATCTGGTTTCTAACCATTATGCCGTTTAGCTTTTTTTACGGGATATCTACTTTTGTCTACTTCATAATGTACTATATACTGGGATACAGGAAAAAGGTTGTGTGTAAAAATCTCAAGAATGCCTTCCCGGAAAAATCAAAAGCCGAAATCAAGTACATTAAACGTGAATTTTATAAACACCTGGCCGATTACCTGGTGGAGGCGGTTGCTAATTTCCATATGAAGATCAGTGATTTTGACTCCCGCTACAAACTGACAAATACCGAAATCCTTGATAAATATGCCAGTGAAGGAGTCAATGTGATTCTTGCACCGGGCCATTACGGAAACTGGGAGTGGGTCTCTTATCTCGTTCTAAAGATCAATTTCACCTGCGTAGCTATTTACAAAGAGCAGTCAAATAAATTTGTGGATGATTTGATCCTTCATTCCAGAGGGAAATATGGGCTTCTTTTACACCAGTACAATGATGCCTATAAGTATTTGCTATATAACCAGGACAAAACACCAATTTGTCTCTATTTTGCTGCTGACCAGCGGCCTGCAAAAAACGCCAAGGTCCCGTGGGTCGATTTTTTAAATCAGCCTACTGCCGCTTTCCGGGGGCTCGACAGCCTTCACCGGAAAACAAAAGGAGTGGTACTTTATGTACATAACCGGAAACTAAAACGTGGCTTTTATGAAGTGGAATTCCGTCCGCTTAACAAGCCCGGAGAGGTGGATATGGTTCCTGATCTCACCAACCGGTATTTTAAGGCATTGGAGGATAACATCAAAGAAGATCCCAGGTTCTATCTGTGGTCTCATAACCGGTGGAAATTTTCTCCATCTTCTGGGGAGGTCCTGACCGATGAATAATATATCGCATCAGCAATCTCTGCCTCCGAAATGGATTGTGAAAGCCATTCATCGGCTTCGGGAAGCATTACTCAAAATACATGACAGGACTTTCCCTGGAAATGTTGTACTGTACGAAAAATTCCAATACCTCTATCTCTTGCCATCACTTTACGTTGCAGCTGAACTGAATATTGCCGGGTTGCTGAAAGACGGTCATAAACAGATCACTACTCTTGCAAACGAATCAGACTCTGATAGTGAAAGCTTGTACCGGGTAATGAGAGCCCTGGCATCCCATCATATATTCCGTGAAGGAAACAACAAGACATTCGCCAATACCAGGCTTTCCAAGCCATTGATGGATGGAGACGGGTCATTGCGTCAGATGCTCAGACACCATCTTGGCAAACTCAACTGGCAAATAACAGGGGAGCTGCTCGAGTGTGTACGTACCGGAGAAGACGGGTTCAACCAAAATTACAACCAGAACATCTACGACTACCTTGCCGGCAATCCCATTAATTACGAAACTTTTGATCGATCGATGTCAGATCTTTCCTCCCTTGGGATGGCTCCCCTTTTACAGGCATATAACTTCTCATCTGTCAAAACACTTGCAGATGTAGGTGGAGGAGAGGGTTTCCTGTTGGCCAATGTCCTGAAAAATTATCCGGCAATCCAGGGTATCCTTTTCGACCTGCCTGCTGCTCTCATAAAAGCGAAAGATATATTACAACAGTATGACGTAATGAATCGGGTTACGATAACAGAGGGAAACTTTCTGGAGTCGATTCCTGAGGGCGCAGATGGATACATGTTAAAGAATATCCTTCATAACTGGAATGACGAGGTTTGTATTACCATTCTCTCTAACATCAGGAAAGTAATGCCGGAAAACGGCAAGGTCATTATAATTGAAATGATTATTCCTGAAACGAATAAAGCTTCTGCTGCCAAAATGATCGATATTCAGATGTTAACCTCGATGCCGGGAGGTAGAGAACGTTCCCGCAAGGAATTCGAATCGCTGATCCGCCGCGCAGGTCTTCTCCTTTGCCGCGAATACTCAACAATTGCCCCGGTTTCAATCATTGAAGCATGCCGGAATAATTAACGCTGTCCATGCAAAAGCTGTTTGCTGCATTAAGGAAAGAATGGCTCATCCTTGTTCGGGATCTTCCCGGACTTGGGATTCTCTTCCTGATGCCAGTATTGCTGATTCTGGTAGTGACAACGGCCCAGGAGAATGCGTTGAAAAGTCAGGTAAAAAAAAGCTCAATCCTCATTGTCTGCCCTCCCGGTTCTGTTCTCGGAGAACAGATTCTAAGCGACATCAAGGCCTCTGGCATGTTCATAGTGGATTCAGATTCTACCAGTCAGACTGAACTCTTTGATGCCATCATGAAAGGTGAAGTTCCTCTTGGTGTGGTTATCTCTGCCGGAGATACAGCCATAACATTGGTGGTAGACCCTACATTAAATGAAGCTTACAAAACTACCCTGGTCACGGCTGCGACTTTTATCCTGAAGGGTGCTGGCGGAAAAGTAGTTATGAAACAGCTACTTGCAGGCATTCAACCCGGTAATGCTGCTTTAAATGACATGGATATCCTGGAAATGACACCCCCAATATACCAGAAACAGGCTACCCGGGAAAACTCAACAATTAGTCCAAACCCCGTCCAGAATAACATCCCGGGATTCATTCTTTTTGCCATGTTTTTTATCGTCATCCCATTGTCAGGAAGCGTAATCAGTGAGAAAAACGAGGGTGCAAGCTTCAGGCTTCGTACCTTACCCACATCCTTATCGAGCTTGTTGGGCGCTAAAGTTATTTTATATCTTCTTGTATGCCTTGTTCAGTTTCTACTGATGCTGTCAGTCGGATACTTTATGCTGCACCTTGTGTTTGGGTTCCCGAAGCTGGAAATGGCTGGCAGTTTTACTGCGATGACGGTTGCAACCATCACTGCAGCTCTCGGGGCCGTGGGGTTCGGGTTGCTGGTAGGTGCCGGATCAAGTAACCATAGCCAGGCAGCTCTTTTCGGATCCGTAATGGTTGTGATCATGGGAGTTATCAGCGGAACTTTTCTCCCCATTCATGTCATGCCAAGAGCGATCCAAATTATCAGCAGCATCTCCCCCATGCGTTGGGGAATAGATAACTATCTTGATTTGTTTATCAGGGATGGCAGCCTGGTGGATATCCTTCCGCGAGCCATGTGGTTGCTTTTGTTTTTTATCTTTGCAATGCTGATCAGCATGCTTATTTTTGCAAAACGGAATTAACACCAAAGGGGTTATGAAAGAGAAAGAGGGCTTTGTTGATTGTCCTGAGCAACAGATGATCCTTTATGTGGAGAAGGAGGATGGGCAGTTTGGACCCATGCAAACAGGTTCATATATCACGAAGAATTACATTGACGATTATTTCGAAAAGAGAAACAACCTGATCAACAAACTCAAAGAACAGATCAACAGAGGTGAAATCAGCCCGGTAAAATTATTCATGATCCTGGAAGATCTGACACCTAAAGAACTTTCAGCCAGGACCAAGATTCCTGTTCGGAAGATAAAACGGCATCTCCTGCCAGTACATTTTGAGAAATTATCTGAGGAACTTCAACGCAGGTATGCGACTGTCTTCAATATAACTGTCGAACAGCTTCAGAAAGCAGTTCCCTCTTTTGAACCGATGAATGCTGAACTTGCTAAACCATGACTACAATACCTTTCAATCATAAAATGGGTGCCCATTGTGAGTCAGGCACCGTTACATCGTTGTTAAACCATGCCGGACTGATTATCACCGAGCCAATGGTGTTCGGTATTGCAAGCGGAATTTTTTTCGGATACTTTCATAAGCATAAATCTTTTACTTTCCCAACGTTCATCGTCAGGAACCGTCCGGGCGACATGAGGAAGAACATCCAAAAACGGCTGGGTGTGAAATTTCAAACATTCTCTTTCCGGGAAGAACAGAAGGGGATAGAAAAACTGGATGAACTTCTCAACCGTGGAATACCCACTGCTTCCCAGGTTGATTTTTATTACATGGATTATGTCCCCAGTTGGGAAAGAGCGCACGTGAATGTCCATTTTATGGTGGTCATTGGAAAAGAGGGTCAGGAATATATTGTCAGTGACAGTTATTTCCCAAAACCTGAACGGTTGAATGAAGAGTCGCTTCGGAGAGGAAGGTTTGCAGGTGGCAATATGTCGCCGAAAGGATTTCTGTTTTATCCGTCGTTTGTTCCTTCCGAAATCGATCTTCGAAAGCCAATCATTAAGGGCATTGACAAAGCCTGTTTCAATATGCTCAAGCTTCCGGTACCGTTTATCGGAATCAAAGGCATCCGGCTCTTTGCTAAACGGGTAGTTGACTGGCCGAAATTTGCCAGGGATACAGAACACCTGTCGCATGAGGTGATGAAGATCAACATTCTTCTGGAAGATCAGGGTACCGGTGGCGCAGGTTTCAGGTTTATGTATGCCACTTTTCTTCAGCAGGCAGCTGAAATTGTAAAAAATGAAGCGTTGAAGGAACTCTCTGCCGAACTGATGACAATTGGCGACGGATGGCGCGAGATTTCACTCTTTGCTGCAAGGATTGGGAAAAACAGGGACCTGGGTCCTGATAAATTGAGAGAGCTTAGCGACCTGATCTTGGACCGTGCAGAGGTTGAAGAGCTGTTCTTTAAAAAACTGAAAAAAGTATTAAATAGAAAACTACTATGTCTACCCTACCGAGCGATGAGCTGAAACTGGAGATTAAGAACCTCATCATGTCAACACTAAATATAGCCGATGTCGATCCTGATGATGTGGTTAACAGTGAGCCCCTTTTTGGCGGCACAAATGCACTTACTCTTGATTCAGTTGATGGGATTGAGATTATCATGGCTCTCCAAAGGAAATACAATATCAGGTTAAATGATCAAAACCTGGCCCGTCATATCATTCAGTCTGTCGACAGCATTGCTGAATTTGTATCAAGTCAACGTGTCGGCTCTTGAAAGATTCATACTTAACGGCTGGCATCCGTTTCAGGTCACTGGTACGTTTGCTTTCACGTAATCATTTCGACTGGAATCCAACCTATATAAGCCGGGTGCTTTTTTTGCTCCAAAGCTCTTTATGGTCATCTCTCTTCTCACGTTTAGAATCGGCAAGATTTAAAAAGGCATTGGCTGACTCTCCCCTTCCGATCGACCCGGTTTTTATAGTCGGTCACTGGAGAACAGGATCTACCATGCTCCACCAGATGATGGCCCAGGATCCCGAACTTGCAGCACCTACGTTATTCCAGGTTGCATTACCTGGAAATTTTCTGGTTTCTTACCGATTCTATCAACCCATATTCAACATGATGATGGGTACATCCCGACCGATGGACAATGTAAAGATAGGCATGGATGAGCCGCAAGAAGATGAATATGCGCTCTTCCGGCTCACCACATTTTCTCCTCTTGAACAGCTCATCTTTCCTTCAAATAGAGAATATTTTCTGAAGGGTGCTGAATTTATCCCTGAAGGCAGATCGGCTGATCAATGGGGAAGATCCCTGTTGGATTTTTACAAAAAAATTCATTTCGCCTCACACAAACGAATTCTATCCAAGAATCCCTTTAATTCATTACGGATTCCTCTTCTTGCAAAACTCTTTCCTGAAGCCCGATTCATCCATATTGTCAGGCATCCGTTTGATGTTGTCCCTTCAACCAGGCATCTCTGGAGTGTTGTTCAGAAACAAAATGTCCTGAACAGAAACAGTTACACGCCGACGATTGATGAGATCTCACGTTTTTTCTCACAGATGACCAACACCCTGTTGCATGATCTCAGTCCGATTCCGGAAGAACGGTATGCAGAAATTCGGTACGAAGATCTCGAAAAAGATCCTGTCGGATCTTTGCGTACACTCTATCGGAAACTAGATCTCCCTTTTACTGATCGCTATGAAAATCAGTTGAATGGATTTATCTCCTCAAATTCGGATTACAAGAAAAATATCTTTGTGCTTGCAGATGAAGAAAAAGAGGTGATTGCCGACATCATGAGAATATACATGGAGCGTTACGGATACACGTAAATTGTTTAATTTTACATTTGAATCCTAAATATATATTGCCATGAATCGTTATATAGCCATTTTCACGACACTGCTGGTTTTAACCGGTGGAGTAGCGCTCTCTCAGGACCAGACACAACCACAAACCTCTTCAACCAATGGTAATATTTCCAGACCAAATTTAATCAAAAGTGGATTTTACCTGAAGATAGGACCGGTATTTCCTGTAGGAACATTTGCAACTGGCAAAATACTAATTGACAAGGCTCCTTTCTACACGCCGGATACAACGCTTTTTCATGCTGCTAAAATCGGAGGAAACCTTGGTTTGGGTTACTTGATCTACATTGGTCCTGCCATCGCCAACAATTTTCTGAGATTTGGAATCGACGCATGCTTTATTGATGCCTGGTTTGCCACATCCAAACCAAATATTCCTGCCACAAGCAACAAAAAGGAGACAGAATTCTGGTACTTCTTCTTTGGTCAGAAATTCGGCCCGCTTATTACAGTGAATCCCGTGGACAGATTGATGATCGACTTGAGTTATAAACTGAACTTTAACATGAGTTGGCATAATAGCGATTGGGGATACCAAATCGCTGGACAGGAATTGATGATGAATATTCGCTACAGATTATTCCTTGTAGGATTTCACTATACCATAGGGAAAATAAACTACAATGATTTCGACAAATCGAGGCCTATACACGAAATTGATATTAATACCTTCAGGGTGCTGCTAGGCTTTAAGTTTTAATATGAAGTCACCATTTTTCCCTGCCATCGAGACCCAACCGGTCGAAGAGATCCGTCGGTACCAGGATTTAAAGCTTCAGGAGCTTCTTCGCTATCTTGACTCATACTCTCCCTTCTACAAGAATCTATTTGATAGTCAGAGGATTGATCCAACCAAAATATCTGGAATCAACGATCTGATCCATATCCCTCCAACGACAAAAGAGGACCTGCAGCGGCAGAACAAAGACTTCCTCTGTGTTGGGAAGGAGAAAATTGTTGACTACATAACAACTTCAGGAACACAGGGTGATCCGGTTACGTTTGCGCTGACAGACAAGGATTTGAATCGCCTGGCATACAATGAAGCCATCTCTTTTACATGTGCTGATGCACATCCCGGCGAGATCTATCAGTTGATGACCACTATTGATCGTCGTTTTATGGCAGGCATGGCCTATTTTCTTGGGATCCGGGAGTTGGGAGCAAGTGTCATCAGGGTTGGCAATGGAATCCCCGAACTCCAATGGGATACAATTCACCGAATATCCCCGGACGCGATCGTGGTTGTTCCCAGTTTCATTCTCAAAATCATTGAATATGCAGAGAAGCATGGCATTGAATACCAATCCTGTTCAGTAAAAAAAGCCATTTGTATTGGCGAACCTCTACGAAACCAGGATCTCACTTTCAATGCGTTAGCTCGAAAAATTTTGGACAAGTGGCCTCTGAAGTTATACCCAACCTACGCTTCTACGGAGATGGCAACATCGTTTACCGAATGTAGTGCTGGTACGGGAGGTCATCATCATCCTGAACTGATTATCGTGGAGTTTCTTGACGAGAATGACCAACCTGTAAGTGAAGGTGAGCCTGGGGAAGTCACCGTAACCCCCCTTGGCATTGAAGGGATGCCGTTGCTTCGTTTCAAAACGGGAGATATTTGTTCACACTATACCGATCCATGCTCCTGTGGCAGAACTACCTTGCGTATCGGGCCAGTAATCGGACGTAAAAATCAAATGATCAAATACAAAGGGACCACCATCTATCCTCCCTCTCTTTACGATATTCTGGATGGTATTGACTATGTATATAATTATGTGGTTGAGGTATCTATAAATGAGATCGGCACAGATCACATCCTCATTCATGCCGGGAGTAAGGAGTCAATTAGCCATATGGAATCAGATATCCGGGATCATTTCCGGGCGAAACTCCGGGTAGCCCCAACCATTATTTTCCACCCTTATGAAGAGATTCACCAGATGCAATTCCCTGATAACAGCAGGAAATCGATCAAGTTTATAGATAACAGGGTGATATAAATAAGAAATAATTAATTTTGTCCAAATAAATCAATTATGTCGAACCTAACAATCAAATGTATGAAACGAATTGCATTAATGTTATTGGTAGGTATTTTTATTACCGCCGGCGGATCCTTGTTTGCCCAGAAACTTAAATCAGGCAGTTTGTCTGCGCTGAAGGGACAGAGTTCTGTCAATCTCCAGTATGATTACAGCCAGCTTAAGGTAGGTAAACTGGCAGAGGCTGATTACATCGCGAAAGGCATCAACGATCGGAACAAGAAACAAGCGGGAAGTGGTGAAACATGGGCCGTGGCCTGGGGAAACGATAAAACTGCCCGTTTTCAGCCAATGTTCGAAAAGAACCTCAACGGGAAACTTGAAAACTGCGGATTGAACGCAACAGAAAACGCCCCTGATGCCACCTACACTCTTGTGGTCCACATCAATTTTATTGAACCTGGATTTCAGTCAGGCGTAGGGATGAGCAAGCCTGCCATGGTAAACATGGTGATTGATCTGGTTGAATCAGGTAATCCAGGCACACCTATTGCTACCATTGATTATCCAAAGATCCAGAGTGTAAATATGGCTGGTTATGATTTTGACAACGGAAGCCGTATCCAAAGTTGTTTCGACAGGGCTGGCGACAACGCAGGGAAATTCATCTGCAAATCCATTGCTAAGTAACCTGTAGACTACCAGTTAATAAAAAGTAGGGGCAATTCATGAATTGCTCATACGTCCCTACTTCCCTACTTCAAATACTTTCTCACCATGCGACCAGGTCTGAATTACCCTGACCTCCGGAACTTCCTCCATTGGAATCTCCATGATATCCTGATCAAGTATCACATAATCAGCCCATTTCCCTGGCTCAAGGCTACCATACTCCTTCTCTTCAAAATTGGCTTTGGCTGCCCAGATAGTCATTGATTTGAGAGCCTCCTCACGGGTAAGTGCATTTTCCGGTTGAAATCCATTTGCAGGATAACCTGAGACATCTTTCCGAGCAACTGCGGCATAGAAAGTTAGCAAGGGGTTTACACGTTCTATTGGGAAATCGGTCCCATTCGGAATCCATCCATTCTGGTCCAGCAATTCCTTGTAAGCGTAGGCCCATGTTATTCGTTCAGGGCCAAGACGATCACCAGCCCAGTACATGTCGGATGTGGCATGTGTTGCCTGTACTGATGGAATTATTGAATAGGTTTTGAAGAGAATCAAGTCGGCCGGATCAACGACCTGGGCATGTTCAATTCGCCACCGACGATCATTGCCTTTAACCAGGAATTCAGCGTAAACATCCAGCACCTCACGAACAGCCTTATCACCGATGCAATGTATATTGACCTGATAATTGTTTGCCAGGGCAAGTTCACAGATCTCCCGAATTGAATCGGGAGACGAGACCTGGATGCCCGACTTCGACGGGTCATCACTGTATGGGTACTTTAGAAGTGCCGTACGGCTTCCCAAACTTCCATCAGCATAGAATTTGATAGAACAGACGTGAAACCGGCCATTGTGGTAGGGTCCATTCTTCACAAACGACTGAATGTTCTCTTCCGTAGGTTCAACCATTGCATAGATATGGATTTGCAGAACCCCTTCCTTGAGAGTAGAATCAAGCAGATTCAGTATTGCATACTCCAACCCTGCATCCGTTACTCCTGTAAGACCTTGCGAAAAACAGAGATACTCGGCTTCTTTGAGCAGATCGATGGTTGTTTCCCGGCTGGGTTTTGGGATAGCGCTTCGAATATCGTTAGCAGCAGTTTCACTAAGGATCCCAGTCAATTCGCCGTTGACGATTTCCACTTCTCCTTTTGAGTAATTGTGATTCAACCCGATCCCTGCCCTGTTAAGGGCCTCCTGGTTAGCCAGAACAGAATGCCCATCAATCCGTACAAGCACAACAGGTTTATCGGGCCATTGTTCGTCCAGGACCCGTTTATTTGGGAACTCCTTCACATCCCAAAGGTTCTGATCCCATCCTCTGCCAGTAATCCAGCTATCCTCCGTTAAGGTGTCGGCCATGGAGATCCTATTCAGTACTTCATCAAATGAGGTACACCCAACAAGATCTACCCACCGGAGTCCCAAGGCAAGCCCATAAAAATGGCAATGAGCATCAATAAACCCCGGAAAGATAGCTTTCTCATTTGCATCCAACCTGTTTTTGGGTTCATACATCGCCAGCAAATCATCTGCAGAGCCTGTGTTCACCACTTTCCCCTGGTCAATTACCATCGCTTCACAAACCTTTCCCGATTCATCCATGGTATAGATGCGGGCATTGGTTAAAAGTGTGTCTACGCGCTTTTTCATCGTACAAGATTGAGTTAATAGCAGAACTGTCCAAGTAACTGACAAAAGTAAATATCTCTTTTTCAAATACATAATAAATTATTTAGTTGAAAGTTCAAAAATATGAAAACAAATTCATGTTTCACTTGACTTTTATTGAAATGATTTCTTATTTTTGTGAAACACTAATACTAATCTATTAATGAATTATAAAACCTTTACTACTCCTAGGTTTTTTATTGTTTTCTCAA
>CAZXQU010000055.1:0-19222 GCA_964642545.1 uncultured Prolixibacteraceae bacterium | reverse complement strand
ACAAAAGTAACGAAATGTTTCATCTCTTGTACCCGACGATTTTGTAACTTTGCACACCTTCCCCGATACGATAGTGAAAGCCAGCGAAATAGCATCTCTTTTCCTGCAGGATCAACGAAATCAGACCCTTGCCGAGGCATTGACCTATGGGAATATAACTGTTCCCGGAGCTCAAACAGCTGTGGAGCCCCAACGAGTTCATCTAAAAGGGCTTGTTGGTTCTTCAAAAGCATTCGCAGTTGCAGTCCAGTTCAGGCTGGTGCCAGCGGTCCACCTCATCCTTCTTCCCGATAAAGAGCGAGCGGCCTATTTCCTGAATGACCTCGAGCAGGTTTTTGAAGAGAAGGAGAAAAAAGCGGAAGAGAAAAAGGTGCTCTTCTTTCCCTCATCCTACAAACGTGGCTATACAACAGGCGTGAGGGACAATCAGGGACTCCTCTTGCGTACGGAGGTAATGAATAGGTTGCACCAGGGGATGACAGAGTTCATCGTGGTCAGCTACCCGGAAGCCATGGCCGAGAAGGTGGCTGATAAGCGCTTTTTTGAACAGCATACACTAAAACTGAAACAGGGTGAAGCAGTCTCCCTCGAGTTTGTTCTCGACCTCTTGATTGAGTATGAATTTGAGCGGACAGATTTTGTACTGGAGCCGGGCCAGTTTTCCCTTCGCGGCGGATTGATCGATGTTTACTCTTTCGGTGGGGATCACCCTTACCGCATTGAGTTTATCGGCGACAACGCAGCATCGATCCGCTCGTTTGACCCAGCAACACAGCTTTCGATTGATTCCCACAAGGAGATTACGATCGTTCCCGATATCCGGATCGATCCCGACAAACGGATCGATTACACATCCATCTTCTCCTTCCTCTCAGGTCGAGCCATTTTTTGGGCGGAGGAGCTGGAGGTCATTGCCGATGGTGTGGACCAGTCGGCGGTTAACAATCTCTTCCTGGGGCGGGAAGATTTCCTCAGGGAGATCCAAACCTATCCGGTGATTGAATTCGGTCCCAGGCCGCTATTTACTCCCGATCTTGAACTTGCTTTTCATACCTCTGCCCAACCATCGTTCAATAAGAATTTCGACCTCCTGATCGCTCAGCTCCGTAAGCATTCGGAAGAGGGGTACCGAAATATCCTGCTTTCGGATAATCCCAAGCAAACCGAAAGGTTGTTGTCGATCGTGGAGGATATCCAGGCCAAGCAGCCAAATGAGCCAACGATCGAGTTCAGCTCCCTCTGCTATTCTATCCATGAAGGGTTTATCGATCACGACCTGAAAACCGCTTTCTTCACCGATCACCAGATCTTTGAACGGCATCACCGGTTTAGGCTTCGCGACGGGTATGCGGGAAAAGAGGTAATGACCCTGAAAGAGCTATACAGCCTGAATCCTGGAGATTATGTGACCCATATCGATCATGGCATCGGGGTGTTCGATGGGCTGGAGAAACTCATCAACAATGGCAAAGAGCAGGAGGCGATCAGGCTCATTTACAAGAACCAGGATATTCTCTATGTGAGCATTCACTCTCTCCACCGGATCTCGAAGTACTCGGGGAAGGAGGGTGCAGCCCCCCCACTGAACCGGCTAGGCTCCGACTCGTGGAAGAAACTCAAGGCCCGCACCAAAAGCAGGGTTAAAGATATTGCCAAAGACCTGATCAGGCTCTATGCCGAGCGAAAAGGGACACATGGTTTTTCCTGTGTTCCCGACACTTACATGCAAACCGAGTTGGAAGCCTCTTTCATCTACGAGGATACCCCCGATCAGCTCAAGGCTACGCTGGATGTGAAAAAGGACATGGAAGCCGGATTCCCAATGGATCGCCTGATATGCGGTGATGTAGGCTTCGGGAAGACTGAAATCGCCATCCGGGCAGCCTTTAAAATGGTGTCGGAGAGCAAACAGGTGGCGATATTGGTTCCAACAACAATCCTGGCACTGCAACATTTCAAAACCTTCTCCGACAGGCTCAAAGATTTTCCATGTAATATCAACTATCTCAACAGGTTTAAAAGCGCCAAGGCGCAGAAGAAGATACTGGAGGAGCTGAAGTCGGGAACGCTGGATATCGTGATCGGAACCCACCGGCTGTTGAGTAAGGACATCGTTTTCAAAGACCTTGGCTTGCTGATCATTGACGAAGAGCAGAAGTTTGGTGTTTCGGCCAAGGAGAAGATCAAACAGCTACGGGTCAATGTGGATGCACTCACACTTACAGCCACTCCGATTCCGCGTACCCTTCAATTTTCACTGATGGGAGCCCGCGACCTCTCCATAATTAACACAGCTCCGCCAAACCGTTTCCCGGTCCAGACAGAGATATTCTTTTTTAATGAGGAGGTGATTCGTGATGCGATTCAGTACGAAATTTCACGAGGCGGTCAGGTTTTCTTTGTAAACACACGAGTACAAAACATCCAGGAAGTTGCCGGGATGATCCAGCGTATTGTTCCCGATATCAATGTCGCTGTAGCGCACGGACAGATGAAAGGAGCTAAGCTGGAACGGGTGATGCTCGATTTTATAGAAGGGGATTACGATGTGCTTGTGGCCACCACGATCATCGAATCGGGCCTCGATATTCCCAATGCCAATACGATAATTATTAATGAGGCGCACCATTACGGATTGAGCGACCTGCACCAGCTTCGGGGCAGGGTGGGTCGTTCGAACAAGAAAGCATTCTGTTATCTGCTGGCACCACCGATGTCGGCACTCACCGATGAAGCCCGGAAGCGGCTTCGCGCCATTGAGGAGTTTGCCGACCTGGGTAGTGGATTCAACATCGCCATGCGCGACCTCGACATCCGGGGAGCAGGGAATATCCTGGGTGCCGAGCAGAGCGGGTTTATCAGCGAAATCGGGTTCGACATGTACCAGAAGATCCTCAATGAGGCAATTCTTGAGCTGAAGGAGCAGGAGTTTCAAGACCTGTATCAGACCGATCAACCCAGGGAGTTTGTCAAAGATTGCGTGATCGAGACCGACCTGGAGATCCTCATTCCCGACCGCTATATCACGCATATTACAGAACGCCTGAGTCTATACAAAGAACTTGATTCCATCGAAAAGGAGGAGGAGTTGAATGCATTCCGCAACAGGTTAATCGACCGGTTTGGGCCGTTGCCACCCCAAACCGAAGAATTGATACAAACCATCCTGTTACGGTGGCTTTCACGGAGCCTTGGTTTTGAAAAGCTGGTTCTTCGGAAAGGCAGGCTGGCAGCTTTCTTTCCCTCCGATCCACAGTCGGGCTTTTACCAATCGGAGCAGTTTTCTTCCTTTATTGAATTCATTAAAATGCACCCAACCTATTGCCTTATGAAGCAGGAGCGAGACCGACTTTCACTGGTCTTCCGGGAGGTTACAGGGATTGAATCAGCGATTAATCGTCTCTCTGTTTTCAAAAACTAACTGCAAATGTCCCTAATTTTTTTTACTTTTGACTAATTGATAGATTCTCATGGAGTTTTTTATTCTCGGTATCCTGATCTTCATCTCCGGCATCTTTTCCATGTACGAAATTGCGCTGGTATCCTGTCGTGAATCAAGGCTTCAGGAGAAAGCGGAAGATGGAAACAATGGCGCCAAGATCGCCCTGGGCCAGCTGAAAAATATCGAAGATTTTCTCTCCACGATGCAGATCGGGATCACTCTCGCCAGCATCCTTGCCGGTGCCTATGGAGGCGTTGCCATAACGGCAAAGCTACTTCCTTACCTGCAGGGACTCAACCTAGACCCTAACCTGTTATACAGGATAACGTTATCGCTCGTAGTAACACTTGTGACCTATTTTACGCTGGTTTTCGGGGAGACCGTACCAAAATCAATTGCTTTCAAGCATTCAGAACCCATCACTATAGCCCTGGCTCCGTTTATGAAAGGGGTTGCCAAGGTGCTTCACCCGCTGGTATGGATCCTGAGTATGTCGACGAAAGGAATCATGAAACTCTTCGGGGTGAAAAACGGTACCGAACCTCATATCACGGAAGAGGAGCTGAAGTTGATGATCCGCCAGAGTTCAGAACATGGTGTGATTGATAAACAGGAGTCGGAGATCATCAATGATGTATTCCGTTTCGGGGCTAAGACAGCTTTCTCCATCATGACACCCAGGATAGACATCCGGTGGATCGACCTGAGCATGACCAGGGAGGAAATCCTAAATCTCATCAACGAGATGGGGTATTCGAAATATCCCGTTGGGGAAGGCTCTCTCGATCAAATCAAAGGAATCCTTGTAGTCAAAGACCTGATTGGGATTCTTCATTCCGGTGATGCTCCCGATCTCGCTTCCATCCTTTCGGAACCATTATACGTGACCGAAAACATGCCGGCATCCGACATCCTGGAGAAGTTCAGGGAACAGAAGATCCACATTGCCATCGTGGTGGATGAATATGGTACGGTTGAAGGACTAATCACCCTCCACGACCTGGTAGAGCATATCCTGGGCGATTTGCCCGACCTCACCGATAAAGAGCCTCCCGACTACGAGCAAAATCCAGACGGGTCGTACATCATCAGCGGCAGCATGAATTTTTGGGAGTTTGCCGATATGCTTGAGATTCCGGATCTGGACGACGAGGAGTTTGAAGAGGAGGCTCGAAATTTTAGTACTGTAGGGGGATTGGCCATGTATACCCTCGGCAATATTCCTCAGGTGAACGATCACTTCACATTTGGTGGTTACGATTTCACAATCCTTGAGATGGACGGAAACAGGGTTGCGAGCCTCTCGGCACATTTGATAAAACAGGCACCAACGGGCTGAAAGTTACTAACAATTGGTATTTCGTTAATTCCATCTCTTCACACTTTTCTTACTTTTGTTATTCATCCAACATTGTATTAAATCTACTATGTCATGAAGAAATTGTACCTCTTAATTATTGCTTTATCCATGGCCGGTTTCGTTTCGGCCCAGGATTGTTCGGACCTCTTTATTTCAGAGTATCTGGAGGGATGGAATAACAATAAAGCAGTTGAAATATACAACCCAACGCCAAATGTGATCACATTTACAGATACGTACCGGCTTATCCGGTGGTCAAACGGATCTACCATCGCCGATCAGGACATTCTGTATGTATTACCTTTGACTGGAGATATTCAGCCTTACCAGGCGTTAGTTATCATCCAGGATACCAACTTCCCGGGACAGGATACAATGGTATGGGCCGGGTTGAGGGCTAAAGCAGATTACCTCGCTCCAGCAGATTATAATGCAGGAACCCAGGGATGTCGGGTTGTTTTCTGGAATGGAGACGATGCGATCTCATTACAAAAATTGATTAGTGGGAGCTGGGTCGACATCGATATCTTCGGAGAGATTGGGGTGCGGCCACTGAACTGGCAGGGAACAACATCACCCGCAGGTGCCTGGACTGATACCCCTCCCTACTGGAGAGGAGAAGGCGCTTACCTTACACAGAACCAAAGCCTCTTACGAAAATCAACGATCAAGCACGGCATCAACAGAGCTACCATGAATACCTATGGGAATACGATAACCGGCGGTTACCCCGATAGCTTCAATGCGTTTGTAGAGTATGACTCGATGCCGGCTAACTTCTTCGACAGCCTTGGAGTACACACCTGTGATTGCAAAGCATTGAGCATCAATGACCGGAAAAATTCAAATCTGCTTCAGATTTTCCCTAACCCTGTTACAGGCAATCAAACCACTATCAGGGCACATGAACAGATCGAATCTATCGAGGTTTTCAATATGTTGGGAGAGCGCATATTCGTGATGAATATGCTCGCCAATACGCGCGAAGCAATCCTTGATATCCCGTCAAGCATGCGGAACAGTGTTCTCATGGTTCAGGTGAAAACAAGAAATAACAGGATATCCGCGCAGAAAATGGTGGTCCGTTAAGGGTAGGGGATGGTATGGTATGAGGATTTTATCAGTTATCATTATCGCCCTCCTCTTTCCTGCACTCCTCCACGCGCAGCTCTTCACAATCAAAGGAACTGTTACAGATGCCAATACGGGTGAGACCCTGATTGGGGCGACCATTCTTTATGGGGAGGGCAAGGGTGGGGTTTCTGACCTGGATGGTCAGTTCGAACTGAAAGTTCCGGCAGGAACGTATACCATCAGAGCCTCCTACGTTGGCTATATGGAACAGCAACAAACGGTTGCCACCTCCACCAAAACATTTACCCTCGACTTCAAACTGAAAACCATGACTCTCACTGAAGTGGAGGTCGTTGCAGATGTAGCTCTGACACGTGAAACACCGGTGGCCTTTTCTACGATTAAACCGAAAGAGATTCAGGAAGAGCTTGCTTCACAGGATATTCCGATGATCCTGAACAAAACTCCCGGGGCGTATGCTACCCAGCAGGGTGGTGGTGATGGGGATGCCCGGATCAACATCCGAGGATTTAGTCAACGTAACCTCGCTGTAATGATCGATGGGATTCCGGTCAACGACATGGAGAACGGATGGGTTTACTGGTCAAACTGGTTCGGATTGGATGCCGTGACCAGGAGTATCCAGGTACAACGAGGGTTAGGGGCCTCCAAATTGGCACTACCCTCTGTAGGCGGAACGATGAATATCCTTACCCAGGGCATTGAAACGAAGCTGGGAGGGAGTATCAAACAGGAGGTGGGGAGTGATGGATTTTTGAGAACGACCTTGGGTGTTAATACCGGACAGATGAAACACGGGTGGGGAGTGACACTCTCCGGATCCTATAAGCAGGGGAAGGGCTGGGTGGATAATACCTGGACAAAAGGGTGGTTTTTCTACCTCCGCGTGGATAAAAAACTGGGAAACCATCTCATCACATTTTCTGCCATGGGAGCCCCCCAGGAACATGCGCAGCGGTCATATAAGAAGACAATTGCCACATTTGACAAGAGCTATGCCGCAAAACTGGGTGTTGATACTGCCGGGTTGAGCCCCTCTTTCGGCATCAGGTATAATCCGAACTGGGGGTATCTGAACCGCTGGGAATATGGTTCTAATGGGGAAGTCTTATACCAGGATGAACCAGAAAAGCTGTCGCAGGCGATGAACTACTATTTCAAACCACAGCTTAGCTTACGCGATTTCTGGCGTATTCATGACAAGCTCTATTTGTCAAACATTCTGTATGCTTCATTTGGCCAGGGTGGAGGTACCGGTACAGCGACATCCGATAAATTCGGCTCTCCGGGAAGTTCGACACCTCCCCTCGATCCGGTTACTGGTCAGGTCATGTTTCAGAGTTACTACAATTACAACATGCAAGATACAACAGGGAGGTCTAGTGCGATCCTTCGCAGCAGCCGGAATGACCATTACTGGTTTGGATTGCTTTCCACATTTAATTGGGAGATTACCGGAGAATGGTCGCTCTCCGGAGGTATTGACTTGCGGACCTATCGCGGAGAGCACTTCAGGGAGGTGTATGATCTGCTCGGAGGTTCGTTTTTCCTCGACAATTCCAATAAAAATAGAATCTGGAATCAAAAGCTCTATGAAGGGGATAAGATTCTGTACAACAACGACAGCAAAGTTCGATGGGGCGGTTTGTTTGTGCAGGCAGAATTCAAGCGGGAAAACTGGACCGCCTTCCTGAACCTCACTACGGCGCTATCGGCCTATCAGCGGGTTGATTATTTCAGGAGAAAGGATATTACCGTTGATAATATCAGTTATACCGAGGTTGTTGGATACGGCGATATGTTTTATTACAATGGCACCCAAAACCTGATTTATTCAATGGGAAGTGGCGATACCCAGTATCAGTCAAATGATACAACATTTGTTGTGAAACGGGTTGGATCTGTACGTGACACCCTTTACATCGTTGATGCTACAGGCTATGACATAAATTCTCCGGAAGCCAGGTATACACAGACTCCCTGGCGGATTTTTCCCGGATTTACCGTTAAGGGTGGAGTCAATTACAACATTGATGAGCGGAACAACGTTTATATAAACCTCGGCTACCTTTCCCGTGCTCCCCGGTTTAATAATGTGTTTGATACAGATAATAAGGAGTTTCTTGATATCCGCAACGAAATCGTTCAGGCATTTGAGCTGGGATATAGTTATTACTCGAAGCGGATTGGACTGAACGTCAATGGCTACCTCACCAACTGGAAGAACAAACCGCTGGATAGCCCAATTTACGCTACGTTCGAGGAGGATTCTTATCCGGTGAATATCAATGGTATAGATGCTTTCCATATGGGGATTGAAGTGCAGTTTGGATGGAAGATTATCCCCTCGTTGCAGTGGGATCAGGTGATCTCCCTGGGCGACTGGCGATGGACATCGGCCGATACAGCCTACATCTATAGTGAAGCCAACACCCTAATTAAAAAGTTTTACTTCAATGCAAAGGGTGTACATGTTGGCGATGCAGCGCAATTTCAACTGATGGAGAGTTTGAGGTGGGAGATCATCAAACGCCTATACGTTTCGGGTTCATTTACCCTCTTTGCCAAAAACTATTCAAACATGGATCCGGTGACCCTGAGCCCCGATTACAATCCTAACTACCTGGATGATAAAGGCAAACCAAAGGATTCATGGCAATTGCCGATATATTACCTGGTTGACATGAATGCAGGCTATCGGTTTATTTTCAAGAATTTTAAATTGGACTTGAGATGTACCTTGTTGAACCTGCTTGACCAGAAATACATTTCCGATGCACAAAACAACGATTCCTATGCTACCAGTAAGAAAGACTTTGATGCCGCTTCGGCAGGAGTTTTCTTCGGGCAGGGGAGAAGGTTTAATTTTTCGATCACAATTAGCTATTAAAAAAATAGCGAAATAGTGAGATAGCGAAATAGCGAAAATACAACTGGATGCAACTAACAAATAGAATTATTAGTCATACTAAGATAGAAAACAGAAAATGATTAAAAGGATGTTGATTTTTTTGGGAGCGGTATTGCTTTCGCTGCAGACAGGATTTGCACAGAATACGATTGCTGAGGCGCGGGCGCTGCCACTTGGAACGACGGTGACGGTAAAAGGTGTTGTGACCAACGGAGCCGAGCTGGGTGGAATCCGCTACCTTCAGGATGTCACCGCCGGAATAGCGGCTTACAGCTTTTCAATGAGTGGTGTGGAACGAGGCGATTCTGTGGAGGTGACCGGGGTATTGAAAAACTACAACTATTTGCTGGAAATTGACCCGGTGAATTCATTCACGGTGCTGGCTGTCAATAAACCGTTGCCCACACCCCAGGTGATTACGCCGAACCAGATGAGTGAATCCTATGAAGCGGAAATTGTAAGAATGAACGGAGTGCTCTTTTCCAACGCCGGCAGTACTTTCACTGGAAATACAAACTACACAATTACCGCTGGAGGGGAGTCGGCTCAAATCAGGATCAATAACAGCTCCTCATTGGTTGGGGAGATCATCCCTTCCGGCGAAGTTGACCTCGTTGGCATCTGCTCCCAGTTTTCCTATACCAGCTCCTCGTCCGGATACCAGCTCCTTCTTCGTGATACTCAGGATATCCTATCGGGAAGCTCCATACACATCATTTCTCCTGTCACACAGTCGAATATCACCATAACGGATTTTGTCCTGAGCTGGGAGACCGATATTGACGGAACTACAGAGCTCTATTATGGTTTCACGCAGGAACTGGAACTCGGTCATGTTTCGACACCAGGGATCGGAACAATCCACAGTTTGGACCTTGCCTCATTGGCACCTTCCGACCTTCTCTATGTGAAGGTATTCAGCGTTGCGGGTCAGGATACGGCTTTCGGTCCGGCAAGACCCTTCATCACCGAATCAGTATCAACCGGCGACTTCAAGATCTATTTTACGGCATCGGTTGACCATTCAGTCTCTACCGGCGTCGATGCCATCTTTCTGGATGCCTTGGCCGATGATACGATAATTCAATATATCAACCGGGCAAAATATACCATCGATGTAGCCATTTACAATTTTACCATTGAGGGTATCTCCAACATTGCCACGGCATTGAATGCAGCTTATGCACGGGGAGTGACTGTACGTGTGGTAACCGACGGATCTACCGGTAATAGCGGAATCCCTGAACTTACAGGTGGGATCAAGAAAATTGCCCGTCCGGCTGGTGATGGAATCATGCACGATAAATTCATGATCATCGATGGGAAATCAGTTAATCCGAATGACCCCATCGTTTGGACCGGCTCCTGCAATTGGACCGACTGGAACATCAACACCGATGATAACAACATGCTCTTCATCCAGGATATGAGTCTGGCGAAGGTTTATATGCTGGAATTTGAAGAGATGTGGGGTTCCACTACAGCAACCCCGGATCCGGCAAAAGCAAGATTCGGCATTGATAAAACCGATAATACTCCCCATGAGGTTATCGTCGGTGGAAAACGGGTGGAGGTCTATTTTAGTCCATCAGATGGAGTTAACAGTGTGATAATCGGCCACATCAATAAATCGAACAACGACATCGAGGTTTTTACAATGCTGATCACCCGGACGGATATCGGAGATGCATTGGCAGCGCGAGCCAATATCGGCATCAATACCCGCGTTGTGATCGACAACGAAAGTACAAGTGGAGTTGCGGTTGTGGAGACACTCAAAAACGCCCTTGGCAATAAATTCAGGGAGTTCGGTGAACCAGGGACATTGCATAGTAAGGCAATGATTGTCGACCAGTCTAACGGGTCAGCCGATCCCTTTATCCTTACAGGTTCGCATAACTGGAGCAGCAGCGCCGACCAGAAGAATGATGAAAACACCATTGTAATCCATGATGCCGGTATTGTGAACCTCTATTATCAGGAGTTTACCGAACGATACAAGAACGGGATCCCGGTAAATCAGCAGATGATCCTGAACCTTGGCCCCGACCAGGAGGTATGTGCCGGGATTGAGGTCATCCTGGATGCCGGAAATTTTGCAACATATAACTGGTCCACCGGCGACCTTGGACAAACCGCTACCATCGATTCGTCGGGAGTTGGTCTTGGGACAAAGATGGTTTGGTGCAGAGTGAGTGATGAATATGGGTACCAATGGGATACTGTCTATATCACCTTCAAGGATTGCTCGGCAATTCCTGAAGAGCAGGAAAGTATCAGCCAGGTGAAGGTATTCCCGAATCCTTCTGATGGACAATTTACGCTCTCATTCCAATCGCACCAACAAGGAGTTGTTTCGTTCGTGTTAACCTCATACGATGGTCGAACCGTTCATTCTTTTAAGCGTACAACTACGGCTGGTGAGAACACGATATATTTCGACCATCATGGGATTCCTGCCGGACTTTACCTTCTGCGAATAAGATCGAGCCAAAGTTCCATCATTCGAAAAATCGTCGTATCAGAATAGCAAAGCAATAGTCAAGACAATAGAGAGAGTCCCTCTGCGTTTATAGAAATACTTAACAGGTAAAACAGAACCCCGTGTCGGACAGTTTAGTTATCATTCCAACATACAACGAAAAGGAGAATATTGAACAAATCCTCCGGAAAGTTTTCTCTCTGGAGAAGGAGTTTAGTATTCTGATCGTTGAAGATAATTCTCCTGACGGAACCGCAGGGATTGTTAAAACCCTGATGCAAGAGTTTTCCGGTCGTCTCTTTATTGAGGAGCGAAAGGGAAAACTGGGGCTTGGAACTGCTTATATCCACGGGTTCAAATGGGCTTTGAAGAACGGATATGACTTCATCTTTGAGATGGATGCCGACTTTTCCCATAATCCCGAAGACCTGTTAAGGCTATACGATACAGCAAAGAACAACGGGGGCGATCTGGTCATCGGATCGCGTTACATCACAGGTGTAAATGTTGTGAACTGGCCTATCGGACGTGTACTGATGTCCTATTATGCATCCAGCTACGTTCGGCTGGTCACACGGATGAAGGTGCGCGACACCACTGCGGGATTTAAATGCTACCGGAGTGAAGTACTTAAGGCCATCAACCTCGACAAGATCAGGCTTATGGGGTATGCGTTTCAGATTGAGATGAAATTTACTGCCTGGAAGCTGGGATTCAATATCATTGAGATCCCGATCATCTTTACTGACAGAACCCTTGGGACATCTAAAATGAGTAAAGGAATTTTCAAAGAGGCCATCCTGGGAGTGATTAAGCTTAGGCTTAAAAGCATGGTCTGCAAATACAAGCGTATTAATGCATGAGATGAAGGGATTTCTGATTCAGAACGCTACCATCGTCAATGAAAGTAAACGTTTCATTGGGGATGTTCTTGTTGAGGGAGAGCGAATATCAAAGATCTGGGATACGGGATCCGCGATCCGGGATTCACGTATCGCGAATCGCGAATCTCGAATCGAGATTCTTGACGCCACAGGCAAATTCCTCCTCCCCGGCATCATCGATGACCAGGTCCATTTTCGTGACCCGGGGCTTACAGCCAAAGGTGACATCTATACTGAGAGCCGGGCAGCCGTAGCCGGTGGTGTGACATCCTTTATGGATATGCCCAACACGAATCCCAAGACCATTACCCTCGAATTGCTTGAGGAGAAGTTTGATATTGCTGCTCAGAAATCCCTGGCGAACTATACATTTTTTCTCGGAGCTACAAACGACAACCTGGATGAAGTAAAGAATATTGATCCCCGAAAGGTTTGCGGCGTAAAGGTATTTCTCGGAGCCTCAACCGGAAACATGTTGGTAGACCAACGGAAGGCACTCGAAGGGATCTTTTCACAAAGTCCGGTGTTGATTGCGATCCATTCAGAGGATGAAGAGATCATACAGGCCAATACCCGTTCCTTCAGGGAGCGTTACGGTGAGGATGTGCCGATGGAGGCTCACCCGCTTATCCGATCTGCTGAAGCCTGCTTGCGTTCATCCGAGCGAGCTGTTGCCCTGGCAAGAGAGTTCGGCTCAAGACTGCATATCCTTCATCTCTCCACTGGGTTGGAATTGCCACTTTTGGACAGGGAGATGCCGCTTCGTGAGAAGAAAATTACCGGGGAAGTGTGTGTTCACCATCTCTGGTTCAACGATGGAGACTATCGGCGGCTGGGGTCTCGGATAAAATGGAATCCGGCCATCAAATCACAAGCGGATCAGCAGGCGTTGCTGGCTGGCGTCCTTGATGGAACCATCGATCTGATTGCTACTGACCATGCGCCGCATCTCCTGGAAGAGAAGGCTAATTCCTACTTTTCCTGTCCTTCAGGTGGTCCGCTGATTCAACACAGTCTGGTTGCCATGCTTGAGTTGCACCATCAGGGAAAGATTCCCCTTGAGATGGTGGTGCAGAAGATGGCACACAATCCGGCCGACCTTTTCCGGATCGAAAATAGAGGGTACATCCGGGAAGGCTATTTTGCAGATCTTGTGCTGGTTGATATGCAAGCACCCTGGAAAGTGACATCCGAAAATATTCTCTACAAGTGCGGCTGGTCACCCTTCGAGGGCGAAACGTTCCAGTCGGCCGTCGAATCTACCTGGGTAAATGGACACCTGGCGTGGCATCAGGGAAATTTTGATGAAACATACAAAGGACAACGACTATTTTTCCATGATGAATAATGTAGTTTTTATAGTTCGCAACACTGCTGGTATGGCACAGAGTTGGGTGTTGCCGGTTTTTCTCTCTCTTTTCCTGATATCTTGTTCCCCGAAACATAAAGTGGTGGAGGAGACGTATCCTGATGGAACTCCACGTCGCGAGTGCGAATACAAAGGCTTTGATGAGAAAAAGGTATTGCTGGAAGAGACTTTTTACTATACAAACGGGCAGATAGAGATGACGGGGGCTTACAAAGAGGGAGAGCGCGATGGATACTGGATCTACTATTACGAAAATGGTAACGTGTGGAGTGAAGGGTCTTACAGGAAAGGGAAAAATGAAGGCAAGCGATTGACTTATTTTGAGAATGGCAAGCTTCGCTACGAGGCTTATTACAAAGATAATGAACGGGTTGGCATCTGGAAATTTTACGACCAGGCAGGAAACCTGATCAAAGAGGTCGATTATTCCAAAGGGTCTCCTGGACCAGAAAAGAGCTCAACCGATCTTCCCAATTGATTAGTACTGCAGTGTAATGAATACCGGCAGGTGGTCACTGAATCCGCCAACATATCCGCGTTTGTAAGCGTAACTGCGAAAAGGTGTGGGTTCCTTCGCTCCTTCCGGATCAAGCATCCATGGCTTACTCAGGATATATCCCACCGGAGGATTAATGGAGGGGACAGTACTCCTCTTTTTTGATATCAGGCTTCCCGAAACGATGATTTGATCAAAGAGATCCCAGTCACGGTACCATAAGGTCCCTTTTCCCTCTTCGTAAGATTTGTAAAAGAGGTTGTATAACTCTCCTGATGCCGGCTTTTTATCAACAGGAAATGCTTCCAGTGCAAGGGCGACACTCTCATCGGAGGGCTCGTCGTTGAGGTCCCCCATGATCAGGATCCGGGTTGACGGGTTCAGAGTAAAAAGGGAGTCAACAACAGCACGAAGGAGGGTAGCGTTCTCAATCCGCTTGGGGCGGGTCTTCTCTTCACCACCCGAACGGGACTTCCAGTGGTTGACAAAGAGATGCAGGGTATCACCCTCAGGCCCCAGGAGTTTCACATAGAGGATATTCCGGGTTTTGAATTCTGTGGATGCCAATACTGCACGATGGGAGAGGTACTTCAGTTTATCCGTTCGGAAGATGAGTGCGACATCAATCCCCCTGGGATCTGACCCCTCTTCGAGGATGACTTGATATGGAGCATTATGAAGTGGAGTCAACCGGATCAGGTCTTCGAGCACAGCATTGTTTTCGACTTCAGCAAAACCAATAACAGCAGGCAATTCCAAGCTGTCAATAGAAACAAATACCTTCCCCAGGTTGGACACTTTCTGGTAATAGCGGTTGCTATTCCACTCTTTGTCCGACCCGGGAAGGAACTCATTATCGTTTTTATGCTTGTCGTCAATGGTATCGAAGAGATTTTCGACATTGTAGAAAACTACCTTCAGTTGTTGTTTCCCCTTCTGGCAAAAACCAGAGGTTATGCAAAGAAAGGCAAGGAAGAATAGAATGGATATGCGCATAGTAGATTATACTAAATATCCGGCATCCGGCATCCGGCTTCTAGTCCGTTACAATCACCAAGTACTTGGTTATGCTCCAGAAAGCTTTGGGGTCTGTAATTTGCAATGCCTGAACCAGTTTCTTGTCGCCCGTCAACTTGTAGGAGCTGGTGGGGTGTTTGGAGAGAACTTCGGCTTTCTTACTCAGGATAGGGATCTCAGTAGTCTTCCGGATATCAATACGGGTAAACCCATCTTTCTTGAAGTCGTCGAGAAGTTCTTTGCCTTTCAGCAACCCGCCTTTGATCACCTCTTTGTCTTTCAGGTCTTTGGCGGTACCAATGATAAAGTATGCCGTATTCAGGGCAGTCGTTTGCTGTTCAATGGTTTGGGTCTGATCAACGATCTGATTCGTTTGTTGTTTCACGGTTTGAGAGAGGTTGTCAATCTGCATATATGCTGCCTCAATATCGATGTTCATCTTGGCAAGTTTCTCGCGGAGTTCTTCGATCTGAGCATCCTTCAGCGCCATCTCTTTATTAACGCGGTCAACCAGTTTCTGAAGCTCGCCAACCTGAAGATTCGAATTTTTAATCTTATGCTGCAGAGCATTGAGGGTCTCCCTGTTTTTCAGCATCAGGGCGTAAATTGTCTGAATATCGCTTTTGATCTGTTCTTTGGCAGATACTTTCAACTCACCTCCACGGTCGGTTGTGAGAGAGATGATGTTTTCTTTCATCTTGATCGTATCCAGTGTGCTTTGGATATCATTTATGGATGAGATGAAGTCGTTAATAGCTTCATCTTTCTGCAACGCCTGGGTCATCAGGCTGTCGTTACGGGATTGCAGCTCTTCTGCCTGTTTTTTTGCTTCTCGGCCGCAGGCAAATAAAACGGGGATAAGCAGGATAATGAAATACTTTTTCATAACGAATTTGATTTGATTTAACAACAAAGGTAGAAAGAAATAACGCTAATTATGACAGGGAAGTATAAAATTTGACAATATACGATCTAAGGTAACATATTAATAGGATTCGACAATACGAATAACTGGATAACAGCATTGTCTACGCTAAAAGGTACCTTCTCAATATTCCAGACATAGAGCTTCAGGAAGGATGCCCCTGATGGTACCTCAGAGAGGAACAATCCGTTTTTAAAATGCTTGGTTTTCTCGTTCCATGCCGGCCTGAACCAGTAAAGAGAAACCCGTTCGTACTGAAGGGTTTTGCCGGTTGTATCTTTGACCTCTGCAACGATCCATGTGTGAAATGGTTCAACCGGGGAGAATATGTCGGCAGTAATCCCGAGGTAAACGGATTGCCCTTTTGGGATTGTTATATTACCGGAATAGAGAAGAAGATACTCATTCTCAACGAACCCAGGGGTGCGAAAGTCGGCACTCTGGCCAACTAATATCCTGGTTGCCGGAAGTTTGCGTTTCAGTAAGTAGCGGTGGTTTACTGAGGATGAATCCACTATCTGGTAATCCTTTTGAAAATACCCTAAATCGTTTGCATCGGCAATCTGGAAGTCGGAGATAGTTTCCGGGGAATTGGGGAACGTAATCTGTGACTCGGTACCATCCTCACAGAAATCATAAAACGACCAACAGAAATGTGTCAACCGCTTGCCGCTAACAATGGGAGGATAATCCCCTGGCTGATGATGTTGTTTGACTGTTTTATAAAAACTGGCAGGGATCAGGTCTTCGATGTAGAAGCTGGCATGAGTCAGGTTCAGGTGTGTAAAAAAGTGAATGGGGATGAGCATCAGCGGAACCAGTGCAATCAGCGATATTTTTGATTTAAGAAGTCGTGGGAGGTCATCGGCTGCAAAACAGAGGGCCCCTATAAAGAGGGGAAAAAGGAAGATGGCTACACGATTTTCGGGATAATTTACCTGGAGAATCAGATGCAGCAGCAGGGCCCCTGCCAGGTTTCCTGTAAGAAATATCACATAGACCAGTTTGGAGGAAAATATCTCTCGCTCCCTGAGTAACCGGATAATTGAGACGACCAGGATCAGGCTGAAGAGAAACACTACAAGGATCAGTAAAAGCACCTCTTCTGTAGAAAAAAGTCGCGAAAAAAGCGTTTTAACCGTATCTTCCCAGATTCCGTTTCCCCCTCCGGTATAGAGCAAGCCTTTTGCTCTGAACTCAAACGAAATCATCGTATAGAGGAGAAGAAAAGGGATGCCAATGAAAGCAATCCAACCGATAGAGGTGATTCGTTGTCTGAGAGAATGGAGTTGACCCGAAAATATGGTAAAGAGGAGCAGGTACAGGATAAGGAGAAGGTAGGTGTTGAAGAGGCTCAGGTTGGCAAGTGTGGCAAAAGCGCCCCAGAGGATGACTGCAATAAGACGACGAAGGGAATAGTGTTCCGTCATCCGGATGAGGTAAAAGATCGCAGGCATCAGGAGAGCCATGGAGATTCCGTATCCGCGGGAAAGGCTGAAAAACTCGAGAAATCCATGGGCCATCAGCAGAGAGATAAAGAAAGCCCATCGAACGATGGGTTGGACAAAGAGCTTGCCACTCTTCCATACATAGAGACAAAACAGGGGAAAGAAGAGCAGGTTGGCAAGCCGGATGACAAGTGGGGATAGTCCGAAGATCCTATAAAAGAGTGCCGAGATGGCTGAGTTTAATATGTGGTTGTTGGCATCCCAGTGAGAGGCATAGGGAAGGAATTTAGCGATCTGGATGTAATTGTGGAAGGTGGCAATTTCGTCATGAACCAACGGAACGTAAATAGCCCGAAGCCAGAGGTAGGCCCATACAAGGAGTGACAATGCCAGGAAAACAAGGAGGGAGTATTTGGGCTTCATAGTTTACGGCAAAGGATAGAGCGAAAATACATTTTTTTACGTTATCTTCGCTTCTTATGAATCATGATCTACATAGCGAAGAGTTGCTGGTTAGGCGTTTTGTGGAGCAATTGGCCCCATTTTCTGATCAGGAATGGCTGGAATTCTGGAGCCGGATGGACCTCGCTGAGTATAAAAAGAATGAGTTCATCTTAAAAGCAGGACATGTAGAAAATTACCTATACTTCCTGGTCTCCGGTATCGCCCGGCTATACCTGAATTCTGACACCAAGGAGTTCACCCTCCGGTTCAACTTCCCCGGTCAGTTTTTCAATGCCTACTCCTCTTTTTTTACTCGTACTCCATCGTGTTATTCCATTGAGGCCATTACCGATATCAGACTATACCGAATGAGTTTTGATCGGTTAGAGGAGCTATATAAAGTTACCTCAAATGCTGCGATCGTTGGACGCCGTGCCCTGGAATATTTCTACCTGCTGAAAGAACAGCGTGAGATTCGATTGTTATGTCATACAGCTGAAGAAAATTACAGGGAACTTCAGAAAGAGCAGCCCGACCTTATTCAACTTATTCCACAGAAATACCTTGCTTCCTATTTGGGAATTACGCCACAAAGCCTCAGCCGGATCCGAAGGACAATCTGATCCGATCTCAATCCTTTTTCTATTTCTTTTCCTTGATATATGATTAATTACCATATGGTAATTTTATTTCCAGCATTTCAACTTATTTTTACACACATGAAGAGTACGCTTAACCAGGATGAGTTACTGGTAAGAGAGTTCGTTAAAAGGTTGGCCCCGTTCACGGAAAAGGATTGGAGTGAGTTTTGGTCCCGGATGGAACCGGCTGAGTTCAAAAAACATCAGTTTTTATTGAAATCTGGTGAGGTTGAAAGTTATCTGAATTTTCTGGTATCAGGAATTTCCAGACTTTTTTATACCAAGGCAAAGAAAGAGTTTACAATCAGGTTAATTTTTCCGGGTACCTTTTTCAATTCCTACTCCTCTTTTTTAAACCACCAGCCATCCGGATATTCTGTAGAAGCAATTACTGATATTCGATTGTACAGAATGAGTTTCGAACAACTTGAGGATCTTTCCCGTGCATCAAATGTAGCTCCTGCCATTGCACATAGGGCATTGGAACATTTCTACATGTTAAAGGAGAAGCGAGAGATCAGTCTATTGTCTAATACAGCAGAAGAAAATTACAGGGAACTTTTGCAGGAACAGCCTGAGCTGATCAACCAGATTCCCCAAAAATACCTTGCTTCATACCTCGGGATCACACCGCAAAGTCTCAGCCGGATACTCAGAACATTTAATCCTGAAGGATGAGTATAACGTTAATCACCGAACTTGTTAATC
>CAZXQU010000054.1:4541-20442 GCA_964642545.1 uncultured Prolixibacteraceae bacterium | reverse complement strand
TTGTATCTGCAGGGAACAAAGGGAAAGGAGTGCGTTCCGATTGTTTCGTTTCACTCGAACTGACTTCCGGAGGAGGTATTCATCTGGAGCTGAATTCAAAAGTGGATGTCCTCTTCGGAAATTCAATCCGGAAGGAAGTCCTTACGATCCTCGACCATTTGCTGATCAAAGACGCAATCATAAAGATTGAGGATTCCGGAGCACTTCCCCCGGTAATTGCGGCAAGGCTCGAAGCAACAATAAGAAAAGCCGTTCAGGGAGAGCAGGAGTTCATTATTCCAATGCTCAAAGAGAACACGTATGGTACTGCCAGGGACCGCAATCGTTTCTCCCGCCTCTACCTTCCCGGGAATACGCCTTCCCTGATGATCAATGCCGGCATCCACCGGCCCGATGGCATCATTCTCGATTTAGAGGACGCTGTGGCCCCGGATAAAAAGGATGAAGCACGGTATATGGTCAGAAATGCCCTGCGTGGATTTGATTTTTACGGTGCCGAACGGATGGTCAGGATCAACCAGGGGGAGCGTGGATTGGTCGACCTCGATTTCATCGTCCCACACAATGTTAACCTCATTCTACTTCCTAAATGTGAGCATCCGGAGCAGGTTCATGCGGTGATTACCAGGATCCGTGAGATCGAGCAACACCACAAACAGTTGAATCCGATCTGGATCATGCCGATCATCGAAAGCGCCATGGGGGTGATCAATGCATACAAGATTGCTTCTGCCGCAGAGAATGTCGTATCCCTTGCGATCGGGCTTGAAGATTACACCGCCGATATCGGAACCCGGAGAACTGCAGAAGGATCAGAAAGTTTCTTCGCCAGAAGCATGGTTGTCAATGCAGCTCGTGCTGCAGGGATTCAACCGATCGATTCGGTGTTCTCGGATGTTGCAGATATGGAGGGGCTGGCAGAAAATGTGCGTCGTTCCAAAGCGTTGGGATTTGATGGTATGGGATGCATCCATCCCAGGCAGATCCGTGTGATCCATGAGACCTTTGCTCCAACAAAAGAGGAGATTGAAAAGGCCAAAAAAATCGTTGCTGCATTCCATGAGGCCGAAGCAAATGGATTGGGAGTTGTTGCCCTCGGAAGTAAGATGATCGATCCACCCGTGGTAAAACGCGCCCTTAATACAATCCAACTCGCTGTGAAAATGAACAAACTCGATCAAAACTGGAGGGAAAGCCATGTGTAAGTTTGATAAGATGGTAACAAATGCCGCCGGACGCGAGGTTCCTACAATCGTCAATGGGAAACCGGCTGTTCCGTATATGGGAATTGGAAAATTCAAGCCAACGGGAAGAAAAACTGCTCCCCCTATCGTCAGTTGTGCCGATTACCCCGACGATGGCAATAAAGTGGTTGCTTCCATCAAAGAGGCGCTGATAAAATGTGGTCTTAAAGATGGCATGACCATCTCCACACACCATCACTTCCGCAATGGCGATCTTGTTGCAGTTCCGATATTTGATGCAGCCAAAGAGATGGGAGCCAGGGACCTGATGTGGTTCCCCTCCGCCTCATTCCCTTGCCACGAACCCTTGATCAAATATCTCGAAGATGGTACCATCAACCACATCGAAGGAAGTATGAATGGCGCCCTCGGCCGGTTTACTTCAGAAGGCCGGATGAAAGGACTTGGCGTTTTGCGCTCTCATGGAGGCCGCTACCAGGCTGTTCAGGATGGGGATGTTCACATCGACATCGCAGTAATTGCAGCCCCTTCGGCCGATGCCTTCGGAAATGCGAACGGGGTGAATGGCGCTGCTGCCTGCGGACTTCTGGGCTTTGCCCTTGCCGATTCGCAATACGCCGACAAGGTAATCGTCGTCACCGATAACCTCGTTCCCTTCCCCTGTATCCCCTGGCAAATCCAGGGAAATTACGTCGACTATGTCGTCGTTATGGACCAGATTGGGATTCCGGAAAAGATCATTTCAGGAACCACTGAAGTTACGAAAAGCCCTGACAGGCTTCTCCTGGCCGAGTGGAGCGCCCAATTCTGCGACGAAGCTGGCCTGATCCATGATGGATTCTCTTTTCAGGCTGGCGCCGGCGGGACCTCACTCTCCATCGGGATTTACTTCGCCGATATCCTCCGGGAACGAGGATGGAAAGCCCGTTTTGCCCGGGGAGGCAGCAACAAATACCTGGTTAACATGCTTGAAGAGGGTTTGACCGACTACATCCTCGACGGCCAAACATTCGACCTTGATGGCGTTCGGTCCATGCGCGAAAACCCATCTCATGTCAACACCAGTCCATTCACTAGTTACAATTACCACGGGAAAGGGAACTTCTCCACTCTGCTCGATGTGGTGATCCTCGGCGCAACGGAAGTGGATGTTAATTTCAATGCCAACGTGGTAACCCATTCCGATGGATTGCTCCTTCACGGCATCGGTGGATGGCAAAATTGCCTCTTTGGGAAAACAGTCATTCTCCCTATTCCGCTGTTCCGCGACAGGATCCCAGTGATCCGCGACGAAGTCACAACATTGTGCGCCCCCGGAGAACTGATCGACGTGATCGTGACCGAACGGGGAATTGCGATCAACCCTCGTCGTACCGACCTCATCGAGAAGATGAAAGGGACAACACTTTCCATCAAAACCATTCAGGAGTTAAAAGAGGAAGCGGAAAAGATTTGCGGCATCCCAGAAAAGCCAAAATTTACGGATGAAGTGGTAGCGGTTATCAAATGGGTCGACGGCACCATCATCGACTCCGTCTACAAAATCGCCAAATAAACGAGCTGCTTTTCGCTTCTCGCTATTTCGCTATTTCATTACCTTTGACCTTCATGGACCTTCGTCAGATATTACTGAAATATTGGGGGCACTCCTCCTTCCGCCCGCTACAGGAAGAGATCATCCAATCCATCCTCGATGGAAAGGATACGCTGGCATTACTTCCAACAGGTGGTGGCAAGTCGATCTGTTTCCAGGTTCCGGCTCTGGCTAGGGATGGGCTTTGCCTGGTAATATCTCCCTTGATTGCCCTGATGAAAGATCAGGTGGATAACCTGAAAAAGAGGGGAATCCCTGCTGCTGCAATCTATTCAGGAATGCACCGCGATGAGATAGACCTGATTCTTTCCAACGCTAAGTTTGGCGACACGAAACTGCTATATATTTCTCCCGAACGGCTCGAATCAACCCAGATGCGCGATGCCATCGACCGGATGAAGATTAACCTCCTGGCTGTAGATGAAGCCCACTGCATCTCTCAATGGGGATACGACTTCCGCCCCCCCTACTTGAAAATTGCAGAAATCAAACCATTCATTCCCGGCGTCCCTATCCTTGCATTAACAGCTACTGCTACACCAAAGGTGGTGAAAGATATTCAGCAAAAACTGCAGTTCCATAAGGAGAACCTGTTTCAACAAAGCTTTGAGCGAAAGAACCTCACTTATGTCGTGATAAAAGAGGAGGATAAACAACAGCGCCTCCTCCGCATCATCCGAAAAGTGAAAGGGCCAGGCATTGTCTATGTCAGAAATCGCAGAGAGACGAAGCAAGTCGCCGATTTCCTTGCTAAAAACAAAATTTCTGCAGATTGTTATCATGCCGGTTTGGATGCAAAAACCCGGGAACGAAGGCAACAGTCATGGATGAAAGAGGAAAAACGCATCATCGTTTCAACAAACGCATTTGGCATGGGGATCGATAAACCAAATGTAAGGCTTGTCGTGCACCTCGATCTGCCCGACTGTGTTGAAGCCTATTTTCAGGAGGCTGGTAGGGCAGGACGAGACCTGAAACGCTCTTATGCTATCCTGCTCTACGAAGAGGCCGATATCATCAAAGCCCGGCAAAATCTTCAGACCTCCTACCCCTCTCCTTCCACTATTCGCTCTATATACCAGGCACTCGGAAATTTTCTTCAGTTACCAGTTGGCAGCGGGTATGACGAATCCTTTGAATTTGATATTTCAAAATTCTGTGAACAATTCAAGTTCAAACCTGTAATTGTTTATAACGGACTTAAATTTCTGGAGAAAGAGGGATATGTTGCCCTTAACGACGGGTTAAATAGCCCATCCAAACTCTTCATCAAAACAAATAAGGAGGGAATCTACCGTTTCCAGGTTGCCAACGAAAAGTACGATCATTTCCTGAAGTCTTTGTTACGCTCTTACCCCGGACTATTCAACGATTTTGTAATGATCCATGAAGCTGAACTGGCTAGAAGGGTGGAGATGACTCAAGACCAGGTAATTAAAAATCTTAAATACCTGGACAATCAGAATATCCTCGACTATGTTCCCCGAACCACCAAACCGATGGTTGTATTCCTTCAGGAGCGCCTGAATCCCAACAATCTCTCCATATCTCCCGAGCATTACAAACATCGTCTTGAAGAAGCAACCAAACGGCTCGATGCCCTGATTGGTTATACGGAAGAGAACAGGAAATGCCGGAGCCAGGCTCTCCTCGCCTACTTCGGAGAGAAATACACAAAACGGTGTGGGATGTGCGATGTATGTCTTGAACGGAATAAACTTGGGCTCAATGAACAGGAATTCGAAGAGGTTCTCTCCCGCATCAAACCAATATTGAAAAACGCTCCCGCCACCATCGAAGAGATCGTCAATGCTGCTTCGCCAGTCCATGAAGACAAAGTTCTCCTGGTGATCCGCTGGCTGCTTGATAATGGGAAGATTGAAGCTACAGAAAATCAAACCTATGCGTGGAAATAATAGATTACCCCTAAATCCCCTGAAGGGGACTTACTTCGCAAAGCGAATAATTGAAAAACCTGAAACCTGAAACTTGAAACCTGAAACCGACATCATCTCCCTAATCCTGAAGCAAAATCTTCTGCCTGAAGAGGATTTCATCTGGGGCTTTGCCGACCTTAAAGGTTTGATCGATGAAAAATTCGGCAACTATACCTGTGGCATCTCCATCGGGAAAAGGCTTGATCCGCGGATTGTCGATAAAGTGGTCAACGCCCCTACACTCGAATATTTTAGTCATTACCGGGAAATGAACGAAGAACTATCCCGTATCTCGGATCGCGTATCTGATTCACTGAATAATTCTGGCGTCCCTACCCTGAAAATCACCCCTTCCGTAACAACTGAAGAACTGGACACCAAGTACAATGAGGCCCTTCGAACCGACCTCTCTCACAAGATGGTTGCTACCCGGTCAGGGTTGGGTTGGATCGGCAAAACCGCTCTGTTCATCTCAAATAAATTTGGTCCCAGGTTACGCCTGGTGACAATCCTGACCTCTTACCCCTTACCTCTTTCCCAAAAACCAATCACTTCAAGCCGTTGTGGAACCTGCAACCTCTGTGTGGAAGCCTGTCCTGCCCATGCAGCAACAGGAGATTTGTGGGATACAACGATTGACCGGGATCAGTTCTTCAATGCCCACAAATGTCGGAATCAATGCAAAATATTTGGAGATCAATTCAATCAGGATATCCGCATCTGTGGAATCTGCGTGGCAGTGTGCCCAATAAACCGCTCATATATCGAGTAAAACAGGGCGGATATCCAATATCTTTCATCAGGTCAGAACGGTTTCTTAGTTTTGATGCGTTCAATTTGCTTAGTTCACTATTAACCCAATAAAGACTCTATTTATGAAAAAAACAATTTTTACTCTTTTCTTTTCAATCCTGCTGGCACTCTCTGTCTCTGCCCAGGAAGGAATGTGGCTGCTCAACCAGATCGACCAGTTGAACCTGAAAGAAGCAGGCCTTGAAATCACTACATCCCAGATCTACACCCCCGGCAAACCTGCTATTGCCAATGCTGTAGTGCAACTCGGTGGAGGGACTGCCTCTTTTGTCTCCTCTGAAGGACTACTGCTAACCAATCACCATGTTGCCTACACAGCCCTCCAGAGGGCTTCCGCAGTGGAGAGCAATTACCTCACCGACGGCTTCCTGGCACGCGAAAAGAGCAAGGAGATCAAAGCCCCCGGTTATGAAGCAAGGATCCTTGTTTCGATGAAAGATGTTACTGATGTTATCCTTGAGTCAGCCAAAGGAGTTGATGACCTCGAAGAGCGTGACCGCAAAATCAACGAGAAATCTGAAACGATAATGAAGGAGATCGAAGATGCAAAACCTGATGCCGATGCCCGGGTAGTTGCGATGTATAACGGTAAGCAATATTTCTTGTTCGTATATAAGGTATTGAAAGATATCCGGATCGTCTATTCTCCTCCTTTGTCCATTGGGAATTATGGCGGCGAGATCGACAATTGGATGTGGCCAAGGCACACCGGCGACTTTTCGTTTTTGCGTGCTTATATGGCTCCGGATGGTTCCGGCGCAGAATATAGCGAAGAGAACGTACCTTACAAACCTGAGATCTGGCTCAAGGTGGCCAAAGAGCCACTGGAACCGGGCGACCTTACATTTGTCGTTGGATTTCCAG
The DNA here is from genome assembly GCA_964642545.1 of uncultured Prolixibacteraceae bacterium. Lineage (GTDB taxonomy): Bacteria > Bacteroidota > Bacteroidia > Bacteroidales > FEN-979 > QYOJ01. The sequence continues at coordinate 14,029 of CAZXQU010000054.1, read as the reverse complement.
GCTCGACAACCCGCTACCGCACATCAAACTCGGCTGCATGGAACCTGACCGAGAACTATCCCTTCTCCATCGAAAACTACGGCGCAATCATCAACCTTGCTGAAGAACTTACCAAGGATGATCCGGAAGGTGAACTCAAAGTTGCAAACCTTACAAAAGGTCTTGCCAACGGTATGAAAAATTACCAGGGAAAAGTGGATGGGATGACCCGAACCAACTATGTCGAACGCAAGAAGAAGTTTGAGCAAGAGTTTATGATCTGGGTCAACAGCACACCTGAGACGAAGGCGAAGTACGGTAAGCTCCTCGACGATATCAAAGCACAATATGCTATCATCGGGAAAACAAAAGAACGGGATAACTTGCTTGGTCTCTTTCAGGGACTTGGCGGGACACGCACCACTGCTGCTTACTATGCTTTCCTGATCGCCTCTGAAAGGGAAAAACCAGAAGGTGACCAGATGCCTGGATTTTCACAACGCCTGGTTGACAACCTTGTAAACGGCCTTCAATATACCTACAACGATTATTATGAGCCATTCGACAAAGCCCTGTTGGTCAGGACATTAAAACAGGTTAATAAGCTTCCGGCCAGTCAACGCATTGAGAGTCTGGACTACATCTTCAATTCATCGAATGGTTCGATTGAACTCTTCGTCGACGATGCCTACAGCAAGTCAAAACTGGATAACCTGGAGTATGTGGTTTCACTGCTGGATAAGTCGACCGCCAACCTAAAAGCTATCAACGACCCAATTATCAATATGATGGTCAGTCTCTATCCCTACCTTGAAGAGAACAGGGCCATGAACAACACATTTGCCACCCAGGTCATCGACCTACGGAAGCAGTATCTCGATGCCCTCTATGAATGGAAAGGCTCAACGATGTATCCGGATGCCAATAGTACCATCAGGTTTACCTACGGACCTGTAAAAGGCTATACTCCCCAGGATGCCGTTTGGTATGAACCAATTACCACCCTCAAAGGCGTGGTTGAAAAAAACAAAGGAGTTGCCCCGTTTAATGCTCCCGAAAAACTGATCGACCTCTATGAAACCAGGAACTTCGGGCAATGGGCCGATCCTAAGTTGAAGGATGTACCCGTTGCATTCCTGCACCGTTGCGACATCACGGGAGGAAATAGTGGCAGTCCGGTCATGAATGCCAGAGGTGAAGTCATTGGATTGGTCTTTGACGGCAACTATGAAGCCATGATCAGCGACTGGCAATACGACTATGAAATCCAACGGACCATCTCCGTCGATATCCGTTACGTATTGTTCATCACCGAGAAATTCGCTGATGCAGGATTCATCCTGAAGGAGATGGGGGTGAACTAATCATCACACTACCTTCTTACCGATATAAGCTGAGTTAAGAATACTCAACAACCCCATATAATTTAGTCTGAAAGGTACCAGGTCGCCCACCTGGTACCTTTTTCTATGGTTTCCCAGGTCCAAAACAATCATGTCGCTGCTGGCGCCAATGATATTGATTGACTTGTCTTCCGCAGTGATATTCTTAGGATCTATATCCAGCAAACCCAAATCAAGAATTGCCCGATAGGCAGTTTTTCCAACATCCTTTTCATCATACGTAACCTGATCCCCGGCCACATTAACACCCATCTCTCCCATCGGTACACGTGGTTTCTCTATCAGTTCAATGATCTCAGCGTACAACTTGAATACATCATCTTTCATTCCCCTTATGGTGTCGCCAGTCACCAGATTATTCCCAAGAAAAAGAGTCTCACCAACACGAAAATGGTTATTGCCCTTAGGAATTAGTTTCTTTAGCAACAGGGGGATGGTAACCGAGGTTCCTCCTGAAGCCCATTTGATATGTTTGTTGAATTTGGCGTCAATCAACTGCTTATACAAACTGAGTTGAACCAGTTTATCGTGCGATGGCATAACGCCATTTAAACAGTTCAGGTTTGTTCCGATCCCGATGATTTCAATATTTGGTAATTTAAACACACTCGAATAAAAATCCATCAGGTCGTCTCCCATCACTCCTTCCCGCAAGTCGCCCATCTCAATCATGATGATAATCTTATGAACTTTCTCCTGCCTACCTGCTTCATTAGAAATCAATTGGATGGTCTCAAGTTGTGTATTAAAACTAACATCCGCATACCTGACAAGGCTCTGAATGGTTCTCCTGGCAGGAGGTTTTATGTATACGGTTTGAGCGTTCGGGTTGATTTTCTTGATTGCTTTCAAATTGCTGATCCTGGAATCATGAATCTCATTAGCTCCCAGCTCAATCAATTCGCGAAGAAAAACAACATTCCCGCAAAGGACCTTACTTACTATACCCCATTCAATCTGATTCTTTGAAAACATATTGTCAAGGAACTGATAATTGTGGACCAACTTCCCCCTGTTCATTGTAATAAATGCCATGTCTTAAACTATTTAATTTGACTTCTTACAATTTCCTGTGGCAACCTTGCGAGCAATTCATAATTTAACTGGTTGCTTATTTCGCTGAAAGAGGCAACAGAAATTTCCATATCTTCCTGTTTCCCAATGATTACCACCTCATCTCCTTGCTCAACTTCAGGTATTTTGGTCACATCTGCAATCAGCATATTCATATTAACCAACCCAATCACTGCCACCCGTTGTCCCCTGATCAGAACTCTTCCCTGGTTACTCAGTGATCGACTGAATCCATTGGCATATCCTACAGGTATCACCGCTATGCGGGTAGCTGATGTTGCAAGGTATGTAGTCCCATAACTTACAAACTCTCCTTCCTTGACATTTTTCAGGCTCATAATCCGGCTTTTCCACGACAACACACGTTTCAGGGGGTCACTTTTATCCTTTTTTGTACGTAAATAATCAAGGAAGATCTCCTGACTTGGCCAAAAACCATATTGTGCAATTCCAACACGTACAAGGTCCATCCGTGTAGCCGGATAACTTAATGCAGCAGCCGAACTGGCCATATGACGGAATTCAGAAATGAAACCCATATTCTCCAGTCTGAATAATGCCCGTTTGAAACGTTTAAGCTGGTTTTGGATCCGGTGATAATTCGCTATACTTTCTGCTCCTGCAAGATGCGTACAAATGCCTGTCAGATGAATCTGGTCACGGTTGGCCTCTATCAGTTTTAATGCCACCTCAAGATCCTTTTTCCCAAATCCGGTTCGGTTCATTCCGGTTTCTAACTCCAGGTGTATCCTGGCAGGTTTTCTCACCAACTTACTGGCATTGATTGCTGCCTGAAGCCGCAAAATGTCAAAAACATAAAACTCTACATCACGGCTGATAGCCCATTCAATCTCATCTTTATAAATCCATCCCATGATCATTACCCGTGTTGCGGGAGAAACCAGCTTGCTAACCTTATAAGCCTCATCAGAACTAAACACAGAGAAATGGTCAATCCCTAATTTCTCGGCTAACGGCACAAACAAGTTTATGCCATGTCCATAAGCGTTTGCTTTAACAACTGAAGAGATTTTCGGATGAGGACCAATCTGTTTTCTCAGAAACTCCAGGTTGATCCTCAAAGCCTCCTGATCAAGAGTTAAGCAAGAGGTTGAAGAGATCATGCAGTGCTTTTTTTGGGCTGTTTATTTCTGATAAATCGCATTTCGAGATACTTGTTGGTGAAATCCATCCGTTCATATAAAAGCCGGGCAGGATTATCTGGTTCAACGTGAAGAGCAATATCACCTTTTGCCAGTTTAATGGCCTCTTTCATCAGCTGTTTCCCGATACCCTTTCCCCTCTTATCCTTATTCACTGCAATGTAGACCAGAATATTTTCTGGTATGTATTCAACCATGCCAGTTTTATTCATTACTAAGGCTCCTATAATTTCATCTTCCTCCATGGCAGTAAGGATAAATCCACCAGCCATTGGATGCGGAACAAGAGCATAATCTATAGCATTCCTGATTGCCGTTTTCGTATCTCCAAATTGGTCGAGATGTTGAAAGAGAAAATCAACAACCTTTGTCCGTTCTAATGTTGTTACAGTATCTGAAACAGTATAATAATGGATCTTCATAATATGATTTTTTTGAGTTTGTTATTAATAAAATAGATAATCAGATAGGTCATTGCGGAGGCAGATAGTCCGAAAATAATTGGGGCAAGCCCGAGTGGCAGGCTTACTTCTGAAATTATGAGAGCTAAGGTACTTACTCCTCCAACAACCATTGACCAGAAGGCTGCTTGTGAGTCAGGCCTCTTTTGAATAATAAGTGCCAGAACTGGAACAAACAATCCGGCAACCATGAATGCGTATGAGTATAGCATCAATTCCAAAACCATCTGCATTCTCATTGCTATAAATATAGCTAATATTCCTACTACCAGTGTAAGTAATTTACTTACTAACAGGGTTTTCTTTTCATTCCAACGCAAGGGCTTGAACTTTGCAATGATGTCGGTGAGCAGATTTCCTGAAGAGGCGATCAGGCAGCTGTCGGCCGTAGAAAGGATTGCAGAAAAATAGGCCGAAAGGACCAGTCCGATCAATCCAATGGGGAGTACGTTTCTCAGTAGAAGGGGCAATCCCATCTCCGGATCTATAGAAGCAGGGTCTGTAATCCCCCCTTCAACGAGCATACCGTTGTCAAATGCTACCCGGGCAAACATTCCAAGGATCACCCCCATGAACGCCATGATGGGCCACTCAAAAACACCAGCGATATACCAGGCTCTTTTCGCCTCTTTCTCTGTCCGGCAAGCATAAATGCGTTGATACAATGTCATCCCAACAAACCATATTGGCACGATGGTTACAGACCAATTGACGATTGTTTGCCACGAGACATTTGTTAGTGTAAGGAAAGAGGCAGGAATTGATTTGGTAATAGTCTCCATTCCTCCGATCGAGATGTATGAAAATGGGATGGCAATAAATATCAAACCTGCCATGAGAATGATCCATTGCACAGTATCCGTATAAATCACCGCCTTCAAACCACCCATCACAGTGTAGCCAACAGCAACAAAACCCATAATTACCAATGCCATATCCAAATTCAAGCCGCTGAATGTGGCATTTGCCAGTTTTGCCCCGGCTAGAAGCTGGGAACTTGTGAATCCAAGGTATCCGATAGCTGAAATAATTCCGGCGATAAAGGCTACCCGTGGGTGATAAAACTGTTCAAAAACCTGAGGGAAAGTGTAGAGCGGCTTCTTTGATTTGAGTGATTTGATCCTTGGAATCAGGAAGACAGCACTTAACCATGCGCCAATCAATCCGGTGAACAACATCCACGATCCCGACAGCCCCATGATAAACCCCAGACCTCCCAAACCAATGGAAAATCCACCACCAACATCGGTGGCCACTACTGATAACCCAACATGCAGACTCGACATCTGCCGCCCTCCTACATAATAATCGTCCAGATTCTTATTCTTCCGGTGAAAGAAAAAGCCAATCCCCAGCATCACAAGGATGTAAATAATAAAAATGGAAAGATCAATGATATGCATAGGACCCGAAAGTTCAGGAGTCGGTTCAATTAAAATAGCAAACTGGGATTACCCTTAGACAAATTAACCGATACCCGAGAAATAATCCCGGGAGGAGTTTAGTGAAAGAATGATCGAGGGATTACAAATACGGGACCAGTACATGTCTGAGAGATAGATGTCTTTAGGCACAAAGGTAAGGAAAATCTGCCTAGGATCAAAATAACCACTATTTTAGTACTTCGAAATTCAGATCTCATTTCGATAGTAATTCAACATCCTTCTTGTCAATGACAGACATCCTTATTGAATCATACGACGAACTCCCCCTCTGGTCGGCCCCGTTCGGACTGATGTTATTAGATACCATCCACCTGAAACAGGGAATGAAGGTACTGGATATAGGAAGCGGCAACGGGTTCCCCATGCTCGAAATCGCTGACCGTCTGGGGCCCACCGGGCACATCGTTGGGTTGGATCCGCTGGAGGATGCCTGCCAGATAATCACTGCAAAAATCACTCATCGGGAAGTCAATAATGCCACTATCGTTGAGGGTGTTGCTGAAAAAATGCCTTTTGACAATGACCAATTTGATCTGATCACATCCAATAACGGACTGAACAATGTTACAGATCAGCCGAAGACTTTCAAGGAGTGTTTCCGTGTTGCCAAACCAGGAGCACAAATGGTAATTACCATGAACCTGCCCTACACCATGATTGAGTTTTATGAAATCTTTGAAGAGGTGTTGCGCGATAAAGGGCTGACCAAAGAGGTGGATCAAATGCAGATGCATATTGCCTCGAAGCGAAAACCGGTTGAATTCCTGAAGGAGCTAATCATCTCCACCGGTTTTTCAATAAAGAGTATCAACATCGATGGCTTTAAATACCGATTTACTTCTGCAGAAGCGCTCTTCCATCACTACCTGATCCGAAACTTCTTCCTGGATAGCTGGAAGGCTTTCCTTCCAAAAACAAAGGAGGAAGAAGTAATTCACCAGATCCATCAACGGATCGACACAATTTGCGAAAAAGAAGGTCAATTCACCCTCTCTATCCCCTTCGTCTGCTTCGACTGTAACAAACCTCTAACTTCGACCTTCTAACTGGCATTCGTAATTCATAAATCATAATTCGTAATTCTATATGCTTCCCCGTTCCTTTTACCTCCAGCCCAATGTCGTTTCACTCGCTCGTGAACTATTGGGGAAGCTGCTTTGTACCAGAATAGAGGGAGTAAAAACCGCCGGTATCATCACCGAAACAGAAGCCTATGCTGGGATAACCGATAAAGCTTCACATGCTTTCGGCAGCAGAAGAACACCCCGAACTGAAATTATGTATTCTCAAGGAGGTATTGCATATGTTTACCTCTGCTATGGGATGCACTCTCTCTTCAATGTTGTCACCAATCAGGAGGGAATCCCGCATGCTGTGTTGATCCGTGCGATAGAGCCTTTAGAAGGTGTTGAAATAATGAAGCAAAGACGAAAAAAGGCAAAAATTGGGAAAGATTTTTCAAACGGTCCAGGGAAAGTCGCCGAAGCTTTGGGAATACATTATGCCTACTCGGGACTAGACCTCACCCAAATCTTACCCGATTCTGAAAGACCGGCAATCTGGATTGAAGATATTGAAAAAATGACTCCAACGGATCAGATTCTTATCTCTAAGCGAATTGGTGTCGACTATGCAGGGGAAGATGCCAGCCTTCCATACAGGTTTCTGCTAAAAAAGCAGGGGCATGAAAAAAAAGGGGTTGTCTCGATGTTTTGAGACAGCCCCTACTTTTTGGTTACGTCGTCAGCTTACTTAACTTTCTTGGCTAACTCAGCACCAGCTTTGAATTTTACCACTTTCTTAGCGGCAATCTTGATCTCTTTGCCATTCTGTGGGTTGCGTCCTTTACGAGCAGCCCTCTTGGAAACTGCAAAAGAACCGAAACCAACTAAAGCAACTCTTTCTCCTTTTGCAAGTGCCTTAGTAGTGGCGCCAACAACAGCTTCCAATGCCCTTTTGGCATCAGCTTTTGTCATTTTTGCTTCAGCGGCGATTGCTTCGATTAATTGAGCCTTGTTCATTTTTGTTAAATTTAAGTGAATACTCATTTTTTTAAGCATCACAAATATACACTATTTACGGGCTTTGTCAAGGCTCGATCGTCGAAAACAGGCTTAAATGTTAATAAATCTATGATTTTGTTAATAACTGACACCGAAAAGCCACAACTAGCAAGGGTTTCATTCTAAATAAACGCCTGATCCATTTAAAAAATCGGTGACTTTCATCATTTTTTTAGAGACAGGCTGAAGTGTAAAAACCTCAATGTAACCATCATGGGTTGCAACCATCAAAAAACGTTTTCGGTCAGTGAAGAGATCTCCGGGGTGAGATGATGGTTCCGGAGGGTTAAGAACCATTCTGACAGATCCTATTTTTACCAGAAGAGAAGATTCATCTTTCAACCTTATCGTTGTGTATACGCCAGGATATGGATTTAATCCCCTGATTTGATTGTAAACAGTTTTGGTCTCCCTATCCCAGTCGATATAGGTATCACTCTTGTGGATCTTAGGAGCCATCTTCAATTGCCCGGGCTCTATGCCAGATAGCTCCTGGGGTATAGGTGAGATGCCCCCTGAAACAATCCCATGAGCCGTTTTTACCACCAAATCGGCTCCCAGAGTCATCAACCGGTCGTGTAACTCTCCGGCATTTTCATCAGAGGTTATCGAAATGGATTGCTGCATTAGAATTGCACCGGTGTCTATCGCTTCATTAATAAAGAAGGTAGTCACTCCTGTCTCCATCTCACCATCCATGATAGCCCGGTTTATTGGTGCTGCTCCCCGGTACTGAGGTAAGAGAGAAGCATGCAGATTAAATGTTCCTAACGGAGCGATGCTCCATATCTCTTGTGGTAACATCCTGAATGCAGCAACAACCTGGATATCAGGTCTTAGTATTGTGAGTTCCTGAAGAAATTCAGGGCTCTTTAATCTCTCCGGCTGAAAGAGTGGAAGATTATGGTCAAGTGCATATCGCTTGACTGCCGACTGTGAAAGTGTCAACCCTCTTCCAGATGCTTTATCGGGAACCGTAACAACCCCAACAACATGGAATCCAGCATTTAAAATAGCATCCAGGGACGCCACAGCAAATTCAGGCGTACCATAAAAAACGATTCGGGGATAAGCGATCATAATTACAAAAGTACAGGAAAACTAAGCAACTAAAAAAAGGCCGGAAGAGTTATCTAACCTCCACCGACCCTATCAGAAAAAAACTAATGTTAAATCCGTAATTCTTAATTCTTAATTCTTAATTCTTAACTACTCTCCCGCTTTCTTCTCAGCAAAACTGATATACTTATCAATCTGCGTCCCCTCAAACGAACGTGGATAATTTTTTTTGATACGTTTGTAAAGCTCAAGTGCCTTGCGGTAGTTCCCCTGAATCTCACAGGCTGTACCAGCTTTCATCAGGAAGAGAGGAGCTGTAAGTTCATTATCGCTCTGGTCAGCAGCGTCAATGTAATAACCAATTGCTTTATCTAAATTGTCCATCTCCATGTAGGCATCGCCAATTGCACCGGTAGCCATAGGGCCAGCAACCTTGTCGTCGCCGTCAAAATCCTTCAAGTATTTAATTGCCTGCTCAAAATCTCCCAGTTTCAGGTAACTGATTCCAGCATAGTATGTAGCCAGGTTCGCCGACTTTGTCAAACCATATTGATCAATGATTTCCAAAAACCCTGGGTATTGTCCGTCACCATTGAGTGCTCTTGAAAGGGAGTCCTGCTCAAAATACATCTCTGCCATAAACATCTGTCCCTGAGCCTCTTTCTCCTTTGGTTCAATATAATATTTCCTGAAGCCGAAGAATCCAAGAACAATCACAATCAGCACCCCAACTACAATCAGAATTACTTTTTGGTTGTTTTCAATGAATGCTTCCGTCTTGCTCAGGGCCTCTTCAACGGTGTGAAGCCGTTCATCTGCCTTCTTCGTATCAACCTTTTTT
>CAZXQU010000054.1:0-4531 GCA_964642545.1 uncultured Prolixibacteraceae bacterium | reverse complement strand
GCTTGATTTTGGAAGTGCAAAATTAGTTTTTTTCTTGAAATGAAATCAACCGGGGGCTTTTTTTTACTTTTACAGCTCATTCTGAAAAGGATAGCCATGAACCCTTCTTCCAACTGCTCCCTCGCCGACCGGCAACGAATCCTTGATTATCTCCTGACTTTTATATCAGAAAATAAACAGCAAAAATTCCAGGAGATTATCCGCTTCCGAACTCGCCATATCACAATTATACTTGAAGATATCTACCAGCCACACAACGCAAGCGCTGTTTTACGCAGTTGCGATTGCTTCGGCATTCAGAATGTACATATTATTGAAAATAAAAACAAATATGAGGTAAATCCCGATGTCGCACTTGGATCTGCCAAATGGCTGAATCTGCTTAGATACAACAGAACACAGAACAATACTCTCGACTGTCTTACCGCATTAAAAAAACAAGGATATCAGATCGTTGCTACAACACCTCATCAGGATGATTTTACACCGGAGTCATTCCCTCTTGACAGGAAATTTGCCCTCCTGTTTGGCACCGAACTTAAGGGACTGACTCCTGATGCACTGAAATTGGCCGATAAATTCATCAGGATACCAATGGTTGGATTCACGGAAAGTCTTAACATCAGCGTATCTGCAGCAATTCTCCTGCATACTCTTATGGGAAGATTGCATACCTCTGATATTAAGTGGCGGCTCACAAAAGAGGAGGAAACTGATACATTGATCTCCTGGGCTTCTGCAATAATCAAAAAGCCCGATTTGATCATACAGAACTTCATAGAAAGTCTATAAAATTTTATTACTTTTGCGGTCTGTAAACTAAGAAAGAACATCTAATAAAAAGAGCGTTATGGGAAAAGGAGATAAAAAGAGTAAAAGAGGCAAAATCATCAACAAGAGTTATGGTGTAAGCCGCCCCAGGAAGGTAAAAAAGGCTTCAGCGGTTGTAGTTGAGAAAGCGAAAAAAGAGGTAAAACCGAAAAAAGTTGAAAAAGTTGAAAAGGTAAAAAAAGTTGAGGTAGTTGAAGCTCCTGTCGTTGAGTCTCTTGTCGTTGAGTCTATGGTAGTTGAAGCTCCTGTTGAAGAGACTCCGGCGACTGAAAAACCAGCTGCAAAAAAACCTGCAACTAAAAAGGCAGCCCCTAAAAAGGCAGCCCCTAAAAAAGTAGCCCCTAAAAAAGTAGCCCCTAAAAAACCTGCTGCCGAACCCAAAGCAAAAGCAACCAAGACGAAAAAGAAAGAAGAATAATATACTCTCTCTGATATCCGTTGTCCAGAAATATTTCCCAAACCTTACACCGAACCAGGAACAACAGTTTTCTGAGTTGGGGGATCTTTATCGTTTCTGGAATGAAAAGATCAATGTGATCTCCAGGAAAGATATCAACAACCTCTACATCCATCATATCCTTCATTCGCTTGCCATTGGATGTGCCATCAGTTTCACTCCTGAAACACACATAATGGATGCGGGTACCGGTGGAGGAATCCCCGGAATTCCGCTGGCCATTCTATTCCCTGAAGTTACCTTCACACTCGTCGACTCCATCGGAAAAAAGATCAGGGTGGTAACAGAAATTGGACAGGAATTAAAGTTAACCAATATTGAGCCTGTTCAAAACCGGTTGGAATCCATGAAAGGAAGCTACGACTTTATCACGGGAAGAGCGGTAGTAGATATTCAGGAATTTTATCAGATTGCCAGGAAAAAGATCTCGCTGAATATGAAAAACCAGATGAAGAATGGGATCTTGTATCTGGGCGGTGGAGATGTTGAAAAACAAATAGTTACGATTCATCAGAATGCTATAGTCACGCCTATTTCTCAATTTTTTGATGAACCATACTTTGTCTCAAAAAAATTGATTTACATTCCGGTTCGTTGACCGACTCACTTTTTTTTGTTACTTAGATGCCTGAAATTGATAACCACTAAAATCCGATTTTATGTCTGACCAAACGAAATTCGTCCCTTTTGTCTCATCCGAGACTAAAATGCGTGAATTTACTGCAAGAGCTTTAATCATCGGGCTCTTCTTCGCTGTAATCCTGGGAGCTGCCAATGCCTATCTGGGGCTCAAAGCCGGGATGACAATCGCCGCAACTTATCCTGCTGCGGTGCTTGGAATGGCAATCCTAAGAATGCTGAGAGGCACCATCCTGGAAGAGAACTTCACGCGTACAGTAGGTTCCATTGGGGAATCAGTTGCCGCCGGTGCAATTTTTACCCTGCCGGCTTTCTTTATCTCAGGAGTATGGCCTGAGTTTTTCACGGCCGGACATTACGTTACATCGACATTGATCCTTATCGCCGGTGGTATTCTCGGGATTATGTTTGTTGCCCTGTTGCGTCGGGTAATGGTCGAAGATGCTGAACTTCCCTTCCCCGAATCACTCGCTGCCGCAGAAATTCATAAAGCAGGCCAAACGGGTGCAGGAGGATCCAAATTTCTTTTCTGGGCTATGGGATTAGGTGGTTTGATCAAAATCCTGGCCGAAGTCAAACTATTTCAGTATCTCTGGGAAAAATTCATCACCTTTTCACAGCAAACCATTGCAGGAACAGTATTCACAGGCAAAGGGGGTATGCTCCTCAGCTCTCCCGGTGTAAGCCCTGCATACATGGGTGTTGGTTATATCATAGGTCCCCGGCTTGGTGCTTTAAACTTCAGTGGAGGTTTGATTGCCTGGGGTTTGCTTGCCCCGATGATTCTCTATTTCCTCTTGCCTAGCTTCGATTTCCAGGCATGGGCTACCTACCTCATGAGCGCTGACCCCACACTCACAGCAGAAGCTGCCATGGAGCGCGTTACCGATCCAACTTATCAGATCACTTCCATCTGGCGTTTTATTGTTCGTCCGATCGCTATCGGCGGCATGTTAGTCAGTGCTGCCTACACATTATATAAAATGAGGAAAAGCCTCATCACAGGAATTGCCCGATCCATTTCCGACGTTAAAAAAGCCGCATCAGGAGTTGAAGCGAGTGAAAAACGTATTGAGCGCGACCTCAGCTTTGGTGTGATCATGACCGGAATCGCTGTTGTTGCTCTACTCACATTCGGCATCACATATTTCATCTTCCAAACCAGCGTCCTGATAGCTGTGGTAGCATCAACACTGATGATTATCCTGGCCTTCTTTTTCGGAGCTGTATCCGGATACCTGGTAGGTATCATGGGATCCAGCAACAACCCCATCAGTGGTTTGACATTGACTGCATTGGTAGTTACAGCATTGATCCTTGTTGGTTTAGGCGTTCAGGGAGAAGCAGGAGTTGCAGCCGTTCTGGGTGTCGCAGCCATCGTATGTGTCTCTGCTGCTGTTGCCGGTGAGATGCTTCAGGACCTTAAGGCTGGTCATATCCTCGGCGGTACACCCTGGCGAATGCAGGTGGGAGATATTATTGGTGTTATCTTCGCAGGAGCCGTCATGTTTGTCGTTTTGGCCTACCTCCATGAAGGAGATATCGCCAGTGGAAACAACCTTGGTTACCAGGGAGGCTTTGGAAGTAAAAACCTCTCTGCTCCACAGGCAAGCCTCATGGCTATCCTGTCGCGGGGCATCGTTGAAGGCGCCATGGCATGGCCATTGATCGTTGCCGGGATGCTGATGGGAACCGCTTTTATCCTGATGCAGGTCAAAAGCCCGATGCTGGTCAGCGTTGGCATGTACCTCCCAATCGAGACAACATTTGCCATCTTCGTGGGGGGGATATTCAAAGGTGCTGTTGATTACTTTACTGAAAAGAGAAAATACAATGCGGCACAAAAAATACGAACAGAGAATACCGGGGTGCTGCTAGCCTCCGGGATGATCGCCGGGGAGGCCTTAATGGGACTTGTGATAGCCATCCTGGCCGTGTTCAACATCTTTATATACGACTATTTCGTATTCTTCAAGCACCCGTCATTCCTGATCAGCCTTGTCGTAATTGGCCTCATTGGATTTATCATGATCCAGATCCCATTGAAGAACGCCGGGAAGCCGGATGATCCCGCTCCACCAGCATCCGGAATGTAATCGCATGGAAGTAAACTTTTTTCAACGCAGAAAGATCCTTAAAAAGAGCAACGCACTGGACCTGATTCCGGTGCGTTTGCTCAACGATGAACAACGTGAAGAGGGGAAACTCAACATCCTTCTCCCACGGTTTCAGAAGCCATGGCTGGCAAGTTACCTGGCCCCACTCTATAAAAAGGAGTTCATCCGGATCAAACTCGACCAATTCGGCTCTTCAACATGGTTGCTGATCGATGGAATAAAGAGTGTACAGGAAATCTCTGATGAGCTTGAAAATGAGTATCCCGAACAACTAGATCCACCCATTGAAACATCCGATCGGGTAAACAAGTTCATGTCTGTTTTATACCAGCAACGATTCATCTCCTTCCAACAGCTACAAAAAGAAAATGCTGTTACTGAGAGATAAAATAAATTCTGTGGAAAGTCGTTAAGCATAGAAAAATAGGAAAATAGGAAATTAGGAAATTAGGAAATTAGGAAATTAGGAAATTAGGAAATTAGGAAA
>CAZXQU010000053.1:0-21145 GCA_964642545.1 uncultured Prolixibacteraceae bacterium | reverse complement strand
GAGATGACGAAACTAACAAGTATAAACAAAATGCCGGTTAGTATGACCGCAGAATAATTCAGGGGACTGGTTTTCACGAGAATAAGCGTTAGTGTATAAGGTCGTTATTTATAGTGTTTTACAAAGATAGCAGTAATTATTTCTGATGGTTGGTTTCGATCAATATCTTTTTTCAGTCTAAACAAATTTATATAGTTGTATATTTGCGACGTGAACTAAAAATTAGTGAATTATGAAAAGGAATGTTGGTAGTGTTGACATGTGGATTCGCATCATCCTTGGTGTGGTCATTATCGCTCTTGGTTTCTATTATCAGAGTTGGTGGGGCGTAATCGGGATTGTTCCTCTAGCTACAGCTTTCATGCACTGGTGCCCGGTATATTTACCTTTTGGCATCAGTACTTGTAAAAAACAGACTGAGAGCAAGTAATCAACCTGGAAGTAAGCTGGTCTTTAATGCATCCAGCTCCCAGGCATCCTGCAAATGATATGGGCCTATCCGGGTACGACAGAGTGCACTCAGATAGGCTCCATTTTTTAATGCCAGGCCGAAATCCCTTGCCATAGCACGGATGTATGTTCCCTTGCTACATGCAATTCGAAAGTGTACGTCGGGCATCTCGATTTTTTTGATTTCAAAGGCTGAAATCCCAATCCGTTTAGCAGCGAGTTTTACCTCCTCGTTCTGCCGCGCATAGTCATATGCTCTTCGTCCTTTGATCTTGATGGCTGAAAATTGCGGTGGAATCTGCATCAGCTCCCCAACAAACATCTCTGCTGTAGCCATGATCATTTTTTCGGTAATCGGGCCAATATCAAACCGGGCATCCATTTCTGATTCCAAATCGAACGAAGGCGTTGTAGCCCCCAGGGTAAACACACCCGTGTACTCTTTGTCAAACTCTTTGAACTCCTCAATTTTCTTTGTGAATTTTCCTGTGCAGAGAATCAGCAGTCCGGTTGCAAGAGGATCGAGTGTTCCTGCATGACCGATTTTTATCTTTTTGATACCATGTTTTGATTTAAGGAACATACGAAAATTGTTCACCACATCAAAGGAGGTCCAGGTGAAGGGTTTGTTAATCAGCAGGATCTCTCCCTCTGCAAATTGAAACGGCATCAGGTGATATTTAGTGAATGGCCCGAAAGTAACAGGATCAGAATAATGACACCTACTGCAATCCGGTAATAACCGAAAGCCTTGAATCCATGCTTTGTTAAAAATGCGATAAAAGATTTGATCGCGATCATCGCTACAATAAATGCGACCACGTTTCCTACCAGCAGGATTGGTAGGTTCTCGGTTGTAAAGGTGTCAATGTTACTTACCATCTTATAGAGAGCCGCTGCAAACATGGTAGGAACAGCAAGGAAAAATGAGAATTCCGCTGCATTCTTCCGGCTCAGTTTCTGGCTCATTCCACCAATAATAGTTGCTGCGCTGCGTGAAACGCCAGGAATTACCGAAATGATCTGGATCAGACCGATGATAAAGGCTTTTTTATATGTTAGCTGAGTCTTTTCATTCTCAGGCCGATCAAACAACTTGTCGACAAAAATGAGGAATACGCCTCCAATTACCAGGGCAATTGCCACAATTAGCACGCTCCCCAGCATGGCATCAATGATGTCGTTCAGCAAAAAGGCGATGATGAGAGGGATGCATGCAACGGCCAGCTTAAAATAGAAGTCCCAACTCTGAAAAAACCGTTTCCAGTAGAGGACAATCACAGAGAGAATCGCCCCGAATTGAATATTCACAGTAAACGCTTTTACAAAATCTGAAGGAGGAATTCCCAGGATTGCCTGGGTGATGATCATATGTCCGGTTGAAGAGATGGGAAGGAATTCGGTAATCCCCTCAACGATCGCAACAATGATCGCTTCGAAAAAGGTCATCTCAGTCCTTGGGTTTCTTCATGATGGCAAAGATCTCAACCACATAGCCGGCAAGCACAAGTATTGGTGCAAGCGTAATCCGGCGAAAACTGAAAATCTCCGGATTGAATTGTGATGGGTCTTTGGATCCTCCGCCAATCATCAGGATAAAACCTACGGCGATGAGTACCAGTCCAATCAGCATCAGGCGGTAATTCTCCTTACCGAAAGCAAAATCACCAATCTGACCGGGTTGTTTCGGCAGCGGTGCCGATTCGATGTTTTTTTTCTTCTTCTCCATGCAATATACGTTGGAACGGCAAAAATAGGTTATTTTTCAGTAAGTTGGTTAACTATATAACGAATCCGTCCTCATCCGGATGTATTTCCGAATGGCAAAATAGGTCGAAAACCAGGAGATCATGATTCCCAGAACAATGATTGCCGCAAATAAAATTCCAAACAATTCAAGGTCCTGAAACTCCAGCAGTTCAGGCATCTCATTATTGGCAAGATAGAGGACCAGTAGCAACAGTCCAATGGCAATGATACTGCTGAAAAATCCATTCATAATCGCCTTTGCAAGAAAAGGCTTCTGGATAAACTTTTGAGTCCCACCAACCAGTTGCATGCTCCGGATGAGAAACCGCTTTGAATAGACCGATAATCGTATCGTGTTATTAATCAGTGCTATAGCTATAAATAACAGGATCATGCTGAACCCAAGGATCACCAGGCTTATCTGCTCAACATTCCGATTGATCTCATCCACAAGTGGTTTGTGATAATCTACCTCCTTTACAACCGGATAGGAGAGAAGTGACTCTTCAATCTGCTGGATACTGTTTGTATTGGCATACGAAGCCTTAAGCCGCAACTCAATAGATGGGAGTAATGGATTATACCCCAGAAATCCTACAAAATCCTCCCCCAACTCCTCCGAAAACTCACGAGCGGCCCGCTCCCTGGTGATGTATTCGGTCGTTTTGACATACTCCTCTTTATCAAGCCGTTTCTGTAATTCGAAAATCTCAATCTCCTTGACACCCTCTTTGATCATGATCGAAAACCCAATGTTTTCTTTGACATAATCGGATAATTTTTTCGCATGGAGTACTAACATGCCTAACAATCCCAGCATGAAAAGTACCAGTGAGATACTAATGATCGTGGTCACATAAGAAGTGGCTAAGCGACGCTTTTGATAGCTTTGTTCATTGTTTCCCATAACTTGGAAGTCCCGGCTAAAATTACTGCTTTTTTACTCGCTGGTTATTTTTTCCCTTTTTTTATTGATTTCTGCTCCTTGCTGTTAAATCCCATGTTGGACTTCAACCCGCTGAAGATACTTTTCCAGATGAAGTTGATGATGGATTTATGCTTGTCCCGCTTGAAATAGATGACTCCTGTGTTCAGTTTTCCGTTTGGGAGCGGGTTACTTTTATTGATCAGAATATCACTGGCTACAAAGTTCATCACGCCTGTTTTGATCCCATCCCAGGTGGTGTTTTTCTCCTTGAACATTTTGAAAGAAAGATTGTCGTAATAGAATGTCAGCTTTCCTGTAGAGAAATCATCGTTGAATTGGATTATGGGTATGACCATCTTTTTCACCATTCCGCTTTCGATTTCCGCTGGTTCAAGTTTCGAAAGCATCGGGTTAATCTTTGTTAAATCAAACCTGGATAGTTCGGCTGAAAGAGTAAACCGGTTACGCAGATCGCCAAAAATAAAATTGATGGTTGCCTGTAATTTTCCATTTCCCTGAATATAAGCCTCTGCTGTGAGCCGTGATACTTTCTTCTCCTTCAGCCAGGATGGATCATTGGTAAATCCTTTGAGGAGGCCGTTGATCCTGTCGAAAAAGATTGTTCCCGGCTCGTTGGCAACCTGCTCCCAATAGGTTGCTTTCCCATTTGCGATCTCCAGGCTGTCGATCCTAACATAGGTTTTAAGGCTCCGTATCAGTTGTTGCGGCATCGGAGGTTTGAATCCGGGACGCATCGCTACCCTCTTGTCGCGGTAATCGTCAAGTACCAGGCTATCGATCCTCAACTTTTCTGCCAGAAGTCGTTTATCTAACATCAATTCCCGCCAATCAATTCCCGACAATGTGATTTTCCTAACCTGCACATCCATACGGTCGGTCTGGTACCCCAGCTTTCTGCTGAAGTCATGCCGGTTAAAAAGAGGCTGGAGGTGAAACCAGTCAATATAAACCAGGTTTTGACTTGTTGACAGACCTATCTCGCCGAAATGCATGGCATACATTCCGTTACCTGTTTGCTGTTCGATATCCCTGAGCGTAACCACGATATCATCCGTATTATAGATCCGGGGATCGGTTCTCCAGGTGGAATCTACCCACAGGTTCGTAATCCGGATATCAATGAAGGGAAAAGAAAATTCTGTAGCAGGGATTTTTACCTCATCGATGTAGGTAAGACTCCCTGATATCAGACTGATCGTTCCCACTGAAATGTAATTCCACCCTTTCGGCAGAGGGATCGATTGGGTGGTATCCTTTGGCTTTCTTGTTGTATCCGCTACGGGAATTTTTTTTCTCCAGATTTTCAGTTCCGGAGATTTCACTTCAATACTCTTTGCTTCAATTCGTTTGCTGAACAATGCCTTTTTCAGTTCAAAGTCCAGTACAGTTATTTTCCGCACCTTAAGACCAACGAGGATGGCGGGAGCCGAGTCGGGGTTCATGGCATTGTAAACAGCTGTATCGGGGATCAACGAAAAATTCCGGATGAAAAGGTTTCCTCCAAAAATACCATAATAAACAGATCCAACATCTGCCCGGTATAACCCTTTTGTCTCCCTTTTAACAGCCTCTTCAAGAGTACCTTTGATCAGACTGCTCCAATAAAAATAAACAACAGTACCAATCACCAGGATGATCCCAGCAAGGATGCCCAGGATCCAGAGGAAGATTCGTTTTGCCTTTGATCTCTTTTTCTTTTTCATGATCAATTCTTCCTGTTATGTTTCATCTCCCGTTTCAGCACTTTTTTAAATGCTTTTTGCTCTTTTGAGTTCAATCCTTCACTTGATTTCAAGCCAGTTAACAATGACTTCCAGAAAAAGTTGAAAAATCCTTTTTCATCATCCCTCCTGTTCCAGATATAGCCCGACCGGTGAATCCCAAAATATCCCGGATTCTCTTGAGGTACAGCCATGTTCACCAACAGCTGTAACAGGTCGGTGCCTGTCCTGTTCCAGAAATCTTTTTTCTCTTTCAGGAGTTCAATTGATAGTCCATGATAGTAAAGATCCAAAAACCCATTGGCGTATGTTCCATTTCCCCTCATCCAGTGAATGTTCACGCTGTCAACAACGCCACTTTTGATTCTTACGGGCGCAACACGTGAAACCATCGGATTAAACAGAGTCATATCCACCATTCCTGCTCTCCCCTTAAAATAGAAGGTATCTGTGAGTGATTGAAGTGGGAACCTGAATTCTCCCCCCACCTTCGCGTTCCCCATCAGGTAAGTTGATCCATCAGCTATCAGCTCTGCACCCATAGCGATCATCATGGAATCAGTAGTAAAATTTCTTGCCAACACCTCCATTCGGTCAAAAAAGATCATTCCCGGCTCAGCTCCGGTCTGTTCCCAGTAAGTTACCTTTCCATTGGTTAGTAAAAGTGTATCAATAATCACAGGGAATGATAGTTTTCTGATTGCCTGCTGAATCATGGGTGGTCGTTTCCAGAAAGGAAATTCAACGCGTTTGTCGCGGTAATCATCCAAAGTCAATCCATTAATGTAAACCAATCCGGCAATGAGTTTTTTCTCCTCCAGCAAGGTCTTGAAATCCAATCGTTCCAACTCTATCGTTCCAGTCACGATCTCCATCCGGTCTGTTTGATATCCCAGCTTCCGGGAGTACATTGAATCAGAGTAGTTGGGAATGAGGGAAAAGGAATCAATGGCCAGGGTTGAATTTCCTGTTGAGAGATGCAGTCCTTTAATGGAGAGTATATTCATGCTATCTTTCGTAAGCAGGGAGTATCCTCCTGTTTGCAAGTCTATGTCATCACAAAAGAAGAGTGTAGACCTGCTCTTCAGAGAATGAGTGGTGTCATAACTGAACCCCCGTATGGTTGTGTTGATTTTGTCAAGATTCATCCTGGTTGAACTATCCGAGTCCCCACCTTTGTAATGAAAGACTCCATCTGTCAGCACCACGCTCCCTATCTCCATCGATTGGAATGGGGTGTTCAATTCAGGATGGCTGGAGATAGTCTCTTTTCCCTGCCTCTCTTTATCCAGGGTATCCGGATGGTGGTTGAGCGTAATTACAGGCTGCAGGATTTTGATCTCTTCAATACGAAGGTCCCTGTCAAACAATAACTGTTCAAGGTTGAGGTGCATCATGCTAAAGGAGGGGAGGGCCAGCTCTATTGTAACTCTCTTTTGCTTCATTTCATTTCCGAAGTCCAGCGGAACAATATGGAGATTGGTGAAAGATAGGTTTGGTGGATAAGAGTCCGAAAGAAAATGGGAAAAACTGATTGAGTAAGTGCTATCAATAAGGATGGGCAAAGCAGTATCAGGTCTCAGAGAGAGCAGGTCATACCGTAAAATTTTATAGCCTTCATCCCAGCCTGTCAGGTCAAAAAGGAATTTCGAAAGCTGAAAATCGAAATTCCTTACCAGCAAAGATCCGCTGGATTTCTGATCCTCTTCCACCAGACTAAACCATCCCTTATCAATCAGTAGGTTTCCGATCTCGATTTTTGAAACTGCATCGTCAACATCTGAAAATGGCTCACTAAGTGAACTCTCTTTTTTTCTTTGGACAGAATGGATAGTAATTTTTGGTTCCTGAATACGAATATCAGCTGCAGAAAACCACTTCTCCCCTAACCATTTCCGGTGATCAAAGCCATATACCTGCAGCGTACTGAATTGGGCAGTCAGTGTTGAAGGGTAAGGCATCCCTGGATGGATCCTGCTGGTTGTAACCATCTTAAAATCTGAGACATCCAATTCCTGAGAGAGAGAATTTACAAACAGCTCCTTCACCCTTACACGGTGGAGTGAATCGGGTGATAGATAGGTGAAATCTCTCAGTGCAAGATCAAGTTCCAGCTGGTTCAGGAACTCCTTACGGTCGTGGTGAGTAAGAGTATCCATCATAAAACCTGTCAAAGTAAGATCCAGCAATCCGGCAATCCGAACTTCATTCAGCCCCTCTTTATCATCCTTAAAGCTGATACTGGCATTGGCAATCTCTATTATTCCGGCATTGATAGAGATCATGTAAGGGATAATTACGCTGCGTACCAGGTCAAGTTTTTCAAGAAATGTTTCTTTCCTGATCACAGTATCCTGTGGTATCCGTTTATCTCGATACTGGATGACTGTTAGGTCGGGTTCAAGAATGGCCAAACGGCCAAACTCCAGATTCCTGGTGTTAAACATCCGGAGAAGGTTGATCTGCTCAAGTTTCACCTGGGGGAACATCATCCGGTAGAGGGTGTTGCTCTTGTAGCGCAACGTTGAATCCACTGATGGCGAGGGATAGAGCCGTGTATTGTGAATATCGATGAGGGATCGTTGGGTACTGATAATCACTTGTTGTGCATTGAGATCATGCAATTTATCCTGAAGTGCCAGGGTAAATCCTTCGAGGTCCAGTTCGATATTTCTGGAATAGAGGATCTTGGTTTTGTCAAGATGCGCAAGCGAGTCAAGATAGAAACCACGCAACTCCAGGGTAGCTCTATCCACCTGAACTTCGGGTCTCGGTTCTGTAACCTCCGGATAGAACTGGAAGGAAGCGTGGTTAAGAAGAAAGGTATCAATGGTTATATTCTTCAACTTATCCTGAAAGATCGTATAAAGGTTTGCAAATGTCAATTTAGTTCTATTTTTCTTTACCAAGGCGTCGTCTGGCTTATGAAGAAACATCTTGACATCGAGGTTGTCAATGTTGATTGAGCTGATCGATATCTGTTTTTCCAGCATAGATTTATAAAGGTCAACACCGTCAATGGAGAACTCCGGAAGATAGACCTGGTAGAAGCTTCCGGCTTTGGCATCAGTCAGCCTGCTTGCAAGGAAATTGGGGGTTAGTGAAATACCTTTCCCAAAAAGACGTGATCCTATCAGAGAGAAGCCAACTTCATCTGCCGTTAGAAAATAGAGACTGTCAGAGAGCGAATAGTCGAAATTCCGGATCCTTAATTCCACATCCTTCGAGTAAAAGATCCGTTCATCTTTGTAATCATAAGCATTGATGTCGAAATCACGTAGTACTGCCGAGTAGAGCCAGTCTCCTTTTATCGTTTTTCCTGATTTCAGGGTTTGTTTCCCGGAAAAAGATCCATCATTCACCAGTATTGAGTCGATCAGAACCTCTTTAAACACTTTCGATAACAGTGGGTAGATGTCCTGATAGATATGTTCGAACCGTCCACGCTTCTTAACTGCAGAGTCGGGAAATGCAATGAAACTGACAACCGGTTTGTCTAACTCTATCATCCGGAGATGGATGGCCCTGTCAAAAAACATCTCTATCAAGTTCAAATTATTCAGTACCAGTTTTTCATAGGTCACCGAATAGAGAGTTCCTTTTACCTTTCCTTCTTTTCTGAGCGCTTCGTAATATTCTTCGTTGGGAATGAGTTGAAAGCCTGTAATGGACGTTTTCCCTGATAAAAGATTGAAATTGAACTCGTCAAAGTCTATTTCGTAAACGCCATGACTAACCTGGCGGATCTTTGCCTGAAGAAATGGTTTGATAAAATGCTCTCCAAAATAGTTCATCGCTACGAAAGCTGTGATGAAAACAATTGAGATCACAATCATTATCAGCATCAGGGCTTTGAGAATATGCCTTCTGAATTTTGGTTTGGGAGTTTCTGGTGTCTGTTCAGGCATGAAGCTGTAGAGTATTGAATTCATTGTAAAGATAAATAATTCCCTGTAATTTTCTAACTTCGCACCCCAAATTGAAGTAGAATCAACTAATTACAAACAGATCATGGAATATAACTTTTCGGAAGTGGAGAAGAAATGGCAGCGCTACTGGATGGAGCATGGCACTTTCCGAATCGAACTTGACCGAACGAAGCCTAAATTTTACGTCCTCGATATGTTCCCATACCCATCGGGCGCCGGCCTTCATGTGGGCCATCCGTTAGGGTATATCGCTTCTGATATTTATGCCCGGTTTAAACGGCTGAAAGGATACAATGTGCTTCATCCCATGGGCTATGATGCCTATGGGCTGCCCGCAGAGCAATATGCGATTCAAACCGGGACCCATCCTGCCGTAACTACCGAAAAAAACATCCTCCGTTACCGCGAGCAGATGGATAAAATTGGTTTTTCCTATGACTGGTCGCGTGAAGTAAAGACTTGTAATCCTGATTATTACAAATGGACACAGTGGACCTTTATCCAGCTCTTCAACCACTGGTATAATCCCGTTTTGCAACATGCCGAGCCCATAACCAAATTGATTGAACAAATCAAAAAGACTGGCCTCGATGATATAACACCAGCGCAATGGAACACCTTGAGCGAAAAAGAGCAGCAGGAATTTCTGATGAAATACCGGCTGGCTTATATTTCCGATGCTATGGTGAATTGGTGCCCTGAGCTGGCTACTGTACTTGCAAACGATGAAGTAACGAATGGTTTCTCTGAAAGGGGGGGGCATCCCGTTGAGCGGAAATTGATGAAGCAGTGGTTTTTACGTATCACTCCTTATGCCCAGCGACTTCTCGACGGACTAAACGAGGTGGATTGGTTTGACTCACTGAAAGAGATTCAGCGCAATTGGATTGGACGGTCACAAGGGGCCGATATCTTCTTTCCCATCAAGGATCAGGAAGATCAGTTAGAGATTTTTACCACCCGACCGGATACCATCTTCGGATCTACTTACATGGTGCTGGCACCTGAGCACAAACTGGTAGAGAAGATCACTACGCCCGACAGAAGAGAAGCCGTTATGGCATACACCGAGACGGCGAAAAACCGTTCGGAGCGGGAACGGATGACCGATGTTAAAAAAATTACCGGTGAATTCACTGGGGCTTACTGCTTAAACCCATTCAACCAACAACCAATTCCTATCTGGGTGGCCGAATATGTTCTGGCAGGATATGGAACAGGAGCTATCATGGCTGTTCCGGCACACGACCAGCGAGATTATGAGTTTGCCAAGCATTTTAACCTGCCCATCGTTGAAGTTGTTTCTGGTGGTAACATCTCTGAATCCTCCTTCGATGCCAAAGAGGGTATATTGATCAATTCCGGTTTCATCAATGGCATGAATGTAAAGGAGGCGATAAAGGCCGTGATCGATCGTGTTGAAGAGATGGGAATTGGAATGGGAACAATCAACTTCCGCCTGCGCGATGCGATCTTCAGCCGGCAACGTTACTGGGGAGAGCCTATTCCGATCTATTACAAGGATGGCATTCCCTATCCGCTTCCCGAGTCGGAGCTCCCGTTGCTACTTCCGGTAGTCGATAAATTTCTTCCCACCGAAACCGGTGAACCACCCCTTGCCCGGGCCAAAAACTGGAAAACCAGCGAGGGTTATCCTCTCGAAACCACCACCATGCCGGGATTTGCCGGTTCAAGTGGCTACTACCTGCGCTACATGGATCCCGGAAATCACACGCGTTATTTCTCCCGGGATGCCGCTGAATACTGGCAGAACGTTGATCTCTATATCGGTGGGGATGAGCACGCTACAGGTCACCTGATCTATGCCCGTTTCTGGAATAAATTCCTCTATGATATTGGTCTGACCGTGAATGAAGAACCTTTCAAAAAGCTGATCAATCAGGGGAAAATCCAGGGGAGAAGCAGCCTTGTTTACCGGGAGCAAGGAACCAGTAAATTCATCTCTCACGGTTTGATTGCTGAGCATGATGTTGTTCCAATGCATATTGATTTGAATCTGGTTGAGAATGACATCCTTGATATTGCAGCTTTCAGGAACTGGCGACCCGATCTGGCGAATGCTGAGTTTATCCTGGAAGAGGGAAAATATATCTGTGGCCATGCTGTTGAAAAGATGTCGAAGTCGCTTTATAACGTTGTAAATCCCGATCAGATCATCGAAGAGTATGGAGCCGACACGCTTCGTTTGTATGAAATGTTCCTCGGCCCACTCGAACAATCGAAGCCCTGGGACACCCACGGAATTGAAGGTGTATTTCGTTTCATCCGAAAAGTGTGGCGCCTTTATCATGATGAGAAGGGCCAGTTCAGTGTGTCGGATGAGGCTGCCTCGATTGAGGAGCTCCGGGTACTGCATCGAACCATCAAGAAAGTTCAGGATGATATCGAACGCTTCTCTTTCAACACTGCAGTTAGTACCTTTATGGTCTGTGTGAATGAACTCTCAGAGTTGAGATGTCACAAACGGGTTATCCTTACCGATCTTGCGATCCTCCTGTCGCCCTATGCTCCTCATCTAGCCGAAGAGCTCTGGGAACTGCTGGGTCATGCCGAAAGCATCACCAAAGCATCATTCCCCGATTACAAGGAAGAATATCTGGTAGAAAATACGTTTGAGTATCCTATTTCGTTTAATGGTAAAATGCGTTTTAAGTTAACGCTGCCTCTCGATCTCACTCCTTCGGAGATTGAACAGGCGGTTTTGCAGGCACCCGAATCAGAAAAATGGCTTCAGGGAAATCCACCGAAAAAGGTTATCGTTGTCCCGGGAAAAATCGTGAACGTGGTTATATAATTCTGATATTCCTCATTCTCCATTCCTCATTCCTCATTTCCCAGGAACTGACACCCGTTAGAAACGAAGCGTTTACCCATGGCGAATACCTTGAATATCGTGTTTATTACGACTCATACGTAACCGGAAAAGTAACGGCAGGGGTTGCTGTTGCTGAAGTAAAGTTCGAAAGCCAGGAAGTGAATGGTCGTCAAACCTACCACCTGATAGGAACGGGAAAAACCAAAGGAGCTTTCAGCCTGTTTTTTAAGGTGGACGATAAGTTTGAAAGTTTTGTAGACCAGGAACTCCTGATACCCTGGAAATTTACCCGACAAACCAAAGAGGGAGGCTACGAGTATGATGACGAGGTAAAATTCAACCAGTTCACCGGAACCTATTCCAGCACCCGCAAGAACCGGGCGATGCCAAAAGGGACCCAAGACCTGATCTCCTCCCTCTATGTAGCCCGCACCTATGATATCTCCAACGCCCAACCTGGCGATGATTTCCCGATTAACTTTCTGTTGGATGACTCTATCTATTTTTCTGTAATTCGTTATATCGGCAAGGAGGATGTGAAGCTTGAGCTGGGAACTTTCAGCTGTATGAGGTTTCAGCCACTCGTTGTGACCGGCAATGTATTTTCACAACCCTATCCAATGGATATTTGGATCACCGACGATAAAAACCATATCCCATTACTGATTAAATCGGCGGTAATCATTGGTTCCGTGAAACTTGAGCTGGTCGAATACAAAGGCCTGGCAAACCCGATTACATCCATGATCGAACCACCGGAGAACGAAAAATCCCGGAAACGGAAAAACCCGTAATATTGTATCTTTATTGATTCCAAATAAAAAATTATGCGCAGGATTTCTTTGATTTTGGTTATTGGTTGTCTGTTGTTGGTTGTCGGTCGTCAGTGGGCGGCAGGCAGTCCTCAGTGGGCAGTAGGCAGTTATGATTCGTTGTGGCTTCAGGTTGACTCGCTGGCTCAAGCAGGGTTGCCGAACTCAGCCCTGACTATTGTTGATCAGGTATACAAACTGGCTAAAGAAAAGCAGGATGATTCGCAACTGGTTAAAGCGATCCTCTATCGCATCAGTTTGAATTCAACTTTCCAGGAGAATTTTCCATTGGGATCTATCTTTGTCTTGAAGAGCGAGATTGGGTCATCGAAGGAACCGGTAAAACAGATTCTTTACTCCATTCTTGCTGAGCTTTATGAAGGGTATTTCCAACGCAATCAGTATCGGTTCAATAACCGGTCGGTTATGGCAGGAGCAGATTCAGAAGATCCTGAGACATGGGATGCCAAACGAATGATTTACGAAATTATCCTGAATTACCGTCAATCGCTTTCGAATGAAACCGAACTCCAGGCAATTCCACTCGAAAGGTACCAGTCAATCGTCGAGGTACCGGTTCACTCTTCCGGGAAACAGGATTCTTCTGCCTTTATACATTCAACGCTGTTTGATTTCCTTGCTCAACGGGCGCTTCAGTTTTTCAAGGGGACCAATCTGGCGACAATTCACTCCTCATCAACATTCATTCTCGATAATCCTGCTTTCTTTGCACAAGCGCCTAAATTCGTCAAATATCCGCTTCAGCCGATGGGTTTGCATGCCCAACCGGGAGCTGGAACCTTTATTCCATCGGGGAATGATACTCTCTCCTTCTCCTGGTATGCTATCCGGATATACCAGGCTTTAGCCAAGTTTCATCTCAACAGCAAAAATCCGGAAGAGCTGATCGACTGGGAACTTCAACGGTTCAGCTTCGTATTGAACAACACAACCCTGTCCGATAAAGATAGCCTTTACATTGACGCTCTGCGTCAGTTTGAGCAGAACTATAGCTACTCCCCTGCGTCCACCGAAATTTCCTATTCACTCGCCCAATCCTTTATCAAAGAGGGCCAAGCCTACGATCCACTGGTATCCGGTGCCCATCAATGGGACCTGAAGGTTGCATTGCAGGTTTGTATGGATGCTGTAGGCCGGTTTCCTGAATCCATGGGAGGGAAAAACTGCCGGTTGCTTATCAAGCAAATCATGTCTCCATCTCTCCAGATCACTGCCGAATATGCTGTCGTTCCCAACCATCCCGCACTGGCTTCACTCGTCTGGAATAACACCTCCCACCTATTTTTCCGGCTTGTCAAAGCTGATCCGGAGAAATACCAGACTTTACTTTCGGGATTGAATCAGGCGGATATCCTCAAATACCTCATCTCCTTTGAAACGATTATTAACTGGCAAGTAACCCTTCCTGCTACAGGGGATCACCAGGAGCACCGGACCGAATTCAGTATCCCTCCCGTCTCTCCGGGCTTCTATCTTCTTTTGGCATCTGCCGATTCCCTTTTTCGGAATCCCGAAATTCCCTTCACATATCAGGCGATCTGGTCATCTGGAATCAGCTACATCACCCAGCGAACTGAAAAGGGAGGCTTCGATATCTACCTGCTTGACCGTCAAACCGGCTATCCTCTTAAAAATCTTTTTGTTGAAGCATATTCCAAATCCTATGATAGCCGAAACCGGCAGTATGTGACCTCCAAAGAGGGAGAATACCATTCCGATGAATCTGGTTTTTTAACCATTCCGGCCCCACAGGGCAAATCATCCCATGTTAACCTCACGCTTACGATTCACGATGGTGATGACCTGCTCATCACTCAGCCCCTATACCTCTATCCGGTATCAGACCGACAGGCCAGTATGGTTGAACAAACCCGGTTTTTTACCGACCGCGCCATCTACCGGCCCGGACAACCCATCTATTTCAAAGGGATCATGCTGGAACGAACAGGCGATTCCACCTCACTGAAAACCGGGAAGAGGACATTGGTCACTTTTGTGGATGTGAACGGACAAAAGATTGCTGATCAATGGTTTACTGCAGATGAATATGGTTCTTTCAACGGTTCCTTTACAGCTCCATCAGGAATTTTACTGGGCGACATGCGTATTTTCAACGAATCGGGATCTGTTATTGTCTCCGTTGAGGAGTACAAGCGTCCAACATTTGAGGCGACCTTCGATCCGGTTGAAGGGAATTACATGCTTGGTGAACAGGTTTCCATTCAAGGAAAAGCAGTAGGTTATGCCGGAACTGCCATAGATGCCGGAACTGTCAGTTATCGTGTAGTGCGAACGGCAACGTATCCCTATTGGGGCGGCTGGGGGCGTATTCCATTCCCCTCCTCTCCTGAGGTTGAGATCGAAAACGGGATCACACATACCGAAAAAGATGGGAGTTTCACCTTCACCTTTTTCGCCCTCCCCGATAAAACTATACCACCCTCAATCCGGCCGGTGTTTAATTTCCAGATAGTTGCCGATGTGACCGATATCAATGGTGAAACCCGTTCGGCCCAGGATGCTATTTCGGTCGGTTACACCTCCCTTTTGATCAACATCACAATTCCTGAAAAGGTCAATTTGTCCAGCGAGGGAAAGTTCGTTCTGTCAACCACAAATCTGAATGGCAAGCCCACTCCTGCTGAGGTCCAGGTCACGTTAGAAAAACTTTCCAGCCCCAACCGTGCATTAAGGTCCCGCCTCTGGAATCAACCCGACACCCAAATTATCTCCAGAAAGGATTTTCATACCGAGTTTCCGCATGATATTTACACCAACGATGATGATCCGGCAAACTGGCCGGTGCAAGAGGAGCTATTCCGGGTTAAAATCAATACCTCAAGCGACACGTTGATCTGCCTAACTGATGCCAGATACCAGATACCAGATAAAAAGAAAGAGGCATCCGGCATCTGGCATCCGGCATCCGGCATCCAGCATCCAGGATCGTATAAATTGACCCTTACTGGCACCGACCCATTCGGTCAAAAAGTGGAGAAAGTTCTCTTTTTCACTGCCTTCGATCCATCCGCAAAACATCCTCCGGTGCAAGCCTTCAACTGGTTTGTACCGTTGAAAACTTCAGGAGAGCCGGGCGAGACAGCTTCGTTTCTGATCGGAACCAGCGAAAAGGAGATCAGGGTCATCCGTGAAATCCGGGTAAAAAACCAACTCTATTCCAGGGAGTGGCTAACCCTGAAAAATCAGCAGAAAATGATTGAAATTCCTATCGTTGACTCTTACCGGGGAAACTTCTCTGTTAACTTTCTCTTTGTCTGTGATAACCGTGTTTTTCAGAATAACCAGGTAATTACTGTTCCTTATACAGATAAAAAGCTGGAAATCAATTTTGAAACCTTTCGTAACAAGTTGATCCCTGGCCAGCAGGAGGAGTGGAAAATCCGAATCACAAATGCTTCCAACCAGGGCGTTTCAGCTTCACTGCTGACCACGATGTATGACCGTTCGCTCGACTTGTTCAGAAGCAATACATGGTCGTTCGACCTCTTCAAGCGTTACTATTTTAGCGATCCATGGGATGTGAACGATGATTTCAAAACCACCGGTGGATCTTGGAACACAACATGGCATCAGGCCTCTGATTTCCAATATAGGAATTATGAGTATCTCAATTGGTTTGGAATGCAGCCTTTTGGATATGGCTATTACGAGAATCCTCGCATGAAAAGGGACATGTTGACATCAGAATCCAGAGAAGACCAACCAAAATTGGCCGGGATGCAAAATGTTCCTCCCCCTCCTCCTCCTCCGTCGATGGATGGTGGTAATGAGATGGATAAAAATCCAGGTGAACCAGGTCGGTCCCCTGAAAATCAACAGATCCCGGCTATTCCTGTTCGTAAGGATTTCCGTGAGACAGCATTTTTCTACCCTTCTCTCATCGCCGACAGCAGTGGAAACCTCCTGTTAAAATTTACAGCACCTGAAGCGCTGACCTCCTGGAAGCTTCTCGGGCTAGCCTATACCAAAAAGCTGGATTACGGGCAAATTGAAAAAGAGCTATTCACTCAGAAAGACCTGATGGTATTTCCTAATGCTCCCAGGTTTGTGCGACAGGGTGATACAATGCTTCTCATCGCCCGGATCGTAAATTTGAGTGATCATGAAATATCCGGAGAGGCGAATCTGAATCTAGCAGAAGCCATCACAATGCAGCCACTGAATCAATTGATGCTGGATGCTGGATGCTGGATGCCGGATGATACTTCGAAACACGAAACACGAAACACGAAACACGAAACACGAAATTCTTTTTCAATTCCTGCCGGTCAGAGCGCAAGTGTCTCCTGGACGCTGGCAATTCCCGTTTCGAAGTTCATCAGCCTGCTGCAATATACCGTTACTGCCCAGGCAGATCAGTTCAGTGACGGGGAGATGAACACCATTCCTGTTCTGCCCAACCGGGTAATGGTAACCGAATCGTTGCCATTGCCAGTTAATGGAAAGGGAACGGTTGATTTTACGTTCGAAAAACTCCTTCAATCGGCAAGTCAGAAATCACTGAATAGCTACCGGCTTACCCTTGAATTTGCATCAAACCCGGCATGGTATGCTGTTCAGGCATTGCCGGCGCTTGACGAGAAGAGATACAGAAATACAGATCAGGTATTTGGTGCATTTTATGCCAATGTTCTGGCCTCTCATATCGCTGGATCCGATCCACGGATCCGTCAGGTCTTTGAAAGCTGGAAATCACTGTCACCTGACGCATTGCTCTCAAACCTGCAAAAGAATGAAAATCTCAAATCTGCCATTTTAGAGGAAACACCCTGGATTCTTGAAGCAAAGACAGAAACTCAGAGCCGTAGGAAGCTTGGCCTTTATTTCGATATGAACAATCTTCAGCAAAATTTCAGCGAGAATCTGAAATTGCTTCAACAGATGCAGTACCCTTCAGGCGGATGGCCCTGGTTCGAAGGCATGCGGGAAAACAAGATCGTTACACTCAATATCCTGACCGGATTTGGAAAACTGGAACACCTTGGTGTCAACTATACAGAGAAGAGGGCGGAGATTGACAACATGATTCAGAAAGCGATCTCTTACCTTGATAAGGAGTTGGCGAAAGACTATGAAAAGCTTCAGAAAAACTTTTCCGGGAAGTTGGATCAGAACCACCTCACCCCAGTGCAAGTAAAATACCTGTATATGAGGAGTCTTTTCAACCGGATGCCGGACAAAGATACAGGTGTTACACAGGCTATCGAATACTATACCTCCCAGGCCAGGAAATTCTGGCTGAAACAGGATCTCGCTTCCCAGTCGATGATCGCATTGGCCCTGCACAGTATAGGAGATGCAATAACGCCAAAAAAGATCATGCAGTCATTATCGGAACGAGCACTTCATTCCCCCGAACTGGGGATGTATTGGGCCCGGGGCGGTGGATACGAATGGTTCCAGGCTCCTGTGGAAAGGCAGGCACTGATGATTGAAGCCTTTGATGAGATTGCCGGAGATCAGAAATCAGTGGAGGAGTTGAAAATCTGGTTGTTAAAGCAGAAGCAGACCCAACTGTGGAAAACCAAACAGGCTACTGTTGATGCCTGTTACGCATTGTTACTGAAAAGCTCGGATCTGCTCGCCGAGGATCCGCAGGTCAAGATCCGGCTTGGAAACAGGGAGATTGATCCTTCCCTTATGCCTGATCTGAGGCAGGAAGCCGGAACCGGTTACTTCAGCATGTCGTGGACGGGAGATGCCGTAACACCGGATATGGGACATATCAGTGTCACGAAATCCACCGACGGCATCGCCTGGGGAGGACTCTACTGGCAATACTTCGAAAATCTCGATCAGATCACAGCACATGAAACACCATTGACGGTGGAGAAGGAAATTTTCCTGGAGAAAAATACGGATGCGGGTCCAGTGCTGGAAAGGATACCAGATACCGGATACCAGATGCCGGATTCAGCATCCAGCATCCAGGATCCAGTATCACTTCTCATTGGCGATAAGCTGAAGGTCCGCCTTATCGTTACCGTGGATCGCAACATGGAATTCGTCCACCTGAAAGATATGAGAGCCGCTGGCCTTGAACCCTATGCAGAAACCTCATCACCTCATCACCCCATCACCTCATCACCTCTCTCAGGTTACTGCTACCAGGACGGCCTGGGTTACTACCAATCCACCACCGACCTGGCGACCAATTTCTTCTTCGACTACCTGCCAAAAGGGACCTGGGTGTTTGAATATCCGCTGGTGGTGAACAATGCTGGAGATTTTTCGACAGGGATTGCGACAATTCAGTGCATGTACGCACCGGAGTTCTCGGCGCATTCGTCAGGCGAGCGGATAGAGATAAAGAGGTAGTATGCCAATAGAACGCAGATGACGCAGATGCCTGCGGCAACGCTGATTGACGCTGATAGTTTCGTGCCTTCGTGGCGAAGACTTCAACACAAAGACACCAAGACACGAAGTCCACAAATAAAACTTCGTACTTCTAACTTCTAACTTCTAACTTGCGTTCGTACTTCTAACTTCTAACTTCGTACTTTGATTATTAGTACTTTTGTCCTTCATTTTTCAATCTTACCACGATGTTTCGAACACACACCTGCGGGGAATTACGAATCGGGGATGCCGGACAAGCGGTCACTCTTTCCGGATGGGTACAGCGCAACCGTGAAATGGGCGGGCTGACTTTCATCGACCTTCGCGACCGCTACGGGATTACCCAACTTGTTTTCAACATGGAGGTGAACCCTGATCTGTGCAAGGAGGCCCGCGAGTTGGGAAGGGAATTCGTGATCCAGGCGATAGGTAAAGTGGCCGAACGCTCCAACAAGAATCCAAACATTCCAACCGGCGACATCGAGATCCTTGTGGAAAAACTGGAGGTGCTCAATCCTTCGCAGATACCTCCATTCACCATCGAAGACCATACCGACGGCGGCGAAGAGCAACGCATGAAATACCGGTACCTCGACTTGCGCCGGAATGAAAATAAAAAGAATCTCTTTCTCCGTCACAAAATGGCGATAGAAACCAGGAACTACCTGGCTGCCAGTGAGTTTATCGAGATAGAAACCCCTTACCTGATCAAATCCACCCCCGAAGGCGCCCGCGATTTTGTGGTCCCTTCAAGGATGAATGAGGGGCAGTTCTACGCCCTTCCGCAGTCGCCGCAAACCTTCAAGCAGCTCCTGATGGTTGCCGGGTTCGACCGATACTACCAGATCGTTCGCTGTTTCCGCGACGAAGACCTTCGTGCCGACCGCCAGCCGGAATTCACCCAGATCGACTGCGAAATGTCGTTCGTGGACCGCAATGATATCCTCGATATGTTCGAAGGGCTGGCAAAACACCTTTTTCAATCGGTTCTTGGAATCAACATGACCGATTTTCCCCGGATGCCTTATGAAGAGGCGATGAAACTGTATGGATCCGACAAACCTGATATCCGCTTCGGAATGACTTTCGTGGAATTGAATCCCCTGATGAAGAACAAAGGCTTTCCGGTATTTGATAGTGCCGAGCTGGTGGTTGGGATCAATGCCGAAGGGTGCGCAGAGTACACCCGAAAGCAACTCGATGAGTTGACCGATTTTGTGAAACGACCGCAGGTTGGTGCAACTGGTCTGGTTTATATCAAATACAACCCCGACGGAACTCTGAAATCTTCAGTGGATAAATTCTATACCTCCGAAGATCTGCGCCTGGTTGTTGACAAGTTCGACGCCAAGCCAGGCGACCTGGTCCTGATCCTGGCCGGTGGAACCGACAAAACACGATCGGCGATGGGGGATCTGCGATTGGAGATGGGAAAACGGTTGAACCTGATCAATCCGAAGGTGTTCAAACCCCTGTGGGTGGTCGATTTTCCCCTTCTGGAATGGGATGAAGAGACCCAACGGTTCTACGCCAAACACCATCCCTTTACCGCACCCAAAACTGAAGACATCCCCCAGCTCATGTTCGGAGATGCCAAAAAGGTGATGGCCAATGCTTACGACCTGGTAATCAACGGCGTGGAGATCGGTGGCGGCTCCATCCGGATCCACGATAAAGGGCTTCAGCAGTTGATGTTCCAGAAGCTGGGTTTCACCGACGAAGAGGCCGCCAGCCAGTTCGGTTTCCTGATGAACGCCTTCGAATACGGCGCTCCTCCCCACGGCGGCATCGCCTTTGGCTTCGACCGGTGGGTTACCATCTTTGGCGGCGGCGACTCCATCCGCGACTTCATCGCCTTCCCCAAGAATAACTCAGGAAGGGATGTGATGATTGATTCGCCATCGGCTATCAGTGAAGAACAACTGAAGGAGTTGGGGATTAGAGTAAGTGGGAAGTAATGTCATTGCGAGCGAAGCGAAGCAACCTCGAACCGACATCCGCCCAATACATTGTTAAAGAAGCAACCTCGTTCCGGTCAATCGTCTGCCAATTATTGTGAGTGCAACAAAGCCGATTGATGATTACATAAACATCTTGCGTAACGCAAGATGTTTATTCTACAATTTAACCAACCTCTCTACCATCACCCGATCCCCTGCCTGCAGCTTACAAAGGTAGATGCCGGAAGGAAGTGTTACCATATTGAGCTTTATCCGGTGTTTTCCAGATTGTTGGGTTCCTGCATCCAATCCATATACAGCCTGGCCTGTTTGATTGTAAACAGTCACTGAAACCGGTTCCATCTTTTGCAGGGA
>CAZXQU010000052.1:0-21792 GCA_964642545.1 uncultured Prolixibacteraceae bacterium | reverse complement strand
CTATCAGTTGATGATTTTAAAATGGATACTTTAACGACTGTGACAAGTGACTTAACAAGGATGCTCTCTCTGGAAATTCCAGAAGAGAGTTTGATAATGGAACCAAAATGTGTTAGTAATGTTCAAAATGCCAACCAAGAATTGTCTATTCCGGCTGATTACAACAAAACTTCAAATGTTTACGAAGTTAGGTTTATCAATAATACTCAGCCACTTAAAGTACTTGTTTTTCGCGATTCCTTCTTTGATGAAATGATCCCATTTGTTAAAGAATCTTTTGGAGAATCCGTTTTTATATGGTCTTTATATGAGAGAAGTTTGCTGGATATTGAAAAACCGGATCTTGTAATCTGGGAAGTGGTCGAACGTGAGATTGAAAATCTAAGCTTTGTTTATGATAACAGGCAGTTGCACTAAAAAAAAAGTCCCGCAAATTGCGGGACCAAAAATCTTAAATGTTTCGATTATATTAAACTATGCCAGTCTAACATTAACTGCATTTAATCCTTTTCTTCCTTCTTCCAAATCGAATGTAACTTCGTCATTCTCGCGGATACTCTCTTTGAGTCCATTAGCATGTACGAAATACTCTTTTGGTGAATTTGAGTCTTTAATAAATCCGAATCCTTTGGATTCATTGAAAAATTTAACTGTTCCTGTGTTCATGATGTAATAATGTGATGTAAAAATATAAATATAAATTGTGGTGCAAAGGTACGCTTATTTATTGAATTACAAGCGTATCTCTATTTTTCGTATTCTTGTAAAAAAATCACATGAAAATAATTGTTCTCCTTACCGCTCTACTCATCTCTGTATCAGGCTTTTGTCAGAATTTATTTCTTTCGAGTTGCACCGACCCTCAGCAAACCGAAGCACTTTATTCTTCTGAATCGATCTCTATTCACCACCTTGGCAGTGATTTTATTATAGCGACCGCCTCAAATGAGATCCCAACCGGAGCAATTGTTTTGAAACAAAACCCCTGGAGTTCAGGATCGAGCTATTTTCTGGTTTGGCTTTCTGAAGATAACTCTCAGAATGCCTTGACTCAGTTGGCTGGCCAGTATGACGTCCTTTACGCTGACAGCAGGATAGCTATCGTTGAGGTTAATCCTGTGTCGCAAAAAGGCCCCACACCATTTGTTCATGGAGGGGTGGTCAGGATCTCTCCTGCATCCTCCTGGAAACCTAGTGCCGTTTATAACTCCAGGTATGTTATCGATACTTTCCCGGCTATCTATGAATTAATGGCTATGGTGGATACAGGCGAATTTATGGCTACCGTCCGTCATCTTGAGAACTATGGGACAAGGTATTACGCCTCTCCTGAAGCCATTGAAGCCCAGAACTGGATCAAGGCAAAATTTGAAGAATACCCCGAGCTGGTGGTCGAATTGCAGGACTTCCCTTATGGCTCCGGATCAAGTGATAATGTAATTGCCACCCTTCCTGGGAAAACGACTCCAGACCAATACATTGTAATCGGGTCACATTATGATTCATATGCTTACGGGGGCATTGCTCCCGGAGCTGACGATAATGCATCAGGGACAGCTGCAGTCCTTGAACTTGCACGGATTCTCAGTCAGTATGAATTCGATAAAAGCATTGTCTTTTGCACCTTTTCAGCTGAGGAGGTTGGACTGATAGGAAGTGAATATTATGCCTCCCATGCTCAATCCCAGGGGATGGATATTCTGGGTTACTTCAATTTCGACATGATCG
Organism: uncultured Prolixibacteraceae bacterium; assembly: GCA_964642545.1. Classification (GTDB taxonomy): domain Bacteria; phylum Bacteroidota; class Bacteroidia; order Bacteroidales; family FEN-979; genus QYOJ01. The sequence goes on along the minus strand of CAZXQU010000052.1, from coordinate 20,064 downwards.
GATATCGGAATGGCAATGACCCAATACATACCGACATGATTGCGCCTGCATCTGCAACCGAACTGGTGAATTTTTACAAAGGGGTAGTCGCCATCTATCTGCCTGATTTCGATGTATTTGACGCCCAGTTATCAGGGGGCGACAGCGATCATACTTCATTCAACAACAATGGGTACATGGGCATCTTCCCATTTGAAGATGTTCCTAACTACAGCCCTTACATCCATACGAGCCAGGACCTGGTTGGACCCAGTGTGAACAGCCCCGAGATGGCAGAAACCTTCATCCAGGCCAACCTTGCATCGGTTGTTTCACTCTCCGTTCCAGTTGATCCTGTTAGGATACAGGATCAACTCTTGGTAGCTGGTACGCTCAGGATGTTCCCCAATCCTGCAACATCCAATGTAACGTTCGTCTCCCTGGTTAAGGAGCCAGTAAATGTAAGCATCTTCTCCTCCATGGGGCAAAAGGTTCTTGAGAGAACCGTTACAGGACACTTGGCCTTAGAAATAACCGGGATGGCTCCGGGGGTTTATTTTGTTCAAGCTGCTTCCTCATCCGTAACCGTGATTGAGAGACTTATTATTGCTCCTTCTCATTGATGTTGCAGGCATTTCATGATAAAACACATCAGGGAAGTATACTCTTAAAGTCGCCGTATCTGGTTTCGAAAAGTTCTCCGTGAACACCACCAAGAGCTATAAACTCTTCATCAATTTTCTCTAGCCTATCTTCAGGAGAGGGGTGTGTACTGAGAAAAACCGGAGGATGCGGTTGATTCTGCATCATGATAAAAAAGTCGCATAAACTGGATGCGTCATACTCAGAGGGATAGAGATAGCGTATCAGGCCCGTATAGAAATACATATAGCCTCCGGGTGTGCAAAATGCATTAATCCCCAATAATGCCTTCCAGATCTCTTCATACCAATTGATTTTAGTTGAGTAAAATTAGTAAATACGTCCTCCTTTGCAAACTATGGAGCCAGTCTCTCTACCAGCCACCCCTTATGCGTTTGTGTGTAACGAATTCTATCGTGCAACCGATATTCTCTTCTGATTCCGTTCAGGTTCATTAAGATTATTTAGAACAAAAATAAATAAATTATTATCTTTGTCAAAGCAATATTCTTGAAACTATGTCTAACGAAGTGACAAATACCGAGTTGCAGGGGTTTGAAAAGGAGAAAGTAATACGTTATACCAATGGGGAGATCACTGTCTATTGGCGGCCTGAGAAGTGTATCCATTCAGCCAACTGTATCATTGGCAACCCAAGAGTTTTCAATACCCAAAAGCGCCCCTGGATTAACATGTCAGATGCCAACTCAGATGAAGTGATTGAGACTGTCAACTCCTGTCCTTCGAGAGCCTTATTGTATATGAAGAATGAGGGTAAACCTGCTCCAGACAAGGTGACTGAAGTCCCTGCTTTAGAGGGCGCAAAGATTCGGATCCTGCGAAACGGGCCGGCCCTGATCTCCGGAAATTTCATCATCCGGGATTCGACTAATCAGCAAATTGAGATTGAGAAGGAGATTGCTGCGATTTGCCGGTGTGGTGCATCCAAAAAGAAACCTTTCTGCGATGGTAATCATACACACATTGGTTTTAAAGATTAATAATCAGAAAAGTAATTCCAAAGACTATGATCATAGGCATTTTAAAAGAAGAACTTCCCGAGCGCAGGGTTGCCATGCTACCCGAAACTGTTGCTGCAATTTGTAAAATGAATGTCCAGGTTCTTGTTGAAACTGGCGCTGGGCTTTTAGCATATGCATCAAATGATGCATATGAGTTGGCCGGCGCACAACTGGTTTCAAAAAATGAGGTGTTGGAGAAAGCAGGGATGATCATCAAGATCAATGCTCCATCCCAGGAGGAGTTAGTCCTGTTAAAAGAGGGTCAGTTACTCCTCGCTGCTTTCAATCCATTATTCAACAAAGAGCTTGTCAATAAACTGGTTGAAAAAAAAGTGACCAGTTTCAGTATGGATGTGGTTCCCCGAACCTCCCGTGCACAGGCGATGGACATTTTGTCTTCAATGGCAACCATTTCGGGCTACAAGTCTGTACTGACAGCGGCCCTGCTTCTGCCCAAATTCTTCCCGATGTTCATGACAGCAGCCGGAACAATCAAGCCGGCTAAATTATTGATCCTCGGTGCAGGAGTTGCAGGGCTTCAGGCAGTTGCAACCGCCCGTAAACTGGGAGCTGTGGTTGAGGTGTTCGATGTACGCGCTGCAGTAAAAGAAGAGGTGATGGGGCTTGGAGCAAAGTTTGTTGAGGTGGATGGCGCAATTGATGATAAAGCAGCCGGAGGTTATGCGGTGGAACAAACGGCAGAGTTCAAAAGGAAGCAGGCACAGGCAATTCACGACCATGCAGTGAAATCGGATGTGGTGATCTGTACTGCTCAGATCCCCGGAAGGAAGGCTCCCCTTCTGCTCACCAAAGATACTGTTGAAGGTATGATGCCGGGAAGCGTAATCATTGACCTTGCTGCCTCTACAGGCGGAAATTGTGCATTGACAAAAGACAATGAAATTGTGGAGCACAATGGAGTTAAGATTGTTGGTGAATCATCATTCCCTGTCACCATGCCATCTGATGCCAGTAAAATGTTTGGAAAAAACCTGTTCAACTTTCTAAAGCTGATGTTTAACAGTAAGGATGAATTTACGCTGAACTGGGATGATGACCTGATCCTCGGGACTTGTGTAACTCGTAACGGAGAGGTTATTAATGAAAAGGTTAAAGCACTTATGAACACATAATCATTGAAACAATGGAAGAGGCATTACGATTTTTTTACAACAACAGGGAGTTGATATTTATCATCATCCTGTCGATTTTCCTGGGCATTGAGGTCATCTCCCATGTCCCTGCCGTTTTGCATACACCACTTATGTCGGGAGCAAATGCTATCCACGGCGTTGTTATTATCGGGGCTATCATTGTGATGGGCCATGCTGATAACATCCTTGCTATGGTGCTTGGCTTTATCGCAGTGGTATTGGGTACGTTAAATGTGGTGGGAGGATTTGTTGTGACAGACCGCATGTTGGAGATGTTTAAAAAGAAGAAAACCAAAAACTAACGGCCATGGAAACATTCACTTCACAGATCAGCATACTCGAAATGTCATATATCCTGGCCTCTGTTCTTTTTGTGCTGGGGTTAAAGAAACTGAGTCATCCTGCTACCGCCCGTAACGGGAACCTATGGGCCGCCGGAGGCATGTTGTTAGCCATTGTCTTCACCATCCTCTTTCATAAAAAAGATGGAGCACATATTGGAAATATTCCCTGGATTCTTGCTGCCCTGCTAATAGGAACAGTTGTAGGCTGGTTGGCAGCCAAAAAGGTTAAGATGACCGCGATGCCGCAAATGGTGTCGCTCTTTAACGGAATGGGAGGAGCCTGTGCAGCGTTGATCTCCCTGATGGAGTTTCCGCACATCCCTGAGGAGTTAATTGCTCACCATGGAATGCTGAATGGAGAGACCTTTACGATCATGATGGGATTGATGATCGGAAGCGTCTCCTTTTCGGGAAGTATGATTGCCTTAGGGAAACTCGACGATAAGATTGGCGATGTTAAGACCAAACTGATGCGCTATTTTAACCTGGCATTTCTCCTCCTCCTGGTAGCCATGATTGTTTTCATCCTGCTGATGCCGGTGAAACCTGACATGATCTGGATTTATCTGTTTGCTGCCCTTGCACTTATATACGGAATTACGTTTGTTTTGCCTATCGGAGGGGCCGATATGCCAGTGGTCATCTCCCTGTTGAACTCCTTTACCGGGGTGGCTGCAGCATTTGGAGGCTTCCTATACGACAATCAGGTGATGCTGACTGGTGGGATCCTGGTGGGCTCATCAGGGACTATCCTTACAATCCTGATGTGCAAGGCCATGAACCGATCGCTCCTAAATGTCATTATTGGTGCATTTGGAGGAAGTGCTGCAGGGGCTGCTTATGATGGAGATAAAACAGTCAAAGAGATCTCGCTCAGCGATGCAGCTGTTCTCTTGAGTTATTCCCAGAAAGTACTTATTGTTCCTGGCTATGGTTTGGCTGTTGCCCAGGCACAGCATCTCTGCCATGAGCTGGACGATCTCCTGACAAGCAAGGGGGTTGAAGTGAAATACGGGATCCATCCGGTTGCAGGCCGTATGCCCGGCCACATGAATGTCCTTCTTGCTGAAGCCGATGTACCCTATGAAAAGCTGACTGAAATGGAGGATGCTAATAATGAGATGAACAATACAGATGTTGTCATCGTTGTTGGTGCAAATGATGTGGTAAACCCTGCAGCTGAAGATGATCCGGCCAGTCCGATTTACGGGATGCCAGTGATCAAAGCCTGGGAAGCCAGGAATGTCATCGTGATGAAACGCAGTATGGCTAAAGGGTATGCGGCCATTGAGAACAACCTGTTCTTCCATCCCAAAAACAGGATGCTTTTTGGAGATGCCAAAGCCTCGATGCAAAAATTGATCGCGGAGATAAAAAATCTTTAGGTAAGGGGCAACCCATAACAAAAAGTAGGGGCAACCTGACAGGTTGCCCCTACTTTTTTAAAATTGGAAAAATTACTCTTTAATGAGACCCTGGGCAACAGAGTCAGCGTGAGCTGCTTCAGCCTGGGCAATCGAGATAGAGTCAGCAATTCTCTGCTGTTCTGCCTGTACCATTGATAATGAGTCCGCAACGCGGATTGAGTCAGCGATTCTTTTTTCTTCAAGTTCTTTTGCACTTGGGCCGCAAGCATAAAGGAGAGCTACAGCACCAATTACTAATAAGGTTGCAATTTTTTTCATCGTTTTATTGATTTTTGGAATTCTGTACAAAAATACTCTATCAAAGTGGTTCACTCCAAATTTTCGGCCTATTATTTTTAACATTTTTTAACATTTAAATGTAAGTCGCTGATTTATAGAACAATTAGTTTTTAATATTAATTGCTTGAAAATTCCTAATTTTGACACGAACATATATTTTCATAGCGTATGTTAGTTCCCCTTGCTGAGCAATTGAGGCCCGAAACCCTGGATGAGTATCTCGGTCAGGAACATCTTGTTGGAACTGAAGCGATTTTGCGTAAGGCAATTGAATCCGGAAATGTCCCCTCCATGATTCTGTGGGGCCCTCCGGGAGTGGGAAAAACAACCCTTGCTTTCATCATATCCAAGCAGTTAAAAAGAACCTTTTATACACTAAGCGCTGTTAGTTCGGGGGTTAAAGAGGTACGTGAGATCATTGCCAGCGCTACAAAGACCGGTGAGAGCCCTTTCCTTTTTATTGACGAGATTCACCGATTTAGCAAATCCCAGCAGGATGCTCTTCTTGGAGCAGTTGAAAAAGGGGTAGTTACGTTCATTGGGGCCACCACCGAAAATCCCTCGTTTGAGGTAATCTCCCCCCTCCTTTCGCGGTGTCAGATCTATATTCTCAAGGGTCTTGATGAAGAGCAGTTGATGCGGTTGATGGACCAGGGAAGAGATACTCTCGAACGATCTCTTGGTATAACTATACGAATAGAGGAACCCGAGGCCTTGTTAAGGATTTCCGGCGGCGATGCCCGTAAACTTTTAAATGCACTTGAACTGGTAACTACCACCGCTTCAAGTAAAAGCCAGGAGGTTGTTATTACCAATGAGCTTACATTGGGGATTATCCAGCAAAACCTTGCCATTTACGACAAAGGCGGGGAAATGCATTACGACATCATTTCGGCCTTTATCAAGTCGATCCGTGGAAGTGACCCCAATGCTGCAGTATACTGGCTTGCACGTATGGTTGCCGCAGGAGAAGATCCAAAATTTATTGCCCGGCGTATGCTTATCCTGGCATCTGAAGATATTGGCAATGCCAATCCTAATGCATTGTTGCTGGCAACCTCCTGTTTTCAGGCCATCGATGTAATAGGATATCCGGAATGCGACCTCATCCTTTCACAAACTGCGATCTACCTGGCATGTAGCGTAAAAAGCAACGCATCCTACCTGGCTATCCGGAAAGCTTCGAAAACATTTAAGACGCATGGAGACCTCCCTGTTCCTTTGCATATTCGGAATGCTCCAACCAAATTGATGAAAAACATCGGCTACGGGAAAGATTACAAGTATGCTCATGATTACAATCAAAACTTTGTGGACCTGGAGTTTTTGCCTGAGAAGCTTTCTGGAACAACCTTTTACGACCCTCAAGATAACCCGCGGGAAAAAGAGGTGCGTGCCCGAATGAAGTCGTTATGGGGTAAACGTTATAGGTATTGAAGGACGTAAGACGTAAGACGTAAGATGTGAAAATATGGTAGAAAAAGTATTGAAGATTGACGATTAAAGATTAAAAATTGGAGATTGGCATTTAATTGCTAATTGGTATTTGCTCATTGATTATTTTCCTATTATGGTATTACAAGAGATTCCCAAAATCAGGTTCGCGGATAGCGGCAACTTTCTATTGATCGCAGGCCCGTGCGTCGTTGAAAATGAAACGATGCCCTTGCAGATCGCAGAACGGATCATGAAAATCTGCGACACCTACCAGATCCCATTCATTTTCAAGGCTTCCTATAAGAAAGCCAATCGTTCGCGTTCCGACTCATTTTCCGGAATCGGAGACGAAAAGGCATTGGAGGTGATTCAGAACGTAGGTGAAGTATTAAATATTCCTGTAATCACGGATGTTCATACGGAGAAAGAGACAGAGATCGCTGCCGGATTTGTGGACATCCTCCAGATTCCTGCATTTCTTTGTCGTCAAACAGAGTTACTTATTGCGGCCGGTGAAACTGGGAAACCTGTCAATATTAAAAAGGGTCAGTTTGTCTCGGCCGGGTCCATGAAATTCGCCGTTGAAAAAATATACCAAACAGGAAACCAGCAGGTGATGCTAACCGAACGGGGTACGACTTTTGGATATAACGACCTCGTCGTCGATTTCCGTAATATCCCTGAAATGCAAAAGTTTGATGTTCCTGTAATTGTAGATGTAACCCACTCCCTTCAGCAACCCAACCAAACGAGTGGGGTAACAGGCGGCAGGCCCGATCTCATTGCAACAATTGCCAGGGCTTCTATCGCAGCAGGCGCCGACGGCATCTTTCTGGAAACCCATCCTAATCCGGCCCAAGCCCTTTCAGATGGGGCCAATATGCTCAGGTTGGATTTACTTGAGAGCGTTATTGAAACACTTGCAAGGATCAGGAAAGCTCTGTAACGGCTTCAGGGCGATCAGTTAATGGCAACCTCTTTGATGCCACCGGTTTTCTCATGAAAGTTCACTTTCCACTTTGATGCCGGCAAATAGGAAACAACACCTAGCTGATTGATGAGGCATTGGGTCTCCTTTGTTGTTCCATCAGGTTGTTTCACACTAACCCTTGCCAGTTCAGGGATTCGATACGAGAAACCTTGCGTTTTTGCCTCCTCTTCTGCCCTGTTCAGGTAGTTGGCAACCTGGTTCGTATTACCAACCCGCTGAATGTTAATGGTAACGGCACGTCCTCCCATTTCATCCAGATCCATTACTCCCTTTTGGGATAAAAATTTGAATATCGGGATATCTGTATTGATTTGATTGGCAAGAGGAATGTATTTGAAATCAACCGTATAACTCTTTTGAATGCTTATTCCGGTAAATAACTTCATATACTCCTTTTCAAGAAGTTTTAACTGGGTATCCATATATTCAAGCGTCTCCTGATTATAGCTAACCTCCTGATACCCTGTAAGGAGGTTAAATCTGTTCTCTTTGATCTTGGAGATAAAATCAGCAGCCTCTTTGGCTTTTTGTTCGGGAGATTTCTCAACCATCGTCCGCTTCAGGTATTGACGTTCAAGTGTTAAGGTATCAATACTGACTTTCCTGATGATGGTATCAACTTTCTCAAAAACGCTTATATCCGCATAATACTTAAAGATCTCAGGAAATACATCCTTTTCAGAGAGGGTAACCCCATCAGTGGCTTTTTGCATGTGAACAACTTGTTCGGGAGTGTTCACAGCACCGGGCAATGTTCCAAGTATCAGTCCTGATTCATTCAGGCTCAATAAGCCCGCCTTTTCCGTTTTGGAAATCTTCTCCCCGGCTACCACGTAGTAATATTGGTCAGGATCGGGTTCAGCTGACGTAGTAATATTAATTCCACTGATCCGATACTCCACTGAGGGCGCCATAACTACATTCTGAAGTCCCAGGTATCTGAGGGCATAATCAGAATAGGGTCCCTTATACTTCTCAATACGGTCAATCACCACCTCGATATTTACAACTGTTCGTGGAAGTGCGTAAAAAATCCCTTCCTGAGAAATGGGTACCGCCGACTGGTCGATATGGTAAACACCGATCTGTCCCTGTGCAAAGAGAGAAATGAACATGCAGAGTAACAGAATTGTTCTTTGATAAATAATTGTCCGATTCATGATATTCCGTTTAGTTTTTTAACGCATAAACAATAACTCCCGGTATTTCGGAAGAGGCCAAAGTTCGTCGTCTACAAGCATTTCCAATTTATCCACATGATACCGGATCTTGTCAAAATAGGGATAAACTTTAGAACAATATACATTGGCTTTCTCCTCAACCTCCTCAATTTTATTGGCAATCTTCCGCTCTTCAACCATATTGTGTACGTAGGTCTTAATCTTATCTACATGTTCCGAAATCTCAGTAATGGTTTCCATCTGGTTGTGAGAAAGCTTTCCATATGTCTGATAATCCAGTACTTGTTTTAAACCCTTTACATTTTCGATCAATGTATTCTGATATTTAATCGCAATCGGAATGATATGATTTGTAGAGAGATCTCCCAATACACGCGACTCTATCTGGATCTTTTTGGTATAGTTTTCCAATCGGATCTCAAAGCGAGCCTCAAGTTCCCGTTTTGAAAGCACCTGGTTCTCTACAAACAGCTGTTCCGTCTTACGGGAAACCAATGCTTTAAGCGCTTCGGGTGTGGTGCTGAAATTCGACAGCTTTCGTTTGGCTGCCTCTTTCATCCACTCATCCCCATAGTTATTCCCTTCAAATCGGATATCCTTGGACTCGATAATGTATCGCTTCAGGACCTGAAAGATGGCATCATCTTTTTTTACCTTTTTCTCAATCAGGTCATCCACTTCTACTTTGAACTTTTTAAGTTGGTCGGCGACAATAAGGTTGATGGTCACCATGGCAGGAGCACACGTATGGGAAGAGCCAACAGCGCGGAACTCAAATTTATTTCCTGTAAACGCAAATGGGGATGTTCTGTTTCGATCGGTATTATCCAGCAGGATTTCCGGAATCTTCGGAAAATTCTTCAACAGGCCGGTATCACCTTCAGTACTGATTTTGATCTTTTTATCACTCTTCTCAATGATATTTAGTAACTGTGTGAGCTGTGTTCCAATAAACGCTGAGATAATTGCCGGCGGCGCTTCATTGGCTCCAAGGCGGTGATCGTTTCCCGGAGAGGCAATGATGGCTCTGATCAGGTCGGCATGTTCATGCACCGCTTTGATGGTGTTCACCAGAATCGTAAGAAATCGCAGGTTACTCTTTGTTGTTTTTCCCGGAGAGAGAAGGTTTTCACCCGTATTGGTCATCAGTGACCAGTTGTTGTGTTTTCCCGAACCATTGACACCTGCATAGGGTTTCTCGTGAAGAAGTACAGTGAAATCGTGGCGTTTTGCTACTTTGTCAAGCAGGTGCATCAGAAGCTGGTTATGGTCAACTGAAAGGTTGGCCTCTTCGAACACGGGGGCACATTCAAACTGGTTGGGGGCCACCTCATTATGCCGCGTCTTAACCGGAATGCCCAGCCGGTGAGCTTCCAGCTCGAAGTCCTGCATAAAGCTAATTACCCGTTGAGGAATTGTTCCAAAATAATGGTCCTCAAGCTGTTGATCTTTAGCAGAAGAGTGTCCGAACAAGGTTCTGCCTGTCAACATCAGGTCGGGTCGGGCCAGAAAGAGCGCTTCGTCCACAAGAAAATATTCCTGTTCCCAACCAAGGGTGGCGAAAACTTTCGTAATATCCTTGTCAAAATAGTGGCAAACGTCAACAGCCGCTTTATCGATTGCATAGAGTGCTTTCAGCAGCGGTGTTTTAAAATCGAGGGCCTCTCCCGTATAGGAGACGAATACTGTGGGAATACAGAGTGTGCGGTCCATGATGAAGGCTGGAGAGGTAGGATCCCAAGCCGTATACCCTCTGGCTTCGAAGGTACTGCGAATCCCTCCGCTCGGGAAACTTGAGGCATCAGGTTCCTGCTGGGTCAACTCGATGCCTCTGAATTTTTCAATACCGGTTCCCCCTTCAACAGGGTCGATAAATGCATCATGTTTCTCAGCTGTAGCTCCTGTAAGCGGTAAAAACCAGTGTGTATAGTGTGTCGCCCCATGGTTTATCGCCCATGATTTCATTCCAGCAGCCACCTGGTCAGCTACCCTGCGATCGATTTTAATTCCTTTCTCTATCGCGTTCATCACCTGCCTGAAAGCCTCTTCTGTGAGAAACTCCAGCATCGCAACTTTATTGAATGTAAGCTCTCCAAAATATTCAGATGCCCTCCTGTTGGGGAACTCTACTGTTTTTCTCGTCCGGCACATCGCCGATTTTAATGCCGTAAATCGTATATTGTCCATCTTTGACTTTATTACTATGCTAATTTCATCTCAATCAGGATACGCGATCCGAGATACGTGATCCACGATATGAGATCAGATATAATCCTGCAAATGTAATTAATCCATTTAAAATTAAGAGCTCGAACCCAAACTTATAACCAAATAAAAGTTCGTTGGAATAGGTGCTGAGCACATAACAAATAATTGGGGAAAGGATTGCTATTATTGGAACGAACCGGTCTTTCACCTGTCGTTTTACGAAAAGCCCGAAAGCATACAATCCGAGAAGTGGGCCGTATGTATAACCGGCTACGGTAAAGAGTTTGTCAATAACTGCCCTGTCATTGATCGCTCTGAAAAGTACGATAACAACCAATAATATAAAGGCAAAAGCAATGTGCACGAGATAGCGTATATGTTCCTTATTTTTCTCGGTGAGGGAACTTGTTTTATCCATCCCGAGAAAATCAATACTGAATGAGGTTGTAAGAGATGTCAATGCGCCATCCGCACTGGGATAAGCAGCAGAGATAAGCCCAATGATAAAGGCGACTCCCGCGATGGGCCCCAGGTGATGAATGGCAATAATGGGAAAGAGATCGTCAGAGCGGGCAGGCATCTCCAACCCTTTGAATTTTGCAAAAAGATAGAGGGATGCGCCCAGGAAAAGAAAGAGAAAATTGACAAACATCAATACGATTGAGAATGAGACCATATTCTTCTGGGCATCTTTTAACGACTTGCAGCTCAAATTCTTCTGCATCATCTCCTGATCGAGACCAGTCATCACAATGGCAATAAATGCACCGCTTAAGATTCCTTTGAGGAAATAACGTTTATCAGTCCATCCGCTAAAAATTATCGTGGAGTAATCGCTATCAAAAACGGCGCTGGTCATTCCACTGAATGTCATCCCCATATTTTTTGCGATAAGGTAAATGGAGAGCCCCAAAGCCAGCAGCATAAATGTTGTTTGAACGGTATCAGTCCATATAATGGTCTTTATTCCTCCCTTGAAGGTGTAAAGCAGTATCAGGATGATGAAAATCAGTGTTGTAACCCAGAACGGGATCCCCCATGAATCAAACACAAATATATGTAACACATTCACTACCAGGAACATTCTGAAAGAAGCACCGATCACGCGGGAGAGGATAAAGTAAAAAGCCCCGGTTTTGTAAGACCAGAATCCGAAGCGTGTTTCGAGATAAGAGTAGATCGAGGTGAGATTGAGCTTATAATAGAGAGGAAGGAGTACCGTTGCAATCACTGCATATCCGATCAGGTATCCGAAAACCACCATCATGTAAGAGAACTGGGTATCCCCTACCCAACCGGGCACCGACATGAATGTTACTCCTGAAAGGGAGGCTCCGATCATCCCATAGGCCACAACAACCCAGGGTGACTCTTTGTTTCCGATGAAAAATGCCCGGTTGGTAGCCTTTCGGGCTGTGATAAATGTGATGACAAAGAGTACTGCAGTATAAGCCAGAAATATCGACAGGATCAGGGTTGGGGTCATGATCAGGTTGTGAGGTGGTGAGGTGGTGAAGTAGTGAGGTGATGAGGTGATGAGGTCATGGGGTTATGAGGTGGTGAGGTGGTGAGGGTTTTAGAAAAAGTGAGGAGGTTAGGAAATGTGAAGTCGATGATTTTGTGCCCTTTATGCAGTTCAGATTTATTGTCAGACAGAAAAACAGTCTTCATCCCCAGCCGGCGACCAAATAACATGTCGGAAAGGGAATCGCCTGCCATCACCGACTTCCGGAAGTGAATGAACGGAAACTCCTTTCTTGCTTTCAGCCCCATTCCCACATTGGGTTTCCTCAGGAATGAATTCTCCTTTGACTGATGCGGGGAGTAATAGATCGCATCTATCCTGCCACCATTCTTCTTCACATCATTCATGAGGTTTGAATGGATCTTCATCACCGCTTCGTTGGTCATGATACCTTTGCCAACCCCCTGTTGGTTACTTACTACAACTATAGTCCCAACTATTTCAGAAAAAATCTTCAGAGCATCCAACACGCCTGGCAGCCAGATAAACTCTTCCCATTGTGTCACATACCCATCAACAATCCGTTTGTTAAGCACGCCATCGCGATCAAGAAACAACGCCCAACCTGTATCAATCACCAAATCGTTGAAAATCATCCTGTGCTTTTTTATACGTTTCAGGGATTCCAATATCAAGGAAGTAGGCTTTGGAGGGGAATCCAAACATTTTGGCAGATGAAACATAGTGTTCAAAACAATCCTTTTCAATTGAGAACCGTCCCCTAAACTCCGGTTCCATCAGAAACAATTTTTCAATGATATAGATCCCTCCGTTAATATAGCCGGGTCCTGCATCCTGTTGTTTTTCTTCAAACCCTTCAATCCGTCGGTTCTTGTTCATTTTTACCCGACCATACCTGGAAGTATCCTGAAGTTCACGCAGAGCAATAGAGATGTCGGCTCTCTTTTTTGCATGCGCCTGCATCATTCTGTTCAGATCAACCCGAAACAAACTATCGCCGTTCAGGGCAAATGCACGCATGCCTTCTACCTTCCAGAGTGCTAAACGGATCCCTCCGCCTGTCCCCATTGGCTCCTCCTCAACAGCATAGTCGATAAGCATGGTTCTATATCGTGATCCAAAGTGATTCATGATCATATCCCGCATGTAGCCAACAGAAAGAACAGCACGATTTACACCTGATGCCAGAAGGAAATCAAGCAGATATTCCAGGAAGGGCCTGCCATTGATCAGAGCCATCGACTTCGGCCTGTCATTCAGTACCTGCTTAAGTCGTGTCCCAAATCCTCCGGCGAGTATGATGGCTTCCATTTATTCTCTTGGGAAAAGGGAGGATTCGACGAGTTCGCAGATGATGTGTCCCACCATGATGTGTGACTCCTGGATCCGCGGGGTGTCGGAAGAAGGGATATTGATAAGATAATCACACTGATTCTTCATCTTGCCTCCTGATTCCCCTGTCATTGCAATAGTGGTCATCCCCAACTCATTGGCCACTTCAAATGCCTTTATAATATTGGTAGAATCTCCTGAAGTCGAAATCCCGATTAACACGTCCCCCTCTTTTCCGCTTCCCCTAACCAAACGGGCATAGACTTCATCGTAGGAGTAGTCATTAGCTACAGCTGTGAGGTAGGAAGTATTTACATGCAAGGCTTCCGAAGGAAGGGGGGGGCGATCATAATAAAACCTTCCGGAAAACTCTGCTGCCAGATGCTGGGCATCGGCGGCGCTTCCACCATTTCCGCAAAACAAAACCTTGTTCCCATTGCAAAAGGCTTCGGCGCATTGCAGGGCGACCTCCCGAATAAGGTCCAGTAAAGCGCTGTTGGAGAGGATCTTTTGTTTGACTTCAATGCTCTCTTTGATAGATTCTGATATTCGCATATTCGGATAATTTAAAACAAAAATAGTGGTTTAGTCGGGATTAGATATATTGGACAATCTCAGAAATTTCTTTGCGGTTCAGGTGACGTGCAGCGTCAACAGGCTCTTTGGCTGGATGACCAAGAGACAAATAAGCTATGGGCTCAAGATTGACAGGGAGATTTAATAGTTCGGAGCACGATGCAGCATCAAAATTGCATATCCAGCAAGTGCCAAGATCCTGCTCCGCTGCGGCAAGGGTGATATGATCAATGATAATTGAAACATCAATATCGGTATGGTCCTTCCCATCTCCACGTTTCCAGCCTTTCGAGTGGTCACCGCAAAAAACGAGCACAACCTGTGCCTGGATAAACCACTCCCTGCTATACGTAGTTGCCAGTTTTGTTCGCACACTGGCATCCCTCACCACATAGATCTTCCATGGTTGGTAATTCGCTGCCGAAGGAGCCACCCTTCCACATTCAAGGATGTATTGCAACTTCTCCTCTTCAACCGGCCTGTCACTGTAATTCCTGACTGAATACCGTTTTTTTGCTAATTCTAAGAATGTCATATGTTCATTTTTCGCTGTTCGCAATTCGCTTCTCGCTATTTATTATCACCACTTTCCTACTTTCCTACTTTCCTACCTCATATAGTCCAAGTCCTCAACCCTTTTCCCGTAAACTCATACCGTTTGGCATCACCTCCGAATTGCCGCAATGCTTCAATTACCTGTGAACGGGTATTGCCCGGACAATAGAAAAACATGAATCCACCTCCTCCCGCTCCTGATACTTTACCACCCAGAGCGCCATTTTTCATCGCTGTGGTATAGATTTCATCGAGTATTGGATTGGATATTCCCTCTGCCATTTTCTTTTTATATTGCCATCCAAAGTCAAGGATCTCCCCTATCCTGTCCAGATCGCCCTTTAGCATTGCCTCTTTCATCATCACAGATTGCTCTTTCAGCTTGTGCATTGCCTCAAGGGATCGTTTATCTCCGGCCATTACATTCTTCCGTTGCTCTTCGATGATGGTGCTGGATAGCCGGCTTGTTGCGGTATGGTACAAGATGAGGTTATGTGCCAGTTCATCCAGGTATTTCTCTCGTATTCTTAATGGATTGACAATTACTTTATCCTCTTTGAAGAACTCCATAAAGTTCACGCCTCCGAAAGTGGCGGCATACTGATCTTGTTTCCCTCCCGACATATTGAGGTCAACACGTTCGATCTCGAATGCCAGGTGGGCAAGGTCATACTCTCCGAGCGGGATATTCAACCATTCGGCAAACGCACCCAGGATGGCAACAACCAGCGTGGAAGAGCTTCCCAGACCTGAGCCCGGAGGTGCATCCACATAAGTAGAGAGTTCAAATGAAAGGGGTTTATGGGTATAATCCCTGACAATCCTGTTGTAGATCCCCTTTATCAGGTCAAGATGGCCATCCAAGGGCAACTGATCCGTTTCGTCAAATTCCAGCACCTGCTGCCGGTCGAGGGTATTGAGAATGATCTTGCCATCCTTTCGCGGACGAATCGTTGCCATCGCATACATGCTGATGGTCGCATTCAGGATAGCTCCCCCATAGAGGTCGGAGAAGGGAGCCACATCTGTTCCTCCCCCTGCCAGCCCAAGTCTGAGTGGTGCTTTGGAACGGATTATTTTGTTTTTAGTCATAAAGGTCATGAATGTTATCAGTTGTATTTTCTATTTTCCTATTTTCCTAATTTCCTCATCATATAACGCCTCTATCGCCTCTGTCATTTTCTTCCACCTATATTTTTCTTTTTCAATCGCTACTTCTGCAGAGAACTCCAGCTCTTTATTCTCTTTGTAATACTTAATGATAGCATCCGCAATCATCTGAGGATCTGTATCCACAACGTAACCGGTTTTTCCATTAGGGACAAACTCTGCCAAACCGCCTACATCTGTGATTATCATTGGTTTATTGAAATGGAATGCGATTTGGGTGACACCACTCTGAGTGGCACTTTTATAGGGTTGTACCACCAGGTCTGAAGCACAAAAGTAGTCCCGAACTTTTGAATCAGGAATAAAATCGTTGCTCATGATCACCAGGTCTTCCAATCCATTTTCTTCAATTATCTTCAAATATGGCGCTGCATCACAGTAAAACTCTCCAGCAACCAACAGCTTCACGTTTAACTCCTCTATCCTTGGATCGGCAAACGCTTTGAGTAATAAGTCAAGTCCCTTATAGTCGCGGATAAAGCCGAAGAAGAGTGCATAGTTCCAATCCGGATCCAATTCCAGCCTCTGTTTTGCCTCTGATTTTGCAATAATTTCGCCAAAATGATCGTAAAGTGGATGAGGAGAAAACAGTTTCGGCTTTTGCTTATCAAATTGCTCCAATTCCTTCAATACTGATCGCGACATGGCAATGAACCCATCAACCGAACCAACAAAATAAGAGGCCAGCAGCGAGTCCCCAGGTCTTTTCTCATGGGGAATGATGTTATCGATGATGCTGATGATCCTGGTAACAGAATTTCGTCGGATGATTCGACAGATGGTACCTAGGCACGGGGCCATAAATGGCATCCAGAACTTTACAATAACAAGATCGGGCCGAAGCCTGCTAACCTCATTCCCAATCCTGATCCAATTTAACGGGTTGATAGAGTTTATGCGAGTACGAATTGTGAGATTTTCAGGGGCAGGTTCATCTGTGTATTGAGACTTCCCCGGGAATAGAGCCGCAGGATATTGAAGAGAGAACGAATAGATGATCACCTCTGCTCCCTGCTTCTGGTATTCGGCAGCAAGGCGTTCATTATAAGCGGCAAGCCCTCCGCGGAGAGGATGTGCGGAACCGAGGATCACTATTTTCATTCTTCCTGGTTTTTCCTCAATCGAGGTTCATTTTTGTCTCGATCAGGTAGGCGTTTCGATCGTGCGCACTCCGGGAGATCAGTTCTCCCAGGAAGCCGGCTACAAAAAGCTGTGTACCAAGGATCATGGCAAGCAATCCGAAATAAAAGAGCGGTCGTTCGGTCATCTTGTAACCTTCAAAGAAAATTCTTTCGTAAGCCAGAAATCCTGCAATGCCTAACCCAGCCAAAAATAGCAATGTACCCCACAACCCGAAAAAGTGCATGGGGCGTTTCCCGAAACGAGAAGTAAAAGTGATGGAAAGCAGGTCGAGGTACCCTTTGAGAAAGCGATCGGGACCGTATTTCGTTTTTCCGTATTTCCGTTTCTGATGTTGCACTACCTTCTCCCCTATCTTTGAGAAACCGGCCCACTTTGCGATCACTGGAATGTATCGGTGCATCTCTCCAAACACTTCAATACTTTTCACCAGATCAATTCGGTAAGCTTTCAGTCCGCAGTTGAAATCGTGCAATTTAATCTTTGATATCCTACGGGTTGTCCAGTTAAAGAATCGTGTGGGGATAGTTTTGGAAATGGGATCATGCCTCTTCTTTTTCCATCCCGAGACCATGTCGTAACCCTCTTCTACGATCATTCTCCGGAGTTCAGGAATCTCATCCGGACTATCTTGCAGATCGGCATCCATAGTGATCACTACATCCCCCTGGCATACCGCAAAACCACAATTTAGTGCGGCTGCTTTGCCATAATTCCTGCGAAATTTAATTCCTTTCACATAGGGATTGCTCTCTGCCAATTTTGAGATTATCGCCCATGAATCATCCCGACTCCCATCATCAACATAAATCAATTCATAGCTCAACGCGTACTCTTTCATGACACGATCTATCCACTCCGAGAGTTCGGGAAGAGATTCGGCTTCATTCAACAATGGGACAACGATGGATAATTGCATCAGATTCAGTTAAATGGCAGATGAGGTTAGTGATTTATCCTCTTTCTTTAGAAATATGGAGGTTATCAAGGCGACGATCGTACCAATAAGCACCTGTGAAATAAATCCCATGATTGCCATTCCTATCGGAGTAAACATAAAAGAAGTCATCTGAATCGCCTGTTCAAGCTGCTCCTCAGTTATTTCCGGATTTCTTTCTATGTTCTGCTGGCGGCTCATCTCAATAACATCCTGTATTGCTTCAGGAGCAATAACCTGGAAAAAAAGATAGGTGTAGATTATTGCCAGGATAGCAGCAAACAGGACAATAAAAAAACTTGATGAGAAGGCTTTTCCGTAAGACATATAACCACCCGGAAGTTTCTTCCGGTATTCAAGGGTACCCCAGATCATAGCTCCGAGAAGGAATAGATAGCCGATCCAGGAGATACTGGTATTCAGATTCTCGTCCATTAAGTAAAGGATCAGGCTGTAAAGGATCATTAAAATACCGGCAACTACACCCCAGGTAATGCCGTTCATGACGACGGATTTTTGTTTTTCTTCCATGTTGTTTAATTTTTATAATCGTAGAAGCAAACATACGAAAAAAACCGTATTGAGATAGAATCGAGCCAGTAATTTTTCTACCTTTGCAGCGGGTAAGTCTTATACGACCAGCTCCTGTCTAACTCCCCCAGGTTCGGAAGGAAGCAAGGGTACGACGGTCGAGCGGTGCGATATAACGACTTGCCCTTTTTTAATGAGCAAGAATGAACATGAATTACGAATGCACAGAAATAATTCGTAATTCGTAAATCGTAATTCGTAAATGCTATTAGAGGTTCATCCGGATAATCCAGGCGAGCGGAATATCAAAATCGTAGTAGAATGCCTCCTTGACGGTGGGGTAATCATTTATCCGACAGACACTGTTTATGCCCTTGGATGTGATATTACAATGGTCAAGGCCGTTGAGCGTGTTGCCAGGATCAAGGGAGTGAAGCTCGACAAGGCCAATTTTTCATTGATCTGCAGTTCGTTGAGCCAACTCGCTGATTACACACGTCCAATCAACAACCATATCTTCAGGGTCATGAAGAGGGTTCTGCCAGGTCCTTATACTTTTATCCTCAATGCCAACAACAATGTCCCACGTGTCTTTCAGAGCAAAAAGAAGACGGTAGGTATCCGAAACCCCAACCACCTTGTTCCCATACGTCTCGTCGAACATCTTGGAAATCCGATCATGACTACTTCAATCCACCATGAGGATGAGATCATTGATTACCTTACCGATCCGATTGATATCTACGAACGGTTTAATAACCTGGTTGATATTGTGATCGATTCGGGCCATGGTGGACTTATTCCATCTACTATTGTTAATTGTACCACCGACGAACTTATTATAGTCAGAGAAGGACTTGGGGATCCAGGGTTGTTGGAATGATGCCAGATAGCAGATACCTGATGCCGTTGCCGCGTCGTTCCTCTCCTCGCAATGACAATGATACCGCATGAATATTGTTTTTTGATTTTTGATTTTTGATTTTTAAATTAAGAATTGTATTTTTGCACGCTCAAACGAGGTTGACTCGCTAGCTCAGTTGGTAGAGCATAGCCCTTTTAAGGCTGGGGTCCAGGGTTCGAGTCCCTGGCGGGTCACAAAGAAAATTTGTAAAACCCTGTAAACATATTGTTTGCAAGGTTTTTAATTTGAGTGGGTGTCTGTAGGGGTGTCTCTAAATTTTATCTCTAGATCATCGGGGGCCTAATTGGACAAGCCGATGGTGTTGATATTACTTATATGTATATATGATTAAGATAGGATTATCTGCGTTTTTTGCCCTTATCCCAATCTCACAA
This sequence comes from uncultured Prolixibacteraceae bacterium, assembly GCA_964642545.1. GTDB lineage: Bacteria > Bacteroidota > Bacteroidia > Bacteroidales > FEN-979 > QYOJ01. The sequence continues at coordinate 374 of CAZXQU010000052.1, read as the reverse complement.
AGTTCCTTGTTTTTAGATTGAAACTCCACCCATTCTTCTGTACTCAATATTGATTTAATATGTTCTAGGTTTTTTTTAATATAATATGGGTAACGAGCATAAATAATTCCATCTTCAATTTGCCCCATTGCTCCCCAGTAATCAATGCCATCAATATCATTCAAGACATCACAAGAATTATATATTTCCTTCGTTGCCCTATTATAAAATGCAAAATAACTTTTTTTGTCAAATCTGTAATAAAAATGCAGATATCCTTTTGTTTCAAAGAAATAATTTATTTGCCATGCATAATGATTTTCTTGGCATTGGATAATATAATCATCGAAATTTTTAGAAGTTTCCCAAACTTGATTAGGAACATTATGTTGACC
>CAZXQU010000051.1:0-22211 GCA_964642545.1 uncultured Prolixibacteraceae bacterium | reverse complement strand
GAGCCGAAAAGCCGATAATCGCGTTGAGGGGTGTTCGGAACTCGTGCGACATGGTTGCCAGAAATGCTGATTTCAACCTATCTGCTTCCTGTGCTTTTTGGAGAACTTCTTTGAGTTGTTGCTCGGTGTTTGAGATCAGAAGCATGGAGGTGATTTGCGCCGCGAGTTCTGCTTTTTCGATTGGCCTGATGAGAAAGGCATCCGCCCCGGCACTGAATCCTTTTACCTTATTTTTCGAATGGGTCTCGTATGCAGAGATGAGGATCACGTGAATATGACAGGTTTGCTCGTTTGTTTTCAGCCGTTTACATACCTCATATCCGTCCATCTCCGGCATTGCAACATCGAGAAGAATCACATCAGGCTGCTCCTGCCTGGCAAGTTCGATTCCCTCTTTCCCCGAACGGGCATCTATAACCTGGCAATCGGGAATCGCATCTTCAAGGGTAGCTCTAACAGAGGTCAGATTCCCCTGGCGGTCATCAATAACGAGTATCTTGCTCATGGATCATGAGATTTGGCAGTGAGAAACAGAATAGGAATTCCTTACTATTTAACGATGAAGTCTGGTAAAAGGTTACAAAATCGGTATCTCGTATGAGATCACCAGTATCTCGCTGCCTGGATTGGGCTCGCTGAGACCGGCGTTGGAGATATGGGCAAGTTGAATCCCGAGTCTCGAATTGTTATTGAAGATCCATGCTAGTTTGAGTGCGCTGCGGAACTCGAGAATATATCCAAGGTCCTTTTTCTCATCGGATGCGGTATACAATCCTGGTGCAAAGCTGAGACGGACAAGGAGATGTTTTTTAACAAGGATAGGAATGGTGATCCCGGCAAAAAAGCAGGCTTTTGAATTTGTATTGACAAATGCACCGGCAAAGGGGTAAAAGAACCATGCTTTCCACCGGGGATAGAACTCTATTTCAAAGATTCCGTGGATGTAGTCACTTCTGAAGACATTGTAAGCCCCTAAATTAAAGGCAATAATATGGGGCTCTTTTATTATTGTATCATGCTGGCTAATAGATTGTAATGGCATCATGAACAGCACCATGATGCCAATCAGGCCAGATTTCCAAAACGGGATCCGCATCCCGTAAATTTAACCTTTTTTTCTGTTCACCAAAGAGTAGATCACCGGAATAAAGAAGAGATTCAGCAGAGTGGAAGTCAGCAATCCCCCCAGGATCACTTTAGCCATAGGGCTCTGGATTTCATTGCCAGGCAAATCGCTTCCCAGCGCCAGAGGCAACATCCCCAGTGCGGCGCAAAGTGCTGTCATCACGATGGGATTCAACCGGTCAAGTGAACCTGAAAGTACCCTTTTGTGGAGACTTATCCCATCCTCATGGAGGTGTTCGTAACGTGATACCAATAGGATTCCGTTACGCGTTGCGATACCGAAAAGAGATATAAACCCGATGATGACCGGAATACTGATCACGCCGGTTGTCAATACGACAGTGAATACACCACCGATCAGTGCCAGGGGGAGGTTCATCATGATGATGCCCGCAGTCTTGAATTTCTTGAACTCCTGGAAGAGAATGAGAAACACTACAAGGATGGCCCCGATCATCGACCAAAATAAAATCTGGGAAGCAGCCTCTTCACTCTCGAACTGACCTCCGTATTCAATCCTGTAGCCTTCAGGAAGGGTGATTCCAGCATTGATAACCTCTTTGATCTCATTCACCGTGCTGCGCAGGTCGCGACCGGCAACATTGGCCGAAACAACGATCTTACGCTGCATATTCTCACGGTTGATGGTATTGGGTCCGGTAGCCGAAACTACATCAGCGAGAAAATACAGTGGGACTTTATGCGAGGTAGTTGGATTATCTCCATGAGGAACCGGGGCATCTGGAAGTCCGAACCTAGTGTCAACAGGTATGTTTCGGATCGCCTCCATGTCGGCCCGGTTGGTCTGGTCATATTTCACTGTGATGGCGAAGGTAGAAACTCCTTCATATACCTGAGAAACCACCTTTCCGGCCAGCGCCACATCCACAAACTCGGCAAAATCGGGGGTGGATATCCCAAAGCGTGCCAGCATCTCCCGGCGGGGTTTGATCTGCAGCTGCGGGCGTTCGATCAGCATCTCCACATTGAGATCGGCAAGGCCCGGTATATCCACGATTTTATCGCGGATCTGATTTGCAATGCTGTATATCCGGTTAAGGTCATCACCAAATACCTTGATGGCAATGTTGGACCGGGTGCCACTAAGCATGGCGTCAATTCTATGTGAAATAGGTTGACCCACTTCGACACTTATCCCTCGAATGGCAGAAAGTCTCTCCCTCGCATCTGCGAACACCTCGTCACGACTTCGGTCAGTCAGCTCAAAAGGTACCTCTAGCTCCGAACCATTGGTCCCAAGGGCGTGCTCATCCAGTTCGGCTCTGCCCGTCTTTCGTGCCACCGTTATGGCTTCAGGGATTTTCATCAGCTCTTGCTCTATCAGTTGTGCCAGCTTGTCCGACTCCTCCAGAGCGATCCCTGGCTGTGTGTTGGCCATGATGGTCATAGAGCCCTCGTTGAAGGGTGGCAGGAAACTCCTCCCCAGCGAAAAGAGAAATATCAATGAGATAGCAAATAGGATAATCCCGGATGAGACAATCTTCCATCGATTGTTCAGCGCCCTGGCAAGCCCTGCCTCATACCCCCGTTTCAGGAATCTGACAACCCAGGCATCGCGATCGGCTCTTCGGGCTGTACGCTCATCCGAAAGCCAGAAGCTGCAAAGTACCGGTGTCACAGTGATAGCAACCAGCATGGAGGAGAAAAGGGAGACGATGAACGAGATGCCGAGAGGCTTCAGCAATCGGGCCTCCATGCCACTTAAAAAGAACAGCGGAACAAAGGTGACGATGATAATCAGGGTAGCGTTGAAAATCGATGAACGGATTTCGGTACTTCCTTTGTACACGACTTCCAGGATGCCGGTGCGCTCACCCTCCGGCTTCTTGACGTTCTCCCTGATTCTTCGATAGACGTTCTCTACATCGATGATGGCATCGTCGACCATGGCGCCAATGGCAATCGCTATCCCGCCGAGGCTCATAGTATTGAGTGTAAACCCAAACCAGTTGAGGGTAAGGATCGCCATAAAGAGCGAAAGGGGTAGGGCAAGGAGCGAGATGACGGCAGATTTCCAGTTGTTAAGGAAGAAGAAGAGAATGATAACCAGAAAGAGGGCTCCCTCCATGATCGCTTTTTCTACGTTGGCAATGGCGTTTTCGATGAAGCTGGCTTGACGGAATATATTGGTCGAGAGATGAACATCGGGAGGGAGAGTCTTCTGGATCTCTGCCGCTGCCTGGTCCAGGTGTTTTGTCAGCTCTACCGTGTTGGTATGTGGTTGCTTGTTGACAGATAGAAGGACTGCAGGCTTTCCGCGTTCGGATGCTGTACCCAGTTTCGGCGATTTGGCACCGATTCTCACCTCTGCTACGTCCTCTATCTTCACCGGGATCCCCTTCATATTCTTGATCACCGCTTTTCCCAGTTCGGCCGGATCGGAAGTGCGCAACAGGGCGCGGATCGTATATTCGTTGCCATACTGGTTCAGGATGCCGCCCGATGCGTTGATATTCAGATTTTCCACGGCGTCGAGAAGTTCCTGCAGCGTGACATCGAAGTAGTTCATTTTCTGTGGATTAGCCTGGATCTGGTACTCCATGATCTCACCACCGATTACCGTGATCTGAGCAACTCCGGGAATCGAGAGCAGGGGAGGGCGTATCTGCCAGTCGGCCAGCGTACGGAGTTCCATCAGGCTGGTGGTATCAGCCGTAAGCCCGATGATCATCGCTTCGGCCAGCAACGAGGATTGGGCTCCCAGGGTGGGGATTCCAACCCCTTCGGGCAGGCGTTCCGATACGCCGGTCAGTTTTTCAGTAACGATTTGCCGTGCGCGGTAGATATCAGTCCCCCAGTCGAACTCCACCCAGATCACAGAGAATCCCGTTGTAGAGGATGAACGAACACGGCGTACATTGGTAGCCCCGTTTACAGAAGTTTCGATCGGCAGCGTAACGAGCCGCTCCACCTCTTCGGATGCCATTCCGGGAGCTTCTGTCATAACGACGATAGTTGGCGCCGAAAGGTCGGGGAAAATATCAACCTCCATATGCCAGGCGGTGATGGCTCCTGCAATGGTGAGGATCACCCCGGCAAAGAGGGTAATGAACCGGTTATCGAGCGCTAACTTGATGAGTTTGTTTACCATGGCTTCCTCCTGTTAATGTGCGTGTCCATGAGGAATGGATGATGAGAGCGAGGCCATCTTAACCTGAATGGCTCCTGTTGTCACCACCCGTTCGCCTTCACTGATGCCGCTGAGGATGACTACGTTGCGGCCATCGTTTTCTCCGGTTTTCACCTCCCGCTTTTCAAACAGTTCTCCGTCGTTCTGGACGTATAAATAGAGTGTTCCAGCTTCATCGGTGAGGGAAGTCAGAGGAATGGCGAGGGCCGACGGGTTTGAAGCTAATTTAAGGTAAACCTCGGCAAATGAGCCCGGGACAATCTCCCCCCGGTTATCGAACTCGAAAAAGACGGGTGTATAAAAGGTATAGTTGTCAGCCGTCTTGCCGAAAGAGACCAACCTCCCGCCCAGTTCCTTGATGTCGTGTACTTCGTTATTGTATAGCGTCCTGAAACTGGCCGAGACCACTCCCGGAAGTTCTGACGAGTACCGGGGCGACACATCGGCTTTCAGTACCAGCCTTCGGTTCTGCGATACCATTGCAAGGGGTTGACCTACTGTTATATAGTCCCCTTCATGGACATACACAGTTTTGAGATAGCCGCTGATGGGGGAGAAGATCTGTTTCCCATCCGGAGTGACATTATGGGTTAGCGCATTGTACCGGGTGGTTGCCTCCGTCAGGGCTGTCTGAGCTTCGAGATACTGCTTGCGGGAGATGATGTTCTCCTTGATGAGCTCTTCGGCACGCTTGTAGTCAGATTTAGCTTTTTCAAGTGTTGTTGCAGCAAGCGCAATCTGGGTTTGCAGGTTGTCTTCCGACAAATCGCTCGTAATGATGGTAAAAAGCCACTGATCCTTTTGTACCCGGATGCCGGTAAGCAGGTCGATGCTTCCCGACTCTACCATGCCCGAGGCAGTGGCTGGTATCATCATTTCGTCGCCCCGGGCCGGCAGCACCTGTCCGCTGGTTTTGATAATCTGGTTGAACGGTTGGCGAACCACCTGTTGGGTTGAGAAGTCGGTTTTCCATGCCTGCTCCTTAGTGTAGGCGATCAGGTTTCCGTGACTCTCTTTAGCAGGAGGAACTTCGCTGTCAGAGAGGTAAACGGGGATTGTATCGAGATGAAACACCACAGGTTTCCCATGGAAGAGCGCTTCCACTGAGATCACTGAAATCCCTTCACCAACAGGGGTAAATAATGCATGATAAATTCCCGGAACATCTTCGGCTTCAAAGGGGATCACCTCTGTTTTCCCTGCGCGGGAAACGTTCAGAACGACTGTTGATCCTTCCAGTGGCTGGTAGTCATCGTTAAGAATGGTGAAATGTGCCAGGAAGCCGGCTTCCTCATTGGTGACCATTGGTCCGTACTCCATGAAGAGCTCGAGGCTGTCGGCAAAGAGTGTTACGCGGGAAGAGGACGCCTCATGCCCGCCCGATTCTTCTTCATGTGCACCCGATTCAGGTCCATCAGCGTGGGTGTCGGTTTGTTTGGGCTGGCATCCTGCCATCAACCCTGCCAGCAATAAAATAATTCCGTATTTCATTTTCAATATGTTTTCGATGCTATTCGTGTCCTTCGTGTCTTTGTGTCTCCGTGGTAAAAGGCTTCACCACAAAGGCACGAAGGCACAAAGTTCACAATGGTTACTGCGAAAAATTGGTTGAACGGTTATGAAAGAGGAGGCGCCCGCGGGCCGGAAAGGATGATTATAGGATCGGGAAAGGCTTGCAGGGTGTGATAGGAAAGTAATTTCAATGGGATGGATCCTGGGTCAAGAGACAGATCCAAGGAGATTAGCAACGCAAATGGCGGGGAGTGGTGCAACATACAGGCATGCACGTCGGGAAAGATCTCCTTTTTGCCCGAAGGTGCCACATAAAGCTGCTTCAGAGAGCAGTTGAAATCTAACGGATGGGAAGGGCCATGCTGATGGGATGTTTCTTGTGCCTGGCTTTTCTCCTCGTCATGATGATAACAGACAACCCCTTCGTGGTGATGATGGGGTATGGCAGCTTGGGCAACCAGGATTGCGGTTCCAAAGCTCAGGATCAATATGGCCAGCCAGCGGTTCATGAGAGGGCAAAGATAAAAAAAACCTGCTAGTGGTTAAGCCGGTTTTTATATCGGGTAATTACCTCTTGTGCTTTCCTCTTGTCGGAGATAAATATGATTGTCCTCCCGTTATCGAGAACAATGGGGAATTTGTCTTTGGTTGAGCCAGTTTCTGTCTTGTCTTTTTGAGGAACGCGTTGATAGTTCATATGATTTTGTCTGTGGTTAAATTAACCGTCGGTAGCGGTTTAATGGATTATTTGCAAGATACGATTTTTTTCAACATATGGGAATAGTTAAAATAAAAAACCCTGATGCGTTGCACCAAGGCTTCGATGTAGAGGGGGCAGGATGGACAAGCCGACGGTGCTGACCACTCCTGGCCGATTTGAATAGACCAGTCTAGATGTTTTAAAATCAGACATGTACGGTGGTCGGGTTAAATCGGCGCAAAGTGGTCAGATGCACCCGCTCTTCCTTTAATATTTCATCCTTGTAAATACAGGTAGATACCAGGAGATTTCTTTTACGAAGGTGTTTGGTTCTGGAATCTGATGAAAATCTGGTCGAATTATTCATGTTCGAAAAAAATTGAAATTCGTTTAGATTTTTTGTAAATTAGCACTTTGATGTTAACGAAATTTACGCATTATGCTGAATTTTTACAACGCAAAAATGTCATTGCCAATTAAAACAGCAGGGCTCCTGATTCTCTTTCTGGCCGGTTTATTTACGGATACTCAGGCACAAATCCAGAACGTTACAGGGATTATTACTGCTGGCGATACCAGGGAAACACTCCCGGGCGCTACCATTATCATCAAAGGTACTACAACCGGGGCTGTGTCCAATATCGATGGCAAGTATTCCATATCCGTGAAATCGGATAAAGCAGTACTCGTCTTTTCCTATGTTGGTTATCAAACCAAAGAGGTCGAACTGGGGAGCCAGACGGTTGTGGATGTGATTTTGGAACCCAAAAAGACAACACTCGATGAAATCGTTGTCATCGGATATGGTTCGGTAAGAAAGAGCGATTTATCCGGATCCGTTGGAAGTGTAAAAGCTGAAGACATTACAAGGATAACAGCATTAAACCCTGTACAGAGTCTGCAGGGAAATGTGACCGGGGTGCAGGTAACCAGCACTTCCGGTACGCCTGGTGAGAATCCTGCAGTCAGGATCAGGGGCGTTGGAACATTTGGTAATTCAAACCCCATTTACGTTGTCGACGGTGTCATTGTGGACGATATTTCTTTTCTGAACAGCAATGACATCACATCCATGGAGGTGCTTAAGGATGCTTCTGCGTCTGCCATTTACGGTTCACGAGGAGCCAATGGGGTCATCATGGTGACCACAAAAATGGGGAAAGCTACAGATGAAAAAACGGTCTTCAGCTTTACAGGAGAACTGGGAATGCAAAGCCTTTCAAAAAAAATTGATTTACTTAACGGGCGGGATTTTGCTATTATTTCGAACCAGATTAAGCCAGGTACTTTCAACAACGTTGATGCAGTCGTCAATACCGATTGGCAGGACCTGGTCTTTCATACCGCTCCGATTTATGATTTTCAGTTATCGGCATCGGGCTCTTCAAAAAAGGTACAATATTATATTAGCGGAGGTTATTTCAAGCAGGGAGGGATCATTGAAAAGTCAAGCTATGAGCGGATCACCCTGAAAATAAATAACATTTATAATCTATCCCGCTATGTAAAACTGGGAAACAATATAACAATTGCCACTTACAGCCAACAAGTGGCTCCCGATGTAACTTATGCTGTATACAGAGCAAAACCCACACTTGTTCCTTACTATCCTGATGGCAGCTTTGCCGTGGTTGACAATGTGGGAAACCCACTGGCCGCCCTGGCGTATTCAAATAATTACCTCAAGGGTGTCAGGGGAGTGGGAAATATTTACGGGGAAGTAAGTTTCCTGAAAGCATTCAAGTTCAAATCCAGTTTTGGGATCGATGCCGGGTACAATAATGCAGAGAGTTTTACACCTGCTTTTACGGTTTATAACCCCGATGGAACCATTTCTCAACAACAGAACATATTGAGCCGGCTGGTGAAAAACAGCAATTATAATTTTACATGGCTTTGGGAAAATACGCTAAACTATAAGAAGGAGTTCGGCAAACATTCCATTGATGCCGTAGCAGGGTATACCATGCAAAACACCACTTCCGACGGATTTAGCCTGTCGGGGGCCAACCTCCTGCGTGATGGATCGAATTTCTGGTACATCCAGCCATCTTATATTTACGATCCTGCCAATAATGTTAACACCATCAACAGTATTCTGGAACAGGTTGACCTGAATCAGTATTATTCAATGGTCTCTTTCCTAGTCCGTGTAAATTATGTTTTCAATAAAAAGTATATCCTTACTGCTACATTCAGGAGCGACGGATCGTCCAAATTTGCCGAGAATAACCGGTATGCCAGTTTTCCCTCTTTTGCATTGGGCTGGAATGTTTCACAGGAAAGATTCATGAAGAACATACAATGGCTGAATAAACTGAAAATCAGAGCCAGTTGGGGTAAACTCGGAAATGATAAAATACCTTACTGGGACCGCTATGCAAGAGTAGAATCGAACATCCTGGCCATTTTTGGAATAGAAAACGATCCCAATACAGGCGCCTCTTATGGAATAAACGGAAATCCGAACCTGAAGTGGGAAGTTACAACACAAACAGACATTGGGCTTGAATTAAGCCTGTTGAGCAGCAGGTTTACCGCTGAATTTGATTATTATAACAAGCAAACAGACGATATCCTTGTTTTATTATCCACGCCAGGGTATCTTGGAAATGGTGCAGGTGCCAAAGTGAGGTTCAATGCAGCTTCTGTGGTGAACCGTGGATTCGAGTTCAATCTCGGCTGGCGCGATCAGGTTGGAAAGCTCAAATATAATATTGGTGTGCTGGGTACTACCATTCATAACGAGGTTTTAAGTATTGGAGGGAACAGTGGAGTGGATTCTGTACTGATCGGGGGTTATCTTGGCAACGGGATCCCTGTCACCCAGAGCAAAGTCGGGCTACCTATCGGAGCCTTTTACGGATATCAAACCGATGGTGTCTTTCAAACTCAGGCCGAACTTGATGCTTATCCACACGACGGCCAGGCTGGTGTTGGCGACTTAAGGTTTGTGGATGTAAACGGGGACGGAAAAATCGATGGCAGGGACAGGACCTACATCGGTTCTCCAATCCCAAAATTCATCTTCGGGTTCAATTTCGGCTTTGAGATCTTTAGCATTGATATGTCAGTCAACGTTCAGGGGCAAACAGGCAACCAAATATTCAATGCCAAGGATGTGGTCAGGCCTGACCCATATAACTTTGAAAGCCGTGTACTTGACCGATGGACCGGTCCCGGAACCAGCAACACAGAGCCCCGGCCATCCTTCGGAGGATACAACTACACACCGTCAGATCATTTTATCCAGGATGGCTCTTTCCTGAGAATACGAAGCCTGGTCCTGGGTTATACACTTCCGTCCAACTGGAGTACCAAAATTTATATCCAAAAATTCAGGATATATGTTAAGACAGATAACCTTTACACACTTACAAAATATACTGGTTATACTCCGGAAATTGGTAGCGGCGACGTTTTATCCGCTGGTATTGACAATGGTATTTACCCAATTACTGCTGTTTATTCAGTCGGCATCAACTTAAACTTTTAACGGATATGAGAACACGCGCAATAATATCTCTTTCCATCCTTGCTGTTGTTACCGCTGTTTCCTTCTCCGGGTGCAAGAAATTTCTTGATAAGGATCTTCAGGGCACACTTACGCAACAATCCTTTCCTGTCTCTCCGTCCGATGCTTTGCTTGCTACCAATGCCACCTATGAAGCCCTTAGGGAATGGTATTACAATGCAGGAGGATTCCCGATTTTTGATATTATGTCGGATGATGCCCGCAAAGGCAGTAACCCTGGTGACGCAGCCTCTACCGTTGGTCCTTATGATAACTTTACCTATACTCCCACGCAGGATGGACTCGACCGATACTGGAATGCATTATATGTCGGGGTTAAAAGAGCAAATGTGGTGATTGAAAAAATTCCTGAAATCATCATGGATGAGAATTTGAAAACCAGGTATATCGCAGAAGCCAAATTCATCCGCGGAATGATTTATTTTGACTTTCTTCGTGCCTGGGGTGGAGTTCCGTTGGTTACAACGACTGACCCTCCCCTAAAATTACCCAGAGCTTCGGTTGAGGAGGTCTATTCCCAGATTATTGAGGATCTGAATTTTGCCATTGAGAATTTGCCGATGAAATCGGAATATCAGGGTGTTGACCTGGGAAGGGCGACCCAGGGAGCAGCACAGGCTTTACAGGCAAGGGTATATCTTTTCCGCAGCGATTTTATCAATGCCGAGAAATATGCCATGGATGTGATCAATTCAAACCAGTATGGGTTAGAGCCACTCTTTGTTGATGCCAACGGTGTGAATGGAAACAATGGTATCGAATCGGTTTTTGAGGTCGGAGCCATCCAGTCCGAAGGTACCGGAAGCGGCGGAAACCAGTATGCCAATACGCAGGGCGTAAGGGGTACTCCCAACCGTGGGTGGGGATTCAACCGCCCAACAATCGATCTGCGGAATTCATTCGCAACGGGTGACCCGCGCTATCCCGGAACGGTGATCAACCTGGGCGATACGATCGATGGGATCATGATCCTGGGCGATGGCTCCACCCCGGATATTACCTATGATGACGATGGCAATATCATTGAAATCGAATGTTATACACGGAAGGTATGGGTGCCGGGTGATAATGTGATAACTCAATGGGGATGTCATCGCAGGTTGATAAGGTATGCCGACGTTTTATTAATGGCTGCGGAAGCGCTCAATGAAAATAATAAACCTGACGAAGCTTTAATATACCTTAACAAGGTAAGGCAACGTGCTCGCCAGGGCAACAATAATATACTTCCTGATATCACCACTACAAACCAATCGGAATTGAGAGATATTATTTTTAACGAAAGACGTCATGAACTGGCTATGGAAGGCTGGAGATTCTGGGACCTGGTACGGACCGGAAGAGCAGCACAGGTTTTAGGCCCCCTTGGATTTATTGCCGGGAAGAACGAACTTTTACCGATACCCCAGAGTGAAATCGACATTTCACAAGGTTCGCTTGTTCAAAACCCGAATTGGTAATTTTTATTATATTATTATGCATGTCACCGTAGAATCGTTAAACCCTAATTGTATAAAAACATGAAAAAGCAAATTGTTTTATTTGGTTCATTGTTTATCGCAATGGCATTTCTGGTTGGAGTGGCTGGCTGCAAAAAGAAAAATGATACTGACACTTTCACCTTGTCGTCGCTGGTTGCACAACTGATTGGTGGAAGTATTGATCTGAACGGAGCTACATCTGCAAACAATGTGCCTTCAAACCCAACCATCGTTGCCACTTTTTCACTCGCTGTCAATGCAGCCAGTGTCAGCAGCAGCAATATTACCTTGCTGAGGGATTGGGATAAAAAAAACATCCCGTTAACAGTAACACCTGTTGGCGCCACTATCACAATTATACCCAATGAGGAACTGGGGAACGGAGCCCTGTTTACACTTACCTTTCCATCTGTCACATCAACTGACGGACAATCAGTTCCTGGCTTTGTCCGCACATTTACAACCATTGGAACCTTTGTTCCAACCGGTCAGGTCGCATACTGGAATTTCGAAGATAACGCTAACGACCAGGTAGGTGGTTTTAACGCTGATAGTGTAATAAATATAACCTATACCACTTCTTACAAGGCTGCCGCAGGAAAAGCTGCGACCTTTGACGGAACTACCAGTATTATCGAAATTCCAAATGGCGATCAGCTATCAGACACACCTGAATTTTCGTTATGCTTCTGGGTAAAAACAAACTCCATCGGACATGTTGATGCGGATGGTAATCCCAAAGGTCATTTTGTTATTGGTCTCAGCGCTTTTTATGGTTTCCAGTTTGAAATACAAGGTAGTTATGCTGAATGTAAGCTTGGCGCCACCTATGATGTTGGCTTCCCTGCCACAAACCCTCATGACCTGATCTTCAATGGCGACGGAAAGACCAAAGACAACGACGGATGGAAAGCGTGTACTTTTTGTAAATTGCTGTCACCAACCCCGGCCGAAGGAATGGTGGCTCTCATTAAAGATAAATGGGTGCATGTCGTTTTCGTATTTAACGGAACAACCAAACTGGCTACAATGTATATCAATGGTGAAAAGATGAAGGAGGAAGATTTCAACCTCGCCGATCCGACCTTAAATGCTGCAACCGGGCTTAAATATAATGGAATGGAACCAGAGGTTTATCCCAGGCTCGCTTTTGGTTTTATCAAGTCACGACAAGGTACTTTGTGGGCCACTCAACCCTGGGGAGGATATACACTCCCAACTTCCAACCATTTCGGAGGACAGTTGGATGATGTAAGAATTTTCCATCGCACATTAAATGCAACTGAAATCGATCTGATGTACGCATCGGAAAAACCATAATTTCCGTGTATCACAATTGATTAGTTACTGTTTGAATCATTTACGTTAAATTTCATGATTATTTTTATTCACTTAAAAAATTAAAGCAATGAAGAAAAATTTACTGATTTTCATTATGATGCTGACTATGGTCGGCTTTATGAATGCACAGGTCGTTTCTGACTTCGAGGTGATCCAAATGAATCTAATGCTGGGAGGCGCTGAAGATCTGAGTACCATGACCGTTGTGCCTAATCCTGATCCCACCGGCATTAACACAAGCCTTTGGGTTGTAAAATTTGTTCGCGATAAAGACGGTGTTCCATGGGGAGGTTTCTGGTCAGCTTTACCTGAACCAGTTGACGTTACCGTAAACAAATATGTTCATGTAAAAGTGTGGAAACCCCGGATCAGCCCTTTACATTTTAAACTGGAAGGGGGCGCTGCCGGTACCCTGGAAATTCCTTCGATGACTCCGCAAACCAGCATCGGTGAATGGGAAGACATCGTATTTGATTTTACCTCAAAAACCGGAACCTATCCTGTAATTTCATTCATGCCCGACTTTGAGGACCCCCTTGCACTTACCGATGATATTGTCATCTATTTCGATGACATCATGGTCAACAACGACCCAACTCCCAATAGCGCTGCTGCCTACGTTATTGAAGATTATGAAATCATTCCTTTGAACCTGATGTTAGGCGGAGCGGAAGATCTGAGTACAATGACTTTGATACCCAATCCTGATCCTACCGGTATTAACTCAAGCAATTGGGTCGTTCAATATCTTCGCGATAAAGATGGCGTTCCCTGGGGCGGCTTCTGGTCACCAACAGGGGTCGACGTGACAACCAACCAATATATGCATGTAAAAGTATGGAAACCGCGGATCAGCCCCATTAAATTTAAAATTGAAGGTGGCGCTGCCGGGAATCTGGAAACATTGTCGATGAGTCCTCAAACCAGTACTGACATGTGGGAAGACATGGTATTCGATTTCACATCCAAAACCGGCCCTTATCCTACCATTTCCTTAATGCCCGACTTTGAAGATCCCCTCGCACTTACCGAGGATATTATCATCTATTTCGACGATATCATTTTGAACAATGATCCCAATCCGATTACCGGAATCAATGTCATTAAGAATGACTACAAAGTATCTGTTTATCCGGTTCCGTTTATCAATACACTCATGCTGAATACGACCGTTGACCTCAAATCCTTGATCATTACTTCAACCTTGGGTCAGCAGGTGGTAAAAATGGAAAGCCTTGGAACCGGGGTTACTTCCATCAATACTTCTGACCTGGCCAGTGGCTTTTATTTCATCACATGCTATCCTGTGTATGGGAATCCTTATACAATGAAAATTGTGAAATACTGAACTGAAAATCATTCTCAGTGAATCACTGGCGGCTCCCTTTCCAGGGGGCCGCCTTCTTATCAACTACACAGGAGAACCATGAAACTAACTCCGTTATTAATTGCATTTCTGGTGGTCAATATCCTTTTTTACACCGCATGTAAAAAGAAAGAAGCTGATCCACCCTCAGGGGTTATTCAACTGGCACAGGTGAAGGCAGGCGGCATCGTTCTCAACGTGGGGGAAACCACCAACGACATTCCGGTTGACAGTGTCATTAACATTTATTTCAATAACATACTCGATCCTTCGTCGCTTGATGGCAATGTCCTGTTAAAAAAAGCTGATAATTCAGGTGTTGCTTGCAGTCTTCTGGTTTTCAATAATAACAAAAATGTCAGGCTTACCCCTCAACAGCCACTTGATCACCTTTTAAACTATAAATTGCAGATCACGTCAGGAATAAAAGGATCCCAGGGCGAAACTTTTCCCGGAGTGGAGTTCCTTTTCACTACCATAGCGGGCAAGCTGAGAATAGAGACCATCACGATTAACCAGGAGCTTTTCCAGATACCTGCAATTCCGAAAAACATTGACTGGAAGAATGTAAATATCGAGATTACTTTCTCCGATTCCCTGGATCCAGCAGACCTGAATTCCTATTTTTCCTTGTCGTCTGGGATGCCCCTCACATATACACTTACCGGAAACAACAAGAAACTGACCATTTCAAATACAACTGCTTTAAAAGATTTTTCCCGATGCTTTTTTAATATCTCAAAGAATTTAACATCAGAAAACGGGTTCCCTTTCGCCGGCTTTACCAATTACTTTTATACTGCCCTGGATTCAACACCAAAATTTCCGCTGATTACTGACCAACAGTTACTTACCCTGGTACAGGAGCAGACCTTCCGGTATTTTTACGATTTTGCCCATCCTGCAAGCGGAATGGCCCGGGAGCGAAACAACTCGGGCGACATCGTGGCCATGGGTGGATCCGGGTTTGGGGTTATGGCATTGATTGTTGGCATAGAACGGGGGTTTATTTCCCGCGATGAAGGAGTAACACGACTAACCAAAATCATCGGCTTCCTTGAAACCTGCGACCGGTACCATGGTGCCTGGGCTCATTGGCTGAACGGCGCTACGGGTAAAACCGTCGCATTTACACCAAATGATAACGGAGCTGATTTGGTTGAGACCTCCTATATGATTGAAGGACTGATAACCATACGGCAGTATCTTGATCCTGCAATCCCATCCGAACAAAGCCTGGTTGTGCGGATCGATGCGCTGACAGATGCTGTGGAATATGACTGGTTTACCCGGGGACAGAATGTCTTGTACTGGCACTGGTCACCCGATCTGGGCTGGATTATGAATATGCAGATACGGGGTTACAACGAAACACTAATCACCTATGTTGTTGCGGCTACCTCAACAACACACACGATCTCGGCAGCAGTTTACCAGCAGGGATATGCTCAGAACGGAAATATCATGAACGGTAATAGCTATTTTGGATACGTGCTTCCGCTTGGTGAGCCGTACGGCGGACCATTGTTTTTCACACATTACTCATACCTTGGCCTGGATCCGAGAACACTCCTGGATCAATATGCAAACTACTGGGAACAGAATGTGAACCAGTCATTGATAAACTGGACTTACTGTTATACCAATCCCAAAGACTTTCCGGGGTACAGCAAAGTTTGCTGGGGACTAACTGCAAGTGATAATCCGTGGGGATACAATGCACAATCACCTACTAATGACCTGGGTGTGATAACTCCCACTGCAGCGGTTTCATCCATCGCATATACACCTGAACAGTCCATGAATGCCATCCGGTTTTTCTATTATACCCTTGGAGACCGGCTATGGGGCGAATATGGATTTTATGACGCCTTTGCCCCTTCAGAGGGGTGGTGGGCCGATTCTTATATTGCCATCGACCAGGGGCCAATCGTATGCATGATTGAGAACTACCGCAGCGGCCTTTTATGGGATCTGTTCATGTCGAACCCCAAAGTAAATGCCGGGCTGACAAAACTTGGATTTACTCATTGATAATGGCACAAAAGTATTGTCGTCCATGCAGCATATTAATCGGTTAATCATTGCATCTGTCTTTTGGATGGCTCTGATCCACACAATGGTTCAAGGTCAAATTGTATTCAAATCCAATGGAAAAGTTAATTATCCTTTAACACCTGACGAAGAGGTAATGCTCGATTCAATTCAGCATAAAACTTTCCTTTTCTTTATAAATGAACATCATCCTGAAAAGGGAATCGTAAAAGACCGCACCGCAATTTGGGCTCCTGCCAGTATAGCATCAACAGGTTTTGGAATTCCATCATTTGCAATCGGCGCTGAAAGAAATTGGATGACACGTGAACAAGCGGCGGAGATTACGCTCAAAATTCTTAAATTCTTTATCAGTTCTGTTCAAAGTTCTGATAAAAATGTTACAGGTTACAAAGGATTTTACTATCATTTCCTGGCAATGAATTCTGGCACACGTGAATGGAATTGTGAACTTTCTTCCATAGATACAGGCATCCTGATGATGGGTATCATCTTTGCCCGGAATTATTACAACCTTGACAATGAAGTTGAAAACCAGATCCGGTTACTTGCAGCCATATTACTTAACAGAATTGACTGGAATTTTATGGAAATGCCCGCTTCTGGTGAATTTGCTTATACAATTTCCATGGGCTGGTCTCCCGAAAAAGGATTGCACGATTATGGCTGGATCGGCTATAACGAGGCGCTGTTCCTTTATATTTTAGCTGCAGGAAGTGGAATGGAAAATGTTGAACGAAGTTACAAGGCCTGGTTAAAATCCTATAAATGGTACACTCCATACAAAGGACTTTCGCATGTAGCTTTTCCTCCTTTATTTGGTCATCAATTTTCACAAGCATTCATTGATTATCGCGGCATCGTTGATGAATACATGAAGGAAAAAGGAATGGATTACTTTGAAAACTCCCGCCGTGCAACATATGTTCAACGACAATACGCAATAGATAATCCTCAAGGTTGGATTGGTTATGATTCGCTTTGCTGGGGTATTACGGCAAGTGATGGACCTACGGAGAAATATAATTTTGATACTAAAAAGTTTTTGGGTTATGCAGGAAGAGGAACGAGCGGACCCGATTACAATTATTTTGATGATGGAACCATAGCCCCATATGCATCCCTTTCCTCGCTGCCGTTTGCTCCTGAAATAGTTTTGCCGACGATTCAATCAATGAATGAAAAGTATGGTAAAAATTTATGGGGTAAATACGGTTATTATGATGCCTTCAATCCAACAGTTAAATGGTTTAATGATGATTTTATCGGGATAGATGAAGGACCGATGCTGATTATGATAGAAAATTTCAGAACAGGCTTCGTTTGGAATTTTGTAATGAAAGATCCGATAATCCAGGAAGGGTTGAACAAACTCGGCTACGAATATTTGAAACAGTAGTTATCCATCCTATGAAACCTCTCTGCAGGAAAAGAAACTTATTGTTATTACTGTCGATCCTTGCAACCCCGGTTCTCCATGCCCAGATCAGAACCCTTGACGAATTTGAAAACAAAGAGGGCTGGGCCTTCATCAGTTCCGATGGTGTTGGCCTTAATTTATCCATTGAAAAAGGGTTGACAGGCAATGCGATCCGTTTCGATTATGATTTCACCAAAGGCACCGGTTACGGAGGAATACAGAAGCTTTTCCCCATCGACCTTCCCGACAATTTTGAATTTTCCTTTCTTATCAAATCCGAATCCCCGGCCAATAATTTTGAAATAAAGTTTCTTGACAGTACAGGGAGCAATGTATGGTGGGTTTGTAACCGCAATTATGATTTTCCTGAGGGATGGAGAAAAATCCGCATAAAGAAAAGACATATCAGTTTTGCCTGGGGATCGGCAACGGATCATAGTTTACAACGAATTGACAGAATTGAATTCACCATTTCATCTTTTGTGGGTGGCAAGGGAACGATCTGGATTGATGACCTGAAGTTTGAACCGCTCCCACCCGAAACGCATTCATACCCGATACCATCCTTCGCAGCCTCATCGTCGCTGAAAAATCACCCGCCCGGTTTTATGGTCGATCATTCCAATGAAACTTACTGGCAAAGCGCCACACCGAAAGGCCAGCAGGTCATGGTTGATTTTAAGACGTTCAGAGCATTCGGCGGCCTTCAAATCAATTGGCTGAAAGATCATTATGCAAAAAGTTTTGATATTCTGTTGTCGGAGGATGGTAAAAACTGGGAAATAGTTTATTCGGTCCGGTCGGGTCAGAGTGATGTCAGCTTTATCAGGCTTCCTGAAGCAGAAGCCAGGTATTTAAAAATAAATCTCGAAACCGGCAATTCCGAAAAAGTGTTCGGGATAGCGGAAATACAATTCCTGGATATCGGAAGTTCCTCAACGATGAACGATTTTTTAATTTACACTGCCAAACATTCACCAGCCGGGAATTTCCCAAGGTACTTTTCAGAAAAGGCTTCTTACTGGACAATTACCGGTGTTAACAATGATATGAAGGAGGCATTGATCAACGAAGACGGGATGGTTGAAGTGGAAAAGGCCCGGTTTTCGATCGAGCCGATGATAAAAACGGGTGATTCGCTGTACAACTGGAGCAATGTCAAATCCATTCAGTCATTAGGCCTATCCGAAGACAATACCGAATTTAATTTTGTGCCCTCTGTTACCTGGCAATGCGGTGACCTTGAATTTGTAACCGGGGTGACGGCAAGCGGGGAGGCCAATAAAAATTCCAGGCTTAATATCAGCTATTCATTTAAAAATAGCTCGGTACGGATAAAAGATTTTGAGTTTTACCTGCTGATTCGTCCGTACCAGGTTAATCCATACTATCAGTTTCTGAATCTTACCGGTGGTGCCGGTAAAATATATTCAATCAAAGAAGGGGAGGGAAGCGTTTTGCTTATCGATGACAAAGTATTACTGTCCCAGGTAAAATATGATTCCTTCGGGGCAAGTGTCTTTGATGAAGGAAACATTGTCGATCTTCTCCGTCTCGGTAAAATCCCCGGAAATAAAACCGCGATTGATCAAAGCGGGCTGGCTAATGGTTGGATAAAATATTCGTTGCACCTCGATCCAGGTGAACAAACCGGATTCTTCGTGGTAGTTCCGTTTTATGGAAAACAACCAGCCGGCGAAACACTGAGCGCTGAAAAGGTCTCGTCAGAATCTGATCAGGCAACCGACTTCTGGAAATCAAAAGTGGAGCATATCAGATTCAACCTGCCCGCTTCAGCAAACAGGATTGTAAATACCTACAGATCAAATCTCGCATACATATTAATTAACAGAGATAAAGCAGGCATTCAACCCGGCTCGCGTTCATATGAACGGAGCTGGATACGCGACGGCGCATTAACTTCATCCGCACTTCTGAAATCGGGTATCGTAACGGAAGTTAAGGATTTTATCGACTGGTACTCAGATTATCAATACGACAACGGTAAAGTTCCCTGTGTGGTGGATTCAAGGGGCTCTGATCCGGTGCCCGAAAACGACAGCCACGGGGAATTGGTTTATTTGATCCGTGAATATTTCAATTTCACGCATGATACAGCTTTTCTCAGGTCAAAAAACCAAAAGGTCTTAAAGGCGGTGGGATATATTGAATCCCTCATTGCCGAAAATTCCACGGACCGGTTTAAAAACGGCCCCGACAGTGTGCGTGCCTGCTACGGTTTGGTTACGGAATCAATCAGCCACGAAGGTTATTCTGCTAAGCCGATGCACTCGTACTGGGATGATTTTTTTACCATGAAAGGGTTGAAGGACGCTGCGGAGATTCAGAAAATACTTGGTGAAATGGAATCGTATGAAAGAGTAAAAAAAGTTCGCGATACATTTAAGAAAAATCTTTACAATTCACTGAAGCTCGCGATGAAAACGAGAGGAATAAATTACGTGCCAGGTTGTGCCGAACTTGGTGATTTTGATGCAACATCAACAACAATTGCGTTAACACCTTGCAACGAACTGAACAACTTACCAAAGCCGCAAGTATATAACACTTTTGAGAAGTATTATGAATTTTTCAAGGACAGGAGGGAAGGAAAAATTGATTGGATTAATTACACTCCTTATGAAAATCGTTTAATCGGGTCATTTATCATTTTAGATCAACCGGAAAGAGCGCACGAGTTAATAGAATTTTTCTTAAATGATCAACGCCCGCAGGGATGGAATCAATGGGCTGAGGTTGTTTGGAAAGATTACCGTTTTCCGGGTTATATCGGAGATATGCCGCACACCTGGGTTGGCAGCGATTTTATCAACGCATTCCGTGCCATGTTTGTTTATGAAAATGAGTATGATCAATCGCTTGTATTAGCTTCTGCACTTTATCAGGATTGGATTGATTCGCCTGAAGGAATGTCTGTTGAAAATCTGCCAACTTATTACGGTGAGATTTCATACACAATAAAAAAAGATAACAATAAATATGTTTTTTCAATTTTTGGTGATGTAAAACTTCCTGCCAACGGAATTAAAATTAAAAACTTTAACGGATCCAAACTTCCGGTAAAAGTAACGGTTAACGGAGTAGAGAGAAAGGATTTTAATGAAAAGGAAATACCAGTTAGAGAGTTACCTGCAGAAGTAGTGATTTATTATTAAAGAACAGGAATAAAAGCATGGAAAACAGCACAAAACCAGAAGATCGGATTCGCTTTTCACTGTTAGCCACCTATGGCTCTGGTGGTATTATTCCCATTGCCCTCTTCAACATAGCTGGAATACTCGTTGGGTTGATGGGTAATATAAGTTTAGGGCTAAGCGCCTTCTGGCTGGGAGTCATTTTGATTATCCCCCGTTTGTGGGATGCTGTTTCTGATCCCGTTATCGGCCATCTTTCTGATAACACCAGGACTCGCTGGGGTCGCCGGCGTCCATTCCTACTGATAGGAGGAATACTCGTAGCAGTCTTTTTTGTCGTCATGTGGTGGATCCCCAAAGGTGATATAGTGCATGCCTGGTTCCCTTCTGAATCGGGCTTTCAAGCGTTTCAGCTCGTATATATACTTTTCTCCCTCCTGTTGTTTTACACTGCCTGTACAATATTCGAAATCCCTCACGGCGCTCTTGGCATGGAGATGACCACCGATTACCACGAACGCACCCGCCTTTTCAGTGCCAAGAGTTTTGTAGGTAATCTTTTTGCCATGAGCACTCCCTGGCTTTTTGCCCTCGCCAGTATGGAAGTTTTCAAAGGCCCGGGAGGGAATGAAGCTGATGGCATGCGCTATGTCTCCATACTTATTGCAGTTATCCTGATTCCACTCGCTTTCTGGTGGTTTTTCAAATTAAAAGAACCTGGATTTATACGCGTCGCAAAGCAGGAAAAAGCGCCTTTCTGGAAAGATATGAAACATACTGCCAGCAATAAAAACTTTATCATGCTGACGCTGACGATTTTCACGCTGGCCATGGGCTTCAATTTCGTCAATCTGCTCGGGTCATACATTCCTATTTTTTATATTTTCGGGGGCGATAAAGTTGCAGGCGCCTATCTGCTCGGGATCAACGGTACTATCTGGGCTATCACCGGAGTGCTTGCCGTCTTTCCCCTCAACTGGATCAGCCCTAAACTGGGCAAAAGGAATACTCTCACTATTGCTATTTTACTCATGGTCCTGGCACAACTCTCAAAGATTATCTGCTACAACCCGGCATATCCCTATTTGATCATTATTCCCACAGTACTGCTGTCAGCCGGTATGCTGTTTTTCTTTACGCTGGGAGCTTCTATGGTTGGCGACATCTGTGACGAAGATGATTTAAAGACAGGGCATCGCACGGAGGGCAGTTTTTACTCGATATTCTGGTGGTTCATAAAGATGGGAACCGCATTAGCCAGCTTTGTCGCGGGTGCGCTGATCGTATTTACCATGTTTGATGAAACCCAGGTGACAAAAGTGGATGCCTTGCAGGGTAGTATCAGGGTGTTGCGCAGCGAGTTGCAATCC
>CAZXQU010000050.1:0-22510 GCA_964642545.1 uncultured Prolixibacteraceae bacterium | reverse complement strand
GATTCGTTTTTATTCGCTGTTGATACGATAGAAATGATACGATATGGTCCGAAACGATACGAGTTTGATACTAAAATGCCCTGTAACGGCCGGCTTGCACCCGCCGGGGAGGGATTGCTTGGCCGAAAGTTTGTATTCGTTGTTTGTTCATTTACTTTCTTTGTCGCTTACTTTGAATCACTTAGCCTACCTGGCCGTCTGCTGGATTGTTAACTTCTATATTATTTATCGATTTTTATAAATTTAATGGTAAGACTGGCGGAATCCAGCCAATTAGCCCAATCTCCATTCCTGGAGTATTCTTCAATCATTGTTAAAAAGAGAGTATCTGATTCAATTTTTACTTTATATATTCCCTTCCCGCCGGAAAAGTCTGGCACCCTCGAGACGACTGGAAATGTAATCAACGTTGTATCCGTTAGCTCATAAGTTCCAGTATTTACAACAATAGAGTTGTATAACAGCTATTTGAAGAAAACAAACTAACAAAATTGCAAACTGAATTTTCTAATCAATTGATTTTGTTTGAGTAATAACCGGACACTATTGAGGTTATAACAATTATCAATCTTGGGAGAATAATACAATTGTAATTATCGCCAGGATGAGAAATTGATTTTTTTCATTGCATTTGAATTATACTGTTTAACATTATGAAACTGATCGTTATGATGAAGGGGGAGCTCATTTCCCAGACAAGCTATCCCGGGGCTTCGCTATCTGTTTTATTATGCATACCTGGCTAACAAAGAATTAATTTAATAATAAGAAAGAGTAACCACTGTGCTAGAGCCATGCTGCTCTCTCAATGTGATTATGGTATAGGCCCCATCGGGAAAGTCTAAACGTCCTTCATATGATTGAAAAAATGGATAGTTGTCATCGGTGCCGTATTCCAACACCCCAGTAAAATAATCAGCAACAAATGGGAGATTAATTACTGAACAACTAAATGTACCAGACCAATTATTAATATAATTCTGTTCATCAAAATAAGTATAAGAAAGGGTATGATCGGTGTTTAATGTCATGGTAATGGTCATATTGTCAGATATAGAAGAAAATGAAGCGGTCAATGTGTTTCCGTTTTGTGCACAAGAACTAGCAGGAAACATTGTGACTTGGTCGTCGTCATAACATTCAATTAGAATATTCTCTTTATTATAATTGCATATACGAACCGGCACCTCAGCAACAAGTTCCAAGTGATGATACACCGCATTTTCCACTGTTGTAAAACTCACCTGATTCCCATACATGGTCCCTTTGCTGTTGGTGGCATATGCCCTTACATAATAAATGGTATTTACTGTCAGGCCGGTGAGATTACTGGTAAAACTACCTGTTCCACTGCCATCTATGGTTTTACTGTCAGAAACAGTAGGATTTTGTGAGGTACTCCAACACACTCCTCGTTCTGTTATGGGGAAACCGCCATCAGATTTTACATTTCCACCACCGGTGGCGGTTGTGCTGGTAATATTTGTTATCGGATTTGTTACTATTTGAGAATCTATCCACAAAGTCAACGTTGCATCTCCTGTATATTCAAGATGGCAAAATAGTTCCTCATCTTTATCCCACATTTCTTTTTTCACTGTTGGGTAAATAAACCATTCTTCCGTATCTACCGGAGGTTTTAACGTTGTATCAGCCAAACCTGCAATCAGACTTCTAGCGAGACTGCAATTCCAACTAGTCAGAACACGCCATGAAAAGCCAAAATAAGCACCATTGGCAAATGTGTTTCTGATTTCAGGCCAAGTCCCCAGAAAGCTATAGCAAAATCCACCATAAAAAAGTATGGTGTCCTTGCTGAAGTCGTTATGATCGGCTATGAACTTCTCTGAAATCCAATAAACATTGTCCCATGTTTCATCATTTGTTTTTGTCTCCGTTATTTTAATAGTCCCATTTTTAATTTCATCAAAGTATTTAGCTGAAGTAGTTTCACTTGCTTTTTCACCAGTCATTAGATAAACCTCTGAGAAGTGAATGTTTTTTGGCCATGCCCAGCCATGGGAATAAATATGGATGAGTCCATACCCCGCAAGTTGTGTAAAACGATCAAGACTGGCATCCATTCCCTTATAAATGTCCTGAAAGCTAAAACCCACCTTGGGAAGGTTATGATTGTAGCTGGCAATGACACTGTTAGCATTCTCACTCCTTTGCCAATAACTCGGATTTAGAAAAATAGCTTTCTTAATGTTCACGACGGATTTTTCATGTAAGTCTGAAGAAGCCATTGTAGGGAAGAGTTCCCTTCTCATAGTATCCACCTCAAATTCGTCCTCCGGATTTAAAAAGATTCAGCCGCGCATTCCGTTTGAATACTGCACTGCTATGCCTTGGCTGCCAATGATTGCAGAAGTAACAGATGGATCGCTAAGGAAAAATTGCTGCAAATTATTGATGGCTTCCAGGGAATCCATGGTTTGCGACCAGGTGGTCCAGTTTTCACCCGCCTTATCCTGTAAGGTGATAACACTATTGTAAAAGGCCTGCTCCTGCTCTGTCCAACCTGTGTTGTTATTGTTGTTCTCGTCGGTACTTTTTTTACATGCCGAAAAAACGATCAGCAGCAAAAGGAAAATCCAGTAAATCTTTTTCATAAAGTTTACGTTTAATGTTGATTTAAAGAAGGTGAAAAACTTGATTTCCGGTGAGGAAAATCAACCGGATAAAGATGAACAATTAATAACAGACAAACAATGACACAAACAAGTCATTTTTAGTTCATTGTCAACGAGATGGTAAAGATAAGGTAC
The DNA here is from genome assembly GCA_964642545.1 of uncultured Prolixibacteraceae bacterium. Lineage (GTDB taxonomy): Bacteria > Bacteroidota > Bacteroidia > Bacteroidales > FEN-979 > QYOJ01. The sequence continues at coordinate 19,739 of CAZXQU010000050.1, read as the reverse complement.
TATGATTATGAAGTCTACTAAAGTGTTAACTAAAAACGAGTTGATTGTGAAATCCATTATCAGCAACGAATGATGGCTCATCCAAGCTGTGATTTTTCAGCTTAAAAAGGTTCCCATATTGAAGATTAATCACGCCGGGAACCCAATTCAACATTATCAAGCCTTAATCAGGCCCTCAAACCCGATTAATGGTTAACTAATCCCATTCTTTGGGTACCCCCTTACCCTCAAACGCTCGTTCTCCATTCAGTGAACAATTTCAATACCACCGGAACTTACTTCACCGGTATTAACATACTGCGTTATTTTAACCGGATTCTTATCCATTTTCAATATTTTTAAATTTGATACCTTCGCTTAAGTCTTGTTACTCTATAAGTTTTATATATTTCTACTTAAATTGCAAGTACCCCCTTTTTCCTATGGATCAAATTTAGGCAGATTTCAAGTAACAAAATGTCGTAATTTTGACTAAACAATAACCATGTATCTACTAACGGGTCAGTTCAATGAACCCATTAATTAAAACATTTCCACCATGGCAACAAGCAGCAAAGGTATAGCAACCCTTCGGGTTCTTCTGAGTTTTCTGATCCTGATTATCGCGCTCTCCATTGCAACATTTTTCTGGATCCGTGCGATGGAAAAAGAGAAGATCTCCGAAGCGCTCAATTATATGAGAATCAAAGACAGTACCCTGGTGATAATGGAAAAAAGTTTCCAGAAACTGTACGAAGCCGATAACGACTTCAGAATGTATACCCTCACATACGACAATTCCTATTCTCAAGAGTATGAACAAGATATCAACGATCTGCTTGAAATTCTCGATTCATTGCGGCTCGGACTGGAATCCGATCCGGCCAATCTGATCTTCCTTGAAGAAGCCACTGTAAACATTCTTCAAAAAGAGGATCTTTCCGATAATTTTATCCGGCTGAAACGACTCACTGACTCGCTCCTTCATGTCGCTGTAACCATGGATTCTGTCCAATTCGGAATGCAACCGGCCACTACACTCACCATCCGACGCTACTACCCCGATTTGCAGGCGATGGGAATTGATACACTCAGTATCACCTCTACAACAGAACGAGGAAAAAAGGGATTCTTCAAAAAGATGAAAGAATTCTTTGTCGGAAACAAAGAGAAAACAACCACAGAAAAAAAGATAACCGTTACCCAGGAAGGCATAACACCCGAAGAAGCCATCGATAGCGCCCTTACTGTAGAAGAGGTCAGCCAGGTGATCGCAGGCCAAACAAATCTATACTACCAAAAACAACTCCGACTTCAAAAACGGTTCCGTGAAAAAATGGAAGCCCAGGAAAAAGAGCTGATCCTCACAAACAAAATATTGATGGAAGAGTTCAACAAGATCCTGAATAGCCTAAATGAACACGTCGAAAAAAGAAATAATACTATTCACAATAACGCCATATCAACCATCGACAGGTCAACAAAGATTATCAACCTTACAAGCTTGATTAGCCTGGGCATCGTTATTATTTTACTGATATTCATTATTATAACAATTTCGCAGATCATCAGATACCAGAAACAGATTGTCGCTGCACGGTTGAAAGCAGAACAGGATGCCGTCGAAAAGAGCAGGTTTCTGGCCTATATGAGCCACGAACTAAGAACTCCCCTCACCTCCATTGTTGGGTTTACAGAACAGCTGAAGCAAACACCCCTCGATCAAACACAGGACAAGTACCTCTCTTCCATGAGAACCTCTTCCGACATGCTGCTGACAACAGTGAATGATATCCTCGATCTATCCAAACTGGATTCAGGTAAAATGAAATTCTTCATTGAGCCCTTTAACCCGGCCTCCGTGATCGAGCAAGTACTGAGCAGTCTCCGCCCGGCTGCTGAAAAAAAAGGACTGAAAATCTCCTTAAACAGCCTTATAGGAAATAATACAATCCTGTCGGGAGACGAAATGCGGCTGAAACAAGTCCTTATCAACCTGCTCAACAATGCCGTTAAATATACTGAGAAAGGCGACATCATGGTAACATTATCCCTGAAGCCCTGTGGCGTTAAACAGTGTATGCAGGTCACAATTGCCGATACCGGAATAGGGATCTCCGGCGAACACCTCGACGATGTCTTCAGCGAGTTCAGCCAGGTCCACGAGCAGTCGGCAAGTAAATGGATCATTGGAACAGGATTGGGATTGCCAATCTGTAAAAAGATCGTTGAACAACAAAATGGCAAAATCTGGGCCGAAAGCCAGCTGCAAAAAGGATCTGTTTTCTCCTTCGTCATTCCGTATGACCTGAGTAAAGAGACTCCCGGAAAAATTACACCTCCTGACCAGGGAATCGATACCTCCATATTTACAGGCAAGAAAATTCTCATAGTGGATGATACGGATATTAATCTGGTGCTTCTGGAGGCAATCTTCGAGAAATGGCAAGTGAAGGTCGACAAAGCCAAAAATGGCAAAGAAGCATTGGAGCTGACCGATAAAAATCACTACGACCTGATCCTCTCCGATGTAAATATGCCCGAACTGGATGGCATTGAAATGACCAAAAAAATCCGTCATTCCTCTTCCCTAACAAGTTCCAAAATACCTGTCATCATCCTTACAGCAAATATCTTACAGGATGAAGTCGAAAAATTCCAGCGCGCCGGTGTAACCGACTACCTGATGAAGCCTTTCCTGATGGCAGACCTCTTCCGTGTGATCCGGAAACACCTAAATTAAAAAGATGCCTTATTTATCCGTGGAGTTGATATCCCGAACAGCAACCAACTGATCATAGAGCCCCGAAAGAGGACGCCAGTAGACAAAAATCGTGTACTGATTCTCCGTTTCCCAATGATTCCCTTCAAAGAATGAAGCATACCCAACCGTTGAATCATCAGGCTTGAATACGTACTGATAGTCATAAAAACCCTGCTTTAGATAAAGCGAACATGTATAGCGTTTGGTTTGAGGATCGAAAACCATCTCGTTGGGAGGTGCCATCCGGTAGTCGGCAAGAGCACCCATCAGATAAAACTTTCCTCCAGGAATCATACTGTTCGACGGAATAGAAAAATGAACCCATGCATAGTCGGCTTCAATGGAGCTGTTCTCTGCATACTCCTCATTCTGGATCAACTTCCTGCCATTGATATCCCGGTACAACGTATAGTTTTTCCTTGCCCTGCTAAGATCATCAAGCATGTAAACATGATACGCATAATCCCATTCGATCAGCCGGATGTTCTCTGTCTGATAACGGAGACTCTTGATATCCAATGCACGAAATTCGTTCCCGCCATCAAAAACAAGCGTCGGATCATAAGTAAAATCAAGCTCCGATCCCCTGACAAATCTAGGCTTTGGATTCCTGATGGCATTGTCCCAACGTTCATTTTGCAGGATAACGACCTTGATCTCTTTAGTAGGATTTGACCAGATGAAACCAGCCATGCTCACCGTGAAGTCAACTCGCTGTTTTGAATAACTTTCCATAGGACCATCCGACCTCACTACTCTGGCATCCACTGAAGCCGAAGAGGACTCAACAACCATAAATCGCCTCGTTATCACAGGCATTTCAGGATCTTCCAGATAAACAATCAGTAAGTAATTTCCCGAAATTCGAGGTTTCATGTTGTACGAAGGGGTGTAGGCTGTATAATTGATGTATTCCACTGTGGTATTGTAGGAATAATCAAACTTCTCAATAAGTTCGTCCTGCATTCCATCAATGTAGTCAGTCACCAGCAGGTCTGTGGTGGTTTCCCACTCAGCACTACAATGACGGATAGTAAAACGATAACTCTTAAGCGAAACATCCAGGTCATCAAAACTTAGTTTTAGCTGCTCCCGCGAATTAAGGGCAATAACCGGCATCGCCATCTCAAATCCATCCTTATGAAGCAATACCGCATTGATCTTCGGATCGTATACCCTGTTCTCATTCGGAAAATCCCAGGCAAACAGGTTCCAGGAAAATGCTAAAAGACAAGTCAGAAGTAAGATTCTATGGGTCATGTGGTCGGTCGGTTGGTTGTTGATTGTTGATTGTTGATTGTTGGTTGTTGCAGGTTCAACTGACTGGCTTCAGTGGTCCAAGAATTTCATGGTTTATCCCTAATCGCCTCCTAAATTCCCCGCAAACAATCCCCGTCGCCACTGCTGCGTTCAACGACTCCGCATGATGATCTCTATCGGAAGGGTAAAATGGGATCGTTAACTGATGCGTAATGAAATTTGTAACCTTATCTGAGATGCCATGGGCTTCGCTCCCAATCACTATGATCCCGTTGGATGTAATCTCTGCTCCAAACAGGTCCTCCCCCTCCAGCATCAAACCATAAACATGCACCTCGCTACCAACAGTCGGGAAAAAGTTGCTAAGTTCAACATAGTTTACCCTCACACGGGCAATGGAGCCCATGGTAGCCTGTACCACCTTCGGATTAAATAGATCTACACAGCCATGCGAACAAATGATCTGACCAATCCCAAACCAGTCAGCTATCCGGATAATTGTTCCCAGGTTTCCCGGGTCCTGGATGCCATCCAGTACCAGTGTGAGGTTCTCCAGCCAGGGGGTTGTATCCAACAACTCTTCCGGCATCTCAACAAGAGCCAAAACAGGACTGGGCGTTGAGAGTGCCGTGATACGTTCCATCTCAAAAGGCTTAACCTCCTCAACCAGTATGTTCTCTGGTGTTGGGTGCTCCTTGATCCACTCCCCATTGGCATATATCTGCCGAATAGGAAAGTAGCTCCCGGTCAACTCAAGAACCAGCTTCGATCCCTCGGCAACAAAACACCGGTGGATATCCCTGTACTTCTTCTGCTTCAGGGACTGCACAAACTTTATCTGGGATTTCGAGATCATACTAATAGCTGTTTGCTATTCGCTGTTCGCTGTTAGCCAGTAAAGAAAAGCGAATTGCTAAAAGCTAAAAGCGAGCTGCGAGCTGCTAAAAGTACGAAATAAAATGACTTGGGTTATTCAGCAAAAACCTCAAAGCCGATCTCAACAGCTACATCCTTATGCAGGTTGATCTTGGCCTTGTAACTTCCCAGCTCTTTGATATGCTCGTGATCCACATGGATCTTTTTTCTGTCGATATCAAAGTTGTGCTGTTCCTTTAATGCTTGCGCAATCTGGATTGCATTTACTGAACCGAAGATTTTTCCGTTCTCGGCAGCTTTTGCACCGATCTTCACAACTAGTTTCTCCAATTGCTTGGCCAGATCTGAAGCCTGAGTCTGAATCTTTTCAGCTTTGTGGGTCTGCTGTTTCTTGTTTTCGGCCAGAATCTTCTTGTTCGTTTCCGTTGCAAGAATAGCTATCCCTTGTGGGATTAGATAATTGCGGGCAAATCCCGGTTTTACTGTCACCAATTCATTGGCATATCCCAGATTGGACACGTCCTGTTTTAAAATCACTTCCATCTCTTCTCCTCCTTATTTTAACAAGTCAGCCACATAGGGTAATAACGCCAGATGACGGGCTCTTTTCACTGCCTGAGCCACTTTCCTCTGGTACTTGGTTGAGGTGCCGGTAATACGGCGGGGCAGAATCTTTCCCTGTTCGTTGATAAACTTCAACAGGAAGACACCATCCTTGTAGTCGATGTATTTGATTCCGCTTTTCTTAAAACGGCAATATTTTTTCTTTTTGGTATCTACTGCGATGGGAGTTAAATACCTGATTTCTCCTGATTGCTGTGCGCTCATCTTTTTCGTTTTTAAGGTGTTTACTCCGTTACAGCTTCTGCGTTCATAGCTTTTGCCTTAGCCCGTTTCTTCTCATTATAAGCAATTGAATGCTTATCGAGGACCACGGTAAGGAACCGCAGGATCCGCTCATCCCGCTTGAAGGAAACTTCCCACTCACGGATAATAGTTGGATCGGCTTTGAACTCAATCAGGTGATAAAACCCGGTGCTCTTTTTCTGGATCGGATAGGCAAGTTTGCGCAATCCCCAGCTGTCCTCAAAGATAATCTCAGCGTCCTTCTCTTTTAGGAACTTCTGATACTTTTCTACCGTTTCCTTCATCTGTTCATCAGACAAAACGGGAGTCATAATGAAAACGGTTTCGTATTGGTTTGGCATTGTTTGTTGGTTGTTAATGAATGTATCGGTTTTTAAAAGGGAGTGCAAAGGTAGAAGTTTAATTTAAGATTACAAAATTAAAACTACCGCGTAAGCCGAAACCCCCTCTTCTCTTCCTATAAACCCAAGAGTTTCGCTTGTTTTGGCTTTGATGGAGAGGCTTCCGGGAGAAATTCCCATTACATCGCTGAGAATATGTAGCATTTCAAAGACATATTTGCTGATCTTCGGGGTTTGAAGAACAACAGTTGAGTCAATGTTTCCAATAGAATATCCGCTCTCCCTGATCAGGTCACAGGTTTTTTTGAGGAGGATCTTACTGTCTATCCCCTTAAATTCATCTGAAGTATCCGGAAAATGAGTTCCGATATCACCCAGAGCAGCTGCACCTAAAAGTGCGTCACAGATCGCATGAATAAGCACATCGGCATCGGAATTACCAACTGAACCCTTCGTATGGGGTATAAGTATACCCCCAAGCCAGAACTCCTTCCACTCCTCCAGCCTGTGCGTATCAAAACCAAAACCAATCCGTGGAACCATATTCGCTGTTCGCTGTTCGCTGTTCGCTGTTCGCTGTTCGCTATTCGCTATTCGCTATCTCTCAACTTCCCTAATTTCCTAATTTCCTAATTTCCCAATTTCCTAATTTCCCAATTTCCCAATTTCCTAATTTCCCAATTTCCTAATTTCCTACTTCTCCTTATCCCTCGCCCCTACCTTGTCAAAGTTAAAGAGGAGGGTAAACTGGAGCGTATTTTGAAGCGGATTGTTGTTCTGTATAGGGATCAGGTAGGAGAAGTCGAGGCCAAAAACGTTATAACGTAACCCGGCACCAAGGGTAAAAAACTGACGATCTCCCTTGTATTTCGATTCCCAGAAGTACCCCGCACGAATCGCAAAAAGTTTATTGTACCAATACTCAGCAGAAACAACAATGTTGATCTCATCCAACTCCTCTTTAAATCCATAAGGGGCATCGTAAAATGACTGGATCATCCCCTTGACAACAGATACATCCGGATCCCTCCCCTTTTCAATTACTTTATTACCGTCAGGACTTAATGAATCAGTATAATAGATAGGCGGTGTTGGAACAAGAAGCTTGTTCAGGTCGACTGCAACGGAGATTCTGTTATAATCATCAATATCCATGGTAAACGACGGACCAATACGCAGGTTCGTGGGAATGAAATCTCTCAATGTGGAGCTGCTGCTGTAGGAGATTTTCAATCCGATGTTGGATATATTAAAACCAAAATCAATATAGGCAGCGCTCAAACCCTTGATCTCAACCTCTTTGTGATAATAGAGCGCAATGTCGGCAGCACCCGACATCCCGGGTTGAACATCATATTTGGTGTAATTTACAGGAACCAGGTTCGAGTAGATGAAACGGAATGCAACAGCACCGGAGATACTGCGTGAGAATTTTCGCGCATAGGTTGCGTCAATAGCCCACTCATTGGGTTTTACAGCGCCCAGCTCCTGTCCAACATCGTTGGTAAACATCACCTCCCCCATGGAGAAAAACCGCAGGGAGAGCGCAATTGCCTGCTTATCACCAAAACGCTTGTAACCCGAAACGGAAGCCAGACCAATATCATTGACCAATCCTCTTAGCCATGGGACATACCCAATACCTGCTCCAAAATCCTTCTCAATAAAGGCATATTTAGCCGGATTCCAGTACAATGAATAGGCATCAGGAGTTGTAGAAACACCAATATCTCCCATCCCTCCCCCACGTGCATCCGGAGCTATCATCAAAAACGGCACGGCTGTTGTAATCACGTTGGGTTGCTGTTCCTGACCAAAAGAGTAATTGATCATCAGACATCCTGCTAAAATCAACGCCAATCTAAACTTCTTCTGTTGCATTCTAATTATAATTAAGTCTGAAAAAATGGTTAGCAAAAGTAACGAATTATATTTTTTGATATTGTTTTTGTTAAAAAATATGGTTCACCACATTCTATCTCAAGACAATAACCTTTCCTGATGTGTGAGTATAACTGCCGTTGACTCCCGAAAACTTCACACTGTAAGGATAGATGCCGCTGGATAATTTCTTACCACCCTGATTTGTTCCATCCCAATAGACCTGAACCGGTTGACCCGTTGTATTAGCTACCTCCACATCGATCAACCGCACTGGCTGGCCGGCGATGGAATAGATCTCAATGGCAACCGCCATCGCTCCGCTGCTGGCTTCAGGTCTGAAGGTAAAGGTTGTTCCCTCAATCAGGGGATTGGGATAGGTGTAAACCTCGGTGACTTCGATCGTCTGATTCTCGAATACAAAGAAGTTAATCGACTGCTCCGATGAATTGTTGAACATATCCCAGGCCCGGACAGTAAGCGTGTGGAAGCCAATCGAAAGATCGGCATAAGGATAGATCACAGTCCCTTGCTTAAAATCATTTATGGCAGGCGTATAGTAATGATTAAGTATGACCGCATGAGACCAGTTGTCATCAATAGCCGCCAATATCTCGTGGCCAAGGCCCAAGCCAACATGATTGATCCCATCCTCGTCAAAGAGGTCAGCCATAAGCAATGGATCCTTGCTAACCTGGCTCCCAGAGATGAAATTTTTGGTATCCAGAAAGAGTGAAATAGCAGGTCCCTCGTTATCAGGATTTATCGATGGGTCCATCCCACCAATCACGATATTGTCGTCGTAACCGTTGCCATCGGAAGTTTCCGAACAGGCATAGTAACTGATCTTCCCGAACCCAAAATAGGGGGATATCTCCTGAGGGACAATGAATGAGAAAGAAAATTCGCCATTCTCAATGCTCGCAGGTCCATCACTCAGCAACTCATTCTGAATCTGAAAATACTCTTTGTAACTTTTCGTCTGGTTAGCCAATGTGCGGTATGTCACAGGTTTGTCATACACCCTCGTATTAAGGGTTCCGTTGAACCCGGATGCCTTGTTTCCGGCCTGATCCACTATTTCTCCCGTAACTGTCACTGTGGATAATCCAAGCACTGTATCGGGAGTGACATTCAAAGCTTCCCCATTGATCATAGTGGTAACCACCTTGTATTCTGGAAAAGCGATTTGCTGGGCAGGGTCGCCCAGCAATACAAAGTTCCGGATGTTTGTGTTATTGTTGTTGCTATTCTTCGATAGCCTCAGCAGGTCACCCATCTTCATGTAATTCCCATCCTCGTCACGGTCCATTAAATGCCTGAAGAAAGATGTATCGAGCCTGAAGTTGGAGGTGGCTAAAGCCAGTCGAGTCGTAGTATAGATCGCAATGGCTCCTGCCTCGGGCTTCACAATCACCATCTCGCCGGCACTGAAGCGCTCCGGATTGTCGAACCGGCTGAACTCACAGGTAGCAGTAACGAAAACTGGCAACTTATCGGCATTTGTCCAGCTCTCAATATCGGGAATCGTAAGCACCTTCTCTTCGCTCCAGGCATCTTCGCCTCCGTGACCCGTATAGTTGATGATCAAACTGCCATTGTCTACAGCTCCGTTAATGGCTTTGTTCACCGAAGGATACCGTGGGCCCGATGTTGTTTTCACTAGCTGGTAGGCATCCAGGTAAATCTTATTCACATTGTAGACCGGATACTTCGTGGCAACAATACTGCAAAGCTCTTCTGCCTGATGCATGTGAAGGTTAGAATCCTCATCGTCGGCGATAAAAGTCATGACATTCCTCCAGGCCGACTGAATCGTATCCGACTTCTCTGCGTAATGGGTAATCTTATTCACGATTGCTTGTGCCTGCTCCAAATCCGATACCGGGAATCGTCCCATTCCAAGGTCCAGGGTCCCCGATGACGCTTGTCCTCCCTCCTCTGCCATGATGCCAAAATAGTCATCTGTCACATAGGTTGAGATAAATTTGAACGACTCCAACGACTGGAAAGTAGGCACAAAATTGGTGTTGTTGGGAATCCGATCCTTGTAATCATAAGATCCATCACCAAAAAGAAGAATATACCTCGGTGTGTCACTGTCAGTGGCTCGCAGGTATAACATCCTGACAAAATCACGGATAGCAGTGATGTCAGGCTGTCCCGATGCAAATTCCTGAAAAATTTCGTCAGTTTCAGCAACAAGTACCGAGATCAATGTTTCATTCCGGTGAAATGTAGCCAGCTCCTCAGCCTGTGCCTTGAAAAGTGGATGCGTCACAATGATCAATGTAGCCGGATTGAGTCCGTGAAGGTTTTGGTTAGAAACCGATCCTATTGGGGTTACAGGATAATATTCCGAGCCGTCGAACGCGATAAACTCTTTCAATACCGGTGTGGGAACAATGAAATCATAGAATTGAGTTGTAGAATCCCATATCCCCTGCACCTCACCGATCGCCCCCGGATCAGTCACATCCCACACAACCATGTTGCTAATGGAGCCTGATATCCTGAAGAGAGAGTTCCTCCCCTCCCGGATAGAAAAGGGATCACGGAATGAGAACTGCGGACCAACCCATTTCAGCAACCGTTGGGCGATAACCTCGATATAGTTCAGCCAGGCAGTTGACCCAGGTGTTGGAAGATCGTATTCCAATTCGATCGTCGTCAAATCCTGTTTCAGAGTGGTGGATGTAGCCCGCAACTTGGGCCTTGCAAAAATATTGGTAGATCCGAGATTCGAATAATCCATCGTGAACTGATCGATCAGGTCGCCGTCCTGCTTGATATACATGGTGCTTACATTGGGAGATCTCCCAACAGCATAAGTATTGATCTTTGCAGCCGTAGTGGTTATCACATTAGGGAAACTGAACTGAAACTCCCACACTGGCGTCGTCAGGTTGAACTCCTCTCCCAACCAGATCTTTCCGGAGCGGATCAGGTTGCGCTCATCTACATCGTGGAATGCATAATCGGTAAATTGGATAGAAGTATATACGGTAGTGGTATCCAGCGAAGCAACCGGCTGAACGCGTTTCCCGACACCAAGGTCTGCCGTAATGAAATAATAGGTAAGATCGGAATAGAGGTTCTTCTCATGCGTAAATACCTTGTCTGCCTCATCAAACAACCACACATCAGCAGCTTCACCGTAAAAGAGGAAATAGTCCCCCTGATCGAAAGAACCATCGCCTCCATCGTAAACTACAATGGAATTCTCAAGAAGATCATCGATCCTGGGTTGGTCGTTCGCCTCCGGAAGCATACCTCCTCCATTGCCATAGAGCCTGATATTTTCCGGGAGAACCGTGGCAGGGTCCATTCCAAGGGCTACCAGGTCATCATATGTTACACGATGAATACCCGTTTGTTGAACGGCAATTTTATACCACGATCCAGAAGCCAAGACCGACTCGTTAGCCGAAAAATTCTCTCCCAAACTAAGTAACGGGATCAGGAGGATGAACAGAAAATATATTTTTTTCATAGAAAGTACTTTACCTGATGACAACAAGTTTTGCGGTAGCCGCATTCATCGTTCCGTCGGGTAGTGAAACGGTGGCACGATAGACGTATGTTCCAGTGCACACCTTCCAGCCACCATCTGCCATTCCGTCCCACTCAATGGGCTGGACACGGAATCCGTTAATAAATTCTGTTTTACGGATAGTCTTAACCAATTTACCGTAAATGGTATAGATCTTAATCTCAACATCTACATTCATGTTGGTCTGATTCGTCTCAAAAGAAATCGTGGTCTTATCCTGGAATGGATTGGGGTAGTTGTACAAATGATCCAGAACAAACTCATCGGTGTTGTGAACCATAAAACTGATAAAGGCTTCCGAGGAGTTGTTGAAAACATCCCACACCTTTAGCCGAATAGTATGCCTCCCTTCAGATAGATTAAAGAATGGGTAGGTAATCCAACCACTCTGGTATGTGTCGAGGTCGGCTACATAATAATCGTTAAGAATCTGCGGATTCTGCGAGTTCTCATCAAGAATTGCTGTGATATCATGACCAATTCCATTGCCCACGGTGTTTATTCCCGATTCGTCTGTGACATAGGCCAGCAGCATAGGGTTTTGGTCGGTAATTCCTCCCGAAACAAACCCAACTTCATTCATATATAAGGTGATATCGGGACCTTGATCATCGGGAACGGCCAGGGAGTTGAAACCGCCGACAACAATTAATGTGTCAAAGCCCGTGGCATCAGTCCCTGCACTCCGGGCATAATAGCTGATTTTACCAGTTCCATATTTGTATGCGATGTCTTTGGGCACAATGAAACTGAAACTAAATTGTCCTGACGACACCTTCACTTTCCCTTTGTATATCTGATTCTTCTGTACCGTAAATTCGATCGGTGCATCCCCGTCATTGCCCAGGGTCATGACTTCAGTGGGCTTGTCAAAGACCGTTGGAAAGACCTCTCCGTTAAAATCCGATGCAAGAGAACCATTCAAATTTCGTATCTCTCCGGTAATAGTGACTTCAGAAAGAGCCATCAGCGTATCGCTTGTAAGAGAGGTTGTTACTACATCGAGTTTGGGGTAGGCCATCTTCAGGGCAGGATCTCCCAGCAAGACAAATTTCCGCGTGTTGGCCGATGAAGAGGTGCTGTTCTTGGAAAGCATGATCAGATCGCCCATCCGCAGATACTCTCCGTCAACCCTCTCAAACGCAACATTGTAAAAATTTGCAGCCAGCACAAAATTGTTTCCGGCAAAAGTGGGTCGCGTTGTAGTAAAGAGTGCAATCCCTCCTCCGTTGGGGTTCAGGAAGACATATTCGCCCGCCGACACGCGTTCAGGATCGTCATACCGACTGAATTCGCAGGTTGCAGTGACAAATACAGGCATATTGTCATAGTTTGTCCAGCTGGTAATGTCAGCAACCTCAAGCACCCGTTCGTGTGCCCAGCCCAGCTCTCCGCCATGGCCCGTGTAGTTAACGATCATGGCTCCCTTATCCACCCGCTTATTGATGGCATCGTTCACCTCCGGGCAACGTTGTCCGCCAGGTGTAGAGAGCTGCTGATAGGCATCGAGGTATATCTTGTCGATATTGTAAACAGCATATTGCGCCTCTATCATTTTGGTTAGTTTTTCCACCTGTTCCATGTGAAGATTTCCGTCTCCGTCATCAGCTACAAAGGAGAGTACGTTTCGCCAGTCATTCTTTACCGAGTCACTCTCGGAACAGTAGTGCAGGATCTTGTTCACAGCCTCTGTAGCCTCCTGGATAGACAACACAGGCAACCGGCCTACGCCAAGATCAAGGCCACCATCGGTACCCTGGCCCTCGTTATCGTCGAGAAGGGCAAAAAAGTCATCTGTCACGTACGAATCTATCGGAGCAAGGGATTCAGGTGACTGGTAAGCAAGAACAAAATTGGTATTGTTCTCTACCCGGCTCTTGTAGTCAAAAGAAGCATCACCAAACAGAAGCAGGTATTTAGGCTCTTCGCCCGCTGAAGCCCTCAGGTACATCATGCGAATAAAGTCACGAATCGCAGAGAGATCCTGTGCTCCGGATGAAAACTCATTAAAAATCTTCTGGGGTGTAACGATCAGAACCGACATTCCGTTCTTCTGCCGGTGAAATTGTGCCAGCCGTTCTGCTGCAGGAAGGAAATCGGGATAGGCGACTATCACATAATCATAAATCCCGGCGCCATGCAGGTCCTGGTTCTCAACCCGGCCGATGAAATCAAGCCGGTTAAAACCTGACCCGTCAAACGCTATAAACTCGCGAAGGTTATCAGTCGGGAGCCTGAATGAATAGGTCGTACCCAAAACATTGGTTTGGATCCGCAGGATGCTGTCGGGACGGGTTACATCCCACACCTGCACCTGCTGACCCTGTGTGGTGAGCTTGAATTCGGACATGTTCTCGTTGCCTACCGACTCGGTAGAACGGAACCTTAGCTGGCTGCCACTCATCCTTAAATGCCGCATTACATTGACTTCCAGATAATTCAGATATCCGATGGCAGATCCGGGTTTGTTGTAAGTAATCTGAATGTCAAGGGATGGCCTGTCGAGCATCAAGCAGCCTGTCTGGATCTTTTCATGGGCATAGGGTGCCAGGAAATCTCCCGACACCTGGGCAATGGAGATATTGAAAAGTGATTGTACGTTTACCGTAATATTGAATGAACTGTTTCCAGTGGTCGACCGGGCAGCCAACCGTGCTGTAACACATGCAGGAACACTCTGATCGAGATCGGGGAATGCAAAAGAGTAATTTCGTTTGAGCGTGACATCAAAATACTCAATGTCGAACCACTCCCGGCCCGATTTAATCAGGTTGATATCATCTTTCTCATAAAATGCATAATCGTTGAAGCGAGTGATAGTATGGGTCGCTGGCTCGCTCGTACCGGATTCTGTAAACTGCCTTTTCCCGTAGTCCCCTCCAAAGGTCAAAAAGTAGAAGGTATTGTCGGCGTAGATATTCTTCAGATGCCTGAAAAGAGAGTCGGTAGTGTTGTAATACCAGGGATTCTGCGATTCACCGTAAAACAGGATATAGTCCCCCTGGTTGAACTGTCCATCCTCCTCACCAATCACCTGAATGGATAATTCGCGAAGGTCATCGACTCGTGGTGCATCATTCGCTTCCGGAAGCATTCCGCCTCCGTTTCCGTAAAGTTTAATCGTACGGGCATCAATCCCTGAGGGGTTTATATCAGCAGCCATCAGGTCATCATAGGTGAGAAGATAGACACCGGAAGCCGAAGCTGAAAACTTATACCATGTCCCGGCTGCTAGTACGGAATGTTCGGCATAGGTAGTCTGTGCAGCGGAGGAGTTTCCTATGCCCTGGTCTGAAAAATAACATGTCAGGGTGAAGGAAACGACTTTTTCGATCATGCCATTCTTAGGATTCCGACGGAATGGGAGAAGAGTGATCTCCACAAAAGGCATCTTCTTCTGTTTCGAGATAACTGCTGTGGGAACAACTACGCCAGGAATGGCGTTTACATCCCCGATGGTAAGGATCTCAGAGGGTGTGAGCGACTGGAAAATGATAGAGTTGAGTTCAACACGCTCCACAGTACCGTCGGGGTCGGAAAGAGGGCTCCGGTTAAAAAAAACAGGTAGCCGGCCTGTTTCATCCAACAAGGAGGATCCCGAAAAGGTTAGCAACGGCACCCATTCCCCAGGAGCCACTTCAACAATTTTGACAGGGTTCCACTGAAGCTCGTTCTGGATTGTGAGAGGAGGAATGGAATCAGCTCCGTGCAATTGTGAAAATGCTGGTAGAATTGAGCAAATTACCAGTATACCAATAAGGCAGAGATTCTTATATCTGAGCATATGCATTGAAGATCAAAAAGAGATGAACAATGAACGATTTAAATTTTGTATTATTGTGGTCCGAAAACAGCAGGTTTTCCATTATTTAAACACCAAATGTTTAAAAAAGTTGCCTTAGTTCTGTTGCTAATTTCCATGCTTCCGACGATTCGACTAGTTGCTCAGGATCCGCAATTTTCGCAGTTCTATGCCAATCCACTCTACCTGAACCCTGCTCTGGCCGGCGCACCCATTTGCCCACGTCTCATTACCAACTACCGGAACCAATGGCCATCCGTTGAAAAAGCCTTTGTCACTTACAATGCCTCCTACGATCAGTACGTCAATTTTCTCCACGGAGGGGTTGGTTTGCTCTTCACAGCCGACCGGGCCGGAAGCGGTAACCTCAACACCACGATGATCAGCCTGATGTATGCATATAAGTTCAACATTACCAGCAGGATATACGCCAGCGCTGCCATCCAGGTCACCTATTACCAACGCAGGCTTGTTTGGGAAAAACTGCTTTTCGAAGACATGATCGACCCGCAAAGCGGTTTTGTGCTCCCTACTTCCGAAAAGCAACCCGACCAGACAAGAGTGGGTGTCCCCGATTTTTCTGCCGGAGTGTTTATCGGCTATGAAGACTTGATCTATGGTGGTATTTCTGTGTCGCACATGACCCAACCCGATATTGGATTTTATGCCGATGCAAATTCCCTGCTCTACATGAAGATTACAGCACATGCCGGGTCTGTGATCAACCTGAGAAAGGGGGGTAGTAATGATGAAGACAAAGAATTTTCCATCTCACCAAACATCCTCTATCAGCAGCAATTCAAGTACCATCAGCTGAATGTGGGCTTCTACCTTACCATCGCTCCCTTCGTTGGCGGCCTGTGGTTTCGACATAATTTCGAAAATGCGGATGCCGTCATCCCTTTCATCGGAGTACACTACAAAAACCTAAGGGTTGGCTATAGTTACGACTTCACGATAAGCAACCTCAAGGGCGCTTCGGGCGGAGCCCACGAGATTTCAGCATCGTGGCAGTTCCCCTGCATTGAAAAAAGAAGACATATCCGTGCAATAAAGTGCCCTAGATTTTAGTTATATATATCGAATTTTGGGAGAATTTACTATTTTTGCCAATGCAATTTCATCATCCACCAACAAAATAGAACCAGATGAAAATTCAACAAATTCTTCAACTCAGCACCCTCATCGCTGTTGTCGTACTTGCATCCTCTTGTAAGAAAGAGTCTTCGAGTACTACCGGCTGGTCTTACAACGACCCCAAGAATGGCGGGTTTGAGGTGCGGCCCTACCAGAATCAGGAAACTGGTCCAGGACTGGTTTTTATTGAAGGAGGTACATATACCATGGGTCAAACCCAGGATGATGTGATGTATGAATGGAACAACCAGCCACGCCGTGTTACCGTGGCCAGTTTCTACATGGATGAAACGGAGGTTCGGAATCTCGACTATCTCGAGTACCTCTATTGGCTCAATCGCGTTTATGCTGCCGACTATCCCGGCGTATACCGCAAAGCGCTTCCCGATACCCTTGTATGGCGCGACAAGCTTGCATACAACGAACCCCTGGTCGAGTACTATTTCAGGCATCCGGCCTATCGCAACTATCCTGTTGTGGGAGTCACCTGGCTGCAGGCCAACGATTATACTGCCTGGAGAACCGACCGGGTGAACGAAATGCTATTGATCAGAAAAGGAATCCTCGCAATGGATCCTGCGCAAAAGAACGATATCAACTTTAACACCGAAGCCTACCTTGCCGGTCAATACGAAGGCCTCGTCGACAAACCGATGCCCGACCTTAATCCAACAGGTACCGGAACCCGTAAGGTGAAAATGGAAGATGGCATCATGCTTCCGAAATATAGGCTCCCCACCGAAGCCGAATGGGAGTATGCAGCCCTCGGTCTCATCGGCAATACACTCTATGAACGGGTGGTTGAGAAGAAAAACTATCCCTGGAACGGAAACTACGTGAGAACCAGCGAATCACGGTACTACGGAAGTTTCATGGATAACTTCAAACGGGGAACAGGCGACTACATGGGCGTTGCAGGAAACCTGAACGACGGCGCTGATATTCCCGCCCCGGCCGGATCATATTTCCCGAACGACTATGGTCTTTACAACATGGCAGGTAACGTGAGCGAGTGGGTGCTGGATGTCTACAGGCCTCTTAACTCTTACTATGTATCGGGTCTCCATCCCTTCCGTGGAAACGTCTTTATGACCCCTGAAACAGATGAAGAGGGATTTCTGGCCGAAAAAGACAGCCTTGGCCATATGAAATATCGCCCGGTTACTACTGCTGAAGCCATGAACCGGAAAAATTACCGGAGCGCAGATGTGATCAACTACCTGGATGGTGACTATGAGTCACTCATCAATGAAGAGGATTGGACAAAAAGTCCTGACAGCCTCTCCACCGACTTCATGTACCAGTATGGTGTAACATCACTCATCACCGACAGGGCAAGAGTTTACAAAGGAGCCAGCTGGAAAGATCCTGCCTTCTACCTGAGCCCGAGCACACGCCGCTTCCTCGACGAAGCCGAAGCCTCCGACGCCATCGGATTCCGCTGTGCCATGACCCGCGTTGGCGGCGAATACCCGCGGTAAAGCAAAACACCACAACGCATTCATTGTAGGGGCTGTCTCAAATCTGAGGCAGCCCTTTTTTAGGCCATAAAGGCCGGGCAGACCTCGCTGCTGCCGGAGCAACCTAGGAACGCGGGGTTTATTCGTATTCCTAAAAGTTTAAACCAAAAGCAAAAATCTGTCACCATTTTTCGTAATTTTACCTCTCCTGTTTTAACCGCTATGACCTTCGATACCCCCACCGCCGAGAAACTTTATTCCCTCTTTCAGCAATATCCTGGCATCACTACCGACAGCCGGAAGATCCCTCCCAAATCGATCTTCTTTGCTCTTAAAGGTGAGAACTTTGACGGAAACAAATTTGCCGCTCAGTCCCTGGAACAGGGTGCTGCGTTTGCGGTGGTGGATGATCCGGCAACAGTCCAGGACCATCGGTACATCCTGGTCAATAATGCCTTGGAAAGTTTGCAACAGTTAGCTCTTTACCACCGGAGACAGATTACGATACCGGTGATCGGCATCACGGGAAGCAATGGAAAAACCACAACCAAAGAGTTGATCCATGCCGTTCTTTCTTCCCGATACCAGACAATCGCTACTTCCGGAAATTTCAACAACCATATTGGGGTCCCTCTCACCCTCTTGTCAATCCGGCCCGAGACCGAAATTGCTGTGATAGAGATGGGGGCGAATCACCCCGGGGAGATTGCCTTCCTTTGTGAACTGGCCCGGCCTGCGTATGGGCTCATTACCAACATTGGCAGGGCTCACCTGGAAGGGTTCGGCGGATTTGAAGGCGTTGTCAGAACCAAAACAGAACTCTACACATTTCTTAAAAACCATGCCGGTGAGGTTTTTCTCAATGCAGATGATGAACTATTGTCGAATCATGCAACACGATTGTCTGCGATTACCTATGGGTTAATCCCTGATGCCGGAACATCGGGAACGATAGTTTCGGAGAAAACCACCGCAGAGGATGGGAGGTTGGCTGTGGAAATTACCTTCCCTGATGATGAAAAAAAGTTGGTACGGTCAGCACTGTTTGGCTCCTACAATGCGCTGAACCTATTGGCCGCCGCTGCCGTCGGGTTCCATTTCGACGTTCCCGTAGCGGATATCGCCGCTGCAATCGAAACCTACACACCTTCCAACAACCGATCCCAATTGCACAGAACATCGCATAACCTTCTTATACTCGATGCCTACAACGCGAATCCGAGCAGCATGGATGAATCCCTCCAGGAGTTCAACCGCGTTTTCAAAACAGGGAAAGTGGTGATCCTCGGCGACATGCTCGAGTTGGGCCGAGAGACGGAAGAGGAACATCTGGGAATTCTGAAACTTATTGAAACCTTGTCCATCGACCGTGTGTTCCTCGTTGGCCCTATCTTCAAGGCCCTCAACACCAACCATGAGTGGAATTCATTTGAAAACAGCCAGGAAGCAGTTGCATGGTTTAAGAATAATAGCCTCACTGATGCCAATATCCTGCTGAAAGGATCACGGGGAATCCACCTGGAGGAGATCGTGGAATGTTTATAGACACAATAGATCACAATAGAAAACAGTAGAACTATTGTGCCCTAATGTGCCTAATGTGGTAAAACCTGAACCGGAGCGAAGGGAAGCTCGGCGAAGCCAAACCCAAAACCCAAAACCATATTTAAAACTTCCCTTAATAACCTAATTTCCTAATTTCCTAATTTCCTAATTTCCTAATTTCCTAATGACCTAATTTCTTAATTTCCTAATTTCCTAATGACCTAATTTCTTAATTTCCTAATTTCCTAATTTCCTAATTTCCTAATTTCCTAAT
>CAZXQU010000049.1:18635-22700 GCA_964642545.1 uncultured Prolixibacteraceae bacterium | reverse complement strand
TACGGGATACGGGATGCGGGATACGAGATACGGCATCGGGCATCCCTTTCCCCCTCGGCGGCAGCTATCAGGGAAAAAACCTGAAAACCGTCCTGGCTGTCATCGAGACCCTCAATTCCCAGTCATCCGGCATCCGGCATCCAGCATCCAGTCATCCAGTCATCCAGTCATCCAGTCATCCAGTCATCCAGTCATTCAGCATCCGGCATCAGACAATCCGCCGAGGAATTGCAAATGTTATAACAAATACAGGGCTGAGGGGTCGTTGGCAGATTCTCTCTGAACATCCTTTAACGATCTGCGACACGGGTCATAACGAAGCCGGCATCCGTGAAGTAGTGACACAGTTGAGCCAAACGCCGCACAAAAGCCTGCATATGGTGTTCGGGATGGTCAACGACAAGGAGATTGGACACATCCTGGCGTTGCTTCCGACAAAAGCAATCTACTATTTCTGTAAACCAAATATCCCCAGAGGGCTGGATGCCATCGAGTTAAAGAGTCAGGCCGGGATGGTAGGGTTGAAAGGAGATGCATTCCCATCCGTTAGGAAAGCTTTGGCGGTTTCACGCAAGGCAGCAAGACCTGAGGATCTGATCTTTATTGGCGGTAGTACGTTTGTGGTGGCGGAGGCCCTCTAAGTTCGCTGTTTGTCTAGATAATCTCAAAGATCAAAGAATTTATTTTTATTAATTTTGATCGAACACTATTTTTAGTGCATGAAGTCAATATTGCTTTTTACCAGTTGCCTTTTTCTCTGTTATTGTTCAACGGCACAGGAACTTCCCGATACCGCATTCTCCTTCCCCATCAGGCAGGCAGCCTATCAGCCCGGAACAGGCCCATTGATATTAGTTGATGAAGCGCATAACAACACGCACACCTTAAACGGGCGGTTCTTTGCTTTCGGTAAACTGCTCCGACAGGATGGTTACCGGGTTCTCCCACTCATAACTCCAATCCTAACCCCTGAGTTGCTGAGTTCATGCGGCATCCTGGTGATCGCCAATGCACTCGATTCATCCAACCTGGGAAACTGGGTCCTCCCTACACCTTCTCCCTTCTTAAAAGAGGAGATCCAGACTATAAAAGAGTGGGTGAAAAATGGGGGCAGCCTCCTGTTAATTGCCGATCACATGCCATTTGCCGGTGCCGCTTCCAAATTGGGAAAAGTTTTTGGGTTTGAATTTATCAACGGATTTGCTTTTTTCGTTGAAGAAACCTGGCCTCCGATAGTGTTTGCAGCTGATTCGGGAATGCTTCCACCATCACCCGTTACAGCTGGGATTAAAGAGTATGAGCAGGTAAAGAGGGTCGCAACATTTACAGGTTCCGCCATCTATGTCCCCGACCTTGCCACACCCGTATTGAGTTTTTTGGACGGGTTAACGTTGCAGCCCGATACAGCCTGGGTCTTCTACAACTGGACCCCATGGGAAAACCTGGGAAGATACCACCAGGGGGGTATCCGTAATTTCGGCAAAGGGAGAGTTGCCGTTTTCGGTGAAGCCGATATGTTCACAGCCCTGATTGTCAACAACTCTGTTGCAGTGGGTTTCAACTCCCCTTATGCAAACCAGAATGCCCAATTCACCCTCAACCTGATTCACTGGTTAGACGGAATAGAACAGTATCAGGGGGAAATAAAGGATTAGAGGTTTCCTAATTTCTTAATTTCCTAATTTCCTAATTTCCTAATTTCCTAATTTCCTAATCCCTCTCTTCTCCGGCATCAATAGCGAAAATACCACCGCCATCACAAAGGCAAATACAAAACTGGCCAAGCGCTCCGACACCCCGGTATCGGCTTCAAAGAAGTTCTTCCAGATGATGGTTCCGGTGGTTCCGCAAACCAGTGAGGCGTAAACCCCGGCGCGGGAGACCCGCTTCCAGAATAGTATCAATAGCAGAGCCGGACCGAAACTCGACCCAATACCCGACCAGGCATAAGATACAAGACTATATACGGTATCGGTAAGCGAAATTGCCAATAGAAATGCAGCAATGCCAATAGCCAGCGTCAACAGTTTGTTCAACAGCAGTTTTTGCTTGTTGTTCATCAGCACGCGCCTGAGTTTTCCCACGATATCTTCTCCCATGGAGGAGGAAGATACGGTAAGTTCTGTAGCAGCCGTCGACATCATGGCCGAGATCACACCCGAAAGCAGGAATCCCGCAAGGATTGGATTGACCAGTGTGAGGACCATCACGGGGAGTATCTTCTCCGAATCGGCAGCCAGCTTCGCCTCCTCATGCCCCAGGTAGCCGTGCTGGACAAAGGCGATCCCGAAGAGTCCGATCAGAATGGCTCCGGCATAAGCAAAAACCGTCCAGGTAGTAGCAACCCATTTCGCTTTTATTACATCCCGATCATTGCGTATCGCCATCATCCGCGTGAGCAACTGCGGCTGCCCGGTGTACCCAAAAGCCCAGCTCAGGCCACTCAGAATGAACAACACCGCTGCGAGACCTGTTTTCCCTTCAGTAAGAGATAGGTAAACCGGACCGGCATCCTCGATGCTTTGAAGAATCAAAATGTCGTAGGACTCTGCGATGAACAGTGCGATGATTGGAAATACTACCAGAGTGAAGATCATCAGAACTGCCTGAAAAACATCGGTGACTACCACAGCAATAAATCCACCCATCATGCAGTAGGTGATCACGACGACAGAGCCGATGATCACACCCCAGATTGGGTCCAAGCCGAATGTCTTCTGAAGAACCTTTCCAGCGCCACTGAATTGTGCGGCTATGTAAAAAAGGAAGAAGAAGATAATGATCAGGGCGGATAGGATACTGATGTTCTTTTCCGCTCCCGGAAACCTCCTGGCGATCAGGCTCGAGACAGTCATAGCGCCCGTCTTCTCCGTCTCCCGCCGCAGCCGTTTTGCCATCACCTGCCAGATAAAGAGGATCCCGATCACACAGCCCAATGCTACCCAAATGGCGCCGATCCCTTCGGCATAAGCATGACCAGTAAGCCCGAGAAGAAGCCACGCCGACTCACCCGTAGCACGTTCCGACAAAGCGAGAGCGGTCCCGCCAAACTTCTTGCCACCAATTACAAATTCTTCGTTGGTCTTCGCCCCGCGGGAATACCACCAGGCAATACCCATTGTGGCGGCGAGATACAGGATAAAAACTACAATCATATGACAAAGTTCGAATTACGAATTATAGTTTAATTCACTACTTACCTATTTTCCTAATTTCCTATTTTCCTACCCTCGCACCTCTCATCCTCCCGATATCAGATGCAGCACCTGCACATCATCACCCTCCGCTATCGCGGCAGAATCATACTGAGGTTTTTCGATCAATTTCCCGTTTATCTTAATAACCAGCATCTTAAACGTAAAATTCTTCACCTTCAGCAACTCCGAAACCGTAAGCCGATCCCCCTTCAACTCCTCAACTCTGTTGTTAACTGTTATTCGCATTTCAATGCTCTCTTTTTGCTGAATCCGGCTACCGGATACCAGATTAATTCTTAATTCGTAATTCGTAATTCGTAATTGATAAAAGTATCTCCAACACCACATTCGCCTGCATATTCGCAACCATTCCCACTCGTGGTGCCAGAGGAGGCAGTTCTTCACTGACCTCACTTAACTCATCCCCGCAGATATAGAGATTATCCGACTTCCGCAGATGGATCAATTCACTCTTCCCCCATCCCGCCATTCCAAGTCCCACCACAAGAGGCTTCCCGGGAAAAAACCTTAGCATCGTTTCGATCAGCATCTCCTTCTCTCCAGCCCGATCAAAAGCTTCAACCACAACGTCACACGAAGAGAATACAGCCGGGATGTTCCCTTTGGTCAGCTTCATCGCCAATGCTTCCACCATGACAGATGAATCTATTCGCCGGATATTTTCCTTCAATGCTTGTGTTTTTAGCAGTCCGATCTGATCCCTGAAAAAATATTGCCGGTTCAGGTTACCTTCACTCACGCTATCAAAATCGGCAATGATCAGTCTTCCAACCCCTACCCGGGCCAATGCAACCGCACAGTTCGATCCTAACCCCCCGCATCCGGCGATGCCGACAGTTTTTGTGGA
>CAZXQU010000049.1:0-18535 GCA_964642545.1 uncultured Prolixibacteraceae bacterium | reverse complement strand
TCCGTTATGCTTAAAAAAACATATCGAACTTTTTGATATTCTTCTATTTACCCTCCCATTTTTTTCTAATTTTGCCGTTAAGAAAACCATAAATGAATCCTCATATGAACTTCGAAGAATTCAAGAAAACACACAAACTACTCAAACAGTACAAGTATACCTGGGCCCCGATTGACAAGGGCTACAACAACCGCACGGTTTACATCAACGTGGGCGACCTCGAGGTAAAGGAGAAACCTGTTCCTAAGGAGATGAAAGAGAAATTCATCGGCGGCAAGGGGTTTGACCTTCGCTTGCTGTGGGATGCCACCAAACCCGACACCAAGTGGGACGATCCCGAGAATGAAATCGTAATCTCAGGAGGCCCATGCTGTGGGATCACACAGTACTCTGGTTCGGGTAAAGCCATCTGCTGCGCCATCAGTCCGCAAACCGACATCGTTGTCGACTCCAACGTTGGTGCATTTTTCGGCCCCTTCCTCAAATTCTGCGGATTCGACGCCCTCGAACTTCAGGGAAAGGCGAATGAAGAGATCCTGATCCTCTTCGATGAAGCACGCGAAGTGATCGAATTCTATGAAGCCGGCGACCTGCCTTCCGATAGCCACGTGCTGGCGGAAGAGTTACACGAGATGCTCGCCGATCCCGAAAACGAAAAAGATAAATACAATGTATCCGTCGTCTCCTCCGGAACCGCTGCCGAGCACTCCCTGATAGGGATGCTGAACTTCAGCTTCTACGACATCAAACGGAAAAAAGTGAGGCTGAAACAAGCCGGACGGGGCGGAATCGGAACTGTTTTGCGCGACAAGAAGATCAAAGCCGTGGTAGCCCATGTGAAATCCATCGGAGGAAACCGAAACAATGTGGTCGACATGGAGCCTATCAAGGAGCGCGGCCGCACCTTCAACAAGGAGATGCGCGAGCTGGATGACAAACAGTGCGAAATGAAGAAAAAAGGCACTGCCCACCTCACCAACATCATGAATGACTATGACCTGCTTCCGGTCCATAATTTCAAATTTGGAAGCCACCCCGATGCCGACAAGATCACCGGCGATGTGTGGATGTCCTACTTCACCCAGAATATCCCCGACGGATGCTGGGTAGGGTGTAACATGGCCTGCGCGAAAGGCGTAGACAACTACTTACTTCGCTCCGGCCCCTATGCCGGTGACCGGGTGATCGTAGATGGCCCCGAATATGAGACTACCTCTTCACTGGGTTCAATCGCCGGAATATTTAACCCCGACTTCACCATCGAAGCCAATTTCTATTGCGACACCTACGGCATCTGTACCATCACATGGGGAACGATCCTTGGATTCTTGATGGAATGCTTTGAGAACGGCATCCTGAATGAAGAACGCACTGGCGGACTAAAACTCAACTTCGGCAATGCCGATACAGCCATGGACCTGCTGCACCAGCTATCAAAGGGAGAGGGTTTTGGCCTGATCGCCGGACAAGGTGTTCGAAAGATGAAAAAGATCTTCGCCGAAAAAGGCTGGGGCGATCCTCAGTTCATGCAGGACATTGGCATGGAAAACAAAGGACTGGAGTATTCTCAGTACGTTTCAAAGGAGTCGCTGGCCCAGCAGGGTGGCTATGCGATGACAAACAAAGGGCCGCAACACGACGAAGCGTGGCTCATCTTCATGGATATGGTCAACAACCAGATCCCTACTTTTGAAAAAAAGGCAGAAGCCCTCCATTACTTCCCGATGTTCCGTACCTGGTTCGGTCTGGCAGGATTCTGCAAACTCCCATGGAATGACGTAGAACCCGAAACCAATGCACAAGCCGATGAACCGGCAAAAGTGCCTGAACACGTTGACAACTATGTTACGATTTTCAATGCCGTAACCGGATGGACCGTTGACAAAGAGGAGATCGTAAGGCAATCGGAACGGGTCTACAACTTCCAGCGGATATTCAACATACGCCGCGGGTATGGTCTCCGTAAACACGACGCACAGCCTTACCGCGCAGCCGGACCTGTTACCGTAGAAGAATATGAATCACGGGCTGAACGGTATGACAAGCAATTGAAAGAGATCCTGAATGTGGATCCCGAAGGAAAAACCACCGAAGAGAAGATGGCGATCCTGCGCGTGCACCGCGAAGACCAGTATGAGAAATTGCTGGATGCAGTTTACGAACGACGGGGCTGGAACAAAAATGGTGTCCCGAAGATCGAACACCTGAAAAACCTCGGCATGGACCTGCCGGAGCTGCTAGAAGTTGTGACTCCGCTTCAGAACTAACAGGACAACCCCTCCCCTGAAGGGGAGGGAGCAAGTCCCCTTTAGGGGATTTAGGGGTTACAATTGCATTTGTAGTTTAACCGAAAGCTACATCTAACAGCATCATAGTAGCAAAACCAAGCATTGCTCCGATTGTAGACAGATCAGTCTCATTCCCGGTTTGTGATTCAGGTATTAATTCTTCGACGACAACAAAAATCATTGCTCCTGCCGCAAATGAAAGGGCATATGGCAATAAAGGAGTAACAGTCAATACCAGATAAGCGCCTATAACACCGGCAATAGGTTCAACCACACCGGAAAGCTGACCATAATTAAATGCTTTTAACCTGGACAAACCCTCTCTGCGAAGAGGAATTGAGATAGCTGCACCTTCAGGAAAATTTTGCAATCCAATGCCAATAGCCAGGACAATTGCTCCTGCAAGCATACCAACATCCGGATTATTTGCCAGCGCTCCAAATGCAACTCCAACAGCTAACCCTTCCGGTATATTATGCAACGTTATGGCAAGTACAAGCAATATACTCCTTTGCCAGGATGTTTTGATTCCTTCGGCCTTGTCAGTAGACAACCCCAGGTGCAGGTGAGGTAAAATTTTATCTATCAGAAGTAAAAAAGCTCCTCCTGATAAAAATCCAATTACCGCAGGCAGCCAAGGAATGTCACCACTGGCTTCCGACATTTCTATCGCTGGCTTAAGCAAAGACCAGAAACTGGCAGCAATCATTACTCCAGCGGCAAAACCCAGCATTGAGTTTAAAATCTTTTTATTGATAGTTTTAAAAAAGAAAACCATTGAAGCTCCGGCTGCCGTAACAAACCAGGTGAAAAGTGTTGCTCCCAGCGCAAGCAGTATCGGATTATAATCAAGTAACCAATCCATTTTTATCATTGGTAACCTATATTGAAGAAAATTGTCTGCAATATACTTCTAAATTCCAACTTTTAACTTCTAACTTGCATTCGTAAATCGTACTTCGTAATTCGTAATTGATTTAATGGCATTTATCGGCTTTCATAAACGGATAGGTAAACTCCGTAGCTGGGATCATCGTCTCCTTGATGGTTCGCGGATTGGTCCAGCGCAACAGGTTCAGGTAGCTTCCCGATTTATCATTCGTTCCCGATCCTCTTGCTCCTCCGAAAGGCTGCTGACCAACTACAGCTCCCGAAGGTTTGTCGTTGAAGTAAAAGTTACCCGCTGCATATCGTAAAACCCGGCAAGCCTGGTTCAACGCCTTACGGTCGCGTGAAAACACTGCCCCCGTCAATCCATATGGTGAAGTTTGATCACAAATTTCCAGGGTCTTTTCAAAATCATTGTCTTTGTAAACATAGACTGTGAGTACTGGTCCAAAAATCTCCTCTTCCATCGTTTTAAAGTGTGGATCGGTAGTCAGGATCACCGTAGGCTGGATGAAATACCCTTCCGATTTGTCGCCCGTCCCTCCGAAGATCACGGTGGCATCCGGCGATTTCTTTGCATAATCGATATACCCCATAATGTTGTCGAAGGATTTCTCGTCAATCACAGCATTCATGAAGTGATGAAATTCCCGCACATTGCCTACCGTTACGCGGGAGAGCATCTCGCCAACCTGGTCGTGGATACCGTTCCAAAGCGACTCAGGAATATAGGTGCGGGATGCCGCCGAACATTTTTGCCCCTGGTACTCAAACGCGCCACGAACCATGGCAACAGCAACTTCTTGAGGATCGGCCGAAGGATGTACGAAAATAAAATCCTTCCCGCCTGTTTCACCTACGATGCGGGGATAGGATTTGAAGTTTTCAATATTGTCTGATGTCTGTTTCCAAATTTGGTTAAACGTTGAGGTGGAGCCGGTAAAGTGGATACCAGTGAGGTCGCGGTGACTGAGTACCTGCTTCCCAATAACGCTGCCCGGCCCCGGGATGAAGTTAATGACTCCGTCGGGCAACCCTGCTTCCCTGAATATGTTCATCAGGAAATAGTTGGATAACAAGGATGTGGTGGCAGGCTTCCAAACCACCGTATTGCCCATCACCACAGGTGCCATGTTGAGGTTGGAGGCAATCGCAGTGAAGTTGAACGGGGTAACTGTAAAAACAAATCCCTCCAGAGGCCTGTACTCAAAACGATTGATGATCCCGGGCGACGAATGTGGCTGATCTCCGTAAATCTCAGAGGTGAACCGGGCATTGAATCGCAAAAAATCAATGGTTTCGCATGCCGCATCAATCTCAGCCTGATACACGCTTTTCCCCTGCCCAAGCATCGTGGCGGCATTGATCAATGGGCGGTATTTGGTAGCCAGCAGTTCAGCGGCCTTCAAACTGATCGATACCCGTTCAACCCAGGAGATGTTCTCCCATTCGGTATGAGCCTTTTTGGCCGCATCAATAGCCATCTGCACTTCAGCCTCCCCGGCCATGTGGTAGTTTGCCAAAACATGCCGATGGTTGTGTGGCATAACCACCGTTCCCATCTTCCCTGTCCTCACCTCTTTCCCTCCAATGATCAAAGGAATCTCTTCCCGATTGGCACTCAGTTTGTCGAGCTCTGCACTCAGTAATTTCCGCTCCCGCGATCCGGGAGAGTAATTCAGCGTCTTCTCATTGGATGGACGCTCAAAAAATATTGCTGCGTTATTCATTGTAGTCTGGTTTATTCGCTTTTCGCTTTTCGTTTTTTCGTATTTCAGTTACTTTGCCCACAAAATTACGATTAATTTTCGTTATGTCGTTTCATGCATATCGCTTCATTCATTGCTTTCAATCTCTTTTCTTCTCGATTTCAGAAACAACGCACTGAGCATCAACAACAGGGAGGATCCAGCCATTCCAAGGAATGCGGATGCTACCATCAGTTCGACAACCACAGGGAAGATACCCAGGGCAAGGATATAGATCCAACAAAGATACAAATTTATTTGTAACTATTCTAAATAGTGGATATGCACAATTTAACATATCGTTATTTAGCTTAACTTTGCCTGAAATACGATGCAATGACAACCAAATTTGAATCAAAACTCGACAACATCCAGTTACATTATAAGATATGGATGGAAGATTCGACAGGGAAAGGCATCCTGGGTGACGGGAAATGGCAGATGCTGAAGCTGATCGAAAAGAAAGGTTCCATGAAAGCGGCCTGTGATGAATTGGGGTATACCTATCGCCGCACTTGGGGAAACCTGAAGAAGATTGAAGATTTTTTTGGCTTTCCGCTGCTCGAAAAACACCGTGGTGGCGCCGAGGGCGGCAACACACAACTCACGCCAGAAGGGAGACGGCTTGTCAAAGCATTTGACCAGTTTCATTCGGGTGTCGACCGGGTTATCCAGGAAGGATTTACTGCGTTTATTAAAGAACTTCATGGTTGAAACGAAGGGTTATGATCACATTTGACGAAGCACTGGACTGTTTACTTGCGAATGCCGTACCCCTGGGAACCGAACAAACTCCCCTTACCTCATCTCCCGGACGGGTTTTGGCCGAAGAGATCCGCTCCGACATCGACATGCCTCCCTTCAATAAATCAGCCGTAGACGGCTTCGCCTGCCGGAGAGAGGACATAGGCCTGCTAGAAGACCGGGACGTACGGGCGCGGCATGCCGCGCCCACACAGCACGCACCAACATCGACGGAAAACACCGATGTACGGGCCGGGCATGCCCCGTCTCTACGGGTGATCGAAACCATCCCCGCCGGAGCGGTTCCCAGGCACCCCATCGGCCCGTACCAATGTGCCAAAATCATGACAGGCGCCATGATCCCTGAAGGTGCCAACACGGTCATCATGGTAGAAGACACCGAAGAGCTGTCCGATGGGACTATCCGCATTACAAAAGAATCCTCATCTCCCAACATCTGCCACAAAGCGGAAGATATCCGAAAAGGGGATCCGGTTCTTGCAAAAGGGATCCTGATCACACCCCAGGCAATCGCCGTTCTGGCTTCCGTTGGGGCAGTCAATCCAACGGTATTTAAGCAACCGGCTGTTGCGGTTATCTCTACAGGAGATGAACTGGTCGAGCCACATGAGTTTCCATGCCCGGCAATGATCCGCAACTCCAACTCCTCTCAACTGATTGCCCAGTTGGGTCAGATGAAGCTGAATGCGATCGACATGGGAATCTCTGGAGATTCAAAGGATGCATTATATGAGAAGATTGATGAGGGCCTCAAAAGATCTGATGTACTCATCCTCTCCGGAGGGGTATCCATGGGCGATTACGACTATGTTCCCGCCATCATGAAAGAACTTGGCATCAAGATCCTATTCAAAAGCGTTGCCGTCCAACCCGGACGCCCAACAGTATTTGGCCGCAAAGGCTCGGGTTTCGTCTTCGGACTGCCGGGCAACCCGGTCTCTTCGTTCGTTATTTTTGAAGTTCTGGTGAAACCCTTTCTCTATAAACTGATGGGCCATGACTTCACCCCTCGCCTGATTCGCCTGCCTCTGGCGGCGCCTATCCGCAGGAGAAATAAAACCCGCAAAGCCATCCTGCCGGTCTTTATTCGCAACGGCCTGATTTTTCCCGTCGACTACCACGGGTCGGCACACATTCACTCCTATATCCATGCACACGGACTAATTGCCGTGGAAACTGGTATCAATGAACTTAACCAGGGAGAGCTCCACGATGTTCGATTGCTATAACCGGAAAATCAACTACCTGCGAATCAGCATCACCGACCGGTGCAACCTCCGGTGCCACTATTGCATGCCGGAAGAGGGAGTCCCGCTGATCGGTCATGATAAAATCCTCCACTACGAAGAGATCGCTGAGGTTGTAAAAGAAGCAGTGGCGCTTGGGATCAACAAAGTGAGAATAACAGGCGGCGAGCCATTGATTCGTAAAGGGATGGAGAAGCTGGTGGCCATAATTGCCGGAATCCCAGGCATCAGCGACTTCGGAATGACCACCAACGGCATCCTGCTGGAGAAATTTGCACCTCTTCTCAAAACAGCCGGACTGCATCGGGTCAATGTTAGCCTTGATGCCATCAACCCAACAAGTTACAGGGAACTCACCCGGGGCGGTGATGTGAATCAGGTCCTCCGGGGAATTGAAGCAGCCCGACAGGCTGGCCTCACGCCGGTAAAAATCAACTGCGTGGTGCAAAACTCATCCCAAGAGAAGGATGCCAGGGAGGTGAAGGAGTATTGCCGGGAAAATAATCTTGAAATTCGGTTTATTCACCAGATGAACCTCCAACACGGATGTTTCACCACCGTGGAGGGAGGCGATGGAGGCGATTGTTCCCGCTGCAGCCGGCTCCGTCTCACTGCCAATGGGAAAATCAAACCCTGCCTGTTCAACGATATCGAATTCGACATCAAGGAGCTGGGCATCCGGGAAGCACTACTGCAAGCTATAAACCTGAAGCCGGAAAAGGGATCCGTGAATACGATAAACGCATTTAATAATATTGGAGGATGATACCCCCCGGCCCCCTAAAGGGGGAGTAAGTCCCCTTCAGGGGATTTAGGGGCAAAAAACCTGAATTATGAAAGAACTCTCCCATACGGATTCCTCCGGCAAAGCAAACATGGTTGATGTGAGTAATAAAACTACTCAACTTAGAACAGCGACTGCCAGCGGCCATATCACCCTTTCGGCCAAGACGATCCAACTTATCCGCGAAAACCAGATGAAAAAAGGGGATGTGCTCACCGTTGCCGAGATTGCTGGTATCCAGGGCGGAAAAAAAACCAGCGAGTTGATCCCCCTCTGCCATCCGCTCCAGATCACAAAACTTGATGTGAAGGCCGAACTGGATGAGAAAGGAGTAACTATTACATCCACGGCAAAATGTATCGGACAAACCGGCATCGAGATGGAGGCACTTACAGCCGTTTCCGTGGCGCTACTCACCATTTATGACATGTGCAAAGCCGTAGATAAAGCCATGCTGATCGGTGAAATTAAATTACTCGAAAAAACTAAAGAAACAATAGAACGCTGATTACTCCAAAAAAATGACACAAATAAAAGTTCTCTCTGTCAATATCTCGGAAAAGAAAGGGACCATCAAACATCCTGTTCCCTCAATCAACCTGACAGCCAACGGCGTGGAAGGAGATGCCCACAGCGGCCCATGGAACCGTCAAGTCAGCCTTCTGGGCGTCGAAAGTATCCGGAAATTCGAACAGGAAGCCGGTCGCAAAATCAACTTTGGAGAGTTCGCCGAAAACATCACCACCGAAGGTCTTGAGCTATGGAAATGCCAACCCCTCGACCGGTTTGTGAGCGATGATCTCGAACTCGAAGTCACCCAAATCGGTAAGGAGTGCCATGGCTCCTCCTGCGCCATCTTCAAGGAGGTAGGAAACTGTGTGATGCCGAAGGAGGGGATCTTTGCCAGAGTAGTGGGCAGTGGGCAGCGGGCAGCGGGCACTAGCCTCCAATACAAGCCCAAAATCTTCTCCGCCCGCATCATCACCCTCTCCGACCGAGCTTTCCAGGGAGAATACGAAGACAAATCAGGTCCGCGGATCCAGGAACTTCTCACGTCTCACGTCTCACGTCTCACGTCTCACGTCTCACTGCTTCCCGACAACCCCAACCTGCTCCGGAGTAAGTTAACAGAGGCAATCAAGGAAGGCGTTGACTTTATCTTCACCACTGGAGGAACAGGGATTGGTCCACGCGACTTCACCCCCGACGTGGTTAAGCCACTGCTCGATAAAGAGATCCCCGGCATCATGGAGATGATCCGCACAAAATACGGAGCCGAAAAACACCAGGCACTTCTTAGCAGAGGCATCGCCGGAGTAGCTGGCGATACGTTGGTTTTCACACTTCCCGGCAGCGTAAAAGCCGTAAATGAATATATGCAAGAGATCATGAAGTCGTTGATGCATATGGTATATATGCTGCATGGGTTGGACGCGCATTAAGAAATGGTGAACCAGCAACCAGCAAGGAGCAATTTGTGACGACAAACACCTTTTAACGTTATATAATTACCTTTCATCGAAAATTTCGTGAATTCCAAAAAAATTATATGTAGTTTTGAAACACGTAATATTTTTTAATCCTGAATTGTGCTTTCTGGTTAATTACTTGTGAACTTTCCTCTGATGTCACGCTGTTACTACCTGCTATTGCTGATCTGTGTCGGACTGATTCCCGGCCAACTCTTTTCCCAGGATGCCCAAAAGGAACTGGATAAGGTCTATGGACTGGATCAGACACTCTATAACGGGAAGAAATATACGTATGTCATTCTTTATAGTACCACAGGACATCAGTACCTTATTACTCCACAATATTCTTATGGAAGCGTGACCATCAAAGGAACCCGCTATGAGAACACCTTCCTCAACTATGACATTTTCAACCAGCAGCTGTTACTAAAATACCTGGATGCCACAGGTGCGGCAATTACGCTTGAAGTTTCAAAAGCCTGGCTTCAGGGCTTCAGCATGGCAAACAAGAATTTTGAGTTCCTCCACCTGGAGAAGGAGCCCTCTTTCTACCAGGTGTTGGGTGAGGATTCGTTGAAGATCCTCTACTTTTGGCGTAAAGTTCTGGACCTGGAGGCCGTCGTCGGATCTGCAAACTATATCTTTAAAAAACCCATCAGGGACTCATTTGTCTTAATGGACGGACAACTCCTCCCATTCAGCTCGAAACGAAGCTTTATCCGTCTTTTCGGCCCGGAAAACAAGTCGGAGATAAAGTCGTACATGCGCAAGAATAAAATCAAGATAAGGAAATCCCCGGATCAGGCCATGGAGGGATTGATTAAATATGTCGCCAACATCAGGTAATGAAATGAAACTACTCCTCTTCCTACACCTGTTGATTGCTGGCTATTCCTTACCGGATCAGGGCCCCGAAACCATGATCTCCTGTCACTTCAACAATGCTTCCTTCACTGAGTTCAGCCAGTACGTCTACCGTGAATCCGGAGTGACTATCTATTTTCGTGAATCCTGGGTTGAGGATCTCAGGGTGACCATCGATGCTGAACAAATCAGTGTACTGGCTGCCACACAAATGGTCCTGAAAAACACCAACCTCGAAGTCTCGGTGTGGAACAATAACCTCGTTATCATGCCAGGGGAACTACTCCCCGACAAGTTGCCGCGGTTCGACAGCCAGCAGATCTCTTCCGACACTTCCGATTTGGGATCCGGAACGATCACCCAAAGCGAGGAACGCTACCTCACAGGAAGAAAGGCTGATGTCATGCAAACCCTCACGGTTGGGAAAAAAGGAGTTACCGGAAGAGGTTTAAAGGTTACCATCCGCGGCCTTATCACCGAACAACAGACCGGAGAGGCGATCATTGGCGCCACAATGTTCCTGGAAGAGACCAAAACAGGGACAGCAACGGATATGAATGGCGTGTTGAGCATGGTAGTAAAACCTGGCACCTATACCGCTGTTTTTGCTTATATGGGATTGGAGAGTGTCAAATATTTCCTCGAAGTCCTCTCCGACGGGGATTTCCAGATCGAGATGAGAAACTCGGCAATCCAGATGAAGGAGGTGGTCGTATTTGGCGACCGGCAAATGAATATCCGGTTCAAAGACCCCGGACTGGAAAAGATCTCTGCCAAAGCAATCAAAGAGATCCCCATGATGATGGGTGAACGCGATATTCTGAAGGTTTCGGAGATGTTGCCGGGTATTGTCACGGTGGGTGAAGGCTCGGCCGGACTCAACGTCCGTGGCGGCAACTACGACCAAAACGCATTCTATCTCAACAGAATACCGATTTACAACACCTCACACCTCTTTGGCTTCTTTCCCGCCATCAATGCCGATATCGTAAAAGATTTCTCGATCTACAAAGGTTATATCCCATCGATGTATGGAGGACAGCTAAGCTCGGTATTCAACATCATTGGCAGGCAGGGAAACCGTAAACGGTTTACAGCACGAGGCAGTATCAGCCCGATAGCGGCCAACGTTTCGGTGGAAGGTCCGATAAAAAAAGAGGTGGGATCTTTTATGCTTAGTGGTCGCTACCTATACTCCGACTGGGTGTTAAAGATGATCGACGACCCGGTGATCCGCACCAGTAAGGCGGGATTCAATGACCTCTCCGCCTCCTTCAACTACGACTTAAAAAAGAGTAAAATATCCCTCTTTGTCTACCATAGCCAGGATAATTTCAAACTCGCCGACATTAACTCCTATGCCTACTCTACCAATGGCGCTTCGATCAATTTCAGCCACTATTTCAGCAGTTCGCTTCGTGCCGACTTCTCGGTAGCAGGATCTCAGTATTCCTTTAACACGGTTGACCAGCAGGTGCTATCGCTGGCTTATCAGCACGCCTATACCATTGGAGACTACCGGGTGAACGCCGACTTTACGCACGACATCCTTTCCAACAATACGCTTCAGTATGGCGGCGGGATCACCTTCCTCCACCTCAACAGGGGTACGGTTTCTCCTTATGGTGAACCATCCCTGAGGGTGCCGGTGGAACTTGGCGAGGATCAAGGAGTTGAAAGCGCTCTCTACATCTCCGATTCCTACGATATCTTACCCTGGATGAACATTTCGGCCGGACTCCGGCTTACTCTCTTCAACCCTCTCGGTCCGAAAACAGTTTACACTTATTATCCCGGAGCGCCCAAAGACCCTCGCTACATTTCAGACACGTTGCATTATGGCAACGGAGAGGCAATAAAATGGTATTTCGAACCGGATATCAGGGCGGTGGTGAATATGCGCACTGATGGAAACGGGACTGTAAAGGTCGCCTTCAACCAGATGCACCAAAACCTTTTCGTGCTAAACAACACCATCGCACTCTCGCCCAATTCGCAATGGAAACTGGCTGATTACCACATACCTCCGGCCCGCAGCCGCCAGGTCTCTGCCGGCGTGTTTCGTACCTTCCCCAAGCTAGGATGGGAGGCTTCCCTCGAATTCTACTACAAGCGAACAGTAAATTATCCCGAATTCATCGATGGCGCCGATTTCCTTGGCAACCCGATGGTGGAAACTGCTTTGCTGCCCGGAAACCAGAATGCCTACGGACTTGAATTCCTGCTCCGCCGCAGCGGGCGAAGACTGGAAGGATGGCTGGCCTATACCTTTTCGCGTTCAATCGTGAAGGTAGATAGCCCCGACCCCTGGGAACGCATCAACAACGGACTTGCCTACCCGGCAAATTACGACATACCCCATGTGCTGAACACAGTAATCAATTACCATATCAGCCGAAGGGTGACGGCTTCCGGAGTTGTCACCTACCAAACCGGAAGACCTGTGACCTATCCCGTATCAGTCTATTATATCAATGGAATTCCATTCGTTGATTACTCCAACCGCAATGAATACCGCATCCCCGATTATTTCAGGGTCGACCTCTCTCTTACAATCGAAGGGAATCT
The DNA here is from genome assembly GCA_964642545.1 of uncultured Prolixibacteraceae bacterium. Lineage (GTDB taxonomy): Bacteria > Bacteroidota > Bacteroidia > Bacteroidales > FEN-979 > QYOJ01. The sequence continues at coordinate 5,911 of CAZXQU010000049.1, read as the reverse complement.
CAAACGGGAAAAATTTATGCATTATGCCTTGATATTCAGCGTGTACAATTTGACCGGACGGGACAATCCATATTCCGTCTATTTTACCCTTGAGGATGGCAAAATCAAGAGTTACCAGTATTCAGTCATTGGGGTCGCTGTACCCATGATCACATTACTGTTCAAACTAGGAAATTATGCGGCTGACTAATCATATCCTTCTCATCCTTGGCTTGTTGCTGCTCTTCGCCTGCATCAAACCATACGATCCTGTGATCGACAGTGATATGGAGAATAAATATGTGGTTACGGGGTGTGTCACAAGTGTTGAAGGCTGGCAGGAAGTCGAAGTTTCCATGTCATCGCCCATCGAATCTCCTACGTATATCCCTGTTGAAGGGTGCTTTGTGATGATCGAAGATGACAAGGGAAACCAGTTCCCACTCCACCAATACATGCCCGGACATTATCAGGTGTGGATGAGACAAATAGACCTCACTCCCGGAACCTCTTACAAAGTCAAGGTTGTAACCCGCAACAATGAAGTACTTGAATCGGAATTCGATCAAATGTCACCCGGCCCGCCAATCGACTCTATCTATTATCACATCGAAGACAAACCCACATCCAATCCTGATATCTACAACAGAGTCATGCAGGTCTATGTTGACCTGAATGCCATTGGTGATTACAGTCAGAATTACCAGTGGGAGATTGTAGAGACCTGGGAGTATGAAGCTGCTCATCCGTTAGAATATTACTTTGACGGCACACATCATGAGGTGATCCCCCCCGATTATACCAACAAGGTTTGCTGGAAGACATCGCTGGTGAAGAACGTCTTTACGGTCTCCACCAAAAGCCTCTCACAGAACATCTACAACCAGTACCCCCTGCAAACACTCGACGGGCATACCTCCCGCCTGGGAATCGGTTACAGCATGCTTGTCAAACAGCTTGCCCTGAGCGAAGGAGCCTTCAATTACTGGGAAGCGTTACGCATCAACAGCAACGAACAAGGGGGCCTGTATGAAAAACAACCGTTCGCCATCAAAGGAAACGTGTTGAATGTAAGCAACCCCGAAAAAGATGTTTTGGGATATTTTTACGCGGCATCGGAGTCATCGAGAAGATATTTCTACCAGGATATAGAAGGGATCGTGCTCGATTACAGCAATGAATGTTACGAATCAGGGTTGGGAAAATTCGGTTTCAGAGAGTACTTCCCAAGGGAGTATCCGATCTACTATTATTTTAATGAAACAGGAATGCTGAGAATCCTGAATGTCTATTGTGTCGACTGCCGTTGTCAGGGCGGAACAATAATTAAACCAGATTTTTGGCCAAATTAGTATGAACAGATATCACACCCCATATTATTTTTTGTTATTGGCACTGCTGTCAATATGCCCGGGGCTGAAGGCACAAGATCTTCTCCCGGATGCCGCAGGTGAACGGATCGAGGCAATCACCGATAGAACACTCTATATATCGGGCGAGCAGATCCTCTTTTCTGTTGAGGTTAGTCATCCCGATGATTCAATTTCCAACGAGTTCAGTCTTGTTTTCTACTGTGAACTGATCTCTCCCGACGGAAATCGCATTGCAGGGGGCAAATACCTTCTTCAGAATTCCAAAGGCGTGGGTTCCTTAACCATTCCAGAGGAGACAATATCCGGTCTTTTTTTTCTGAAGTTTTATACGCGCTTCATGAGAAATATCAGTACCGGGGAGTACACATACATCCTGCTGAAAATTGTCAATCCATTTAAGACAGAGGTGCTTCAGGGCAATGAGGCAATGGACTCTACCGCATGGAGAAACAACACTTCAGGAACCCGTGAAGAGAGCCTTTCCCTGGCATTCTTATCCGGTGAAAAGAAATTCTCTCCTCGCGAGGAGATTCAGTTGATCCTCCGTGAAGAGTCAGGGTACAAATCGTCATCGGCGCTGTCTCTCACTATAGTTCCTGAGTTTACCTATCAAGGTCTCTTCCTCCCGGATAATGCAAAAAATGACACAACTCACAATGGCTTCTACTATCCTGAAACCCGTGGCATCTCGCTGACGGGACAATTAATCGTAAAAGAAACCGGGAAACCTCTCCCTGGCACCAAAGTATACCTCTCTATCATCGGTGACAAAGATATTCTGGTGGACCGAACCGATTCGAGCGGGAAGTTCTATTTCGCCCTGCCCGATTATTTTGGCTACAAGGATCTCTTTCTTTGCACGGAAGACTTGCCCGACATCACCCCTGAACTGTTTATCGACAATGATTTCTGTTCCAAACCGGTATCCCTTCCATCCCTCCTCTTTACCCTGAATCAGGAAGAGATGAAAGCCGCCTATAAGCTGGCTGTGAATTCCAGGATTACATCAATGTTCACAGGGAATCAAATCACAGGCGACTCGTTGGAAGAGGGGATAAGCACCTCCTTTTACGGGAAACCATCTGAAGTGGTAGTCCTTGAGAAATATATCGACCTGCCGGCACTTGAAGAGTATTTCACCGAACTCGCCGTGAACGTGAAGGTAAAAAGGGAACAGGGAAGAAAGCGGTTCAGGTTCCTGACAGACCTGGCTGATATGCGTACGTTTGATCCGCTCGTACTGGTCGACTGGGTTGCCGTTGATGATATGGACAAGATCCTTGCAATGTCGCCACTCGACATCGATCGCATCGAACTCGTAAATGCCCCCTATGTGAAGGGAGACATCACCTATGGGGGAATCATCAGTTTTGTGTCGAAGAAAAACGACTTCGCTGGCATCGACCTGCCGACCTCGGGAACATTTTTAAACTATCCCTTTCTGGAAGAGGTCGTTCCAACCACTGATATCGATACTTTTCCAAACAACATTCCCGATTCCCGCAATACCATTTACTGGAATCCAGCCATTCAACTGGATGATGACGGCACCGCCAAAATCTCCTTCACCGCCCCCGACACGCCGGGAAAATATATCATCCTCATCAGGGAAATGACCCCGGCCGGCGAAATTATTTTAACGAAAGAGACGATCGAGGTAACAGAAAATTAGTTTCAGGTTTTTTCTTATTTTCTTATTTTCCTAATTTCCTAATTTCCTATTTTCCTATTTTCCTATTTTCCTAATTTCCTATTTTCCTAATTTCCAATTTACATTCCTCATTCGTAATTGACTATATGTTTTCTTCCGCCAGCAGCTTCGGCTCATACCCTCCACCATTTCCGCCCTCCAGGTTGTATTGATAGAGGCTTACCAAATCGATCGCCGAACCACTCCAAACGCCGGGAGTGATGATCAGGTAGGTGCGTACATCATTGCTGCACTGGCTTTTATCGATCCATGTTCCGGAATTGGCGTAAATCCCGGTATACACAGGCCCGTTGGGATAAACCTCCAGCATGGCTTCGTGGGTATGTCCGAAGCCAACGATCTTGTAAGTTTTGGGTGCAAACGAAGGATCCAGGTATTCCATCTTTGCTGCCGTGTACAGGTCGCTGTGGCCGTTCCAGATGGCATGAAAACAGCAGGCGAGCGGATAAGGCACCAAATTGTTAAGTTGTGTCTGGTTCCAGAGATCCTCAATATTGGCAGCGTACATCTCTTCAACGCCATAAAACGACAACGGAGTGGGATACCCGTTGATTCCTCCCATCAGGATATTTTCGGCAAACTCGTTGGGGATGGTCATGCCCAGATGATAGATCGTGTACCAATAAGCAAGATTCCATGCCGCCTTGAATTCTACTGAACCCGCCACCTCTTCTCCCTCTTTCAGCACGCCGGGATGCTCCATCGTTCCCTGGGCATAAAGCCGGGAGATAAAGTATCCGGGAGGGAGCATATGTCCAGGGTTGACAAGAGGTTGAGGACAGTTAAAGAAATCGTACCGATGTCCGTGCTCCATTACAATCTCCGGAACAGGAAGATATTTTCCAAGACCCATCGTGTCACTTTTCCAGATTGTTCCGGGAATGATCTCCTGCAGCACTTCATTGGTGAGGAACATATCGTGATTCCCATGCACGTAGATCAGGTCGATTGTGCTGTTGGCTGCAATCTCTTTGAGTTTTGCAATAATCTCACTGTTCACCGGATTGTTGGCGACAGCCAGAAAGTACTCCCGCTGATTGGAGATCCCCGATTGCGGGTCAAACGGATTTAGTGTATACGGGACGATCCATTCATCGAACAAATCTCCCAAAATCACCACCTGTTTAACCTGGTTGCCCGTATTGATAAAGTCCAGCAAATCATACAACGCCGTTCTGTTCTCGCCAAACCAACCATATTTCAACGCTGTTGCTCTTGCATCCCCCATGTGAATATCGCTGATCACAACAATGGAATTCCTGGCAGTAGAATCCAGGGGAGAATCACTCCTGAAAAGTCCGGGATGAACAGACATCGTTCTAAGTTCCAGCTTTTCATTTGATGGAAAACTTTTTCCGGACATGGAGACGACTCCGGATGTGATGGTCAGAAAATACTGCCAGCCAGGCTTCATTGCGAACTCAGGGTCGAAAACTACCAGTATTTGTCTGTTTAACACCAAAATCTTAATGAAGTTATCGAGGGATCCGCTTTTGTCGGAGAACTGGATATTCCCCGGCACAGAGACAGAATCCAGGGGTTCGTTGAATTCCAGCTCAATGGATCGGTCGAAACTGGAGACGGAGTAATAGAGGTCGTGTTTAAGCGTCAACTGGGGAAATGAAACCTCCAGATTGGGGGGTTCGTACTCCTGTTTCTGCTTCTTGCAGGATCCCATAAAAATTCCAATGGTCAATACCACCAAAATCCAAAGAAAAGATCGGTCGATTTTCATGCTTTTGAGTGGTTCGTGATGTAAATCTACAATTTCCTCCCACCGTATTTTGCGGGGTCACCCTTATAGCCCAATGCTTTCCAGTTCATTCTGTTTGCCCCTGGGCCATGACAAGCCCCACACTTCAAAGCATTCCCTTTGGGGGCGACCATATGGTTGATCGGCCAGAACATCTTGGTTTCAATAAATCCAAAAGAGCCGGAATAATCCAGATTTACCTCTTTCATTCCCAATTGTGAAGCAGCATCCCAATCGTAGGTTTTCCAATAGCCACCCTCGCCAAACAACTTTGGAATTATCAGGTACCGGTTCTCCTTATCGTAAATCTGCTTCCCCTTCATGACTTTAAAAGGATAAATTTTTGCAGTGGAATCATTCAGATTGCCATTCAGCCGATTTAACAAGACAACGCCCGAGGTATCGTCTAGTCTATCCCCAGGAAGATAGTATGCTGCAGAGCCTGAATACCACTGATAATCAGGAATGACATTTGATGCCCATTTGAAGTCGCCTTTCATTTTTGAATAGGTCTCTAATCCGTCAGCTCCTTTTTCATTCTCTTTCATTCCCGCGGTGGACCAATCCCAATAAATTTTCGTTGGCATCTTGCGGGCAAATGCAGGGATATGACAGGTTTCACAAGCAACATGATCCAGATGCGCGGTGATTTTCTGGTTTTTATGAATGGTCCTTTGATCATTATCATGACAATCAGTGCAAGAAATATGATTTACTCCTTCCGCCATAGAACCATGGCTTGCCCCTGATATCTTGTGACTCACCGTATTATGGCAGGCGGTACATTCAAATCCCAATCCGCCCATGTGAACATCTAAATTTTTATCGGCTGAAAGCAGTGTACTGTCCATATCGCCATGCTTGATGCCGGTACCTCCGCCTCCGTTGAAATGACAAGCTCCGCAATTGGCTTTTGTTGTAGGCCCAACACTTTTTGCTGCAGCCAAAAGATCAGTTCCTGCTGCAGGCATTCCTGCACCGGTCGGAGTTTTTTTATACTTGCCTGTCTGCTCATGACAAACCAGGCAATCAATATTTTCTGTATTCGAAAAATCGAATGACCCGTCTTTCCATCCGTATCCGGGATGACAACTG
>CAZXQU010000048.1:0-22977 GCA_964642545.1 uncultured Prolixibacteraceae bacterium | reverse complement strand
ATCCAAAAGGACTTTACGTAGCCTTCTTCTCCAACATGGGTGAACGCTTCGGCTTTTACACCATGATGGCGATCCTGGTTCTATTTTTACAGGCGAGGTTCGGACTTCCTGCTGATGAAGCAGGAATAATTTACGCTATTTTCTATTTTTCTATTTACGCATTAGCACTGTTGGGTGGATTCATTGCCGACAGAACCCAGAATTACAAGGGGACTATCATGGTAGGTCAGGTAATCATGTTTCTGGGATATGCTCTCCTGTTCATTCCAGGAATGGGTCTCACCTTCACCATCTTTGGGTTATTCACCATTGCCTTTGGTAACGGTTTATTCAAAGGAAACCTTCAGGCGTTGGTTGGCCAGATGTATGATAACGAGAAATATGGAAAACTCAGGGATTCCGCATTCAGTGTATTCTACATGGGTATTAACATTGGAGCATTTTTTGCTCCTAGTGCAGCGGGAGCAATCCGCACCTGGTGGCTGAAAACCAATGGGTTAGGATATGATCCAGATCTGCCGTCGCTTTGTCACCGACTGATTGATGGCAATCTTACTGATATAGGATCTCTGCAAACACTTGCTGATAAAGCTACCTTGTCTGGGCAACCCGTTGCGGATCTTTCTCAGTTTGCCCATGATTATATCCAGGTATTTTCCACAGGGTATAACTATGCCTTTGGTATAGCAGCTGTGGCAATGGTCATTTCCTTGCTCATCTACACAGTTTTCAAGAAACATCTACCTGACCGCAAGAAGATGGTGGAGCAGGATGCATCTATCATAAAAATGCCTTGGGCACAGGAAAAGAAACGCCTTATTGCATTAGGACTGGTGTTCATTGTCGTTATCTTCTTCTGGATGTCATTCCATCAAAATGGTCTTACTCTCACCCTTTTTGCACGGGATTATACAGATAAGGATGTAAGCCCATTTACGTTTATTTTCTTCTATCTTCCAGCGTTCCTCTCATTGATTGGCGTAATCATTGGAATCGTAATGCTAGTTCGAAAAAAGATCAAAGCGATCATGCGAGTGGTTGGAGCCGGGCTTATTATTGTTGGTGGTTTCCTTCTCTGGTATCTCTACAGCGGATTTGGTGCTGAGAATTCCATTGAACCTGAAACCTTCCAACAGTTTAATCCTATCCTGATTGTCTTCCTAACTCCGATCGTTGTTGGCATCTTTGCCTGGCAGCGAAAGCGCAACAGGGAGCCCTCTACTCCACGTAAGATTGGTACTGGTATGATCCTGGCAGCGGCCGGATTTATCTTAATGATGATTGCCTCTTTCAGCTTGATATCTCCGGCTGACCTGGCAGGAAATCCTTCGCCTGACCGCGTATCTCCTTATTGGTTGATGGGGACCTATTTTATATTGACTGTAGCTGAATTGTACCTAAGTCCAATGGGTATCTCTTTTGTTTCAAAAGTCTCTCCCCCACGATTCCAGGGACTCATGCAGGGAGGTTGGCTTGCAGCAACAGCTCTTGGGAATGCATTACTGTTTGTAGGTAGTTCACTTTGGGTTAAGTTGGATCTCTGGCAGGTTTGGATGGTATTTGTCATATGCTGCCTGCTTTCCGCCGCATTCATCTTTGCAATCATGAAGCGACTGGAATCAGCAACGAAGTAATCTGACTTAAAATAGTAAACGGCATAGGGAAAACCTGTGCCGTTTTTTTTTACCTTTAAGGGGTCATGGAGTAATGAGGTGATGAGGTGATGAGGTGATGATGAAATTCGTAATTCTTAATTCTTCATTCGTAATTGTATCCCTGGAGTCATAACCGGCGTTTTAATTCCTACACTGAATACATTCGGAGTGTATTTGGCGGACGGGTGCAGAAGGTGGTTGTGGATGCGGGTTTTACCTGTCCTAACCGCGATGGGACAATAGGTACAGGTGGATGTACCTATTGCAATAACGATGCATTCAATCCATCCTACTGCAACCCAATAGAGCCAATCCATTCCCAGATTTCAAAAGGAATAGATTTCCACTCGGTGCGTTACCGGAGGGCATCGCGGTTCCTGGTATATTTTCAGCCCTACAGCAATACGTATGCTCCATTATCGCTCCTGAAGGAGCTTTACTCAGAGGCATTGTCATTTCCAGATGTTGCAGGGCTTGTAATAGGAACCCGGCCGGATTGTGTGAATGAAGAGAAGCTTCAGTACCTCGCAGAATTATCGCAGACAAATTTCGTTCAAGTAGAGTACGGCGTGGAGTCGTCCTACAACAAGACCCTCGAACGGATAAACAGAGGCCATAGCTTTGAACATAGCCAGGAGATCATCCAGCGATCTCACGACCTTGGGATCCGCACCGGGGCCCACTTTATTTTTGGTTTACCCGGAGAGAGTTTAGAGGAGATGATGCAAGAGGCTGAGATCATTTCAGGGATGCCAATTGATACGGTTAAGTTTCACCAGCTTCAGGTTGTAAAAGGGACTAAAATGGAGCTGGAGTATATAGCTGATCCAGCAGCATTCCATCAATTCAGTTTGGAAGAGTATATCGACTTTATCATTCGCTTCCTGGAAAGGCTTTCACCATCCATTGTCGTTGAGCGTTTTGCCGGAGAGGTTCCGCCGCAACTTCTCCATCATTTGAGCTGGGACCTGATACGCTATGATGAGGTTCTTAAACGGATTGAAAAGGAGTTGGAGAACAGGGATACTTTTCAGGGAAAGGGTATGAGAGTATGAGGGTAAGAGAGGCGAGGACTGCCTACTGCCTACTGCCTACTGCCTACTGCCAACTGGGAACTAGAACTTGGAATCCAGTAATTTCTTAATAATATCTTCAACGGTGATTCCTTCTGCTTCGGCTTTGTAATTGCGGACGATACGATGACGAAGAACTGCTGTTGCTACTGCTTTAACATCTTCGATATCAGGAGAATATTTCCCACCCAGGATGGCATGGCATTTCGCTCCGATAATTAAATATTGAGATGCACGCGGACCGGCTCCCCATGTGAGGTATTCATTAGTCCATCCAATGGCATGAGAGGTTCGGGGGCGAGTTTTTGTGACAAGTGAAACGGCATAATTATAGACATTCTCCGGAACGGGGATCTTTCTGACAAAATTCTGAAAAAAGAGAATCTCTTCGGCAGTAAGAATTATGGATGGAGTTACTGATGTTTCTGTAGTTGTGCTCTTTACAATCTGTATCTCCTCTTCAAACGAAGGGTAATCAAGCCAAATGTTAAACATAAACCGGTCGAGCTGAGCTTCGGGTAACGGATAGGTTCCCTCCTGCTCAATCGGATTCTGAGTAGCCAATACGAAGAAAGGCTCCTCCAACTTGTAAGACACTCCGGCTACTGTTACTGCTTTCTCCTGCATGGCTTCAAGCAAAGCAGACTGAGTTTTCGGTGGAGTTCTGTTGATTTCATCTGCAAGGATAATATTGGCAAAGACCGGTCCTTTGATAAATCGAAAATGGCGTGATTCATCGAGAATTTCAGTTCCAATGATATCCGACGGCATCAGGTCAGGTGTAAATTGTATCCGGCTATAGGAAAGGCCTAAAGCCTTTGATAAGGTATTTACCATCAATGTCTTGGCCAAACCTGGCACACCTACCAGCAAGCAGTGTCCTTTGCAGAAAATAGAGATCAGAAGGTTTTTGACAACCTCATCCTGTCCCACAATTACTTTGGCAATCTCCTGTTTCAGAGAGGAGTATTTCGCAACCAGCGCATCAACCGCTTCTATATCCGATGAGTAGTCCATAATAAGTGTTTCGTCAATTGTTCAGGTTACTTATTTAGCCCATTGTCTGTCGAACGTACATTCTCTATAAGGCGACATCACCTCAATAAATGTCTCGTCCACCTTTTTATCTATCCAGTCTTCAATCACCGAAAGCTTTTTCTTGTCTAAAGTCCATTGCTGGATTCGGGCATAGTCGAGTTCCAGATTGGCAACGTGCGGGGTTGTTCGTGACTTCAGATAGTATATCCGGTAGAGTCGTTTTCCCCGTTCTTCCCACTTCACCGGAGCAGATATTTCCCCTTCTTTAAGCTTATCGATCACAAAAAAGATCTTGGGATCCACGTCTCCAATTTCGAACCTCGTATCGCCACTATTGGGATTTATCAACATACCCCCATTGTTCTTGTTGGGATCATCAGAATACTTTATCACTGCGATCTCAAATAAAACCTCTTTCGACATGATCAGATCTGCAACACTGTCGAGATAGAGTTTGGCATTGTTTAGTTCTATCGGGGAGACCTTTGGTTGAACAAGGATATGGCGAACATTGATAAAGTCGCCTCTTCGTTCAATCATTTGAATCAGGTGAAAACCATCTTCTGTTTCTACAATATCCGATACCTCCCCTGGTTTTAACCTAAAGGCAGCTGCCTCAAATTGTGGGCGCATGTCCCCCCGTTGAAACATACCGAGTTCTCCTCCCTGTTTTGCTGAACCCGGATCTTCAGAATAGAGGATAGCGAGGGTTGCAAAATCATCTCCGTTAGAGATTCGTTCTTTAAAACCAGCAAGCTGATCTCTTGCAATTGTTCTTTCAACATCTGTAATAGCCGGCTCTCTGGAAATAATCCCAATTTCAACTTCCGCACTAATCTCAGGAATACTGTCTTTCGGTATTTTCCTGAAAAATGCTTTCACCTCTGCAGGAGTTACCACCACTCTTTCTGTGATCTTATTCTGCTCCTGCTCGACCATCATTTGTTCCTTGATAACATCGCGCATGTCAGCTTTAATTTCAAGTAAGCTTTTATGGTAATACTCTTCCAACCGTTCCGGCGATCCAGCTTGAGATATGAAATATCGCATCCTTCGGTCCATCTCACTCTCCACCTGGCTATCCGTCACTGTAAGGCTATCCACTTCTGATTGATGGTAAAGCAACTTCATAAAGAGCATATTCTCAAAGATCTGGCATTTTATGCGCTGCGGGCTCCCCGTAATATTCCCCTGAGCACGGTATTGGAGATACTGTGTTTCAAGATCCGATTTCAATATCATGTGTCCTCCAACAATCGCCACAATACCGTCAATTATCGTGTCCTGTGCCGAGGCATTGATTTGAAACAGTGTCATGACAAGGAAAAGTATGATTGAGCAAGATCGTTTCATGAGGATTTGTTTTGGAAAACGCTTAATAAATTTCTATTGTATTTTTCTGTAGGGCTTCGTCATAGACATCCTGCCTCATCGTATTAAGCAAAGTCAGCTTTCGCTTATTGAGAATGATACTTTTGATTCGTTCCTTTTCAAACTGCAAAGGCGATGTGCTCTCCTTTATTTTGAAATCAAAAAATTTAGTCAGATAGAGATAAAGAGAATCCTGCATTTCAAAAGTCCTTCTGTACCTAAGAAACTCTTCCTGGTTGTATGTCTGGATAGGTATCTCCTTCATCACATCGTCGAAGATGAGCCATGTTTGATCATCAACAAAATACTGCATAAAGTACTTATCACACAAGTCTGCCAGTTTCTCCTTATCGTCAGGATCATCAGAGTAAAAATACCTTCGGATCTGCCTGGTTTGTTTCGAATCAAGGGGAACCTTTACATAAGAGAGCCTGACGATATTGTTTGTAAGCAAAAAATTATTCTGATTCTCCAGATAGTACGCTTCCATCTCAATATCTGATACAATAGTATCGAGACGTTGTTCAACCAACATATTTTCGTAAGCAAATACTACAAGTGAGTTTCTGTAATCTTCCAACTCTCTGGAAAAATTCAGCTGGTCCTCTGTCAGGTTCTTTTCCGCCTGATGGATCAGGATCTTTTTCTTGACCCAACTATCTATATAATTCCGGGTCAGATTCAGGCTATCGGTAGCAGAGGTCCCAGGGGAAACCAGGCCGGCAATGTCCGATTCAAACAGGTAATCGTCATCTACCCGTGCTAAAGGCCTGTCTCCCTCTTTATGCAAGTAAGCGCACGAAGAAAGAAGCAAAAGAAGGAAGAATAGGCTGTTTTTCAATGGTTACTTGATTTTTGCAAAGACCTCCTTGTAAACTACAACCGGGTATTTCTTCTTAAGGTTATCAATCCATTGTATTTCCAGGTAGTTTTGATAGTCGGCGGTAATCAGACCACGGGCTTCATTCAACTCTTTCGGCTCAGGCTGAAATACCTCACGTATCGTTACAAATACGATCCCATCGTCGGTTTTTATATTTTCAGAGGTCCCAACTTTCCAATTAATTTTATCCAGGGCAGGATTGTCCTTTTTCGAAAACTTACCGCTTTGGATCGTTAAAACCTTAACGGTATCGGTGTTGATCTCCTTCAGTATGTCTTCATCAGACAACCCGGTTGAAAGGAAATTTCTTACCGTATCGGCAGCATCCTGACTCTTCAGTGTATAAACTGTCGCATCAATCCGGGGACCCCACATATAATTTGACTTGTTCTTGTCATAAAATGTCTTGAGACCAGTAGTATCTTTCACTGCCTTGGACCAAACATTTTTATCAGTCAGGTCAAAGAGGAGTATGCCATCCCTGTATTCGTGCATCAAGGCCTTGAATTCAGGATGATTCTGTTCCAGGTTCTGGTTTTCAACCATAAAAAGTTTTTCCTTAAGAAAATCCTGATACTGGCTATTGACATAAACTGTTATGCTTTTTTTATCGCCTTTTTTCTGCTTGGCGGCCAGGTATGCCGCAAATTCCTGCTGAGTGGTCACCATTTTACCAATTTTGAAGAGTGGCTTGTTAAGTCCGGAAGCCATATCGGCAGTCCACTTTCCAAGAAAAATGCTATCTGTAACCACTGAATAAAAGTCCTCTTTAGCGGCCTTGTATTCAGTTAGCCCATACTCATCAATGATTTTCTGAATGACCACTTTCTGTCCAATTTGTGATCTGCCATCTTTCATCACCTTTTGTTTCAGATCAACTTTAGCTTCATTGAAAGGCAAAACCTTGTCGCGTTCAACCAGCCTGATTATATGCCAACCATAGGAGGTGAGAATTGGTTTGGAATAGTCTCCAATATTTTCCAACTGATAAATGGCTTCAATAAATTCAGGAACCATTCTGTTTACGCCAAACTTAGGCAGGGCACCACCACGGGCAGCGGATCCTTTATCATCAGAGAACACAGTAACCAAGGAATCCCATTTGGCACCAGTATTCAACATGAAATATATGGTGTCAATTTTTTGATGCACACGGAGTGAATCTTCAACAGTAGCATTTTTGGGAATTGCTCTGTAGAGATGGGCAACTGTTACTTTTCCCATCGCGGGTTGTTTTTTTGTCAACTTTATCAGGTGGTATCCATATTCGGTCCGGGTCAGTTGAGAGATCTGACCTTTGCTGGTTTCATAAGTAGCAGTCTCAAAGGGGTAGACCATATCGAATACTGTAAAATATCCCAGGTCCCCCTTGTTCCCTTTGATGAATGGATGCTGAGCATTGGCTTCCCGGTCTCGTGCTGAGGGATCCTCAGAGAGTTCAAATGCGAGCATTTCAAACGATTCTCCTTCCATGAGACGTTGCCGGATTCTCGAAATTTTATTCCAGGCTGCCAGGGTGTCTTCGGGTAGGGCATCAGGGGCTACCCTAATAAAGATGTGGCTTGCCCTAACATCCTGTTTTGACCTTTCAAAGGCCTCCTGAATAAGTTTATCTATTGTGGCTTCATCCGTGAAATATGGTTTAGCAAGTTGTTCGCGATAACCAGCCAATTCAGTTTTAAACGATGTAATTGTATCCAGGCCCAGATCTTCAGCTTCACGAACCTTCAGCTTGAAATTAATAAAGAGATCGAGATACTCTTTGAGGGATTCCTGATCGATTGCCTGGTTAAGCATATTATTCTTCTGGTAGATTGCCATGAACTCTCCAACCGTGACATCTTTTCCTGAAATCGTCATCAATACTTCATTGGGGTTTCCCTGTGCCCAACTTCCAAGAGACAGACCTGTAAATGTCATGAATAACAGTAAGCGGAATGTAATACGTTTCATCACTTCTATGAATTTTAGTTTTGACTTAAATAACGAATCTTATATGGAAAAATTTTACCTACTATAATTAGGTGCTTCACTGATAATTTTCACATCGTGCGGATGACTTTCAATAACTCCTGCTGATGTAATCTTGATGAACCTGGCTTTTTGCAACTCCTCAATTGTACTGGAGCCTGTATATCCCATTCCAGAGCGCAATCCACCAACCATCTGGTAAATAACTTCTGAGAGAGAGCCTTTGAATGGCACCCTTCCCACGATCCCTTCAGGGACAAGCTTCTTGATATCATCTTCAACATCCTGGAAGTATCTGTCTTTGGATCCCTGCTGCATCGCCTCAATGGATCCCATTCCACGGTATGTTTTAAATTTCCGGCCTTCAAAGATGATGGTTCCTCCCGGGGACTCTTCCACACCTGCAAAGAGAGAACCTGCCATGATGGAGTGTGCCCCGGCTGCAATCGCTTTTACGATGTCGCCTGTGTAACGGATTCCTCCATCAGCAATCACCGGGATTCCTGAACCTTGGAGCGCTTTGGCCACTGAGTTAATGGCTGAAAGCTGTGGGATTCCAATGCCGGCAATAATACGTGTTGTACAGATAGAGCCCGGGCCGATGCCAACCTTCAAACCATCTACATCGAGTTTTGCCAGGTCTCTGGCAGCTTCTGCAGTGCCAATATTGCCAACAATCAGATCAATATCGGGATAGGCTTTCCGAACCCGTTGAGCCATCTCCATCACCCCTTTCGAGTGCCCATGGGCTGTGTCGATCACAATAGCATCGACACCTTCCCTTACCAGTGCTTCAACGCGTTCCAGTGTATCTCCGGCAATGCCCACTGCAGCTGCTACCCGAAGCCTTCCAAGGCTATCTTTACTGGCATTGGGGCGCGCTTTTACTTTGATAATATCCTTATATGTAATTAAACCTACCAACTTGTTGTTTTTATCAACAACCGGAAGCTTTTCAATTTTATGTTTTTGTAGGATTGCTTCAGCTTGTTCAAAATCCGTGAATTCCGAGATGGTGATCACTTCGCGGGTCATCACCTCTGTGACAGGTCGGGCAGGATCGCGTTCAAATCTCAGGTCACGGTTTGTAACGATCCCCACCAGATCTTTGTCTTCATTAATTACCGGAATGCCCCCAATGCTGTGTTCTTTCATCATAGCGAGAGCATCGCCAACCAGTGCGTTCTCAGCAAGGGTGACTGGATCCAGAATCATCCCGTTTTCGGCGCGTTTCACTTTGCGAACATGCAAAGCCTGAGCAGCAATCGACATGTTTTTATGCAACACTCCGATTCCACCCTCCTGCGCCATGGCAATTGCCATGGGAGCTTCCGTAACGGTATCCATGGCAGCTGAAACAATAGGAATGTTGATAGAAATGCGGCGTGAAAGGAGGGATGTTACATCGACATCCCGTGGTAAGACTGAAGAGTAAGCCGGAACCAGCAGAACATCGTCGTAGGTTAGCGCCTCTCCCTGGAATTTATTTGGATCCATTAACATAGTGAACTCCTTTTAGGAGTGCAAATTTACGAATTTATCGGTAATAATTATTTCACGATGTTTGCTGCGATGATTAAAGGCATATTCTTCTGGCTTTCAATGTTTGTTTCCGGGATTCTATCGGGAGAAAACTTTCCCCGGGTTGGATTATATCCTATGAATATCCCTTGCGAAAAATAAAAAAGTGGCACAAATCCACTTTTTAATGGTTGTTGGATGCTTTTTTTTATACATTTAGGTTTTAAATTATGTTGAATTAAAAACTAATCCTATGAAAACAAAAATTTACCTTTCACTTTTTCTTGGACTTCTTGTTTTCAGCATATTTGCTCAAAACACCAAGACGATTATTGGACCTGATGGAGCAACCAAACTGGATATGACGTTCCATCCCCTGAAATCAGGCATTCAATCCCAAGCCCTTTCCGGGGAGGTCCAACCAGGGCAACCACAAACAGAATGGCACACACGGTTGATTTCATTTGAGAAGAAACATACACTGGCTCCCGAAATCATGGCAGAGAAAGAGCGAAAAACTCAGGAAAAGTTATCCGGAACCAGAGGTACATATCCAGATGAGAGAGAACTTAAAGGTGTAACCGAGGAGCCTATAATTGGCGCAAGTTTCGAAGGGAACTGGTTTGATCAGACCACCCCTCCCGACAATTCGATGGCGATATCCAACGGAGGCAAAATCGTGAGCGTCACAAACTCCCATATCGAATATTTTGACATGAGTGGAACAAGACTTTTCACCTCTTCATTCGATGATTTCTTCAGTGACCCCACCCTTACCGCCTTAATATATGACCCTGCAGTGCTATATGATTCTGATGCCGACAGGTTCTTCATGGTGGTACTTCACGGATCGAACTCTTCCGTTTCAAAGGTTATGACCTGCTTCTCCAAGACCAATAATCCACAGGATGGATGGTGGTATTACAAACTCACACTCCCAAACCCTTTGAGCGCCTACTGGTTTGACTATCCTAAAATCGGATTCTCGAACGATGAAGTATATGTTACCGGGAATCTCTTCACCAATAACGATCAATTCTCACAGGCTGTACTTTACCAGATCACCAAGGACGATGGGTATGCAGGCAGCAATCTAAGCTGGCAATACTGGTATAATATATCTGAATCTCCCTTTACCCTTGTACCGGCATCATGGGGCTTGCAAGGGGGATATGGCCCTGGCATATATCTGGTGAGTACTCATGGAACTCAAGGAACATCAGATAAAATAAGACTCTACGACCTCACTGACGACATGTCCGGCAGTCCGGAATTGAATGCATACAATGTCGATGCAAACTTTGACCTGGCAGGTGACGCACCTCAGCTGGGGTCGAATGTCGTACTCGACAATGGAGACAACAGGATCATCAGCGCTTTTTACCTGGATGGAATTGTTCATTTTGTATTTGCTTCGGAGTATACAAACAATTATAACGGAATAAATTACAATAGGTTAACTGTAAATGGGTTAACCAACTGGAATTCGAAATTTGGGTTGGATGGGTATGATTACGCCTATCCCTCTGTTGCCTCTTTTAGTAACGCCACAAATGACAAATCGGTGATGATCTGTTTCCTTCGCGTAAATGAAACGATCTACCCTCAAGTCCGCGTTGTATATGTTGACGATGGAGGTAACTGGTCCAGTTCAAAGCTGGTGAAGGAGGGAACAAGTTACGTGGATGTTTATGCAAGTGGAGGTGTTTCCCGTTGGGGAGATTATACCGGGATCTCAAGGAAAAATAACGCTTCTCCTCCGAATGTATGGCTGAGTGGAGGATTTGGAACATTCCGTTTGAACGAACATGCATTTGACACTTGGATTGCACAAATCACCGGAGTTGCTATTGGTATTGACGAGCCTGCACGTTCAGAGCCTGTCAGAATTTATCCTAACCCAGTTTATGATATCATGAACGTTGAGTTTACACTGGTCGGTCGTTCAACAATTGAGATTGCAGTACTCGATAATCAAGGGAAGATCGTTAAGGTTTTATTGCAGGATACAGCCCCGGGCGGCAGAAATTCTTTCTCATTCAACAAAGGGGCCCTATCCAGCGGTATCTATTTTATTAAGGTAACATCTTCAAAC
Organism: uncultured Prolixibacteraceae bacterium; assembly: GCA_964642545.1. Taxonomy (GTDB): domain Bacteria; phylum Bacteroidota; class Bacteroidia; order Bacteroidales; family FEN-979; genus QYOJ01. The sequence continues at coordinate 11,370 of CAZXQU010000048.1, read as the reverse complement.
AATACGATCCGATATGAAAAATTTATTGTTCAATAGTTTCCTGATTGTTTCAATCTTTCTCATAGCTTCATGTTCTTACAGCCATCAGACAAGCACCGAAACCGCTTCGGATGATACCATAGCCCTCGCTAATGCAGACACGACACTTGTCGTAGCTAAGGATACAACCCAGGCTATTTCTGCCAAAGGAGATTCTGTGGCGGCCCAATCAACCCGGGTTGAATCCTCTGAAATCGGGACTGTTAACAAACACCCAGGAGCGGTGTCTAACCCAGGAGCTAACCAGGCTCAGACTGATAGTATAAAGAAAGCCAAGACAAAAGGTAAGAAGAAGAATTAGGTCAATTATGCCTGTCAGAAAGTTCATTATCGAACCAATTCAGGAACTTGAAGAGTCGGGGAAATTAACTGGAGTATTACTTGTTGCTGCAACAGTACTTTCATTGTTTTTAAGTAACTCCAACTACGGGTCTTCTTACTTTCAGATCTGGGACCATGAGATTGGATTCTCCTTCATGCACAAATCAATCCTTCATTGGATCAATGACGGACTGATGCCCCTATTTTTCCTTCTTGTTGGTATTGAGATAAAACGGGAGTTTACAAAGGGGGAATTATCTCAGATCCGGCAGGCCGTCATGCCAATTGGCGCGGCAATTGGGGGCATCCTGATCCCAGCGATAATTTTTGTCCTGGTCAACTTGCAACAGCCACAACATCTTGCAGGCTGGGCGATTCCTACAGCCACCGATATTGCATTCTCACTAGGTGTACTAACACTTCTAGGCAATCGGGTTCCTTTCACATTGAAAGTATTCCTGGTAGCCCTCGCCATCATCGACGATCTCGGTGCAATCATCATCATTGCTGCATTTTACACCAATGAATTGAATCTCACCATGCTCCTCTGGGCTGGGATTGTATTCGGGATCCTTTTAATTCTGAGCCGTTTTAGAGTTAAGTTTTCTTTGCTCTATTTTGCGGGAGGGGGTTTCCTCTGGTTCTTTATTCTAAAATCGGGCATTCATCCAACCATTGCCGGCGTTTTAGTGGCATTAATTATCCCTCGGGAGCTTGCGGAAGAGATGGAACATACGCTCACCAAACCTGTATCCTATATCATTTTACCCCTTTTTGCCCTGGCAAACACGGCCATTCCTCTTTCATTTACTACAGGTGATGCCTTAATTAACACACTTAGTCTCGGTATTATCCTGGGTTTGTTAATCGGCAAACCGCTTGGCATCGCAGGGGTGACGATGGCGCTTAAACGATTAAAACTAGGGAGTCTCCCTGATGGGGTTTCGTTTCGTCATCTTCTAGGGCTTGGCTTCATTGCAGGTATTGGATTTACAATGTCAATCTTTATCTCCACCCTGTCATTTGAGAATGAAGCATCGGTCAGCCTTGCTAAGTTAGCTGTCATCATTGGTTCGGTTCTGGCCGGAGTTGCAGGAATGATATTACTGAGGTGTTGTCCGAAGACACCAAAAGATACCATTGAATAGGCGTGGAAAAAGTCGTGTGAATTAAGATTACTCTTTGTGAATTGAGTTTTTTCTTATAGTGAGATACCACTTCCGGTGAATTCTGTTTTAACCGTAATATATCCAGGGAAATTCAGAAGTTGTCCATTAACCAGGATATAGGGCTTCAACTTCACCTTAAACCGGGTTGGCTTTTCCCCATTGCCCGAGAGATTCATTGCAAAGTTAAGTATGGCATCAGATGATTTTCCCTGCAAAACCTGTTTCAAGTCGACGGTCATTTTGATCGGGATTATGGCGGTTCCATTGTTGGGCGGAATGGAAATGGGTTGGTTAAAGCTTCCTGAAGTCATTTGGATATCATCAATGAACACGATATAATCGAGATTCGTCAATCCGGCTGTCGTTACATTCGGGTTTTTTGCATCGATGTCGAGTTGAAATGTCAAAGGCATGGATGGTTTAGTCAGTGCCACCATCAGCTTTTGGGCATCTGACCATGTAAGATCTTTAAGCTTGGTGATACGATCAACGTCGACTCCAGCCACCATGATATCCGAGACCGACCGGATCCTGAATTCGCAGTTTAACAGGTTTACAGCCTGACTCGACTGATTGACAACATCGCAACGCTGGTAAAGGGCTGAAGTTATAAGGATTGCCAGGAGAAGAAAGATTTGTCTTTTCATGACGATTATTTTATGTGGAGAGGGATATCCCTGCAGGGGTGAGGCAAGCTTCGCCCTTACGGTGTTTCATCGAACAACAGTTTAATGAATTTTGTTTCATATGGGGCCATTTCAAGCCATTGTCCGGGGTTCCCAACAATGGGCCGACTGATGGCTACAGGAGCTATCTCCTCTTCCAGAACATTGACTTCCACCACCTCAGTAGCTCTTGTCGCAGACATCAGGTCGATGATAGATACCAGGTAATCGCGTACAGGGAAACGAGTAGGTTTGCCATCTGTCTCCCTAAGGTGGAGGATAACTCCTTTTCCATCCAGTGAGGGATAGGCAGAAACCAGAAGAACATTTCGCAACGCAGTACCAATAAATGATCGGGGAATAATTACCGTATCAGGGGTTTGCGCAGGGAAAATTCGCGTGAGAAAAGGCATCCTGTTTCCCCAGCCAAATTTTGTAGCAAAGAGGGTGGATGGATCATTGGCAGAAGTAAGCTGATAACTCCACTTCAACTCGCCCTCTTCGCTGGCTAAAAAATTCGTCGTCCAGTAATTGTTAAACACCCATGAAAAAAGGTTCGACGATTCGGGATGTGCGATCCGAGAAAAGTTGCCAAGATTAATATCTCCAAGTTGAACCAAAGGAATTTCGGGGGAGACAAATATGATCTGAATGCTATCGTTCCTCAATGAGACGAAATTCTGAATGCCAACCCAGTCAGAAGAGGAGCCTTCCAACTGATCCTTCCCGGGAACCATTGTACCTCCAGCAACTTCAACAACAAAATGGCTTTCAGGAAGCTGAAAGGGGAATGCGATGTATACTGCCTCGGGGTCGGTTACGGCCAGTTTCTTCATAGAGAAGACGATCTCGACCTTCTTCTCCTGCTTAAAGAGCCGGATTTCACAGCTGACATCCCCCTCCGCCGAACCGGGGATCTTGCCTCTGATTGTCAGGCTTGTCCACACAGGTCCATCCTGCAACTGACCAACAGAAAGACTTTCCCATGTGGTCCTGCTAAAATCTTCTAGTTTAAAGTGCTCCAATTGAGCCCGGTTAGTGCCGAGCTGTTCATGGATTAACTCAGCCAGTGTATATTGAGCCGCAGGGTCAATCAGTTCAACGTTCAGATCCTTATCAACCCATGAAGTGACATTGCCGGACTGAGGTTCTATTGAGATTTTATAGAATTCATTTTCCATTGCCCCGGAAAATGGTTCATTCGTCTCGCGAACCGGAGCTCCTTTTATTGTCATGAGACGTAATGTGCGGAAGCCAAGTGGAGGAATATCACTGACATAGATGGCCCAATAGGTTCCATCTTCTCTGGAGGAGATGGGCTGGATAGGTATAGGAAGATTGTCTTCCATCACCACCATTACTCCGTGATCCCTTGGCAGTATCTCATGATCAATATAAATTTTAATTACTCCCGAACGATGCCAGTTGAGTGGATTGAAAACTGTAATCACAGGCACATCCGACTTGGGAAAAAATTGTTGAACCCTACCCATTTCCTCTTCACGCAGGATACGGTTTTTCTTCACTGCTTCCCAAACATAAGATAGCTTCTCCCCTTTCTGTACGATGCTGTTTTCTGCTAGTGGATCAAGGATGCTCTCAGCTGCTCCGAATGTATGTTCATCATAAAACGCGATGGCATCATCTACCTGAGACTGCAGTTCAACGATGTGGGGGTTTGAATCCACACCCATTATCACTCCGAATGCCTGCAGTGCCTTGTTTGCGATATTATCGCTATGGCTCATTCGGGCATAGGCTGTTTCGATGGGAGCCGAGCCAAAACCATCCATCCACCAGTCGGGCCAGGCTCCACGATAGACGGGAAGATCATCAGCATGCTCTTTCTTCATCATATCCAAGAATTCGGATATGGTTGCGAGTTTGAGCTTCGGCCACACATAGGTATTATTCCAGCTTCGCACCAGATTACAAGCCGTAGTGGATGGCGGTGCATTATCGGTAAGGTATCCGGAAAACTGGATCGCGTAATCCTCGAATGTGTATCCTTTCCCGGCAATTTCATGTAGGTGGTTGAAGAGATTCCGTGCAAATGTCTCTTCGTCTGTTAGAATTCCCAGCATGTTTGCAGTCATGTAATGTTCGGGTCGGTTTACAAGGATGCGGTTCCCCGACTGACTTTCCCACCAAAATGTGGTTGGTTTATCAAATGGTTTTCTTGCCCGGTGTGTATTTTCAGCCATATTCAGATACTCCACGCCAGCTCCGGAAAGATAATCAACCAAACACCAGGGAACCCCGTTAATATCATTCTGCATAGCTGCCCGGACCGGCATACCATGTTCACGAATCATCCGTATCGGTTGAAGCGATTTGGTAATGGATGCTTCGTCGGCAAGGTCAGATGAGTTGAGGAAAAGACCGGCAATTTCGATTCTCCCTTCAAGAACCCGCTGTTTCAAACGCTCAATCTGTTCTTTTGGCCGGGTCTTTAAATACTCTCTCACGGGCCAGGTAGTCTCGCATGTCCATCTGAACCTGGCTTCATCGGGGTAGCCATCGGTTTGATCGCAGAAATCCAACGCATAGTCGATATAGCGCAAATGTTCGGGGAGTATCTCGGTTTGGGGCCGTGTGTAACCAATATCAGTATGTGTATGCTGAACCAGGTAAATCGTCCAGTGCCGTACCGGCTTCGTAAGGAAGGATATTATGATTGGTTCCTTTTCCCCCAGCGTGATTTGTGCAGATTGTCCTAATTCCACATTGGTATCGGGCAAGAGGATTTGAAAACTGTTAAATCCGGTCTCAAGGGCAAAGGATTTAACAATCTCCGTACCAACGCGTATCTCTATAGATTCCGGCTCTCCCAGGTGAACAACCTGGAAGAGAACAGATTGGAAGTCTTTGTTTCCTCTCCTGATGACAACCTCTTCCTGAACAACTGTTATAGACTCCTTCACTGATGCCTCAAATGTCATATACCATGTCTGCTTCCCCGCGCTCTCTCCAACTATTTTAATATCCTGTGCACTCTTGGGATTCAGAAAGCTGAGGGGGACAGTGAGGATGGCGTATCCCATCGGGTCATTATATTTATCAAGCAAGGTAGGACGGAAGTCGAGGGTTGAACCATCAACGCCCGAAGCAATCCAGTTCTTCTTCTCAGAAATAGTAGGGTTCGTGAACGCAAGCAGGTATCTGTCGTTAACAAATAGTTTCCACTGATAACTTTCAGCATTCGCGTCAATGCCAAACATCCAGATAAACCTAACCGTTGTATCCAGGATGGAAGGGGGAATAGGTTCTGTTTGCCATGCAATATATTGCGATGAATCGTTCGCCCTGATGAGCATCGAAGTAGTTATATCGGGCTGAGGTGAATGGTATGAGAATCCTCCTCCTTTGAGAGAAGAGGCGTATCCCTGGTAATACTTGCCCGGCCATGATGATGTTGATGATTGACCTGCAACCGTCATTGCAATCATGAACAGGAATCCGGCGAGAAGGTTGTTCCTCATATTGTTATCATTCGTAAACCAGCCATTCCTGCTGAATGGGTTGTTTTGGAATTTCAGGGCTCTTGATATAGACTTTCAATTCATCGCTCCCGGTATTTTCGAAAAATGTAACCCTGATCGGATGAAAACCGGCATTCAGCCCAATGGAGCCCTCTTTTTGACGTAGTCCATGCAACCCATCATTATCTACCACGAGTTTGTTCCCGATATAGAGGCGACTTCCATCATCGGAATCAGTATAGAATATATAGACACTTCGCTTCGGGATCAGGATAAAACCAGTATAAGAAAACCCAAAATGTTCCTGATTATTCCTTGGTTCAAAACTGAAGTAAGGCACAATACCGCTCTTTACAGGCGTCAGCGTTGAAAAATCGGGCAGTGAGTCCCATTCCCCTTCAAAATACTGGTACCGGATGCCAGGTTTCGGATTTGTTACATTTTTGGGCGCCAAGGGGAGCAACATGGTGAAGGTGCGGGTAGCGGTTCCGCTTACTGGCTTTCCATCCCTGAAACAACGGGCTTTTACCGTGACGGCTCCTTTTATTTCAAGGGGTTCACTGTAAAGAAAGGAGGTATCAACCGGGTCGTTTCCATCTCCCGTAAAACGAATCTCAACATTGGGACGATCTGATACCAGTTCCAGCTTCATACGGTCGACAAAGAAGTCATTGTAGGCTGTTATTTCCGGAGGATTGGTAATATCCAGAGGACCCTGAAGGAACAACTTCACCACAGAATTCATTGGATCAGGTGCTTTCTTGGGAAGTATCACAACAATTTTATCATCTTCATGGCTAACCTTCAGATTATATTTAGGTTGAGACAGGAGGATCGCATTTAACGGCTCATTCAAACATCCATCGACAAGCAAGCGACCATCAGCTGGCCAGTCGAATATGTGCAGGTAGAGTGTAACGGTATCCTTTCCCTCTTTCATTGTACAGCGGCCCCAGGGTGTAGATGAGAAGGGGCTGGCTACCGTTCCATAGATTGATTCTCCGTTTACTGCCATCCATTTGCCAATTTCCTGAAGTCGCTCCATTGCCTGTTTTGGGAATGTCCCTTTATCTGTTGGTCCTACATTAAGGAGATAGTTACCCCCTTTGGAAGCGATATCTGTCAGCATCCTGATGATCTCCTGAGTTGACTTATATTCCGTATTTGCCTTGTTATAGCCCCAGTGATCATTCATGGTCATACAGGTCTCCCAGTCGGTGCCCGGTATTCCCGTAGATGGAATTTGTTGTTCGGGAGTACCGAAGTCACCGCTAAAAGCTCCCTCATCAGTCATGCCCTCCATATCCATTCTACCTGCCCCTACCCTGTTGTTGATGATAATATTGGGCTGAAGGTTTCTGACAAATGCATAAATCTCTTTCCCATATTTATCATTCCAGGTAGCTTCCCACTCTCCATCGAACCACAGCACGCCAATATCCCCATACTGGGTCAACAACTCTTTCAGCTCTTGTTTCATATAGTAGACATACCGGTCAAAATCAGCACTGTCGGCACTTCTCTCTGTCTCCCATGGGCGACGAGGGAGATAATCGGGGTGATGCCAGTCCATAATGGAGTAGTAGAAACAAAATTTCAGATCGTATTTCCGGCAGGCATCAGCCAACTCTTTCATCACATCGCGTCCGAACGGTGTCGCCATTATGTTGAACCCTGTTTGCTTTGTATTGAACATACAAAATCCATCGTGGTGCTTCGAAGTAATTACAATATACTTCATCCCGGCATCACGGGCGGTTTTCACCCACTCATCGGCATCAAACTTAATGGGGTTGAATTGAGGCTGAAATTGGTTATATGTTTCCAAAGGGATCTGTCCCGAATGCCGGATCCATTCACCGTAGTCCGTTTTTCCGTTCCATTCGCCGGCAGGAATAGCATAAAGACCCCAGTGTATAAACATTCCAAACCGGGCATCACGCCACCACTCCATGCGGGAGTCGCGGTCAATTTTGTTCTCAGGTTGTGCAATAAGCGACAATTGCAGACAACAGGTGACTATAGAAAATACCAGGAAAATCCGCCTCATAGAATAATAGTTAATTAAGAGGCGGTAAAAGTAAGAAAATATTTATCAAACCCTCTGTCTATGCCGGGGCCAGAATGAGATAGACTGTTTCCCCCTCCACAAATCCCGGATCTGGGGTACAATCGCCAATCGCACTGTTACTTTTGCTGCCTTTTGTCATTTTCCAGATCGTTCCACCAGCGGCGTCTCCCGCTGGGGGAGGGATCTCGTTTGCGTCCTGGAGCATTGAAATGATTCTATCCACAGTATGTGTTGTAAAGTTAAAGTCTTTGGACAGAAGTCTTCCCGTAGGTACTACATAGATGTTTAAACGTGCCATCCTTTTTCTTTTATGTTAATTTCAGGGTGTTAAATTATAACAAAAATGATAAAAATGCAATCTTTTGTTTTGTTTTTATAGATTTGGATAAGCTGACAAAATATTCTACTTTTGGAATAGCCATCATCTAACTGTATTATTAATGTCAAAAAAGGCCTTATCCCTAATTCTCATCGCATATTTATTCGGTGGATTTTCTCACATAACCGGGTCAGCACAAGTAAGCTTGACTTCAACACTCTCTAAGCAATACCATTGCCAAACCTGGAGCACAAATGATGGTATTTATTCGAATATCTATACAATCTCTCAATCTCCAGAAGGATTTTTATGGTTCGGCTGCGATCAGGGAGCATTCACTTTCGACGGGGTTACATTTTTACCCTTAGATGAATCGTCAATAGGGAAAGGTGAAGAATGCCATTCCATTTGTGTTTTACAAGATAGCTCTGTTTTATGTGGATTTAACAAAGGAAAGCTGATCAAGTATCATCATGGAATTGGTGTACAATTAGATACTCTTAATATTTTCCAGGGATCGACTATTTCAGCAATCTGCGATGATGTGGGTGGTGGAATTTGGATAGGGACTGAGGGGGCCGGACTATTTTTCTTTTCAGGGGACTCTATGAAACGATATAATTCTTCCAACGGATTTCCATCACATTTTGTCAACTGTATTGTTAAAGGAGAGGGAGATGAAATTTGGGCAGGAACCCAGGAAGGCCTCTGCCGGATTAAGAATGGAGAGATCTCCACAATGACAAAAAACGATGGATTATCACACAATTTTATTCTATCTCTGTTTTACGATTCCCAAAACAGGCTATGGATCGGCACTCACGGAGGGCTTGATTATCTTGAGAATAACGTTATTCAAGTAATTAAAAATGAACTGTTATCTACTAACGCAGATATCCGAGCTATTTCTGAGGATGAAGATGGAAATATCTGGGTCAGTTCCGATGGTGAAGGAATATACCGCTTTTCACCATCTCTGATGGATCTCGAGCAACTGACAAACATGGAAGGATTGCCATCAACTACCTTAGTTAATTCATTGTTTACCGACAACGAAGCGAATATCTGGATAGGTTCAAGAGGTAATTTTGGCTTAAGCCAACTTCAAAAACCTGTTATTCTGACGTATACGCAGGAAGATGGACTTTCCGAAAATAACATCCTACCCCTTTTCTCTTCCGCTAAAGAAACAGTATGGATTGGTACTGCTACCGGAGGGTTAGACAGCTATTCCGAGGGACAGTTCTTCAACCATGGAGATTCATTGGGATTGGAAACAAATCCTGTCTATACCATTGGTGAGGATTCAGATCATCTCTTATGGATTGGCGGTGAAGGGAAGCTTGTTGTATACGATGGAACAACTGTGGTTAAAACCTATGAAAACACAGAGCTTGACAACTCTTCCTTCCATGCGGTCTTCAAAGCAAATGATGGATCCCTCTGGGTTGGGACAAATAATGGTATTTTAATATTCCGGGATGGAGAAATCAGCACTCTTACGAAAGAGACGGGTTTGTCGGATCCTCAGATTTTTTGTTTCACTGAGGACAGAGAGGGAAATATCTGGATCGGCACACAAGACGGAGGAATTAACATCTATCGCCAGGGAGTCATCGAACATCTATCCGTTAACGAGGGAATGTCGGATGAAATGATTCTTTGCATGGTTGAAGATAGTGCAGGAATTATGTGGGTGGGGACGGCTTCAGGCGGATTGAACCGGATTGATCCGGTATCAGGTCAGATTCATGCCTTTGGAAAAAAGGATGGATTAGACAACACCATCTATCAGATTTTTGAAGACAATTACGGATGTCTATGGCTGGGAGTTGATCGTGGGATATTATCTCTTGAAAAGGATCAGTTCCAACAAAAAATAGATGGGATTATTCCGAATTTTAATGTCCGGGTTTTTAACACATCCAGCAGTGACCAACCATTATCACTCAACGGAGGAATCTTCCCTGCCGGATGCAAGTTAGTGGATGGGACGCTCTGGTTTCCTACGAATCAGGGTATCGCCGTCATTCATCCCGATCGTATGCGTGCGAAAGTTGACTTCCCTCCTCTGGTAATTAAGGAAGTGAATGTCAACAACATTCAACAACCGGTAATGTCAACCTATAATTTTCCTCCTGGTGTGATCAATCTTGAGATTAAGTTTACTGCTCCAACATTTATTTCTCCAAATCTGATCCAATTCCGTTACAAACTGGATGGATATGACGATAACTGGATTTATCCAAAAGGGAGGCAGGCTATCTTTACGAAACTTCCTTATGGAAGTTATGTATTCGAGGTTGAGACCACGAACCGTTTAGGGCAATGGAGTGGTAAAACAGTAAAGATTCCGATAAAGATTAAGCCGTTTTTTTATCAAACCACCTGGTTTCTCCTGATTTGCATTCTCCTGGGATTGTTCGTGATCTATGCCATTATCCGGTATCGTCTTCGCTATATCCGCGAGAAAGAGTTGGAGATACTCGTGGATGTCCGAACCAGCGAGCTCAGGGAACTCAACAGAGAACTAGACAAACGGGTTTTAGACAGAACAGCGGAGTTGGCTGCAGCAAACCAGGAACTGGAGGCCTTTACCTATTCCGTATCTCATGATCTCAGAGCCCCTGTCAGACGTATTGAAGGTCTCGTAGAAGCACTTGTCGAGGAACATTCATCCCAATTGGATGAAACAGGAAAAGACTTCCTGGGTAAAGTGGCCGACTCATCCGTTGAGATGGGTCAGTTGATTGAGGAGTTTCTGAAGTTGGCCCGGATTGCCCGTCAGGAGATAGATAAAACAGAATTGAACCTCAGTAAGCTTGTCGCAGAAGTGTTGGACGAAATTGCTGCGGGAGATTCAGGGAGGAACGTGACACTGAAAGTTACTCCTGACATTCTGGCCAGCGGCGACTCGAGGTTGATCCGGATTGCCCTCCAGAATCTTCTGAGCAACGCCTGGAAATATACAGGGGAAAAGGATAAACCAGAGATTATCTTCGATTGTCAGGAGAAGGAAGGTCAGAATGTATTCTTTATAAGGGATAACGGTGTGGGCTTTGATATGGGACATTACGAAAAACTATTCACACCTTTCCAACGGCTGCACAGTGATGACCAATTTACAGGAACAGGCATTGGCCTGGCTACCGTTAAACGGATCATGCTGAAGCATGGCGGAAAGATATGGGCACAGGGAGAACCTGGAAAAGGAAGTACATTTTTCTTCACCTTATAAATCAACATCCAATGACAAACATTAAGCTTTTGCTGGTAGAAGACAACGATACCGATGCATTGCTGG
>CAZXQU010000047.1:0-23042 GCA_964642545.1 uncultured Prolixibacteraceae bacterium | reverse complement strand
GACGTGAGACGTGAGACGTGAGACGTAAGACGTGAGACGTGAGACGTGAGACGTAAGACGTAAGACGTGAGACGAAAGACGGGTGGTTTAGTGGAGGCCATCTGAGTTCGGGTGAATTTGCAAAATTGCAGAAATTCCCGCAAATATGCTAATTTTGTACGTGGTTACATCTATTCGGTAAAACGATACAAAACACTATAAATTTCAACTTCAATGAAATATCCATACAAACGACGTCTATTCCAAACGTGAATGATAATAATGGATATTCCATGTGACTATTGAAATCAAAATTATTAACACATGAAAAAAGACACAGCAATCTTTAACATCATTAAAAAAGAACTACATCGTCAAACCAGCGGTATTGAGTTGATCGCTTCCGAAAATTTTGTCAGCGACCAGGTGCTGAAAGCGATGGGCTCTTGTTTGACCAATAAATATGCGGAGGGATATCCAGGTAAAAGATATTATGGTGGTTGTCAGTATGTTGACGAATCAGAAGAGTTGGCAATCCAACGGGCAAAGGAGTTGTTCAATGCTGAGTGGGCCAATGTACAACCACACTCTGGAGCCCAGGCTAATATGGCTGTATTGATGACGGTTTTAAAACCCGGCGATACCTTTATGGGGCTGGATCTCGCTCATGGGGGACATCTTTCGCATGGATCTCCCGTGAACTCCTCTGGAATCCTGTATAAAGCTGTTGGGTATCAGGTTGAAGAGGCGACCGGATTGATCAATTATGACAAGATGGAGGCGCAGGCATTGCAGGTCAGGCCAAAGATGATCATTGCCGGAGCCTCAGCCTATTCCCGCGATTGGGACTACCGCCGGATGCGTGAAATTGCAGATAAGATTGGCGCCATTCTATTGGCTGACATTGCTCACCCTGCAGGCTTGATTGCGCGTGGGTTACTGAACGATCCTTTTCCCTGGTGTCATGTGGTTACAACTACTACACACAAAACTCTGCGCGGTCCGAGGGGAGGGATGATATTGGTTGGAAAAGATTTTCCAAATCCATGGGGTGTGACAACTCCTAAGGGCGAAGTCAAGATGTTTACACAAATGCTTGACTCTGCTGTTTTCCCGGGTATCCAGGGAGGACCACTTGAGCATGTGATCGCGGCAAAGGCTGTCTCCTTCTATGAGGCACTTTCTGATGAATACATGGAGTATGTGCTTCAGGTTAAGCGGAATGCGGCCGTCATGGCACAGGCTTTCGTTGACAAAGGATATCATGTCATCTCGGGTGGAACCGACAACCACCTGATGCTGATAGACCTGAGGAAGAAATTCCGCGAAATCACTGGCAAAAAGGTTGAAAACATTCTTGTACAAGCGGATATTACAGTAAATAAAAACATGGTTCCTTTCGATAGCCGCTCTCCATTTCAAACGTCAGGATTGCGGGTTGGAACCTCGGCCATCACAACTCGTGGGATGACAGAGAAGCATATGAATCCAATTGTGGATCTGATTGATGATGTAATCTGCGAGATCGACAACGAAGAAAAGATTCTCAACGTGAGAAAACTGGTGAATGAGATGATGGATGAATTTCCATTGTTTGCATATTGACATGAAGATCTTATACCTTGTACGCCATGCCAAATCATCCTGGGACCATTCTGGCCTTAGTGATTCGGATCGTCCATTGATGACCAAGGGTATTGATAGAAGCCATCGGATCATCGGATTTCTAAAGGAGCGTGGAGTACTTCCTGATCTCATGATCAGCAGTCCTGCCATCAGGGCCTTTGAAACAGCAAAACTTTTTGCTGGCGGATTAGGATATCTTGTTCCCAACGTTATAATTGATCAAAAGATCTATGACGGATACTATGACCGGATTCTGGATGTCATTTATAGCATAAAGAACGATATTGATTCGTTGATGATTTTTGGCCATAATCCCACCATCACCAATCTGGCTAATCTTTTCCTTCATCCAGGTATCGATGACATGCCAACGTCAACTGTCGTTGCCATTGAATTTGACACAGTTAAGTGGGAAGAGATAGCGAATGCAAAAGCACATCAGTTATTTATTGTCTCACCAAAAATGCTCAAATAGGCCGATGATTCCCCGGATCAAACCTCAGATGTTGAACAGAGAGATAGGCTGGCTCTATTTTAACGGTCGGGTATTGCAGGAGGCAGCTGACAAAGGGAATCCACTGATAGAACGGTTGAAATTCCTGGGGATTTTTTCCAATAACCGGGATGAGTTTTTCCGTGTAAGAGTAGCCACTCTTAACAGGCTTCTCAATGTGGAGAAGGGTCTATACGACTCTGAAATCAATCCCAAAAAATTGTTAAACGAGATTGGGGAGATTGTACTTTCTCAGGAAAAGAAGTTCCAATTCATCTTTGAATCCATTGTAGAAGAGTTTGCCGAACACAATATTCATATCATCAACGAGAAGCAACTAACTACGAAACAAGGGGAGTATGTAAGAAAATATTTTCAGGAACAGGTGCGTGTTTTCCTCTTCCCCCTTATGATCAGTAGTATAAAAGACATCTCCACACTGGTTGACAAATCGATTTATTTGGCTGTCAAGCTCGAAAGCACCATAACAGAAGCAGGTCCGGATTATGCACTTATTGAGGTTCCTACCAAATCGGTTTCACGGTTCCTCACTCTTCCGAAAGAGGGAAAGAGTCAGTATGTGATGCTGCTGGATGATGTAATCCGCTTTTGTTTGTCGGAGATATTCTTTTTATTCGGTTACGATACGTACAATGCCTACACTGTGAAAGTCACACGGGATGCTGAGTTGGACATTGATATTGACGTTTCGAAGAGTTTTCTGGAAGTAATGGCGGAAAGCATCAAACAGCGCCGATTAGGCGATCCGGTACGTTTTGTCTATGACAATTCGATGCCAAAGGATCTGCTTAAACTTCTCCGGAAAAAACTCAACATCCGTAAGGATGACCCTATCAGGGGTGGCGGAAGGTATCATAATTTCAAGGATTTCACAGATTTTCCCGACCTGAGGCATCCCGAACTGGAGTACCCTCCCCTCCCACCTCAACGGCATCCGGAAATTAATCCCAATACGAGCATCATCTCCCTGGTACAGCAGAAAGATATTATGCTGCACTTTCCTTACCAAACCTTCCGGCATGTCATTGATCTCCTTCGGGAGGCTTCGATTGACCCACAGGTGAGGTCGATCAAGATGACCATCTACCGTGCTGCCAAAAACTCGAGTGTAATCAACGCGCTAATCAATGCTGCCCGGAATGGGAAATATGTAACTGTATATATGGAGTTACAGGCCCGGTTTGATGAGGAGGCGAATATCTTTTGGACAGGGAGGCTTCATGAAGAGGGTGTGAAGGTGATCCATAGCATTCCAGGATTTAAAGTTCACTCTAAGCTTTTGTTAATCAGAAGGAAAGAGAGTTACGAGAATGTTTTCTACTCCATGATCAGTACGGGAAATTTCAATGAAGATACCGCCCAGATTTATGCTGATGACAGCCTGTTAACTGCTGATCCCAGGATTTGCCAGGATGTAACAAACGCCTTCCACCAGATGGAATCGGCTTATAAGCCTTTTCGCTACAAGTCGCTCATTCTCTCGCCGTTCAATATGCGGAATCATTTCATCCGCCTGTTAAATCAGGAGATCAAGAATGCAAAAGCCGGAAAAGATGCCTGGGCCATCATCAAGTTGAATAACCTGGTGGATGAGACGATTGTTAAGAAATTATACAAAACAAGCCAGGCCGGGGTTAAAATCAAACTTATTATCCGGGGAATCTGTGTCCCAATCCCGGGAATTAAAGGACTAAGTGAGAATATTGAAGGGATCAGCATCATAGACAGGTTTCTGGAACACTCGAGGGTTATTGTTTTTTGTAATGACAATAATCCATTGTATTACATTACCTCTGCCGACTGGATGATCCGCAATTTCGACAACCGGATTGAAGTTGCCTGCCCAATTTACGATGAAGCGATTAAGAAAGATCTGTGGGAAATGCTGCAGATCCAGCTTTCCGATAACACCAAAGCGCGCATCCTTGGAGAAGGGAAACCTAATGCCTACAGTAGAACCAGAGGTCCAAAAGTCAGGTCGCAGGAGGCTATCTATCAGTACTTGAAGGAGGGGGAAGAACGTGAGACGTAAGACGTAAGACGTGAATCCCTAATCGCTTTTCATTTTTCGCGGTTTCACACTGCTTGTCAATCTCGTCCAGGGTAAGATCTTTATCACAACAAAAGGCCTCTCCTTTCTGGTGTTCAGAACAAACCTGGACTTTGCGGTAAGCAATCCGTTGGATATTCAACAGGTGACGTACAGAGATGTTATCGGTTGTGAAGTTCTTTCCACCTGATCCGCACGCGAGTGTCAGTGATGGGTTCAACGAGTTGTACAGCCCCCCTATTGCTCCCTGTGATGAGGGCGTGTTGACAACAATTCTGCCAGCATTTAGCGTATGCGCGAAATAATGAATCTTGGCCGGGTCGTTGGAAAAAATACTCACAGTGTGTCCTAATCCACCTTGTGAGTTTATTCGTTTACAAAGTGTAATAGCACTATCGAATTCATCGACCTCGTAGTAGGCCAGGATGGGAGCAAGGATTTCGAGTGAAAGAGGCCATTTTATCCCAACCTGATTCGGTTCCAATTGAGCGAGAAGAAGCCGTGTTCCGTTAGGAATACTTATCCCGGCCAGCCTGGCAATCACCTCCGGGTACTGACCAATGACTTCAGGGCTCATGGTCTTTTGTGCTGTATTGATCGCGATATATCCAACTTTAACAATCTCTTCCTGCGAAAGGAAATAGCCCCCCTGTTTTTCGAACTCTTCCCTTACCTCTCTGGCATTAAAATGTGAAACCACTACAGATTGTTCGCTGGCACAAATAGTTCCATTATCAAACAATTTTGAGACAAGAATTTGATCTACTGCAAAAGGGACATCAGCCGTTTTACCAATGTAGGCAGGAACATTCCCCGGACCAACTCCAATTGCCGGGTTTCCAGACCGGTATGCAGCCCGCACCAGACTGACCGATCCGGTAGCAAGAACCAAAGCGGTTCGCCGGTGGCTCATGAAAGCAAGCACCTGATCGCGGGAAGCACGTGGGATCCATTGAATACAGTTTTCAGGAGCCCCGGCTTCAATGGCAGCTTCATAGCAGATCCGTGCCGCTTCGATGGTACATTTGCGGGCAGCCCCATGAGGATAGATCATGATCGGATTCCTGGTCTTCATTGCGATGAGAATTTTAAACATCGCAGTGGAAGTAGGGTTAGTAATTGGGGTAACAGCAAAAACAGGTCCCATCGGACGCGCTATTTCGGTAATCATGCTATCATCATCCTTACTAATGACACCAACGGTTTTCTGTGCTGCAATATCTTTAAACACAAACCGTGTAGCGATGATGTTTTTTACCATCTTGTCATGGACATTCCCCAATGCTGTCTCCTCATGGGCCATTTCGGCCAGTTTCCAGCGGATTGCGAAACCTGCCTCATAAATTGCTTTTGTAATCCTATCAGTTTGCTCCTGATCAAGTTTTGAAAAAGCGTGTTCAGCCAGTAAAGCTTTCTGTATTGATGGTATCTACCAAAGGATCTGAAAGGTGCTCTTCCATAGTCAACTATTTATATGCACAAATATAGATATTTTTGGGACATAGTGATGAGGTCATGAAGTCATGGGGTCATGGGGTCATGGGGTCATGAAGTCATGGGGTGATGGGTGAATTTATTTTTGAGGTTGAAGTTTTTAATTTTGAATATCAAATAACTGGTTGTAAATTTGTTACCTCTATGTGGAAAAAGATATTAAATATTGTACTCAACAAATATTTCCTCACTTCGGTGGCTTTTCTTGTTTGGCTATTCTTCTTTGACAGCAACAACATCCTTCTCAGGCTTCGGCTTAAAGATCAATTGAATGAGTTGAAGGTGGAAAAGCAATTTTATCTCGACGAAATTCACAAAGATTCCATTCTAACCCAGAAGTTGATATCCGACACCGCCGAGTTGGAGCGGTTTGCAAGGGAAAAATACCTGATGAAGAAGGATAACGAGGATGTTTTTCTGGTCGTTGACACTACACCGGATCCACATCAATGATCAATCTTACTCCCGAAAACTCTTTTTTCCGGTAAAACTCGTCAAGAATTCCTTTGATTTTCTCTTTCATGGCAAGGGTCTCACCTCCCCTCTCTAATTTGATCATGATCTGTTTGATATAGAGATTCATGATACGGGCGACCATTGGGTATTCGGGGCCAAGAATCCGTTTCCCAAAGCTTGCTTTGAGGTCAGAAGCAAGGCTGGCAGCAGCTTTGTTCAGTACGTCGGATTTCCGGTGTTTCAAACGCACAACGATCAACCGGTAATAGGGTGGATAGTTGAATTGTTTGCGTTCATTGAGTTGTGTCAGGAACATAGCCTGGTAGTCGTTGTTTACAACGTTTTGAATGATCGGATTGGATGGTTGCCAGGTTTGAATGATCACCTCCCCGCGCCTCTTCTTGCGGCCCGATCTCCCGCCTACTTGAGCCATGAGTTGGTAGCTCCTCTCCCCAGAACGGAAGTCGGGATAGCTAAGCATATTATCCGCATTAAGAATGCATACCGTGCTAACATGATCAAAATCAAGACCTTTTGTCACCATCTGGGTTCCGATCAGGATGTCGGTCTTACGCTCTTCAAAGTCGGTTAGTATTTTCTGGAGTCCGTGCTTCGACCGTGTTGTATCAAGATCCATTCGTGCAACCCTGGCATCCGGCATTAAGATCTCCAGATCCTCTTCCACCCGCTCGGTGCCAAAGCCTTTCATCCGAATTTTTACCCCATTGCACTCCGGGCATTTTTCGGGGATGCGCGAAACATACCCGCAATAGTGGCAGCGGAGCTGGTTAATCTTCTTGTGATAGACCAGAGTCACGTCACAATTTTTGCAACTAGGCATCCAGTGACATGTTTCACATTCCAATCGGAGTGAAAAGCCCCTTCGGTTTTGAAAGAGGATAACCTGTTCATGGTTCTTTAAGGCCATCTCCATTTTTACGAGAAGGGTGGATGAGAAGTGAGACTTCATCTTCCCCTCCCGGTGCTCCTGTTTTATGTCAACCACTTCAATTTTAGGGAGTTCCATATCACGGTAACGGGTCATCAGTTCCACCAAACCATATTTACCTTGCCTGGCGTTGAAATAACTCTCAACCGAAGGTGTTGCAGAACCAAGGAGGACTCTGGCATCATGCAACTTCCCAAGGATAATAGCTGCATCACGGCCATTGTACCGGGGGGCAGGGTCGTATTGCTTAAAGGAGGAGTCATGCTCCTCATCAACGATGATAAGTCCGAGGTTGGTAAATGGGGCAAAGATGGCCGACCTTGCTCCGAGTATCACGTCGTATTGATGATCAACGGTACGGTTCCAAATCTCTGCTTTCTCCTGTTCATTGAACCGGGAATGATAGACCCCTACACGATCACCAAAATATTTTTTAAGGCGGCTGATAATCTGAGTTGTAAGAGCAATTTCAGGAAGAAGATAGAGTGCCTGCTTCCCCGAATCGAGAGTCTCCTTGATCAGGTTAATGTAGATCTCCGTTTTGCCGCTTGAGGTTACACCGTGTAACAAAACCACCTCCGTGTGGCTCCACCCGGCTCTGATCGCATCGAGTGCTTGCTGCTGATCTCCGGTAAGCTTGATGGTATTGACTAATATCGGCTGAGCTCCCGAAGGCATCCGGCTCACCTGTTCTTCCGTAACCATCAGAGCCCCCTTTTTTATCAGGGCATTCAGGGCACCATCTCCTCCATTCAGCTTTTCCATTAATGAGGAGCGTGAGGTTGAAGCTGGTTTTCCAGGTTCATATTTCGTAAGATGAACAAATGTCATCAGCACTTCGAGTTGCTTTGGAGCGCGTTTCTCAAGTGTATCAAACAGGTGCCTCAGCTCCTCCTCGCCGGATGCCAGTTCATCCGATAACCGCAAAAATTTCTCTCTTCTCGGGCGATACTTGTCGGTCAGCTCCTCCTCAAGCAGAACGATCCCTTTATCAATCATGGTTTTGATCACCGGGATAACCTTTTGTTGATCCAGGATCCTGACCACATCGGATATCGCAATCATGTTCCTGTGTCCAAGGGCTTCCAGCAGCAACATCTCCTTTTCATTCAACTCACCAAGGTCACCTTTAAACGAGGGGTTGAGAACAACTTTGGATTCGCTTGCCAGTTTCATCACCGATGGCAATGCCGCATTCATCACTTCACCGGGATGACACATGTAGTACGATGAGATCCAATCCCAAAACGCAAACTGGATGTCCGACACAACCGGTAGCTCGTCGAGTACCGATAGGATGTATTTTGGAACATGGTTGGCAGGAGGTTTCTCGTGAATATTCCGGATCAGTGCAGTATAAATCTTTCTGGCCCCAAACTGGACGACAACCCTTTTTCCTTTGGTTACATTATCATTTAAATCATAAGGAACACGATAGGTGAAGGTACCGCTAATTGGCAGTGGGAGAATGACATCAACGAAGAAGGTAGTCCTTTCCAATTACGAATTACAAATTAAGAATTATGAATTAATTGCCCATCAAATGCAATTCATTGATTTAGTTTCACCCCATCCCTTCATCACCTTCATCACTCCATCACCTCATGACCTCATGACCTCATCATTCCTACAAAGCAAGTACCCGCGACATCTCCAGCAGATCCAGGATGATTCCTTTACGATTCTTAATGGCCTCTTCGAAGGGTGTATAGGCGATTTGTTTGTTGATCAGTCCGACCATCACTCCCTGCTGCCCCTCTTTCAACGCTTTGACAGCCGCATATCCCAACATGCTGGCCAGCATTCGGTCTCTGGCGGTTGGAGAGCCTCCCCGCTGGATATGACCAAGGATCGTGACCCGCGTCTCCAGTTCCGGAAGCCTCTCTTTCACCTGGGCTGCTACCGACTCGGCATCCCCGGCATCATCCCCCTCTGCAACGATCACAATTCCTGATGTTTTGTTCTTCCTGATGTCGTGTTTCACTAACCTGGAGAGGTTATCAATATATGTTTTCGTTTCAGGGACCAGAATAAACTCTGCTCCGGAGGCCACACCACTCCAGAGAGCAATATATCCTGAGTCGCGGCCCATCACCTGAATAAAGAAGAGTCGATCATGCGACGTTGCTGTATCGCGAATCTTGTCGGCTGCCTCAGTCACCGTGTTGATTGCCGTATCAAAACCAATCGTATAATCGGTGCCATAGAGATCATTATCGATGGTACCCGGAAGCCCTATCACGGGAATATCAAACTCTTTGGTAAATTCAGCTGCTCCCGTAAAAGTTCCATTTCCACCTATTGCTACCAGTGCGTGGATGTTGTGCTTCAAGAGTTGCTCGTAAGCTAAGGCTCTGCCCTGAGGAGTCATAAACCGTTTACTGCGGGCTGTTTTCAGGATTGTCCCGCCACGTTGTATTATATTGGAGACAGAGTGGCTGTAGAGGGGTTCGATCTGTCCGTCGATCATCCCTTCGTAACCGCGATAGATACCAAACATGTCAAACCCTTCCCATATTCCGGTCCGCACAACCGCCCGGATAGCTGCATTCATGCCTGGGGAGTCACCTCCGGAGGTGAACACCCCGATGTTTTCGATTCGTTTCATAAAGTTTGGAAATTTTATTTGACTTCAAAGTTATTAAAAAAGTGATGCCGGATTTAACCTCGTCCTTCATCCCTCATCCCTCGTCCTTTGGTCTGCGGTCCTCCTCCTTTGCTCCGGTATACAAATCGAATTTCACAAAACGGCATTCCAATGGTCCATTGAAGAGAGGTATCTTTCGCGAAGGCTTCAACCCAAAAAACTTCAGCGCTTTCAAATCGGATGAGATGATCCAAGCTTCCCATCCACTATAGAGATGTTTAAGAGTATCACCCAGACTGCGGTAAAAGGCGATACCATCATCAAGCAGGATTCTCTCGTCATAGGGTGGATTCATCACCATCAGGCCGTTCTCGAAGGGAGGTTTGGTAGCATGAAAATTTGCAACCTGAATCTGAACATCAGGGCCCAAATGGGTTTTCCGGATATTGATTTTGGCCGCATGGATAGCTTGACGGGCAGTATCGGAGCAATGGATTGGGACGGTAACAGGCCTGATCAGTGCATTGGCCTCCTCTTTGACACGCTTCCATATCGTGGCATCAAAATCGCGCCACTTCATGAAGCCAAATTCCTGGCGGAAGTAGCCGGCAGGAGTTGCTGAAGCCAGCAAGACGGCTTCCATGGGAATTGTTCCCGAACCGCACATTGGGTCATACAACGGGGTTTGCTGGTCCCATCCCGACAGGCGGATCAACCCTGCTGCAAGTACTTCGCTGATAGGGGCTTCCCAGGTACGTTTCCGGTAGCCTCGTTTATGCAATGAATGCCCTGAACTATCCAGCGAGACCGTGCATTGTTGCTTTTGAAGATGGATGTTGATCCTCAAATCAGGATGTTCTAAATCTACCGATGGCCTAATTCCATATATAGTTCGAAATCGGTCGGCAATTGCATCTTTGGCTTTTTGGGCAACAAACAGGGTGTTTGTAAAAGCCGACTGGTTGATTACTGCATCAATGGCAAAGGATTGACTCTCCGTAATAAACTCTTCCCATGGAATGGTTTTCACTTGATCATACAAATCCTGTTGTTCTACGACTTCAAATGAAGTAATAAATTTCAAGAATCGGATGGCGAGGCGTGAACAATAGTTCGCCCGATAGAGGTCCTCATTTGATCCCGCAAAACGAACTGCTCGATGCAAAAGCTCAGCATTGATCCCCAACTCCTGCAACTCTGACGCAAGGGCCTCTTCAAGACCGGAAAGGGTTTTTGCGATGACGGGGAAGGAATTGGACATTGAGGAGATGTTTTTGCAAAGGTAAGATTAAATACCCACCTCAAATAATCGTGTCATACGCTCAAATAATCTGAAACGAAAATTAAGAGACCTTTTTATTTGATCACCTTTTGTAAATTTGAAAAAATCTTTCCTATGCGGGGCCGATATTTATTTATCATACTATTTCTCTTTTTCCATTCATTTACGATCTTCCCACAGGCAACATACACGATATCCGGCCGGGTCATGGATTCCAAAACGAAAGAGTCCCTTGCGTTCGTCAACATCGTGATCAATCAGAGCACCTACGGTGGGACTACTGACATTGACGGCAGGTTTCGGTTCAGCTTCAATGAACCCATAAAATCGTTGAAACTCTCTTATGTTGGTTATGAATCACTCACCTTTCAGGTTGAGACCAAAACACAGGGACTTGTCATTTACCTTGACCGAAAAGAGATCGAACTCCAGGAAGTTGAAATCTTGCCCGGGATTAACCCTGCCCACAGGATCATCTCCAACGTCGTAAATAACAGGGATATAAACGATCCAGAGAAACAGAACTCGTTCTCCTACACTATGTATGAGAAAACAGTCTTTACCATTGATGCCGATACCAATATCGGGGGCAACTATAATGACTCCCTACAGGGACTGGAAACTGTTGGAATTGGATTTGAACTCCAGACCAAAAAGGATTCCATCCAGCAGGATAGTGCTGCTATAGACTCGACAACCCGGTTGATTGAGAGGCTGATCAGCCAGCAGTATCTGTTCCTTATGGAGAATATTACAAAGCGGAAGTTCCTCTATCCCGACAGAAGCTACAATGATGTAATAGCAACAAAAATGTCGGGATTCAAAGATCCTATCTTTGTCTTTCTCTCCACACAGATTCAGTCGTTCTCCTTTTACAAGCCTTTCATCACGATTTTTCAAAGCAGTTATGTCAATCCTATCAGCGGAGGAAGCCTGGGTAAGTATTTCTTCAAAATCGAGGATACGACTTACACTGATCAAGATACGGTGTTCATCATCTCATTCCGTCCCAGGAAAGGGACTAATTTCGATGGACTAAAAGGGACAATATCAATAAGTTCTCATAAGTGGGGTATCCAGAATGTGATTGCTGAACCAGCAAGTCAGGGAGGGCTCAGAATCAAGATACAGCAGATGTATGATCAGGTTGATGGTGAAAACTGGTTTCCCGTACAATTGAATACGGATATCGTTTTTAATAACCTGAGGATCGGGAAATATAAGGCAGTTGGAAGTGGGCGGAGTTACATTCGCGATATCATCCTGAACCCCGATCTAGTGCGGAATGAGTTCAACCATCTCGATATTGAAGTAGATAAAGATGCCGCAAAACGAAGTGAAGCGTATTGGGATCAATACCGCACTGATACCTTGACACCACGCGACAGGCGTACTTACGAGGTACTGGACAGCATCGGTGAAGCAGAGAATTTTGACAAGATGGCCAAAACATTCCAAACATTATTGACTGGAAGAATACCTTGGGGACCCATCGATTTTGATATCAACCGTATGATTGGATACAACTACTATGAAGGGCTCATCCTTGGATTAGGTATCCATACTAATGACCGGTTTTCCAAGTGGTTTAAGGTGGGTGGTTTTTATCAGTATTCGTTTGGCATATCCACCAACAAATATGGCGCTGATGTCAGTTTCCTCTTGAACCGGCGTAACGACGTATCGATTGATGCAGCCTATTCGTTTGACCTGATCGAGTCGGGAGGAGTACAGTTCTTCGACGACAAGACATCTCTTGGTTCAACCCTGGCAGGAGACTGGCGGCGTTTATTGATCAAGAAGCTGGACCGGACCCAATCGGCTAGTCTTGGACTCAAATTCCGCATGATGAAGTACTTTCTTTTTGGGGTTGGAATTTCCAGGCAATTCAAGAACTCAACCACACCAAACCTAGCTACCTACGAAGGGAATGCCACAATACTTGATGATGAGTTTATTTTCACCGAAGTGACAGCGGGATTCAAATGGGCTTACAAAGAGAAATTTCTGCAGACGATTGAAACGAAAATGTCACTTGGTACAAAATATCCTATCGTATGGTTACAATATACCCGAGGCATCAAAGGGTTTCTTGGAGGGGAATTCGACTACAACAGAGTGGATCTGAAAATTAGGAAGACATTTAAGTTGAAGTACCTTGGTGATTTCTCATTTCAGTTTAATGCAGGATATGTTGATCAGCCAATTCCAGCCTGTAACCTGTATAACGGACATGGCAGTTACCGGGTATTCACCCTGTATGCTCCCAACTCATTTGCCACTATGCGGATGAATGAGTTTCTCTCCAATGGATATGCCTCCATCTATCTGTACCATGACTTTAAATACCTGTTATTCAAAGGGAAAAAATGGTTTCATCCCGAGTTCGCCCTCTCCCAGAACATCGGCTTCGGTTGGCTGGAGCGCAAAGAGAGATATGAATACTTCCAGAACGAAACAAAGGAGATGAACCTCGGGTATTATGAAACCGGGTTGCTGATCAACAACCTTGTAAACCTAAAAATTTATACTATCGGGATCGGTGCATTCTACCGCTGGGGCCCCTACTCCTTTGACAACGTTGGGGACAATTTTGCTTACAAGATAAGTGTGATTTTTCCGTTTTAACCAATACTCCCTGTATCATGAAAGAACTTTACGAAAAAAATAAGCTTTTCTTTGTCATTCTAATTGTGATAGCAGTCGGCTTTCTTATCTGGTATTTTTCTAACATCATCAGTTTCATATTGATAGCAATAGTGGTTTCTCTCATTGGGGCTCCACTTGTGAAGCTTTTTAATAAGATTCGGATTGGTAGATTCAGGTTTCCCCATGTGTTGAGTGTTATCATCACCATGTTAATTTTAATTGCTTTTTTCGCGGCATTTTTAAGCTTCTTTATTCCGCTTATTATAACCGAAGCAACAATGATCTCGGAGATCAATGTTGGTCAACTTTCAGGACACTTTCACAAGGACATTGACTGGCTTGAAACCTGGCTGATCCAACTGGGAGTGATTAACAGCAAAGTAACCTTAATGGCAGTAATCCAGGAAACAGCATTGAAGTTTGTGAGTCTCAGCATGTTTTCTCTTGTCCTCTCGGATATTTTCAGCTTCACGGGTACATTTCTTTTCGATCTCTTTTCGGTAATTTTTATCTCCTTCTTCTTCCTCAACGATCCTGATATGGTTCGACGGATTATCCTAACCATCGTTCCTGACAAATACAGCGATCAAACCATTCATGTAATGGATAAGAGTAAAAAGCTTTTATCTAGGTATTTCCTGGGGCTTTTCCTTGATGTTGTTGCCATGATCATCTCCTACTCTATCGGGTTAAGTATCCTCGGCATCAAGGGAGCGCTTGTGATCGCTTTTTTTGCTGGCATCATCAATATCATTCCTTATCTCGGGCCCTTGATAGCCACTATCATGGGTGTGATTCTTGGAGTAACCAGCATGGCCAGTATTGGTGACTTTGGGATGATCGGGCATACCGCCTTACTTATCATGCTTGTATTTCTCATCGTAATTGTTATAGATAATGTTGTTTATCAACCTCTTATATACGGGAAAAGCGTCAAGGCCCATCCAATTGAAATCTTCCTGGTGATCATTGCAGCAGGAAGTATCGGGGGCATTGTGGGAATGATCATCGCCGTCCCCACCTATACACTTTTGCGAATTGTTGCTCAGGAATTCTTGAGCCAATTTAAGGTAGTGAGATCGCTTACTGATAAACTCTGAGGATATTAGTGATTTTTTTATTTATTTTTATCCAAGAAATCAGATCATCCCAAATCCCAGAAATATGAAAGAGCTCTACCAGAAAAATAAACTATTTTTTCTCATTCTTTTCGTTGCCTTAGCTGGCTTCCTGTTGTGGACTTTTTCCAATATCGTTACGGTTATTCTCATTTCACTAATCGTATTTATTATCGGGCAACCATTGGTTACGAGACTAGACCGGATTAAAATCGGACGTCGAAGTTTTCCTCATATTCTTAGTACAATAATTACCCTGTTGCTGATTATTGTCGTTTTCTTCTCCTTATGCAGTTTCTTTATCCCACTAATCATCCAGGAAGCACGGTTGATTTCGGATATCAACATGGAAAAATTCACGGCTTTTTATAGTGATCAGATAAATAGTCTGCAGGGAGTTCTTATCGACTTCGGGGTGATGCCGCATGATGTATCGGTGACAACCTTTATTGAGGAGAAGTTATTTAAAATTGTCAACTTTGGCTTCTTTTCAACCGTTATCAAGGATATCTTTTCATTTACCGGAAAATTCTTTTTTGATACATTTTCAGTCATTTTCATCTCCTTCTTCTTCCTTTTTGATACCACAATGATCCGGCGTATAGTTCTTACCCTGGTTAACCAAGCTTATGAAAGGCAAACGATCCAGGTCCTGATAAAAAGTAAGCATTTATTGTCACGTTATTACATTGGGCTGTTGTTCAATATTTGTGTAATGGTGACCCTGTATACCCTCGGACTGCTTATCATCGGGGTTAAAGGGGCACTTGTGATCGGTCTTTTTGGAGGGATTGTACATATAATCCCATATCTCGGACCGGTGATGGCAACATTAATGGGTGTCATCCTTGGTGTGACCGGCGTTGTTAGCATTGGTGATTATGCGATGATGGGGCCAACTGCCTTACGGATTATCCTGGTTTATATTACAGTTATCCTGATCGATGTAATCGTACTTGAACCGATGATCTATGGAAAAAGTGTCAAAGCTCATCCCATTGAG
Source organism: uncultured Prolixibacteraceae bacterium (assembly GCA_964642545.1). Lineage (GTDB taxonomy): Bacteria > Bacteroidota > Bacteroidia > Bacteroidales > FEN-979 > QYOJ01. The sequence goes on along the minus strand of CAZXQU010000047.1, from coordinate 7,335 downwards.
ATCTTTCTCATTATCATTGCAGCAGGAACTCTGGGGGGGATCCCTGCCATGATCATCGCTGTCCCATCCTATACATTCATCAGAATCTTGCTGAAGGAGTTTCTTAGTCAGTTCAAGGCTGTGAGAAGCCTAACAGATAGTTTGTAGTTCAAGCTACACATATTAATGTTATCTTTGTTCAAATCATTCGATCATGGCAAAAAATAATTCCGGAAAAATTCTGCTTCTTGGCTTGGTAGTCGGCATAGGAATAGGATTGCTCCTGGCTCCAGAGAAAGGGGCTAAAACCCGTAAGAAGTTGAAAAAAAGGCTCAAGAAAGTTACGGACGATTTCCAAGAGGAATTTTCTGACGAAATTGGCAAAATCAAAACTGCCCTTCACCTCAGCGAAGATGAAGAGCCTTTGAAACCAGTGAGAAAAAAGAGCCCAAAACAAAAACCATAATGAAACAAGCACGGAAGATTTCAGACGATTTCTCATCGCTCTCCGGCAATGTAAAAGGGTATGTCCGGTTGAAGCTTGAACTCTATAGACTGATGGCTATTGAAGGGGCAGTGCTGCTCCTCTCATCGCTCCTTATCAGCCTGGTGGTGTTACTCCTGGCCATCTTCCTGCTCTTTTTTCTGGGTTTGGCTTTCGTTTACTGGTACGGTGAAGTGGTAGGGCATATGTATGTTGGAGCACTAATCGTTGTTGGATTTTACCTTATTGCCTCGGTATTGGTTTACAAGTTCCGCGAAAAACTCTTTATCAATCCACTGATTATCAAGCTTACAACTTTAACACATGAGGAGGAGAGCGATGAAGAAAAGTAGACATCACAGAGGAAGGATGACCCCCATCAACACATTGAAAGAGCTGCAAGATGAGAAATTCAGATTACAGAGAGAACTCCTTGAGACGGAAGAGAACCTAAAGGACAACTACCAGGGTTTGGTCGATGCATTGACTTTTAGGAACATCATCAATACTATCGCTGAAGAGATTGTTTCAACAAACCTTATTGTTTCCCAGGCCTACTCCATTATCAAACCCCTTTTCAAACGGAAGAAGAAAAAAAAGAGGGACGAAGAACCAGGGTCGGTGGTTGAAGAACTGGGGTCTGAGGTAGAAGAACTGGGGTCGACTGACGAGGGATGAGGGACTCTGTGAGACTACCATTATCACTCATCCGGAGTTGCAATTTCATAAAACTTCTTTCAAGTTACTTTTTTTCCATCCTACTCCGAAAACCAATCATTTGGGGAAGTCCCACATTTGTTTCAATTGAGCCAACCAACAAATGCAACCTCCGGTGTCCCGAATGCCCTACCGGACAGATGGGACTGACACGCGCTTCCGGAAACCTCAAGCAAGAGGAGTTTGAGAGGATCGTTGATCAGTTTACACCTCAACTAGCCTACCTGACCCTATATTTCCAGGGAGAACCATACCTGAATAGGGATCTCTTCCGGTTTATCTCCTATGCCCGTGAAAGGGGTGTTTATGTATGGAGTTCTACCAACGGTCACTTTCTGACAGAGCCCAATATTCGGAAAACAATTGAATCGGGGCTAAATAAACTGATCATCTCACTGGATGGGACTGATCAGAATGCATATGAGCAATACCGGGTAGGAGGTTCTTTTGAGACAGTAATCAACGGCATCAGGGATTTTGTCCGTATCAGAAGAGAGATGAATACCCGGAAGCCAGTTTTGGAAATACAGTTTCTGGTATTGAAGTCAAATGAGCATCAGATAGAGGAAATTAGGAAATTAGGGAAGTTGTTGGGTGTTGACAGAACGGTATTGAAAAAGGCTCAGTTTTATGATTTTGAGCAGGGGAATCCATTGATGCCGGAGGGGAAGTGGTCGCGGTACAAGAGGATGTCAGGAGGTCAGGAGGTCAGGGAGTCAGAAGGTCAGGAGGCCGGGAGTCCTCAGGGTGTTACTGTGAATCAGCATTATACCATTAAAAACTCCCTCCCAAACCGCTGTTTTCGCATGTGGAGTGGTTGTGTAATCACATGGGATGGGAAGGTAGTACCCTGCTGTTTTGATAAGGATGCGGATCATTGTTTGGGTGATATGAAAATCCAACCTCTCAAAGAGATCTGGAGATGCAAACCCTATAGAACATTTCGAGAACAGATCCTGCAAAACAGGAAGTCTATCGATATTTGCAGGAATTGCAGTCAGAGGTGGTGAGATGATGAAATGGTGAAATAGTAAAATAGTGAACCGGAGTGAAGCGAAGTTTGGCGGAGCAAATAGCGAAATAGCGAAAAGCGTATAATCTTCATCGTAAATCGAAAATCAAATCAATTGGAGATGTTATTAGAGGCTTGTGTGAATTCAGCGATTTCCGCTATTGAGGCCCAGAGGGGCGGTGCCAACCGGGTTGAATTGTGTGAGAATATGGCGGATGGCGGATGTACTCCCAGCGCAGGGACTATTTCGTTCACGAAAAAGCACTTAACCATCCCTGTTTTTGTCATGATACGGCCAAGGGGAGCCGATTTCCTGTATGCGTATGAAGAATATGAAATCATGAAGGAGGATATCCGGATTGCAAAATCACTTGGAGCAGATGGTGTTGTTTTCGGAATCCTGCAACCGGATGGCAGGATAGATCGTGGCCGGATGATGGAACTTGTTGCTCTTGCCCGACCAATGGGAATCACATGTCACCGGGCATTCGACATGACTCGTGACCCGCTTGAAGCCCTGGATGACTTGATCGGGCTGGGGATTGACCGTGTCCTTACTTCAGGACAAGCCGACAGTGCACTTGAAGGCTCTTCCCTGATCTGTCAACTTATCGGGCACAGCAATGGCCGGATTGTCATTATGCCGGGTCATGGAATAAAAGAACATAACCTGTCACAGGTAGTTAAAGAAACAGGTGCAACCGAATATCACATGTATCTGACGAAAGAAGTGACAGGCAACATGACTTTCATCAGGGATGGCGTAAAAATGGGAAAGCCCAAAATGTCGGAATACAATTATACTCAGGTTGATACTGAGAGGGTAAAAAAAGCCCGGGATTTGTTAAACAATTTCAACGCAACAGAATTATGAAAAACCTATTCAAAATTTTACATGAAAAGAATCAAAATCATCTGCTCTGGGCCAATTCTCTTCTTCTCGCAGTCATTGTCCTGATGCTGGTTGCTGTCGCTTTTTTCCCTGAATCAATCCATTCGATACTAAACAAGATCCTGACTACAGGTATCCTCTTCTGTTCGATATTTTCTTTGTCAAGCAGAACCCGGATTATTTTGCCTGTTGCTGTCCTCCTGATACTTTTTCAGTGGATTGCCAAGATTCTGAATATCGATATTCTGGAGATTACTGCCTCTCTCCTGAACACTGTCTTCTACATCTATATCGTATATAAACTGATCAGTCAATTTGTCAAAGCAAAAAAAGTGTCCAAGCTGGTTATTCTTGGGTCCATAAACGGGTATCTCCTAATGGGACTAGCCTTCTCCATTTTCACCATCGTGGTCAGCTGGCTTTATCCGAATTCTTACTACTCTTCAATTTCCAACACCTTTCTTAAAGACACAGCCAATTTTCATACCTACATCTATTACACCTTCATCACAATGGCAACGGTAGGATATGGCGATATTGTCCCCATAAGTGCAGCCGCTCGTGCTATCGCCGTGTTAATCTCCGTATCCGGTCAGTTTTATATTGCCATCCTGGTCGCTTTCCTGGTAGGAAAATTTGCCGGTATCCATGTGAATGCATTAAAAAATTAACGCTGATCCTGTTGGAAAAGCAACAACAACTTTTTTATGAAAATAGTACGAAAGAAAATATTAATCGGAGTTCTCACTATCGTTTATTTCAGCCTTCCTGCTTTCGCTCAGCAGGTTCCTGACTGGGAAAATCCGAAGCTGACAGGTATCAACAACGAACCTCCGCATGCCTCTTTCCTCCCATTCGATGATGAAGCCTCCGCCCTTAAGAATGATTGGAGTGCTACGCCCTATTCAATTCTTTTAAACGGCACTTGGAAAATCCGGATGGCTGATAATCCAGATGGCCGGATACCGGACTTCTTTAAAGCAGGTTACAATGTAACCGACTGGAATGACATTCAGATCCCGGCCACATTTGAGGTTCACGGATACAGCTACCCAATCTATGTCAATCAACCTTATGAATTTGAACACCTGATGGAACCGGATCCACCACATGTGCCGGCTGATTCAAACCCAGTTTTCATGCTTCGCAGAGATTTTAAGGTTCCAGCATCGTGGAATGGCAGGCAGATCTTCCTTCGCTTCAACGCCGTAAAATCATTCTTTTATGCGTATGTAAACGGGGAGATGGTTGGCATGGGGAAAGATGGGAAGACTCCGGTTGAATTCAATATCACCAACATCGTTAAAACCGGAAATAATACGCTCGCTGTTGAGGTTTTTCGCTGGAGTGATGGATCCTACCTTGAATGCCAGGACATGTGGCGCATGAGCGGCATCAACCGGGATGTTTTCATCTATTCAACTCCCGATGTACGCATCCGGGACTTTTTTGTGACAGGAAAACTGACGGACAATTATATGGATGGGGAGTTCAGTGTGGTTGTTGACCTGCAGAACATGTCTGATACAGATATCGGATGCCGGATGCCGGATGCCAGAAAGCTGAAGACAAATGCTGGATACTGGATGCTGGATGCTGGATTGTTCGAATCTAAAGATTCGAAGGAGCCCATCTTCAGAAAGTCAATACAGGTTGAGGTTCCGGCGAATGGAGAAAAAAGTTATACGATCACCGAAAAGGTGTTTAATCCGCGGAAATGGAGTGCTGAACTACCAAACTTATACCATGTTGTGCTGACTTTAACGGATGAGCAGGGCAACATCATCATGTCGACAGGCAGCCGGATGGGATTCCGGACTTCGGAGGTCAAAAACGGTCAGTTTCTTGTAAACGGAATTCCGGTATTGCTAAAAGGAGTCAACCGCCATGAGACAGATCCGGTGACCGGACATGTGATGACCAAAGAGAGGATGCTTCAGGATATTCAGTTGATGAAAGAGGCCAACATCAACACTGTACGCACTTGTCACTATCCGGATGATCCTTACTGGTATGAGTTGTGCGATGAATATGGGCTCTATGTAATTGATGAAGCGAATATCGAATCGCACGGGATGGGTTATGATCCGGACCATACGCTTGGCAACAATCCCGACTGGCTGGAAGCACACCTGAACCGGACGGAACGAATGGTGGAGCGTGACAAGAACCATCCGAGCGTTGTGATCTGGTCACTTGGCAATGAAGCCGGAAACGGGTCGAATTTCGTTGCAACATACGAGTGGATAAAGCAAAGGGATCCCTCCCGCCCTGTATGGTATGAACGAGCCCAGCAATCCTACAACACGGATATTTTTTGCCCGATGTATGCAGGGATCGACTACCTCAAACGTTATGGTTTCACCAAACAACTACGTCCTTTAATCATGTGCGAATATGCGCATGCCATGGGCAACAGCACCGGTAACTTGCAGGATTACTGGGACGTTATCGAGACCTATCCACAACTCCAGGGCGGATGTATCTGGGATTGGGTGGATCAGTCGCTGGTCAGGAGTGGCACGGGAACCAGTATGGGCGACCTGGCAGGTCGCCCATACACATACGGTGGTGATTATGGACCAGCGAATGTTCCTTCGGACCAGAATTTTCTGGATAATGGCATTATCTTTCCCGACAGGTCGGTCCATCCAGGGTATTGGGAGGTGAAAAAGGTCTATCAGTATGTGAAACTAAAACTAGACGATCCGAATACTCCTTCCGTAAGCTTGTCGAACAATTATGCCTTTTATGATCTTGAGAATACGGAGGTGTTTTGGGAGATCCAGGGTGATGGGCAAACAGTTCTCAGAGGTGTATTTCTTCCATTCAAATTAAATCCGGGGGAAAAGAAAGTGCTCACTATCCCAGCAAACCCTTTAATCAAACAACCTGATGTGGAGTATATGCTAAACCTCTTCGTGAAGACGACCAAACCGATGGGACTTCTTAACAAGGATTTTATCATTGCTTCGGAGCAGTTCCCTCTCGATTCCTTTTCGTCAGGCATGCCGGAATATCCTTCAGGGCTGAAGCCATTGGAACTGAATGAATCGGCATCGGGGATTAATATACGTGGCGAAGATTTCGAAGTGGTTTTTGACCTGATGAGTGGAGAGATGCGATCGTTTGAGTACAAAAATACACAACTTATTAAACAGGGGCCTGTTCCAAACTTCAGAAGAGCTCCAACCGACAACGATATCGGAAACCGACTTTATAAACGTTGCGGGGAGTGGTTTGAGGCAAGTGCTAACCGACGTTTGGAAGAGATCAGCACAAGCACCTTAAGTCCTGACCAGATTGAGGTTTCGGTGGTATATTCGTTGCCATCTGTTGCTTCAACTGAGATCATCCGGTATGAGATCCGATCCACCGGTGAGATTGTGATCACTGCATCATTGATTCCAGGCGAGAAGAAATTACCAGAACTTCCAAGGTTTGGCCTCAACCTTCAACTCCCGGTCAATATGAACCATGCCACCTGGTTCGGACGCGGTCCCTGGGAGAATTACCAGGATCGTTATAGCAGTGCTTTCGTCGGACGTTATTCTGCCACGGTGGATGAACTCTATACCCCTTACATTCGTCCGCAAGAGAACGGTTACCGGACCGATGTAAGATGGGTGGAATTTACCGGGAAAGAGAAGGTCGGACTCATATTCAGCGGAAGCCCACTGATCTGTTTCTCAGCCCTTCCATTTACTTTTGATGACCTTGCCAGCTATGAGCGTGGCATAAAACACACCTGGGATCTGAAAAAGCGTGACTTCGTTGATGTGAACATTGACTACAAGCAAATGGGTGTGGGAGGGGATGACAGCTGGGGAGCATGGACTTATCCGACCTACCGGCTTCCTGCGAAAGAGTACACGTTCTCGTTTTCGATGAAACCTTTCGTGAAATAGCGAAATAGCGAAATAGCGAGGTAGCGAAATCTGGGATTTGGGATTTGGAATTTAGGCGATTAGTTCCCCTGTATCGGAGTTCACGATTATTGTTGCAGAACAAGGGGTTTCACAGGGTGGATTATCGGGATAATAGGTGAATTCCGTCTCAATCATTAGTGTATATGAACAGGATATTTCGGTAGTGCCATTTTCAAGCATACGCGGTGACACGCTATCTATCCTGAAAGAGACATGACTCAAATGCCCGCTTCCACCAGTCTGGGTTCCCAGCTTGTTGGTATTCTGAACCCAAGCCTCAACAATATCTTTGGTCTTCTCTTCGGTAAGCATCGTTTTATTT
>CAZXQU010000046.1:0-23159 GCA_964642545.1 uncultured Prolixibacteraceae bacterium | reverse complement strand
AATGAAGGCTCTTCTGGAGGAGAAAATTATCTCCCCCGATGATTTCAAATAAACCGCTTCATCACCCCTGATGAGGGTGCTGGAAACGGTGCAATATTCAGGTAATATCCTGCGTTCTCCAAATATCTTAACCCCTTACTCAATAATCCAGCTCCTTATGAAAACAAATGATTCGGTTTGGTTGACCGTTCTTTTTTTGATGGTTACTCCCTTTCTATCCCTCTCCCAGGATATGATCTACTTACGCTCCGGCGAAAAGATTGAAGCCAAAATCGAGGAGGTAAGTAAACTCGATATCAAATACAAAGAGTACAACTACCAGGACGGTCCTGTTCATGTAATTAACCCGGCAACAGTATACATGATCCGCTACAAGAGCGGTACAGAGGAGTTTTTTAACCCTGATTCCCACGATCCTGTTGAAAAAAAATGGCTTGCAAAAAATAATTTCTTCAAAAATGGCTGTGACCGGTATTACGCCAGCTTTGCTCTCGGGCATGGACCCAGTTATGGTTGGATGGGACTTCGATACCAGGGACGCATCGGTAAAGAACAAGGGTTTGGTTGGCACGTGGGAGGTGGGATCTTCCCCAATTTTGGTATGCTTTCTATCGATCATACCTATTTTCTAGCTAGTGGAGGGTTAAAGTTTTTCTTCTTCAGAGGAATGTATATCGACCTTCAGTATGGTAGCTTCCTCGTGATAGAGGATAACATATACTATGATTATTCTTATCCTTATCACTATGATCCCAAAGATATTATTCTGCACGGACCTTCACTGACCTGCGGCGGAGACTGGTTTTTCAACAAATACATCGGTATCAACGCTGCCGTTGGATTCAGCTATGATGTACAGCAAGCCCGATCCGGTCCTCACATTTTCCCTGCTCTTGAGTGGGGAGTTATCTGTAAGTGGTAATCATTTTAATTCGTTGAAACCATGACTCAAAAATTTCATCTTAGTTGTTTACTCCCCCTGCTTATCATCCTCGTGGTTGGCCCTTTGTCCTCAACAGCCCAAATCACAACCCAATGGCGGGGAGCCGAACGACATGGGATCTATCCCGATGAAAATTTACTCGGGAGTTGGCCTCCGGAAGGACCTCCCCTTATCAGAGTCTATGAAAACATCGGAAACGGATACGGGTCGCCTACAGTCACCGATAATATGCTGTTTATTACCGGTGAAACAGACTCCACCGCCTACCTGATGGCTTACGACCCAGAAGGGAACTTCCTCTGGAAATCAGGTTTTGGGCTGGAGTGGGTGGTCAACTACGAGGGATCGCGGTGTGCACCTACAGTAGTTGATGACCTGATCTATGTCACATCCGGACTGGGGAACCTGACCTGCTTCGACAGGACAACCGGACAACAGAGGTGGTCAAAAGAGATGGTGCAAAATCTTCAGGGGATCGCTCCCCTTTTCGGATTTGCCGAGGCACCCCTGGTACATGGAAATCTGGTCTTCGCCACTCCGGGAGGCCCCGACACCAATGTGGTGGCCCTCGACCGGTTTACCGGAGAAATCAAATGGGTATGTTCGGGTAACGGTGAGGTTTCAGGCTACAACTCCCCCATCCTCATCAAACTGCCAAAACGCGATATCGTTGTGCTTTTTACTGCCTATTCATTTCTTGGCATCGATACACGAACCGGCAAACTTCTTTGGAGCCATGATCAGGTGAACATTCCCCTCTCCGAGAGAAAACCAGGTAATGGAGACACGCACAGCAACTCTGCCTGGTACCAGGATGGATACATTTATTATATTGCAGGAGACGGAAACGGAGCGGTGAAACTGGAACTTCTTGATGATGGAACAAAAATCGGCCAGGTGTGGAGAAACAAAGAGATCGACAACTACATGAGTGGATTTGTAATTCAAAACGATAAAATTTATTCCTGTACCAGCTCAGGGAAAAGCCTGGTAAGCCTTGATACTGAAACGGGTGAAATTCTCAAATCCCAGAAGATCGGAACAGGCTCTCTGATCTGGGCCAACAACAACATCTACTATTACACCCAGGATGGGAAGGTCTGCCTGATAAATCCCGAAACCCTGGAGGTAATCAGCTCAATGAAGGTCGACAAGGGGACGAAAGAGCATTTCTCCCATCCCGTTATTCATAATGGGATTCTTTACGTCCGGCATGGAAATATACTAATGGCTTATGATGTTGCCGGAAATACTAGGTGATGCTTGATTGTTCCCTGTTGGAATGATATTCAGCCATCATTGCCAGCATCCAGTTCTGCGCCGTATCGCACATCTCCTGTACCGCCTTAAGGTCAACACGCTCGCCCTCTTCTGTATATATGAGGGGGTAAATAGGCTCCCCGATAATAGATGTGATAGAGAGGATATTTTTTGATCTTACCTTGCCAAATATCTTTCTGGGTTTAAACAGGTGTACGATAGGAACAACAGGGCAATTTGCCTGATGAGCCATGTAAAAAGGACCTTTCTGAAAAAAGTCAATATCCTGATAGAGGTGCCAGAGTTCGGCTTCAGGGAAAAAATGGACGATATTTCCACGTTTAATAGCCTCCACAACAGGTTTTGTGATCCTCCTGAGGCCAATCGGTCCATTGGGGATTGGGAACCCTCTAAGGATACGGAACAACTTCCTGAAATAGGGCGCTTCAAAATTTCGTTGAACAGAGGCATACCAGGGACGGCGGGGAAGTACAGCCATTCCGGTGAGGACGGTGTCGAGAAAATGGCAGTGGTTGGCTACCGTAACGAACCCTTTCTTCTTTAACGGTCGCAGATTTTCTCTTCCCCTTGTTTTTTGGCGGCCAACGGTCCGGAAGAATCCAACACCCAGCAACCAATGAATAGCTGTGTAGGCAATATGGGAGAAAAACAGGTAGGAAAAGTTGGTCTTTATAAAGGTATAATCTGAAGAAATGGTTATAGGGTAGACCGACTCCATAGAAATCTGTTGCTCACGAACCTTGTCCGATTTCATAACCGGTTTGCCTTTTTAACTGCATCAGGTTTCCTGATGGCGACAGTAGGAATCCGTTTCACAGCAGGTGGCGTTACCACATTTTTAATAAACGTTTCATAATTGTCCACTGCTTTGTCGAAGCGATATTGTGCCGCTTCATCGAGTACCCTCTTCTTCATATCGGCACTTCTTAACTCATCCCGGTGCTCCCACCAGTAGTTAAGTTGTTCGGCCAGGTGATCGGGATCGTCAGAGGTGAACAGAAACCTGTTGTCAAGCGCAAACTGAGACGCAGCCGAGTAATCAGAGTCGCTGACCAGGCAGGGCAGCCCGCAGCCGATGGCCTCAAGGCAGGATAAACTTTCAAGTTCCACAATAGAGCCATGCAAGAAAAGGTCAGCTGTATTCAGGTACTGGAGTTTTTCTTCCGGAGTGATATATCCGATAAAGGGTTCTACAGGCAGCTCTTTTGCTTTCTCTTTCATCTCCTCGGTTCGCTCTCCTCTTCCGGCCAGGATCAGTTTAATCTTATCAGCGTATTTCGATCGTTTAACCCCTTCCATCAGGAGTAACTGCCTCTTCTCGTAAGCGTGCCGTCCAATGTTCAGGAGCACCAGATGATCCCCAAACCACTCTGGTCTTTTGTATTCTCCAGGCATATATTCTACCGGGATGCCATTGGAGATCGGGAACATGTCGGCAACAATTCCCTGCGATTCCAATAGTTCAACGGCAAACCTGGAAGGGGTGGTTATCGTATCTATACGGTTGAAGAGAAAATATTTGAAGAAGAACCAGATGGTCCACTCCATGCGTTTGCTTGTTTTTCCCATGGCTGCCATGATGTTCTGTGGCTGCACATGAAAGGCCCCAACAACTGGTTTGCCAAGGCGTTTGGCTGTTTTCACCGCACCCCTCGCCATCAGGAATGGAAACTGGACCTGAACAATATCGGCATCTTTCATCGCCTGTTCATAGACTTTCTTATCGTTACGGCCAAACAGGAATTTCATGTTTTCCAGTGATGCCTCCGTACCGGGCAGTACAAATCCGGGAACCTGGTAGAAATCCGGATCAGAAGGATCTTCGTGTATCGCGGCTACAATCGCTACGTTATGTCCACGCTTCCGAAGTTCATCCACCAGGCGCTTTGTAGCAATCGTACCTCCATTGGCATCATTATATGAGTCAATAACAAAGGTGATGTTCATGGTTTTATCTGGTTTGTTTATAAACTATCGAGGGCTTTTCGTGCTTTGTCCTCAATGTATTCATAATAATCACTTTTATATTGTTTCGTTGATTTCTTATAATATTCGGCTGCCAGCGACTTTTGTCCCATCTCCTGGTATATCTTTCCCAGTCTTAATGCAGCTTCACAGGCAAAATAATAATCCTCATCTTCCCCAAGTTCAATTACTTTTTTAAACTCCGCGATGGCTAAATTACTGTTTTTCAGCATTGCCTCATACCTTCCTTTCAGAAAATGAGACTCAATATCATAAGCGTATATCTTCTCGTGCCCGGCCTCAAAGGATTTCATCGCTTTTTGGTATTCTTCTAAATATCCCCCATCAAGCGACAACCTGGCTTTGACCAGGTTCACATCGGGAGGATAGTCGAGACTGGCATCATATAGAGCCTCCCGGTCCCGTTCGTTGAGGTCCATCCCCTGCTTTTTTACGATCTCGCAATAGTTGAGATACTTTTCCTGGTTGCCTTGCAGAAAATAGAAAAGGCCCAGGTTGTAATTCATCTCCTTCAGATACTCCTTCTTCTCCAGGTGGCTCAGGTATCTTTTCAGATAGTGCTCAGCCCGGGGATCCAGTTTCCGCAACAGCACCTTCCCCATCAGGTAGCTGTAGATGACATCTGCAATACCGTTTTCATTGTGAGTGATCTGCTGGAGGGTCTTGAGGGCCTCTTCATTTCTTCCGGTACGGTAGGCAATGTTCGCCCTGAAATAGCTATGGATAAAAGTATTAGCCACATCGCTGTTGAGCGATTTGGTAAAGTCGTACACCCTCTCCGGGGTTTTGTTGATCTTGGCGGCAAGGATCATGTAGAGCGCTGCCTCGGCATTGAGCCCCTCCACGTTTTTCTGCGTTTGATAATACTGGTTCAGCGTCCTGAAGCCGTTTTCCATGTTCACCTTCACACCAAAGAAGGAGATAGCCCATTTCACGAAAGGCGGTAAGTTAGCAATAGCTACATTAAAGAAGCCATCCAGCTTGCGGTTTGGCTGGAACGAAGGAAAACGATCAATGTTCCGGTAAACATTTTTATAGGCTGAATAGCCTTTGGTCAGCCCACTCCACTGGGCGCCATGCATCACGCTGAAAACAGAAACCTGCAACTCCATCTCAGCGTTGCAGGAGAGGTAATAGGGCGAGTCTTCATCCTTCCCGTCCATGATCTCTCTTTTTTTCTCAAAATTTTTTACAAAGGCTTCATACTCTGCATCGCTGGAGTTGATCAGCAACCTGAATACATCGCAGGTTTGTTCCAGGTAGTAGGCATAATAGTTCTGCGGGTTTGTCCTGATCTCTTCGGCAAGGAGCTTTTTGGCCTGGTCTATACGGAGGTCCATCACCAGCATCCAGGCTTTTTTGCAGTTCTCATTTACATCATACACTGCAACAACTTTCTGGCTAAGAGAAAAGAGGAAGAGGAATGAAAAAATGATTTTGGCCATTTTTTGCCCGGGAGGTTTGCGGCAAAAGTAAATAAATAGGAGTTTAAAATAGATTTAAATAGGGGCCATGGAATAGATGTAAGGTGGCCTGTTCATCCTTTCTTTTTAAGATTAAAAAAATAACCTTATTTTTACAAGACAAAATCGTATTTTCGTTTATCAATGACCAAACAAACATGAAAAAGATTTTCATTGCCAGCATCATTCTTACATGGTGGATTGGAGTTTCGGCGCAAACCGTTCTCTATTCCGAAGATTTCGAATCCTATCCAGTGAATAATTTTATTGCGCTTTCCAATCAGGTATGGTGTAATACCTGGTAAAATTCTCCCGGAAGCAGTGAAGATGCCAGAATCAGCAATACCTTTGCCCACAGCCCCACCAAATCGATTTCCATCACCGGTCCCTCCGGTTCCTCAACAGACCTTATTTTAAAACTAGGCGATAAAAACTCGGGGAGTTTCGAACTCTCATGGTACATGTATGTAGAAACGGGAAAATGCGGGTATTACAGTCTCCAGCATTTCGAATCTCCCGGGCTCGAATATGCCTGTGAGGTCTACTTCCGAACCAGCGGCAGTGGTGAACTTTTTGCTGGAGGGACTACGCCCTACCCCTTTAACTATCCGAAAGGATCCTGGTTTGAAGTGAAGCAGATCATCAATTTAAACAGCGACAACATCCAACTCTTTATCAATGGGAACCTGGTTCGCAGCTGGCCATTCAGTTACCAGGCAGGGGGGACAACAGGCACCGCAAAATTGGGGGGAGTCGAATTTTATGCGGCAGCCATTTCCGGATCCTCCGATATTCCGGGATACTATGTCGACGACGTTCAATATGTACAATCCGGCAGTTCTACCGATCCAATCATCGGCGTCAACCCAACCAGCTTTACCCGTTATGTCAACTTAGGGACCAGTGTCAACGAATCGATGTCCATATCAAACAGTGGCACATCCCCCCTCAACTACAACCTGGAAGTATTTTACAACATTTCCGATAAGTCGGATCAGACCTATATTCCAGAAAAGGTGAAATTTCCCCGCTCGAAGATCCGACCTTCATGCTCGGTGACCCCTGTATCTCCCCGATCTGCGTCTGCTTCGGCCCTCGGATCGGAATACCTTCACTACGATGGCGAAAACAACGCCGCCATCAGTTGGAATATCGTCGCCGTGATTACATAATTAGTAGCATCAGTAAGACCTGTTGGAACAACCCAATCATGAAAGAGTCCATCTTTATTGGTTGTTATCGGCCATATGGTAGTAACCAATTCGACGGTACGTGATAATTCCAAATCCACATACTCTGTAAAGGTTTTGGTCCATTCTATTTTTTGTGTAGTTCCTGCTCCCCAAACGGTTGTTCCATTGGGCAGAGCGGGAGTGGTAAACGTAACAGAGCCAGGCACGCTTTGTTCCCGTAACGGAATGGGCAATACGCAGAATATCATTAATCCCATAAGGCCACCATGTGAGATCAATGTTGACAGGTCCCATATCAGCATCCCACTTGATCGTGTGCGTCTCTCCCCTTTCCCATTCAGTAAAAGCACCAGGAACTGGTGCGACAAGGACAGCAGAAGTATTCGTCGTTGCTACAATAACAAATACTTCTGAATCATCAAATAATGTAGCATCATTTATATTGCTTACACGAACTTTATAGGAGACGGCTGTTGTTATATTGTTTGGGATATACCAATCGCGTCAATGGTTTCAGGGATGTACCAATCCAACTATTTGACAGGGCCTGGCGATATTTCATTGGCGATCGTCTCAACCACGGTATAGCCTCCTGCACCATCATCTGTGACTAATTCGATTTTAATATTAGAAGTAAGATTGGTTGTCCATGTAATGGTAATAGTTTCCATCGTATACGACTCTATGCCAGCAGCTGATGGGTATGTCACCGTGACTTCTGGCTGAGCGATAATCGACTGAGCGCCAAGCAGCAGAAAAATGCTGAACATGCTTAGAATGTAAAGTACTTTTTCATAACATCTTATGTTAATTAATAAATCCCGTTGGCAAAAGATTACTTTTCCAAGTTTCCAATATACGTCTATTATATTATTTAAAATTCAGCAATGTGTAGTTAAAAAATTAGTAAGTGTAGCTGTTTGTTAAGTAAGTGTAACTTTTTGAGGGAAACAGGCGTGTTCATGAAGTGAGTAGTAACGGAAAGACGAATGAAAGACGAAGGAAAGTGGATGGAAGGAGGTGTCATCAGAATGCAATAAGAAAGAATTCATCAAACATTGGATTTTCCTATATTTGTAGAATGGTAATCGACATTGCACTGATTATTTCCGTTTTGCTACAATTTGGGGCTTCTTTTCTGGCTGTTAGCCTAATACGGAGGACTAAATTCAATATCTCGTGGATTCTGATTTCGATAGGATTTTTGTTTATGGCATTCAGAAGGTTGTTAGAACTAATCGTCATATTTGAAAATGACAATAGCTCCGAATCGGTTCTTTCCAGTTGGATTGCGGTCTTGATTTCCTTATTGATGTTCATCGGAACCATCTATATCCGTAGGATATTTAACCTACAGGATCGGATTGATATGCTGAGGAAAGAGAACGAATCGAAAGTTCTCTCTGCCATCATAAAAACCGAAGAAAAAGAGCGGCGGTCATTTGCCAAAGAGATTCACGATGGCCTTGGACCGATCCTGTCTGCCATTAAAATGTCCAGTTCTGCCATCAACAAAACGGATCTTGGGGAGACCAATTGGAAGATTTTTTCGCAAATAGAAATGGCTGTGGATGAAGCCATCGTCGGAGTAAAAGAGATCTCCAATAACCTTAGCCCGCATATCCTGGAAAAATACGGACTTGACAAAGCGATGAAGTCTTTTACCACAAACATCATAAGCAGGGATTGCGAAATCATTTACTCTTCCAATCTGGAAGGGAAGCGATATGATGATAACCTGGAGGTGATTCTTTACCGTGTAATTGGTGAGTTGCTTACTAATACCGTAAAACATGCCGAAGCTTCTAAAGTGAATGTATCCCTGTTTGATGATGGAAAACATATGGAATTGCTCTATTCTGATAACGGTGTGGGGTTCTCTCTTAACGAAACAGAAACTGAAGGCATGGGATTGTTCAATATCCGATCCAGAATAAAATCGTTAAATGGCAAGATAGAGATGCACAGTTCACCCGAAGAAGGATTTTTCCTCAAAATTACAATTCAGTTATGAGTTCAGGGATTACTGTCTGTTTGGCTGATGATCATGCATTATTCAGGGAGGGGCTTGCATTATTGTTAGCAGGTTGTGATAACATCCGGGAGGTGCTTGAAGTAAATAATGGCAGGGAGTTGTTAAACATCCTACAGGACCGACAACTTGATCTGGTTCTGATGGATATCGAAATGCCAGAGATGAATGGGATTGAAGCGACGAGGGAAGTATTGAAAAGGTATCCGGAGATTAAAATTATTGCTTTATCCATGTATGGGAACGAAAATTACTATTCCGAGATGATTGAAGCCGGCGCAAAAGGATTTCTGCTAAAGAACTCTAGTTTTGAGGATGTCAACAGGGCTGTCGGAGAAGTGATGGAGGGCAATAACTATTTTTCTCCTGAAATCCTGGATGCTATCATCAGAAATCTGAACCGTAAAACGAAAAGACATAACAATGACTTGACCGAACGTGAGATTGAAATTTTATATCATATCTGCAAGGGTCTCTCGAATCAAGAAATCGCTAATCAGCTTTTCATCAGTAAGCGCACGGTAGATAAACACAGGGAAAACCTTCTGATGAAGACACAATCGAAGAACACAGTAGGCTTGGTTATCTATGCCATAAAAAATCATATTGTAGAGGTTTAACCCTTCCGGTGCTTCTTCATGCCGGATTCTTCTCACGAATACGTATAATCACCTATTTCGGAAATTACGTATTTAAGCTGTTTTACATCTTTTTTTTTCAGGATAGGTTTGCTTCATACATTTTTCAACCTCCAAATTATGAAGCTACAACGAACATCCATTGTTCTGATAACCGTAATAGTCATCACAACAATCGCGTCCAATTCTTATAATTTTCTTTTCCCCTTTTCAGGCTGTACGAATACTTCGTCGGACAAACATACCGGAAAAGAAAAGATTTCAGGAAAAATTAGCATTTCCGGAGCATTTGCCTTGTATCCGTTAACCGTTAAATGGGCGGAAGAGTTCGAGAAAGTTTATCCGGATATTCAGATTGATATCAGTGCCGGTGGCGCCGGGAAAGGCATGACCGATGTTCTTTCAGGGATGGTTGATCTTGCCATGTTCTCTCGGGAAGTAACTCCTGTGGAAACGGGAAAGGGAGCATGGAATCTGACGGTGGCAAAAGATGCCGTTTTCGCAACTGTAAATACCTCTAACCCTGAATACGAAACAATCATGAACATGGGGTTGACAAGAGAGCAGTTTCAACGAATATTTCAACAGAAAGTACCAAGCTGGGGTCAATTACTGAATAATAAATCCCAGACAAAACTCAATGTATATACCCGCTCCGATGCTTGTGGTGCAGCCGCAACCTGGGCAAAATATGTTGGCCTGAAGCAGGAAGATCTTCATGGAACAGGTTTGTTTGGCGACCCAGGCATGGCTGATGCCGTTAAGAAAGACAAACTGGGTGTTGGATATAATAATCTGGTGTATCTCTATGACCTGAAAACGAACAAAAGCGTCCATGGATTATCTGTGATCCCAATTGACTTGAACGGGAATAGGGTTATTGATCCGGAAGAAGATTTCTATAACACACTCGATGAGGTCATGAAAGCGATTCAAAGCGGAAAATATCCTTCACCACCCGCCCGGGATCTTTATCTTATTTCTAAAGGAGAGCCCACCATACCTGCTGTAAGAGCATTTCTTGCATACATATTGAATGAAGGGCAATCGTACATAACCCGTTCCGGTTATGTTCAGCTCGATTCCTTAGTGATTGCATCGGAAAAATTAAAGTTAATCCCATAACCAAGTTGTACATTTTATCAAAGAAACAGAAGAGAATAGTCATTGACAGAGTAAATTCTGTCGTCATGATCATTGCCTTAACATTGATAATTATTACTCCAATCGTTGTCTTTTTTAGCTTGTATGCAAAATCATCATTGCTTCTTGATGGAAATGCCAGCTTGTTTGAACTACTTTTTTCATCTTCGTGGCAACCAAGCGAAGGTAAGTTCGGTTTTCTTCCCTTTATCGCCAGCTCTGTCTTTATTACGATACTTTCTGTAATTATTGCTGCGCCAGTATGTCTGTTAGCAGCGATCTATCTTACGCAATATGCCCATCCCTGGTTTGTGAAACTGATGTATCCTGTAACCGATATTCTTGCGGGGATTCCTTCCGTAATTTATGGTGTGTGGGGCATACTCATTGTTGTTCCTTTTATTTCAGACATTGTGGCACCTTTTTTTAATGTTCAAACCACCGGATATACGTTGATCACAGGAGCAATTGTTCTTTCTATCATGATCATTCCTTTTATTCTGAATATTCTTATTGAAATATTCAGGAATGTACCTGTTGAACTTACAGAAGCTGGATTGTCATTAGGTGCAACCCGATGGCAGGTCATCAAACATATTGTTATCAGAAAAATAAAGCCGGGAATTATTTCAGCTTTTGGATTAGGAGTTGCCAGAGCTTTTGGTGAAACCATTGCTGTACTTATGGTAGCAGGAAATGTGATTAAAATTCCTGATAGTTTATTTTCTGCTTCATATCCTTTGCCTGCTCTAATTGCAAATAACTATGGCGAAATGATGTCGATTCCTATGTATGATTCGGCGTTGATGTTTGCAGCCTTGTTACTGTTTGTAACGATATTGATATTTAATCTCTTATCCCGAATGACAATTTACAGATTGGAAAAACAACTCTGACTCAATGTGGAGAATAAAATATTTCGGGAAAAAAGCAGAAGAGCAGGTTTTTAAGGTGTTAATGCGCCTTGCTTGTGTTTCTGTCATTTTCGCCATGGGAATGATTGTTTTTACCATTCTGAAAAAAGGGCTTCCGGTTTTAAGCTGGGAAATTATCTCGCAGGTTCCCAAAGGAGGATTCTATTTTGGTGGTGAGGGAGGCATTTTAAATGCGATTATCGGATCATTATATCTGGCCTTCGGAGCAACTATTTTGGCATTTCTGATCAGTTTACCTGCTGCCTTATACTTGAATATTCATTTGAAGAAAAGAAAGAAAATCCAGGACATTATTCGCTTATTCATTGATGTTTTATGGGGTATTCCTTCAGTTGTATATGGTGCATTTGCGTTTGGAATCATGATTTATCTGGGCATCAGAACATCCTTATTGGCTGGTATAATCACGGTAGCTATTTTCATAATTCCTATTATGGTTCGAGGTATGGACGAAGTATTGAAGACAGTTCCAATTACACTCTACGAGGCAGGATTGTCTTTAGGTTCCACACGTTATGAACTGTCATATAAAATTTTCTTCAGGCAGTGTATTCCAGGGATAGTGACAGCCATTCTTCTCTCTTTTGGAAGAGCCATCGGAGATGCGGCAGCAGTACTTTTTACAACAGGGTTTACCGATAGCATTCCCACATCTCTTACCCAGCCCGTTGCAACGTTGCCACTCTCCATTTTCTTTCAGCTCTCCTCGCCCATTCCCGAAGTCCAGGAAAGAGCCTATGCAGCAGCCACTGTGTTGATTATAATTGTCCTGATAATCAGTATATCTGGCAGATTAATACTTAGAAGTTATAAACCAAACAGAATGGAATAATGATGAATCTTCAAGAAAAAATTGTGGTGAGAGATCTGAATCTGAGGATTGGCAATCAACATATCCTCAAGAATGTGAGTTGTATTATTCCGCAAAAAAAAATCACCGTCATTCTGGGTCCATCGGGTTGTGGTAAGACCACCCTGTTGAAGAGTATGAACCGACTTACTGATCTATATTCCAATGTAAAAATCACCGGAAATATCTATTTAAACGGACAGGATATATACCACAGGGATTTAGATGTCACAGATCTGAGGAAAAAAATGGGTCTCATGTCACAACGGCCCTCCCCACTACCTATGAGCATCTTTGATAATATCGCTTACGGGCTAAAGATCAGTGGCCGGAAAAAGAAACGGTACATGAAACTCAGGGTCGAATATTATCTTAAACTGGTGAATCTTTGGGAGGAGGTTAATGACCGGCTCAATGCACCCGCATCCAGTTTATCAATTGGGCAGCAACAACGTCTTTGTCTTGCACGTGGTATGGCTGTAGATCCAGAGCTGATTCTGGCGGATGAACCTACATCAGCACTGGATCCTATATCCAGTCAGTCCATTGAAAAGAAATTCATTGAATTGAAAGATAATTTGACCATTGTTCTGGTCACGCATACTCTGAGACAAGCCCGACGCATTGCCGACAATGTCATATTTATGTATCTCGGAGAAATCATAGAACAAGGTCCGGCCTGTGAGTTTTTTGATTCCCCCAGGCATGAATTGACAAAAGGCTTTCTCAAAGGAAGTTTCAATTAGCATCATACTCCTGATTTTTTTAGCTCTCGGTAGAATTGAAACTCGTATAAAATAAATGGAATGAAAAGGACATGTTTTCTTATCTTGATGGTTTTATGGGTACAGGTTGGTTTAACGCAACAAAAACAACTGGTTATTGGTTTGGAGTTACGTCCCCGGCTTTTGTTGGATGATGGATATAAAAACCCGAAAGCAAACGATGATCCAGTGTTGGCATACATCACCCAACGAACGCGGTTAAATGCATCATATCAACAACAACAATTTGAAGCTTATTTCTCCCTTCAGGATGTGCGGGTGTGGGGTGGCGATAACCAATATTCCTCTAGCGGAATTTTTGGAAACACAGGAAGCCTCAGCCTCCATCAGGGGTGGTTTATCCTCAAGCCAATCAAGACATTATCGATAAAGACCGGGCGTCAATTGTTTCAATATGATGATCAACGGATAATTTCATCACGTAACTGGAATGATTATCAGATCACCTATGATGCTGTATTAATTCAATTTGATAATGCTAAAGACAAAATAGATATTGGATTAACCTGGAACTCAGAAACCATTAATACTTTCCTCTATCCTCAGGTGAAGTTTAAAATATTTGACTTTATTCGGTATGAACGGATTTTCAGAGATTTCAATATCTCAGCTATTGCTTTGATTACGGGAAATACGGTTAGCGATACGGTTTCATCAATCTACCTCAAGGGAACCTATGGATTGAATCTCTTATTGGACATAACAAATTTGCATGCCAGAATTACCGGGTATTTTCAGAATAACCTGAATCAAAACGGCACTCGCCTTCATGCCTTTTGTTTTTCACTATTGGCCCAATATGATGTTTTTCAAAAGAGGGCATCTTTTTCTATTGGAGTGGATTATCTTTCAGGCCAGGATGAGACGAAAACAAGTAACAAGTATAATCGCACAAATCATAGGTTTGACATACTCTATGGACGAAGGCACGGATGGTATGGTTATATTGACTTTTTTCCTCCTATTCCGGAGCAGGGATTACAGGACTACTACCTGAAAGCAGATTATCGTCCGTGGAAAAAACTAACCCTGCAACTGGATGGTCATTTCTTCTGGCTGGCATCCAATAAATATAATGTTGATGGCTCCGGAGATATCCTGAAGAAAAATCTTGGTCAGGAATTAGATTTTACTCTGATATGGAAGATAATGGATGTTGTGTCGCTGCAAGGTGGTTACTCTTTTTATCTGATGACGGAAACACTCCGACAGGTGAAGGGAGTTAATAATACCTCAACCCGTTTCCCCCAGTTTGCTTACATCATGATCACTGCTAAACCGGAATTATTTTGTCTAGGGAAAAAATAGAACAAATAACGGGTTCGACAAAGTTATTATTTCCCTTGATCCTAGTTCGATATCAACGAGAATAGAGATTGAAACGGTCAATCAAAATCAGCAACACGTGGTCATGGTGAACGTCCTATCCAATTAGAATCGAAGATCCACTACCAGTATGATTTTCCGGAGAAGATACATTGATTGAGCTCTTGTAAATTATTTGACAACCGTTTTACAACCTGATTTCAAACCCTCAGGGATTTTTCTCTCTAACTTCATCCTTGAAACCCAATCTAAACCGTTTAATTAAAAGGAGGAAATCCTATGAACAGAAAAATTCTGCTTTTCACATGCCTCGCAATCTTTGCTATAAAGATCCAGGCACAAACAGTAACCGACTATGATGGCAATGTGTACCATACTGTCGCAATCGGTAGCCAGGTTTGGTTGAAAGAAAACCTGAAAACAACACATTACGATAACGGAGTTCTTATTCCTCATGTTCCCGGTAGCATCTCATGGAGTAGTATGATCACGGGAGCAAGATGTTATTACAACAACGATTCTATTGCCTTTGATTCGGTATATGGCGTGTTGTATAATTGGTACGCTGCAACTGACATCAATGAAATTTGCCCTTCGGGATGGCATGTTCCCACAGATGCCGAATGGACTGTGGTTGAATCTTTCCTTGGAGGCCCCTATATTGCCGGTGGTAAAATGAAAGAAGCCGGGACGGCGCATTGGTTACCACCCAACACAGGTGCCACCAATAGCAGCGATTTTACAGGTCTTCCCGGTGGCATGCTTGGCACTAATTTCACTTTCCAAAGCCTTTACGAAAATGGGTTGTGGTGGACATCCACAGCATCCGCTTCTTCTTCTGCCTGGAGTCGCTATTTTTGGTACCTGTTTGCTGGGGTCGACCGCAATCCCACTCCAAAAACAATTGCGTTAAGTATTCGGTGCATCAAGGATGTTAACGTGGGGTCCAGAGATATAAAAGAACCAAAAATAAAACTATATCCAAATCCTTCATCTGGAAGAATTATACTTGAGTGCGCTGAAGATCAGCCCTTAAACCTTTGGGTGTATGATCTTTTCGGAGAAATTATTTTACATCGGGAATTGAACAACAAAACAACCGAAGTGGATATCAGTTTTTTGCCGAATGGAATGTATTTGATAAGAATCAGTGGAGATACCTGGACTGTTCAGCAGAAACTAATAAAACAATAATCCTGTTTCTTTTATCTTGCATGCGCCATTTATCATCCACAATTTTCTTCCAAATTAGTGAAGCTTGAATTTCATTCATTACATTTACACATTTATATGTAAGACTACATTGAAATTGGTTATACATGCTTCAGTAAATGCCAGCGGGGTAAAATGATAGAGATTAAAACTGTCATCCTGCCTGTAACAGGCCTGTCGTGCAGTAATTGTGCGCTGACGATTGAAAAAGGTGTTCGAAAAACATCGGGTATTCAGGAAGCCAATGTTGATTTCGCAAGCGAAAAACTGGTCATTTCATTTGATCCGGGTCTGACAAGCGAAAAGGATATTATTGAAAACGTAAAACGGATTGGATATGGTGTAGCCGTTGGCAAGACCGATCTGCCTGTCACTGGTTTACAGGATAACACCGATGCGTTGACCCTGGAAAAAATACTTCTCAGGCAAAACGGCGTTCTTTCAGCCAGCGTGAGTTATGGAACCGAACGTGTGATCCTTGAATATATTCCAGGGATGACAAGTATTGCCGAACTTGCCGGAGTCATTAAAAAAGCCGGTTTCGATATTGTTCAGGTCAGTGATGTTGAAGAGATGGAGGATGTTGAAGCCAGTGTGCGATCACATGAACTCAGGAAACAGAGGAACCTGCTGATTGTCGGGATCATCTTCACCTTACCGCTCATTGTTTACAGCATGATGAGCGATTTTGAGGTGGTCGGATATAGCTACGATCAATATGCCATGCTCTTCGCTGCAACCATCGTGCAGTTTTATGTGGGCTGGCAGTTCTATGTAGGAGCCTATAAAAGTCTTCGCTTCGGCAGCGCCAATATGGATGTGTTGATCATGCTGGGCTCGTCAGCTGCCTATTTCTCCAGTCTCCTGGTCACGGTCGGGATCATTGACAGCCCCTATGTTTACTTCGAAACCGGAGCAGCCATCATTACCTTGATCAAGCTTGGCAAGTACCTTGAAGCACGGGCCAAAGGAAAAACTTCCCAGGCATTGAAAGCCTTGATGGGATTGCGTGCCAAAACAGCCATTGTGGTTCGGAATGGCGTTGAAATGGAAATCAACATCAATGAGGTATTGGTAGGAGATATCATTGTTGTAAGGCCTGGAGGGAAAATTCCAGTTGATGGGATTATCATGGAGGGCAGATCCGCTGTTGAAGAGTCCATGATTACAGGTGAGTCAATGCCCGTTAGCAAAGGACCTGGCGATGAAGTGATTGGCTCAACCATCAACCGTGAAGGACTGATCCGCTTCGAAGCAACCAAAGTGGGTAAAAATACAGCGTTGTCGCAAATTGTAAAGATGGTGCAAGATGCCCAGGGGAGCAAGGCCCCGATTCAGAAACTGACCGATGAGATTGGCAAGTATTTCGTCCCCATTATTATTGTTATTGCCCTGCTCACCTTTGCGGCCTGGTTGTTTGTTGCCCACATCGAGTGGACGGATGCCATGCTCAACGCCATTGCTGTTCTTGTCATTGCTTGTCCGTGTGCAATCGGACTGGCAACGCCAACAGCGATCATTGTGGGGACTGCCAAAGGAGCTGAAAACGGCATCCTGTTTAAAAACAGCGAGATCCTTGAGCGAGCCGGGAAGGTAAACATTGTTGTTCTGGATAAAACCGGAACGATTACCCGCGGGGAACCTGACGTTACTGATATTATCCCAATAAACAATCATTTGATTGATCAAATCCTTCATATTGCTGCCAGTGCAGAGCGTGGCTCAGAACATCCCTTAAGTCGTGCCATGTTAAAAGCTGCTGAAGAGAAGAAACTGAAGTTGGTCGATCCACAGCAGTTCAGATCATTCGGAGGTTTTGGCATCAGGGCTTTTGTTGATGATAAAGAGGTTATTGTTGGCAACCTCAGGATGATGCAGAACGAAGGTATTTCAACCACAGCATTCGAGCCTGATGTTTTGAAACTTCAGCAGGAGGGGAAGACAGCTATGATTGTGGCAATTGGTTCCATTGACGGAGATGAACCAGCTAAACCTATCGGTATCATTGCCGTTGCGGATACCCTGAAGCCTGGGGCAAAGGAGGCTGTCGACGAATTGAAACTGCTCGGGATGGATATCGTGATGATTACCGGTGACAATCAGCGTTCGGCAGATGCTATTGCCAAACAGGTTGGTATTGAGCAGGTGATCGCTGAAGTTTTACCCGGAGGCAAAGCCGGTGCAATTAAACGGTTTCAGGATGAAACAACCCTGGGGAGTTCTGCTCACCCGAGGGTGGCGATGGTGGGCGACGGGATTAACGACGCTCCTGCACTGGCCCAGGCCGATGTAGGTATTGCCATTGGTACCGGAACAGATATCGCCATTGCCGCAGCAGGAATTACATTAATTAGTGGCGATCTCTGCGGGGTTGGCCGGGCCATCTCCTTATCACGCGGCACGTCGAAAACCATCGTTCAGAACCTGGTCTGGGCATTCCTGTATAACGTGGCTCTCATCCCAATAGCAGCTTCCGGGTTGCTCAGCCCTATGTTTGCTGCCGGTGCCATGGCCCTCAGTTCGATTTTTGTGGTAACCAACAGCCTTCGGTTACGGGGGTTCAAGATGCCATCACAGGTGATATAACCCCGGTTTTTCACTGCTTCTATATATTCTTTTCGCGAAATTTCACCATGCAATGAGAGCAAAGATGGAGGCTTTTTTGATCAATATCCTCCACATAAGTGCTGGGGCGCATCACACAGGTAGGGCTGGCACAATGGATCAGTCCGAAAGCATGACCCAACTCATGGATCACTACCTTGGTAAACCGTAAAATCATCAAATCATCATCAGGCTCCAGGCCATAATGCTCATTGCTTAAACGGTAAAAAGAGGCGATACCGGTATGGCCATTCAGGATAGCCTGCCCGAAAATATAGGTTAAAATGGGAATAAACAGGTCAACATTCAGCAATCCAATTGTTTTTGATGAATTTTTCTGGGTTAGATCGTCAACGGCTTTCAATATTTTATTTCCATCATACTGCCTGCGCGCAGGATCGTAAAATTCCGTCAGATCCAGATGAAATTCTATGATGGTTACCGGAAATGAAAACTCCTGTTTGACCGCACCAGATATCTGCTCAAGAAGATCTCTCCTTAAATACCCGCATGAGATCAATGTGATGGTTTGATGAATCATTCGGCAGGGCTCCGGTTAATCAGGTTTCAAATCATACTTTTTAATCTTGTTATACAAGGTCACCCTGTCAACCTGCAATGCTTTTGCTGTGTGGGTTATATTCCAGCTATATTTATTCAGAATCTGCATGATGAAGTTCCTTTCAAAATCTTCCAGACTCTCCACCGAATTATCCATCATCTCTTTCCCGAATGGCAAATCTTTCAGTGAGATCTTTTTCCCTGTACCAATCACGATTGCCCGCTCAATCATATTTTCAAGCTCACGGATATTCCCGGGAAAGGAGTATGCCTCAAGACGTTTCAATGCCACATCCTCTATCGTGATTATCGGTTTATTCATTTTTGTACAGTATTTTCGGATGAAATACTCTATCAGCAAGGGAATATCCTCTACCCGTTCACGCAGCGGAGGAACATTGATATTTACCACATTTAGCCTGTAGTATAGATCTTCCCTGAAGATTCCCTGTTTTACCAGCGTCTTCAAATCCCTGTTGGTGGCACAAATGACCCTGAAGTCAGAGGAGATCTCTTTGTTCCCTCCCACCCTGACAAACGTTTTACTCTCGAGAACGCGCAGCAACTCAACCTGCATCTTAGGCGTGATAGTGGCGATCTCATCCAGGAAAATCGTACCGCTGTCGGCCATCTCAAACCGACCCTTCCTGTTGTAAATAGCTCCGGTGAAAGCGCCTTTTTCATGACCAAACAGTTCACTCTCGAGCAAACTTTCAGTAAGGGCTCCACAATGTACACTTACCAGGGGGTAATATTTGCGGGCAGAGTTGGAATGAATTGCACGGGCAACTAACTCTTTTCCGGTTCCGCTTTCGCCTGTAATGATAACGGAAGCATTTGACTGGGCGACACTCTCCACCTGGTTCAGTAAGTTTTTCACTGCTTCACACTTCCCAATGAGATCTTCCACGTTCTCGAGCACGAATACTTTGGTTTTCAGGGTCTCATTTTCCTTTGTCAGGGATATCTGCTTGGAAGCATTCCGGATGAGATGCGAGAGGTCATCGGGATCAAACGGTTTGGTGATATAGTCAAAAGCCCCGTTTTTTAGTGCCATCACTGCGGTGTTGACGGTCGCGAAGGCTGTCATCATAATAACAATGGATTCTGACTTCAGGTCTTTGATTCGTTTCAACATCTCCAATCCATCCATCCCCGGCATTTTAATGTCGGCAAGGATAATGTCGTATTGCCTGTGCTCTAACAGTTGGAGCGCTCTTTTAGCATTTTCAGCCGAATCCACCTGAAATCCGTCTTCCAGAAACCAATTGGTCAAAGAATCCCTGACAGAATCTTCATCGTCAACGACTAAAATTGAAATCTTTTTTGGCATGATCTGCTGTTTAATTCTTTATCAAAGGTATTGTAATAGAAAATATTGAACCTTTTCCAGGCTCTGATTTCACCTGGATTTCACTTTTATGACTCTGAATGATTCCATGGACGATTGCAAGTCCAAGTCCAATCCCGCTGGCGCTCTGTTTTGTTGAAAAGAACGGTTCGAAAATATGTGGAATATCCCCGGGTGCAATGCCAATCCCGTTATCAATGATCTCCACGCGAACAGTTTCGGAATCGGGGTTAAATGTTCTGATAATGATCTCTCCATTTTCAAGAACGGCTTCACTCGCATTTACAAGGATAGCCACACAGGCTTGTTTGATCTGGTTCGGACTGCAATTGATCAGGTCGCTGGTAGCAATAAAATCAGTATAAAAATGAATATTGGCAATTTTAATAGGATGCGTCATCAATTCATATGTCTCCCTCAGAATCTCATGCAGATGCCTGGGCTCCATATTCTCCTGGTCTTTTCGCGAAAACTCCAGCAGTCCTTTTACAATATCCCCACAACGCTTCGCCTCATTTTCGATCAGGATCAGATGCTTAAGAATGGATTCACGTTTGATATTAAAGAGATCTGGATTACTTAACTGTTTGTATATCAGTTTTGTGTAAATAAGAATCCCGGATAATGGGTTATTAATTTCATGGGCTACCGAAGATGATAACTTACCCAGGGAGGCCAAACGCTCGATGTGGATCAGTTCGTTTTGGGCAGCGCTAAGTTCTTCTGATTTTCGTTGAACCTTATACTCCAGCTGCTGAGACCAATTCTCTAGTTCATTTGTTGCGGCCTGCAAATTATCTAACATTTCATTGAAAGCCCTGGAGACAGTTTTCATATCTTCCAGTTGGTTGGGCTTAATCTCCAAACGCATACTTATATCTCCGTTTGCAACAGCCAAACTCGCTTTCACCAGTTCATTAAGTGGATCTTTGATCCTGCGCCTGGTAAAAACAATGAGCATACCAATAAGGAAAAGTGTAGTGAGAATCGCCAGCAGGTAGAACTCTGCCGACGACTTTTCCTCCGCCATATCCAACTCCTCCAGTGGAAGTTTAATGATGAGTGAGCCGAGAATTTCGTCGCTGGGTTTGTGCGCATGGCAGGAGCTTTCGTAACAGGATTTCTCATTCAGGATAGGAACCTTGATCAATAACAGCCGGGAATCATATAATGAACAGTTCATTTTACATTCGCTGTCGATATTCAACACCTGATAGTGTGTCTTATTTCCGGGAAACATGTTTTGAAAGTCATTGTGACAGGTGATGCAATTCGGGTTCGCATGGCTGTCGGCTGCCATTGGTGGTATCGAGGTATAGACAAGATTATTTCGGCTATCGTACATATTGACTTCATCGATACCTGGCATGGTGTTGATAATATCCAGTGTGTTCTGAAGCGTACTTTTATCGTTTTCAAGCATGGACTGATAAAGTGATCCCCTGACGATGGAGCCAATGTTGTTCCCGTTTTGCCGGATAACCGTATTCAGGTACTCTTCATTCACCGAGCGGAAGATGATACTGAAGGAGATGAATAAAAAAAGGGAAGTGCCAAAAATGATATACACCACCCTTCCGTAGATCGAAGAACGGAATAATGTATATGGCTTCAGCAGTGACCTTCCGTTAAAACCCTTGTCAGGTGATTTGGTAAAGAATCCCATGTTGAAATGAATATATTTGAATAACTCTACCGATGTAGCAGTGTTTTGAAAGCCTTTGCAATTTACTAAAAAACTGGCGTTATTCCGCCAGTTTTTTATTTCATATAAATCGTGTTATCCGTTACATTTTCTCTCTGGGAGTCAGAAATTCGGATTGAAAATCCTGCCACAATCCATCAGGAAATTCAGGGAGAAGGTGATCCTGTAATTCACCGCCATCCTGCAATGCAACCATCGAGGCTTCGGGTGCATATTTAGGCCAGGCGCCAGCCAGGAAATCCTTGAACCGATCGAGTTCATGTTTCATCCATTCTGAAGCTGCACCGGCAAGTAAACAGGATCCCGTTTCTGCTGCCCAGTCGGAAGGTCGAATACGGTATACCCAACCACTTTCATAGGGATCATCCACTAACTGCCTTGAAGATTCTGTCAAGGGTAGATTGGTTCCGCTGATAGTGCCCGAAATGGGAGAGCATAGTTTCAGACATTTCCCTTCATGGTCCAGCGCTACCATCTCTTCTCCTTTTAAAATCAGATCGCCCGGTTCTTTCAGAAAGCTTACATTGACTTCGCCGGTGAGATGCAGTAATAGGTCATCCATTCCTACGGTGGCTTCACCCGATTTGGCCAGATGAGCCCAGGTATGGTACCTGCTGAAGAAAACTCCCTGAGGGATTTTCAGGATAGCAGATGTAAGCGCTCCCAGCGCTTTTTGGATCTCCTGTTTGATTTTCACTTTCTTATTCAGAATGATTGAGAAAGGGATAAAAAGAATCAGGAATGCAATGATGATCAGGTATTCTATACCTTTCGTATCAAAGATGTTGTAATAGCTAAATCCGTCCATAGTATCTGTTTTTTTGGTTTAATGTTCGTGATGTGCCCAGGATGGGGAATCGGATAACACCGGCATCCGGCGAATTACCCATCTGAAGATCCATATCTCCGTGAAAATAACGGTCAGGGTTACAACGATCTCCATCCAGGAAGGGATATAGTGAACGGCTGCATCCCATCTGAATCCAATGACCGTCACATTCAACCGGTTGAGGATGATACCCAGCATCGTCAGAATCGCTGCCATTCTAATCAGGTTCACATTCCCACGCCGGTAACTGATATAAAAGAGTGTCATAGGCAGCAGCACAAATCCCACCATTTCCATCAGGAACCAGTACCCCATCGGTGTA
>CAZXQU010000045.1:0-24566 GCA_964642545.1 uncultured Prolixibacteraceae bacterium | reverse complement strand
CTGCCGTATCCACCATAACCGGAGGGGGTAAAAGCTTGCCTGTCTCCAACCATATAACCTCAAGCCTCTCCAGCTGTTTCCGGTTGGCTTCACTTTTATTCAACCACTCTTCTATCTCCCGTTTATCTTCCGAATTGCTCTTCCCGAGTAGGTATTGTAAAAGTAGATGTTCGTCTATATGATTGTTTTGGTTCATCCCTTTGTTCTCCAATGACAATTCAAAACAGAAAAACCCCTATCTGAAGGGTCAGTTTTCCATAATATTAAATAGCAACAGTAGAATAGGCAGGTATTCGGCCAGCTCTTCACGCAAAAATTTCAATGCCTTGCTCATCTGGTTTTCAACCGTCTTGACCGAGATGCCAAGTTTTTCGGCAATCTGCTGATAGGTCATTCCATCGTACCTGCTCATCACAAATACCCTTCGCCGTTTCATCGGTAACGAGTCGATTGCTTCCCTTATCCTGATCTCCAGTTCAGAAACCATCATCGCATCTTCATGGGATCGCTGCAACACTGAGTCTTCCCTCTCTTTATAGGATTTATACTCCTCCCGGATGCTGACATGCTTCAGCACGTTAAGGCAACCATTGCGAACAGCACGAAAAAGGTAACTCTGTATCGATGCAGTGATTTCTAGACTCTCCCGGTTGATCCAAATCTTCAGCATCACCTCCTGAACGATCTCCTCGGAGGCATCAAGATCCTTCAAATAACCATTGGCATAGGAGCATAGTTTGCTATACCAGGTGTTGAACAATAGCTCAAACTGGGCTTTAGTCCTGATTTCGAAATCGATAGGTTTTGCAGCAGAGGTATCCAACGATGTCATTTTCTGAATCTTGGCAAAGATACAAGAGTTATTCTATTGAATATTGATGAGAAACTTTTAACAGTGCCTTGGCAGAATAAAATTTATTCATATTTTTAGATCTAGATTTAAAGATATAATTCTTCGAAACCCTTATTCCAATTGAAGATTCTGTTGTGAATTAACTAACAGTCTAAATATGAGGAAAATACTTGTTTTTTGTGAATCAATTCACTAATTTTGATTTGAATTTGAAATTCGAAACCTAACCCTATACCAAAATCTTTAATTTTTTAAGTTATGAGCTCAATGAAAACGAAATTTGCAGAAAAGGCTGCCCCTATAGCGGGCGAAGTCAAGAATCTGCTCAAAGAACACGGTGCAGCCGAAATTGGCAAAGTCACTATCGAATCCATGATCAGTGGGATGAAGGGATTGCCACTTTTGCTTACCCTTACTTCAAAACTTGACCCTGAGGAGGGAATCCGTTTCCGTGGATACACCATCCCTGAACTTCAGGAAAAACTTCCCAAACTAAGCGCCGATGATGAACCCCTGCCAGAAGGATTGTTTTATCTGATGCTTTTAGATGAACTTCCAACTATGGAGGATGTCAAAGCACTCGGAGAAGATTGGAAAAAAAGAGCTGTCCTTCCCGATCATGTTAAGAAAGTCCTAGATTCCACACCTCTTGATTCAGCGCCCATGGCCGATTTTGCTATCGGAATTCTGGCACTGGCCACCGAATCGGAATTCGTATTAGCCTACAATTCGGGTGTCGGGAAAAAAGATTACTGGGATTCAACCTATGAGGATGTGATGAATTTCCTGGCCCGGTTACCGTTGATTGCCGCTCACATCTACCGGAAGCACTATCACAATGGGAACCATATCCCGGCTGATCCGAGTCTCGACTGGGCAGCTAACCTGGCTCACATGATGGGATATGATGATCCTGAGATTCACAAATTATTCAGACTTTACCTCACCATCCATGCCGACCACGAAGGCGGAAACGTTTCGGCACATGCCACCCACCTGGTTGGTTCTGCATTAAGCAATCCGTTCTATTCATATGCAGCCGGTATGCTGGGCCTTGCAGGACCACTCCACGGATATGCAAATCAGGAGGTGATTGCCTGGATTAACGCCATGACCAAGGAGATCGGAACCAACACACCGACCAAACAGCAGATTCATGATTTCTGTGAAAAGACCATTGCTGCCGGCAGGGTAATCCCGGGATACGGACATGCCGTACTGCGGAAGACCGATCCACGGTTTACCGCACAGCAGGTGTTTGCCTCCAAATATGCCAAAGGCGACACCTTCGTCCAAATCGTAAATGACCTGTACGAGGTTGTTCCTCCGATTTTAGGATCCATAGGAAAAATAAAGAACCCGTGGCCAAATGTAGATGCATATTCCGGTTCATTGCTGATGCATTACAAGATCAAGGAAGCTCCTTTCTACACAGTACTCTTTGGCGTTTCACGTGCAATGGGTGTACTGGCATCTCTTTTATGGGATCGTGCCATTGGCTTGAATATCGAAAGGCCATCTTCATTCACCCTCGAAGGCTACAAGAAAAAATTAGGAATGGAATAACTAACGATAAAAACGAAAACCTTATGAAAATAACAGTTGTAGGCGCAGGGCTGGTTGGTGCCACCTGCGCCGATGCGATTGCGCATAAAGACATCGTAAATGAAGTGATTCTGATTGATGTCAAAGAGAATCTCGCAGAGGGAAAAGCGCTGGATATGTGGCAAATGTCGCCCATCGACCAGTTTGACACCCGGGTTGTTGGCTATACCAATGATTATAGCAAGACAGTGGGTTCCGATGTTGTTGTACTTACCGCCGGGGTTCCCAGGAAACCTGGGATGACCCGCGACGACCTGATCTCCATCAATGCAGGGATTGTAAAAACCTGCACGGAGAATATCATGAAGTACTCACCGGATACGATCCTGATCGTTGTTTCCAATCCACTGGATGTAATGACCTATTGTGCCTACCTTACAGCAGGTGTTGATTCTTCGAAGGTCTTTGGTATGGCCGGGATCCTGGATACAGCACGATACGGTGCCTTTTTAGCTACCGAGCTTAATTGTTCACCAAAGGATATTCAATCTATCCTGATGGGCGGACACGGCCCGACGATGGTTCCGCTTCCGAGGTATACTACAGTGGGTGGCATCCCCGTTACTGAGCTGGTTGATAAAGAAAAACTGGATGCCATTGTGGACAGGACGAAAAAAGGCGGGACCGAGATCGTGAACCTGCTTGGAACCTCTGCATGGTATGCGCCGGGAGTAGCTGCAGCTCAGATGGTGGAAGCGATCGTGAAAGACCAGAAACGGATCTTCCCATGCTGTACCTGGCTTCAGGGACAATATGGAGTGAATGATATCTACCTTGGTGTGCCGGTTAAATTAGGTAAAGCAGGAATTGAAGAGATCATTGAACTGAAACTGAATGAGGATGAGATGGCTCTTGTCCACGCCTCAGCGAAAGCAGTTCGTGAAGTGATGGATGTCCTCGACAACATGAACGCCGCGAAATAACGCTCTGCGGTTGTTACATTAATAAGAGGCTGTCTCAAAAACAAACTTTTGAGACAGCTTCTTCATTTTTCCCAAAGTCGGCCTTTCACTCCCCCTTCCCCCCTCTTTTCCTTTCATCTTTTTACCCCCATCGATCATTTTTTCGATGAAATCACCTTTTTTGTCGACAAACAATTAATGTTTTAGTTGCATAACTATATTTTTAGTTTTATGTTTGCAATGTAAAACTTTTTGCTATGACACCACGAATGATAAAAGACCACCTTCGGGAACTCACCCGGGCCGAAGAGGAGGTGATGCAGATCCTCTGGGAAATTGGTGAGGGCGTCGTCCACGATCTGCTCGAGCGTTTCCCTGAACCAAAACCAGCTTACAATACGGTATCCACCATCATCCGGATCCTGGAACAGAAAGGGTTTATAGACCACAAGGCTTATGGCCGCACCTATGTCTATTTCCCACTTATCTCAAAGAAGGATTATACAAAATCCTACTTCCAGAGCATGGTAGCCAATTATTTTGGGAACTCTTACAAATCCCTTGCCTCATTCTTTACTAAGGAGGAGTCGCTCTCTATTGAGGAGCTTGAAGCCATTCAGAAGCTTATCGGTGAAGAGATCAGGAAACAAAAATCTGAAGGCCATGAATGAACTTTTCCGATACCTGATCCAATCGTCGGTTTGCCTGGTGGCACTCTATACGGTTTACTGGCTGTTCCTGAGTAAAGACACATTTTTTACCATCAACCGGATATACCTGATTCTGACGACCCTCTTTTCGCTGATCATCCCACTCTTTTCATTCCGGTTGCTCGCCTCCGGCACAATGACCCCTGTCATGATTTTCCTCGAGCCGGTATTGATCACCCCTGAGAAAATCGAAACGCTTACTGCCAGCCACCTAAGCTGGATGGAGGCAATTGGAGTGGTCTATCTAACGGGCGTCACAATTTTTACTCTCAGGTTCCTGATCCAGCTGATTCAACTCGGACTCGTAGTGCACAGGAACGGTGTTACAGTTCGCGAAAAGATGAAGCTCGTGTTTGTAGATAAAGGATATTCACCTTTCTCTTTTTTCAACGTGATCTTCATAAAAAAAGAACTTAGCGTGGATGAACAACTCAAAGCCATTCTGCAACATGAGCAGGTACATATCCGCCAGTTTCACTCCATGGACCTGATTCTCGCCGAAATCCTGACGATCGTGCTGTGGTTCAATCCATTTGTATGGTTCCTGCAACGATCGTTAAAAAGTTTGCATGAATTTCTGGCCGATGAGGGAGTGATGAAGTTTGGCTTCCGGATGCGTGAATACCAGCAACTGATCTTCGATCAAACGCTGGGTAAACAAATAAATAATCTTACCAATAACTTTAATGTATCACTTATTAAGAAACGTATTATCATGATGACAAAATCCCGTTCAAATGCAGTAGCAAGGATGAAGATCGTCCTGGCTCTGCCCGCAGTGTTGCTGGCCTTGGCCTCCTTCTCTTCGGCAAGCGCCATTTACCTGACAACCCCTGAGAACTCACCCCTCACCGGAACGACAGTTTCGGTTGAGCAGCCATCAACTATTCAAACATCTAATACCCAGAAAGAGGATTCGGTATTCAACGTGGTAGAGAAGATGCCTCTCTTCAACGGTGGGAATGAAGGTCTTTACAGTTACTTGGGTAAAAACATTAAGTACCCCGACGAAGCCAAGATAAAAGGAGTACAGGGAACCGTATATGTGACATTTATCATAGAAAAAGACGGATCCGTTAGCCATGTTAAAATTCTTCGTGGCATCGGAAGTGGTTGCGATGAAGAAGCCTTCCGTGTTGTAGAATCAATGCCGAAATGGACACCGGGTTATTCGGAGGGAAAAGCAGTAAGGGTTTCATTCAATCTTCCGATAAAATACAAGCTGGCAAAGGAGAAAACGCCAACAGAACCAGCAACGAAATAGCGCAGTAAGGGCGACATGATTACCGGCCAGTCACAAATTCCAGAAAGGGTGGGATAAATTGCTGAACATGGGTCTCCATCGGCATGTGTCCTGCCCCTTTAATTTTTACCAGTTCAAAATCGGGAAATACACCAAAGTTGATTTTGGCCGTACGAAGTGACACCCAGTTGTCTTTCGTCCCCCAGATAGCCTTTACTGGAACATCGGTCAGTGTTCTGGCATCCAGGCTCTCTTTTTCTCTGTTGTTTACATAGATATTGATCAACGCCTCGGCCGAACCTTCTGTCTCCAATGGTGTTACATAGCTTAAGACCTCCGTGGAATCAGGAACACGACCATAGGCGCTTTTAAGTAACTTGTAAAATCGTTTATAAGTAATGAGATTCTTGTCGGTATAAGAGACCATAATTTTTTTAACCTGTTTCTGCCTCATCATAAACATCGCCGTGCTGTTCATGTTATTTGTCTTTCGAAATAATGTCCCGGCAACCAGGATCAGGGTTTCAGTTTGTTCGGGATGGAGAATTGCCATCGCTTCTGCCGCTCCACCGCCCATAGAGTGACCAGCCACGATCCATTTGCCATTACCATCATTGTCACCATCACCCCCCTCCCTAGCTTGATCAATCCGGTTCAGGAGTTTCCATAAAAAC
The DNA here is from genome assembly GCA_964642545.1 of uncultured Prolixibacteraceae bacterium. Lineage (GTDB taxonomy): Bacteria > Bacteroidota > Bacteroidia > Bacteroidales > FEN-979 > QYOJ01. The sequence goes on along the minus strand of CAZXQU010000045.1, from coordinate 18,579 downwards.
CTGGCCCGATGACTGTATGAATGGTTGAAATCGAGGCTTCTGGAACTATATCCTGCTCCGGGAATATCCGCGGCAACAACTTGATAACCCAGAGACGCCAAGGTGTCGTAGAGATTCCGGAAACAGATAGTTGAACCGGCAAATCCATGCACAAAAAACACCTTCCCAACTGGATTTTCAAGATCCTCATTCCATATCCGGTAGTGAACAGAAAACCCTTCGATAGTATCGAAACGAGAGTTCTCAAATGGTTTTTCACCTGATTGTGCAATTGTGAACAAGGGCACGAGAGTAATCAACATGAAAAATCTGATACAAGGTGGAAACAGGAGGATAGCCATTTTTTGAGTACTTTTGTTTCACAAATGTGCCAAAATTTTTTCAATCCTAAATCGAAAATCGGAGATTAATATAAATGGGAACAAAACGCTCAACTACATATTTACCCCTGATCCTGGCACTGGTGTTGTCGGCAGGAATTCTTCTGGGCCTTACGATCAGCTACTTCACCGGTGGAATGGCTTTCTCTTTTTCAGGGAAGCAGGATAAAGTGGGCAATGTCATCGAATACATCGAAGGTAACTACGTGGATACGATCAGTATCAGCACACTGGAGGAGAAGTCGGTAACAGGACTGCTGGAGAAGCTGGATCCCCATTCAATGTATATTCCAGCCAGTGAGTTTCATGCTGTGACCGATCCCCTTTTGGGAAGTTTTGAAGGAATTGGCGTCTCATTCAGGATGGAAGGAGATACCATCACGGTTATTAATCCCATTCCGGGAGGGCCATCTGAACAGGTTGGCGTGAAAGCTGGCGACCGCATAGTGAAAGTAAATGGGAAAAATGTGGCTGGAAAGAAATTATCCACTACTGATGTGATGCGTCTGCTCAAAGGGCCAACCGGCACAACGGTCGATATCTCGGTATTCAGAAGAGGAGCCCCGGCATTGATTGAATTTACCATCATCCGGGATGTGATCCCAACCTATAGCCTGGATATTGCCTACATCGTAGCACCCGGCATTGGCTATATCCGACTCAACAACTTCTCAGCCACAACCTACGACGAGTTTCGCCTGGCCCTCTCGGAACTGATTGAAGCAGGCATGACCAAGCTGATAATCGATCTTCAGGGCAACACGGGGGGGTACCTGCAAGCGGCTGTGAATGTGTCGAACGAATTGCTGGAGAAAGGAGATCTGATTGTATACACAGAGGGGATAAATCATCCGAAAGAGATGTACTATGCCAATGGATATGGCCTCTATAAAACTGGAGAATTAGTCGTTTTGATCGACGAATGGTCGGCATCGGCAGCAGAGATATTAGCCGGAGCCATTCAGGATAACGACAGGGGAACTATCATTGGCCGGCGATCCTTTGGGAAAGGGCTCGTGCAGGAGCAACTCAACCTGCGCGACGGTTCAGCTGTACGGCTTACTGTTGCCAAGTACTATACACCAACCGGACGCTGCATCCAGAAACCTTATGAGAATGGAGGAAAAGGAGATTACTACGCCGACTATTTTCACCGCATCGAAAATGGTGAGCTTGAAAATGCCGACAGCATCAAAATTGCCGACTCGCTGAAATTCACAACTCCAGGCGGGAAAGTGGTATATGGAGGTGGTGGAATTGTTCCCGACATTTTTGTACCGGTTGAGAGAGGTGAAAGCCTTACCTATTATACACTTCTTATCAATAAGGGGCTTCTTTACCGCTATGCATTCGATTATACAGATAGCCACCGGAAAGAGTTAGGTAAGTTTAAGGAGTATGCCGATTTCAATCAGCAATTCCGTGTATCCGATGAAATGTACCGCGACATGATCAAGTATGCCAACAGTCAGGGGGTCAAACGCGAAGGGGGTGATTTTCAGGCTTCTGATTCACGGGCCAGGGTGATGATAAAAGCCTATATAGGCCGCAACATCCTTGATAATGAAGGCTTTTTCCCGCTGCTTAACTCGATCGACCCTGTTTTTTTAAAGAGCGTTGCGACGATAAAGGAGAAATAATTAATTTATATTTATTCTAAATAACTTATTTTTCATATCTTTGTATCTTAAAAACCACTATTAATATTTCTGATCATGGTACACGAATTACCAAAATTACCCTTCGCAATGGATGCGCTGGAGCCTTACATCTCAAAGCGCACACTTGAGTATCACTATGGCAAGCATCACCATGCCTATGTGAACAACCTGAATAAACTGATTCAGGGAACTGAGTTTGAGAACAAGTCGCTGGAAGATATTGTTCGCGCTGCTTCCGGTGGCGTTTTCAACAACGGCGCCCAGGTGTGGAATCACACGTTTTACTGGAACTGCATGAAGCCGCAGGGCGGCGGGGAGCCTTCGGGCGAACTGTTTGATGCATTGACCAATAGCTTTGGCTCCATCTCCGAGTTCAAGGAGAAGTTCTCTACGGCTGCTGCCACTCTCTTCGGTTCTGGCTGGGCATGGCTGGTAAAAAAATCGGACGGTTCACTGGAGATCGTTCAGGAGAGCAATGCAGGAAACCCGCTTCGTAAAGGTCTTACGCCAATCATGACTTGCGACGTTTGGGAACATGCCTATTACCTCGACAAGATGAATGCCCGTCCCGACTACATCGCCGATTTCTGGAAGCTGGTGGATTGGGATAAGGTGGCTGGCCGCCTCTGATCATTCCACCGTGACCGATTTCGCTAAATTCCGGGGTTGGTCAATGTTACAACCGCGCATCACAGCGATATGGTAGGATAGCAGCTGCAACGGGATGGTTGCAATCAGCGGAACCAGCATCTCTTCTGACTCAGGAATCTCAATACTGTGATCGGCCAGCTTCTTTACAGTTTCATCCCCTTCGTTGATAATAGCGATAATTTTCCCTTTCCGCGCTTTTACCTCCTGGATGTTGCTGATCACCTTCTCGTAAGTCCCTCGTCGGGTAGCAATCACAAAAACCGGCATCTGTTCATCAATCAATGCTATTGGCCCGTGCTTCATCTCTGCTGCAGGATATCCTTCGGCATGGATGTAGGAGATCTCCTTCAGTTTCAAGGCTCCCTCCAAGGCAACAGGGAAATTATAGCCGCGGCCAAGGTACAATGCATTGGTAGCATTCTTATAGATTTTTGCGATCTCCATGATCTGATCATTCAACTTCAGGGTTTTCTCCACCTTTTCGGGCACAGCCAGGAGTTCACATAACAATCGGTAATACTGTGACGTAGGTATGGTCCCTTTTTTTTGAGCCAGAAGGAGCGCCAATAGGGTGAGCACAGCCACCTGGGCCGTAAAAGCTTTGGTTGAAGCCACACCGATTTCCGGTCCTGCATGGGTATACACGCCGGCATGCGTAGCACGTGAGATGGATGATCCAACCACATTGCAGATTCCAAGAACTATAGCCCCTTTGCCTTTTGCAAGCTCAATTGCGGCCAATGTGTCGGCCGTTTCCCCCGACTGGGAGATCGCAATCAGCACATCATCTTCGCTGATGATGGGATTCCGGTAGCGAAATTCTGAAGAGTACTCCACCTCAACGGGAATCCTTGCCAAATCCTCTATCAGATACTCTCCAACAAGTCCTGCATGCCAGGATGTACCGCAAGCAGTGATAATGATCCGTTTGGCATTAAGGATCTTCTGTATGTAATCCCTGATGCCGCCCAGAGTAACCAATCCCTGATCCAGATGCAGTCGTCCGCGCATGCTGTCGTGGATAGATCGTGGTTGCTCGAAGATCTCCTTCAGCATGAAATGCTCATATCCTCCCTTTTCAATTGCACTGAGGCTGAGCTCAAGTATCTGGATATATGGTGTCTTCTCCACATTTTTAACCGTAAGTATCCTCAGGTTTTCATTCCGGCGGATAATAGCAATCTCCTCATCATTAAGGAATACCACATTATCCGTATATTCAATGATTGGTGTGGCATCTGAGGCCACAAAAAATTCATCTTTACCGATGCCGACAACCAGTGGACTTCCTTTGCGGGCAGCAATAATTTTATCCGGGCTGGTTTTTGAAAGGACTACGATAGCATAAGCACCAATCACCTGGTTCAAGGCAATCCTGACAGCCTCTTCAAGGGGGACCTTCTCATTAACTTTTATATCCTCAATCAGGTGAATCAGCACCTCGGTATCGGTATCACTGGAGAAGGTGTATCCACGGTTGATCAGCTCACTGCGCAATGCTGCATAATTCTCAATGATGCCATTATGTATAATGGCCAGGCTTTTGTTTTGCGAAAAGTGGGGGTGAGCATTAATCTGGTTTGGTTCTCCATGTGTAGCCCAACGGGTATGAGCCATGCCGATGTTGCCCGAAACATCAAGGTCATGAACATACTCCTCGAGATCGGAAACCTTCCCTTTGCATTTATACACGTTCAGCTTACTATTCAGCATGCAAAGTCCTGCACTGTCGTAACCCCTGTATTCAAGCCGGTGCAACCCTTTCATCAGGATTGGGAAAGCCTCTCTGGGGCCAATATATGCGACAATTCCACACATATCTATTTCTTTGTATAGGTAATAGTTAGTTTTAAATCATCTCCAGGAGATGGAGAAAAGAATGGGTCTGTTCCATTGAGAACGACACGATTCATCTTTGAACTCCTTGCAAGAGGACTGGATGCATAGATATATAGGTCATAGTTCTCAATCGTATCATAAATGAGCATTCGCTGGATATGACGTGTCAGGCGAAACCAGTATGCCCGATCATCCTTGTTGTAAGCTCCCCCAAAATAATTGGAACCTTCGACTTCATCGATTACGACACCCAGTTTCCCGGCCGAATCAACCTTAAACATTGCTAGCTGAGGTGGTGGCTGCCAGGTAGTATCCGGGCTAGGCTTCTTGAAGCTTAGCACGGCACTGTTGATTGCGATAGTTCCCAGTTCTCTCAGGTCTTTGATGAATGGAAGCCTGACCTTGATCTTAACTCCGCTCAATGACTGAAGAAAGAGTTGGTTCTTACCGAGCATTGTATCACGGTAAAGGAGCTGCTGTTTAAATTCGGGACTGGCCTCCTGGTACCCGTGATGATCAAAAGTGTTAAACCGGGCTGCAACCACGTCGATGGGCATTGTAAAATGAAGAGAATCACCCTTGTCGTCATTATGAAAATAGAGGATCATCGCAGAGAGGCCGTCAGAGGAGGCAAAGTTGACCAATGCGCCACGAGAATTAACAGGCATCGCCTCAACATAAAGGCCTTTCATAAACTTGAGCCATTCAGCGGTTTTTGACATCACATTTTCCGGGGCATAAAGGATCTTGTTACCCAGGTAGTTGGTCTTGTTCGAGAGATTGATCCGGAGATGAGGAGGAACCTTTACGCCTTCGATGGTCACGCTGTCATGTGGCCTTGGCATATAGGTAGTATTTCCCAGTTCAAGTCCATAGGTTCCCACCGATTGATTGGAATAGTAACTGCTGTCATAGATCAGATCCTCACTCATCTCAAATACCCTGATCTGTTGTAGTGTATTGGTATCACCATAGCCATCTGTATAATAGAGCATCAATACCAGGGAATCGAGCTGGGGATTGATCCCAAAGTCGACCTCCTCCGAAGAGAGCAGGAACTGAGTGTAGAAACTAGCGGTTGTTTTTCCGAAGATCGGATCCACAATCGAACCCAACACAAACGAGCTCATCTCGTCAGTTCTGATGGAATCTTCAAGTACTGAATAGGCCTGGATGGTAACGGTATCAAAGATATTTACATACAGGGTGTCGGTGGGTGGAACGAGATCGATCCCTAGTTCATAAGGATCTTTCTTACATGAAACAACAACAAAAGCAATCAACAGACCGATCCACACGGATCTGAGCAATAGTTTGGGAAGTGATCTCAAGTGCCGGAGTTTATATATTAAAATTAATCAACAGTAACCGGTTCTGTAACCAGGATCTCATCATAGAAATCGGAATAGGCATCGATGTAGTTATCCATTGGCTGGAATTCGAGCGTAGGCTTCTCCGATTCTCTGACATAGCTGAGTAATTCCGGGTTAATATCTGGCGAACCAAGGATGAGCCCATCGGCGAAATCAATGGCTGTCTTCAGGAGATTAACGTAAGATGGAGCCTTATAGTGTTTCAGATCCTTCGTTGTGATCCCACTTAATTTCAGTTTAGCCCCGAAGTCTTTGTGAAAGGATTCATTAAAGTCGTCATTGTAGAGCGAGAAAATCACCTTTGACTCACTGAATAACGGATTGTCCCTGAATGCTTTCTTGATGTAAAGTGGCAGAAGGCTTGTCATCCAGCCATGGCAGTGGACCACATCCGGACCCCAGCTTAGTTTTTTAACTGTTTCCAGTACGCCACGTGCAAAGAATATCGTACGCTCGTCATTGTCAGCAAAAAACTTATTGCCTTTGTCGCGGAAGGTAAACTTCCGGTGAAAGTAATCTTCGTTATCAATAAAATAGATCTGCATCCTGGCCTGCTGGATGGAGGCTACCTTGATGATCAACGGGTGATCGGCATCATTGATAACCAAGTTCATCCCCGACAAACGAATGACTTCATGCAGTTGATTTCGACGCTCGTTGATGTTTCCAAAACGTGGCATAAACGTGCGAATTTCCTTACCCCTCTCCTGTATGCCTTGCGGAAGGTATCTCCCGATCAGGCTCATGGGTGTCTCTTTCAAGTAGGGTGTGATCTCCTGAGCAACGAACAATACTTTTGCTTTTTCCATAATTATCTTCAAATTTTACCCAAAATCGAATTCGGTTGCAAAGATACTAAAAATTTTTAAGATAAAATCAAAGCCTTTTCTCTAAAACAGTGATTTTTACTTGTTTAACGATTTTACCCAACTTTTTTAAAAAAAATTTAGTCTTAGACATATAACCTTTTGCCCTCAAACCCGATTAATGTCCAAAAATCAGGTGTAGGATTAAAGCAGGAGGGAAAAACAACACAACAAAGGAAGCAGTGAGACGAGAATCACCTGCCGGGCAGGGATTTTCAGGGGAGCAGAAGCCAGACTTCCAAAGCAACCTGGCCAACCGGTATCCGCAGCCGGGGAGTTTTAGCGGAAAAAGAAACAATGATAAAACTTACGAATTATGAAAAAAATAATTGTACTATTTTTCACAGGAATGATAGCTTGTCAGGGATTAATGGCAACAGAACCTGTTACCACTTCAACCCCATCAAATATGGGATTTGAGTTCAAGATCGATTTGCACACACCAAGATCACAATGCACTAAATACCTTGGCATCTGCAAACTCAGTTTTTGTTTGACTGTGAATTTTGATGATAGTTCCCTGGGCTCCGGGGAGATTCCCTGTAACATTTCAATTAATCAAAACAATGAAATGATTATTCAACTCAGTGAAGCAAATATCATCAGGTATGATCCCGCTTTGTTGAAGTTTCTTGCAGGTAAAACAACTGTCACAATTGACGGTACGTATGACATTACCGAAGAGATTTCGAAAGGCATGAAAACTCAGGGGAGTGTTATTATCCGTCCGGGGACCTATCAGGCAGTCCATCAGAATGGAATGTACACGCTTATCTTTCCGGTATAGTGAATAATAAGATAACCAGCACATAAGTAGGTGGCTATCTCAACCACATACTTATGTGCTTTTCAGACAGAAAAGATGAAAACAACAACAGTCATTATTCTCACTTTCGTAGCCATACTATTTCTGCCCTCTTGTAAACCTTTGTTGATTAAACTATCAGGTTTAAAACAGCCAAAGCCAGAATCAATCTCTACGATTTCAGCCTATTTAAAAAAGAACAATATTGATAGGTATGATTCATTATACGTTTGCCGAGATTCTGCGAAACTATTTGAATTGATGACCAGAATTAAGGATTTTCCAACCACTCTCCTATTCGACAACCAAGGATTATCGGTCCAACAGTCTGATTCTGGCTATTGTCCGGGGACGGTGGAGGAATTCATGAAAACACTTGTCCGGTCGTCTCCAATCAACTATGATTATCGTGTTTCGGAACAAGAAATCTTCCAATGGGTAACACCGGTTAACGGATTCTCAGAGACAACTGAAGAGTATGATTTTACTTTGTTTGTTTTCTGGGCAAGGTACTGTGGTTCACTAAATCATGGGGTGTTCAGAGTTATGGAAGCAATCCAGAAAAATCCAACTATCAACGTTAAAATCTTCCTGATAAACATAGATTTTATTGATTCATGGGGCATGACTTCCAAACCTACATTCGTCTTTAATTGATCGGTTAATGAAACGTTTACTTATTATAGGTCTTTCCCCATGGTTTTGCGTCTGGTTCATCTCCTGCAAAGAGATCCTGATGATGCGGTATGGCATCCGTCAACCCAGGGAGGAGACGCAGGAGTCAATCCAGGCATTTATGGATAAAATGGAATATCCAAATGAGAATACCTTTATTTTCAAAGATTCATCGGCTTTCTATTCCTGCTTAAGGGATTCAATATTCCAAAGCAATGCTCTGGGGACACTCTTCTTTTCACCACAAGGACTGTTAGCCAGCTACAATGACACTTCACATTGCCACCTACATCTTGATACTACATACTTCGCCAACACAAGCTATACCCTGCAAAAGCTCATGACTTTCCTGGTGCCATTGAACGACGCCACGCTTATCGATACAATGAATGCCAATTATATCGTGGTAGTTACCTGGGCAACGTTTTTGGGGAAGTACAATGAACGGTTGTTTTCCATTCGAAGCACCATCCGTGACAATAGTGATGTAACTGTCAAACCGATCTTTCTTTGTATCGATATTCAAAAGGATTGGGGCATGACAAACAGGGAGAGAAATGCACTTCAATTTGAATAGAGCGTTGATGATGAAAGGCGAAGGATGTGGGGGAGGCAAGTTGCAATTGGTATGGTTTTGGGGATTGTTGTATTGCACGGATCATCCTGGGCCCAGCGTCTGGTGTGGCGAGACAGGGATAGTGTCAGAACCCTGACGATCCCGGCTGATTCAGGTCATTCTCTGATTTCGTTGCGGGTTACCCAGCGTTTGGAGTATGCCCTCACCCTTTCGGGGGTACTCTTTATCAACTGGGAGAATGATCCCAACGACAACCATGTGATGATGGTCCAGGACATCCTCTATCAGTGCAAGGGTGAGACAGAAAGGAGGTTTCGTTTTACCCAAAAGGTTGTCCATCATCTGGGAATTCAATATTTTTTCGACTCTATCGCCCGGTTCCATGTCGACGACAACCAGTTTGAGACCCGGCTGGAGTGGCGGATCCGAAAAAACCACGGATGCTTCCTCTCCGCCCTCTTCTCTACCAGGATATTTAATAGTTACATGATCTCAGCGAACGATAGCGGGGAGCTGGCCAGAACATTAGTATCCTCTTTTCTGACTCCGCTGACCGGTCTCTTTTCGGGAGGAGTTCAGTTCAAATGGCCTTTTTTTGGATCTTTAAACATTGGCATCACCAGTGCTAAACTGACCTGGATCCGCGACAGGGGTATCTACGAAGTCCTGGAGATCACAACCTATTATGGCGTACCACAGGAGAAGCGATATCTCTTCGAATATGGTCTCTCCATTCAATTGCTCATCAATCACGATCTGATGAAGTGGCTGCACTGGGATTGTGACCTGATCATCTTCAAGAATACCAATCTGCCACCCGATATTTCGGTGAAGAACAACCTGGGATTCAGGCTGGCAAAGTTTCTGAAAGCACGCATCCAGACCCGGCTCTACTATGAAGAGCGCATCAGCAAAAAGGTGCAGTTGGAGAATATTGTTTCGGTGGGGCTGGTGGTAAGTTTATAATCCTACCCCTGCACAAATATCGCCTTGATAATGTGGCTTGCCATTTTGGGGTTCTCTTTGAGGCGGCGTGTGGAGTAGCCAAACCAGTCTTTCCCGAAAGGAACATAGACCCGCAGGTGGTGACCGGCATCTACAATGCTCTTCCTGAGTTCAGGTGTAACGCCATAGAGCATCTGGAATTCGTAGTTCTCTGTGGCAACCTTGTACTTACTGATCAGCTCATAAGCGCCTTCCACCAGCACCTTGTCATGAGTTGCAATTCCAGGGTAGATCCCTTGCTGGAAAATGTACTCCAGGTCCTTCAGGAAATGGTCGTTGATCTCTCCATATTTCTTATAGGCGATCGCTTCCGGTTCAACATAGATTCCCTTGCAGAGTCTGAAATTCAATGGGTTGTCGGCCAAATGCAGGTCGTGGAGATCTTTGATATCCTGCAGTGTGCGTTTCATATAGGCCTGGAAAACCAAACCAACATTTTTCGGGAACTCCTCTTTGAGTCGCCTGAATAACTTGATCTCCCGGTCAACACACTGAGAATCTTCCATGTCGACCCGAACAAAGTTATTGAACGAAGCTGCTTTGGCAACGATTTCCCGGATATTCCTGTAGCAGACCTCCTCGTCGATGAGAAGTCCGAACATGGTAGGCTTAAGCGAGTAATTTCCATTTATCCGATCGGCCTCTACCCGGTCAATTATTTCGAGATATGTATCTTTGTAAGCGGTGGCTTCATCCAACCTCGTTATGAATTCGCCCAAAAGGTCGATGGTAATCATCATACCCGCACCATTCATCTCGTGGCAGATACGAAGGGCATCGTCGATCGTTACTCCGGCAATATACTTCTTAGAGAAGAGCCAGACAAGCTTCTTGGGCATGAAGGGGAGCAAGTGGGAGATAAGTTTGTTAAACATGGTAGTAATTTTTTGGAATTATAGTGCAAACATATGTATTTGATAGTAAATATCGTAATTTGTTATTAATAATTATAATGTGTAATTTTGCCCTCTTTTTGTAAAACCCGGCGCGTGAAACCCTTAGATTCATTCATCATTCCTTTTCGGGGATTGAAACCCGGAATTCACACGTACGATCTGCAGATTGACAGGAAGTTCTTTGAGCATTTTGAGAAGAGTGAAATCAGTGAAGGTGAGCTGAATATTCACATCGACCTGGAGAAAGATGATAGGATGCTTATCTTTTTGTTTACCATTGATGGCGAAGTTTCATTACCCTGTGACAGATGTGCTGACCCTGTCACGATTCCTATTAATGGAAAAGAGCGACTGATTGTGAAGTTCGGGGAGGAGTTCTCGGAGTTGGACGAAGAGGTCCAGATTATCCCGGAATCAGAGACCCAGATTGATGTTTCACCGTTTCTATATGAATACATCCACCTGCTATTACCGATGAAACGGGTGCACGAGGAGGATGATCAGGGAAACAGCTCCTGCAATCCCGACATGCTTACAAAACTGAATGAATTGATACACAGCAGGGCGCAGGACCCGAGGTGGGAGAAGCTGAAGGACGTAAGACGTAAGACGTGAGACGTAAGACGTAAGACAAATTACGAATTATGAATTACGAAATACGAAATACGAAAAAAAGAATAATTCTCAAGATAAAAATACGAATTGCGAACGACAATCAGGGAAATGAAATTGAATTCGTAATTCTCAATTGTTAATTCTTAATTGAAACATTATGCCACATCCGAAGCGAAAAATTTCGAATCAACGGAGAGATAAAAGAAGGACACATTACAAGGGCGAAATATCGACATTCTCCGTTTGTTCCAATTGCGGTGCAACAGTTCTGTACCACAGAGTTTGTAAAGAGTGCGGATACTACAAAGGGAAACCTGCTATCAATAAAGCAGCAGCCGAATAATCATGCGAATCGGTTTAGATGTTTCCGGGGGAGACTTCGCGCCAAAATCGACGCTACACGGGGCCTTACTCATTCAAAAGGAGCTTCCCAAGAGTGACCGTATTGTATTAATCGGTGACCAGGATGCAATCCTTACATTCTTCAAAGAGGAGAGTGTAAGCCCCGATTTGTTTGACATAGTGGATGCGCCCGATCAGATTGAGATGGGGGAATCTCCTACCAAAGCGCTTGTTGCCAAGCCAAATTCCAGTATTGCCGTTGGATTCAGGATGCTGAAGCACAAAGAGATTCACTCATTTGCCAGTGCCGGAAGCAGTGGAGCCATGATGGTTGGAGCAATTTATAGTGTCAATAACATCCAGGGCGTTATCAGGCCCAGTACCCCTGCTTACATACCAAAAGAGAACGGTGGTTCCACCATCCTGATTGATGTGGGTACCAACCCCGACAGCAAGCCGGATGTGATGTACCAATTCGGACTGCTTGGATCACTGTTTGCTGAGCATGTATTGCATGTGAAAACTCCACGTGTTGGCCTCTTGAACATCGGTACGGAAGAGAAAAAAGGCAACCTCACCACCCAATCGGCTTATCAGATCATGAAAGATGCCAAGGACTACAACTTTATCGGGAATGTAGAAGGAAGAGACCTTTTCCGCGACCGGGTGGATGTAATTGTTTGCGATGGTTTTGTTGGAAATATTGTACTCAAACAGGCTGAAGCGATGTACAGAGTGATGGTGAAACGTGGGATCAAAGATGCCTATCTCGAAAGATTCAACTACGAAAATTACGGCGGATCACCCATTCTGGGAGTCAATTCCAATGTGATTGTTGGTCACGGGATATCCAACGGGAAAGCAATCCGGCAGATGCTTCTCTTATCCAAAGAGATCCATAAAGCCAAACTCCCTCATAAGATCAAGCAAGCATTTGAAAAATATGCCATTAACAATATCTAAATTCTCTCTATGACAAAGATCAGAGCTAAAATATCGGGAATTCAGGGGTGGGCCCCTCCGTATATTCTTACCAACAAAGAGTTGGAGAGCATGGTCGACACATCCGACGAATGGATCACTTCCCGAACCGGCATCAAAGAACGGCATATACAGAAAGGAGAAGGGTTGGGCACTTCCGATATGGGCGCTGAAGCGGTAAGGAGGTTACTTGAGAAGACAAACACCTCGCCGGGTGAGATCGATCTCGTCATCTGTGCTACGGTTACACCTGATATGATGTTTCCTGCTACAGCGAACCTGATCAGTCATAAAACCGGCATCATGAATGCATTCAGTTTTGATATGAATGCCGCTTGCTCAGGACTGATGTTTGCTATCATTACTGCCACCAGATACATTGAATCGGGTGCCTGCAAAAAAGTGATTGTTGTCGGAGCCGATAAAATGTCCTCTATCACCGATTATACAAACCGTGAAACCTGCATCCTTTTTGGGGATGCTGCTGGTGCTCTGTTGCTCGAACCTACCACGGAAGAGGTTGGGATCATGGACTCCATCTTCGGAACCGACGGGTCGGGGTTCCCATATCTTCATATGAAAGCCGGCGGATCGTTGAGACCTCCTTCGTATGAAACAATTGATAACAAAGAGCATTACATCTTCCAGGAGGGACAATCGGTATTCAAATTTGCCGTTACCAAGATGGCCGATATTTCTGTGGAAATCATGAAAAAAAATAATCTTACATCGGAAGATGTGGCCTGGCTTGTTCCGCACCAGGCCAACCTGCGCATCATCGATGCCACGGCCCGCCGTATGGGTATCAACAAAGAAAAGGTGATGATCAATATCCAGCGTTACGGCAACACGACCGGCGCCACCATTCCTCTCTGTCTCTGGGAGTGGGAGAATCAGCTCAAAAAAGGCGACAACATCATCCTAGCTGCCTTCGGAGGCGGATTTACCTGGGGCTCGATCTGGTTGAAATGGGCGTATGATCCAAGTTAGAAGTTAGAACTTAGAACTGGAAGTACGAGGTACGATCTCTTCACTGGATGCTGGACGCCGGATAAACATCACCCCTCATCACCTTTCAAGCGCCGTAGCCTTGGCATAGGCAGTCATCACTTCATCACTCCTCATTGAGAAAAACGGCATCGGCAGCACAGCTACCTGTTGTTGTAGATCCGTTACCATCCCCTGCTGGGAGTATTCAGGGACCAACTGAAGTCTGCGCCTGAGCAACAAATATAACCTACACAACAGATCCGATAGCAAATGCCATTATCTACTTATGGCTCCTGCCTCCAGGAGCAACTATCAGTTCAGGGATGGGGACGACTACCATCGTCGTTGATTTCTCAATCAATTCAACTTCAGGAACAGTAGAAGTTTATGGCAATAATTTTTGTGGCAACGGGGTCTCCTCCTTGATCAATGTTGACGTTAACCAACTTCCTGCAGATGCTGGTCCGATAACCGGCACAAATCATATCTGTACGCCACAATTGGGGGTTTCATTCACAGTGGAACCAATTGCATCCGCTACTGACTATATATGGACAGTTCCAACCGGAGCAGTTATTGTATCAGGGAGTAACACCAATAGCATCCTAGTTGATTTTGGAACAACTGTCCAATCTGGCGACACGACAGTTTACGGATCAAATGCATGTGGAGATGGCAATATTTCACCCCCTTACGCTATCGACATTTTCCCCACTCCACCAACACCAACTGTTTCAGAAATCGGAGGAAACATGTTAACTTCATCCGCTCCTTTTGGGAACCAATGGTATTTCAACAGCAGTTTAATCCCCGGAGCAACAGAACAAACCTATCTTGCAACACAAACCGGAAATTATTCAACAGTTGTAACTATAAATGTATGCTCCTCTGATACATCAAACCAATTGTATCATGTTATCACAGGAATTCAAGAAAATGAGCAAATATCTTTCAACATCTTCCCAAATCCCAACAACGGCATATTTACTATTGAATTCTATGTAAAAGAAGACATTTCTGCTCTTTTGAGAGTATTCAACTCTGTTGGAATGGAAATCTATAGTAAAAACAAGGTCGGAATTAACAATGAATCTACCGTAATGATCGATCTGAGTCCTCCATCACCAGGGATTTATACGATAGTACTTTCTTATGGAAAAATCTATCTGCAAAAGAGGTTTGTTATCAATAAATAAGTTTTGGCAATTAGAAGCTGAGCATAATCTAATTTCAAGAAACAAGACTATGGTAACTTTTTCGGCTGATTGCCGTAAAACACTGGGTTAAATAGTTTACTTTTGATTAGGATTATGTTCTGTCAATAAAAATTGATAACATTTTGCTCTCCCAAACACTACCAAAAAGATAGTTTTTTTCAAATATCTGCAAATATGAAAAAACATTTACCCCTTCTCATCACTACCATAGTTTTCCTATCGCTTTCATTTCAATTGAGTGCCCAATGTCCTATTGCTGTTACCGCAGGGTCGTATGCAACAATTTGCCAGGGATCAACTTACACATTAAGCGGTTCCGACTCCACAGGGACATCCACGTTAGCCTGGACAAGTTCCGGCTCAGGGTCTTTTTCTTCCACAACGGTTCTTCATCCGGTATATACACCTTCAGCAGCAGACATCACCACAGGGAGCGTAACACTCACCATTACTGGGACGAACGCTACTTGCACAACCAGCCCCGTATCAGATGCTATGGTGCTTGCTATCAATCCTCTACCCGCAGCAGCAGGTTTAATTTCAGGGCTTCATACCGTTTGCCAGGGCCAAACTAGTGTGTCCTATTCCGTTCCATCAATTGCAAATGCGACAAGCTATACCTGGGCTTATTCGGGATCCGGGGCAACAATAACAGGATCAGGCAGTGCAGTAACAATCTCTTTCGCGACCAATGCAACAGGAGGCAACCTCACAGTATTGGGGACAAACAGCTGCGGAAGCGGAACTGTTTCAGCAAACTATGCTATCGCAGTTGATCCATTGCCCGCTGCTGCAGGAAATATAAACGGAGCTTCAACAGTATGCCAGGGACAAACCGGAGTTGTGTATACTGTCCCAACCATCGCAAATGCTTCAACCTATTCCTGGACCTATACAACCGGAACTGGCGCGACAATAAATGGAACCGGTCTTTCTATTACAATAGATTTCTCAACAACAGCCACCTCAGGGACCCTCACTGTGGCAGGCACAAACTCATGCGGGAGTGGTACAACTTCTGCGAGCTTCCCAATTACCGTGAATCCGCTTCCTGTTGCAGCAGGAACCATTAGCGGATCTGCCACAGTTTGTCAGGGGCAATCCGGAGTGGCCTATTCGGTACCCGCAATTACCTACGCAACTAGCCACACCTGGGCTTACTCCGGAACCGGAGCGACAATCAGTGGTAATGGAAGCAGTGTTACGATCTCGTTTTCAGCATCTGCAACATCCGGAAACCTCACCGTTACTGGTCTCAATTCCTGTGGTTCAGGAGCTACCTCCGGCAATTACGCAATTACGGTCAATCCCCTTCCAGATGCCGCCGGAACCATCACCGGGAATGCCTCTGTTTGCCAGGGACAAACCGGTGTTAGCTATTCTGTGCCCGATATCGCCAATGCAACCGATTATAACTGGACATTACCTGCTGGTGCCACCATCACAGCCGGAAGCAACACCAGAAGCATTACTGTTTCTTATTCGGCTGGTGCCTCCAGTGGGAACGTATCCGTTTACGGAAGCAACAGCTGCGGAAATGGAACATCCTCTGCTTCCTTTCCGGTAACTGTTGATCAACTTCCCTCAGCAGCAGGAACAATCGTGGGAACTAATACAGTATGCCAGGGTGACAATAGTGTCTCCTTTACGGTTCCTGTTATTTCAAATGCACTGAGCTATACCTGGGCCTATTCCGGCACCGGGGCAACAATAACCGGTACTTCCAATACAGTTTCGATTGCTTTCTCTTCCACTGCTACTTCAGGATACTTAACTGTTCAGGGAACTAACGCATGTGGAAACGGGACAATCTCCTCCAACTACGCTATTACAGTGGATCCTCTGCCAGCAGCTGCAGGGCTGATTACCGGAACATCCACGGTTTGCCAGGGACAGTCGGGTGTCACTTATGATGTTCCTGCTATCGCAAATGCCACCAGTTATTCCTGGGTCTATTCGGGCACCGGAGCTACCATTACAGGAACATCCAACAGTGTCTCCATCTCCTTTTCCTCAACGGCCACCTCAGGAAATCTGACCGTAATGGGGACCAACGCATGCGGTGACGGTATAGTTTCGGCATCCTATGCCATTACAGTAAGTGATCTGCCGGTGGCAGCAGGAAGTGTATCAGGATCTGCAACGGTATGCCAGGGAGAGACCGGCGTTGTCTATTCGGTGCCAGTCATCACAAATGCCACTGGATATACATGGGCATTGCCAACAGGGGCATCAATTACCTCCGGGTCGGGTACGAATTCCATCACTGTTGCCTACGCAACCGGTGCATCCAGTGGTAATATCACGGTTTACGGAACAAATGCATGCGGAAACGGAACTGCCTCCACACCTTATGCAATAACGGTAAATCCTTTACCCTCCTCTGCAGGAACAATCAGCGGAACTGCCTCCGTTTGCCAGGGACTTTCGGGGATTGAATATTCGGTTCCTGCCATTGCAAATGCCACCAGTTATAATTGGTTCTTACCTTCCGGTGCAACAATCACTTCAGGCTCCGGAACCAGGATCATTACAGTCTCATTTCCATCTCGGCAATCAGTGGCGACATCACGTTGCAGGGTGTCAATTCATGCGGATCGGGAACCGTTTCCCCTGCCTACACAGTTACAGTCGGCCCCCTGCCTGCTGCAGCAGGAACCATCTCAGGGACGGGAACTGTATGCCAGGGACAATCAGGAGTTGGATATTCAGTTACGGCAATCACCGATGCATCAAGCTACACATGGGCATATTCCGGAACTGGAGCTACTGTTACCGGGACATCCTACAGTGTCTCCATCTCATTTTCCTCGACAGCTACTTCCGGAAATCTGACCGTGATGGGGACCAACACATGCGGAAACGGAACAGTTTCTGCGAACTATCCCATTACCATAAATCCGCTCCCTTCAGCTGCCGGTGCGATCAGCGGATCTGCTACAGTTTGCCAGGGACAAAACGGTGTGGTATATTCTGTCTCACCCATTGCTTATGCTACCGGGTATGTATGGTCCATCCCTTCCGGAGCAACCATCATCACAGGAGATAATACTAATTCGATTACCGTTAATTTCTCCACGTCGGCCATCAACGGGGTATTTACAGTATACGGAACCAATTCATGTGGAAACGGCGCCATATCTCCTGATTTCTCCGTATCGGTCACTTCCCTTCCTGCAGCCGCCGGAACCATCACAGGGACCAGTCCGGTTTGCCAGGGACAAACAGGTGTTGGCTATTCAGTCCCTGCAATTCTCAATGCAACAACATACACTTGGACCCTTCCAACGGGAGCAACCATTACTTCCGGAGCAAATTCAAATAGCATTACAGTCTCTTACTCTACTTCTGCTGTAAGCGGAAACGTTACCGTTCAGGGCGTAAACTCCTGTGGCTCAGGAACTGTTTCTTCTGCCTATCCTGTCTCAGTCACAGCAGCACCGGTTGCTGAAGCAGGGCCTCCTTCATCCACATGCGGAACAGATGACTTCACTGTCCCTCCAGGTAATGCCAGCGTATCTAATTACTCATCGTATATCTGGACATGCTCAGGAACAGGGAGTCTGGTTAATGCAAATACATTGTCCCCGACGTATACTCCATCCTCAGAAGATGTCACAGCCGGCTCGGTCACCCTTACCCTAACTGTTACAGGAAATTCTCCCTGCAACACCCCGGCCATTGACTCCTTTATCCTCACAATTAA
>CAZXQU010000044.1:0-24783 GCA_964642545.1 uncultured Prolixibacteraceae bacterium | reverse complement strand
CTTTATAGAGAAGGTCTTTCTTGTAAAGCTGGCTAAGCAGGTGCCAGACTGTTTCTATGTATTTGTTTTCAAAGGTGATGTATGGGTGGTCGAGGTCGAGCCAGTAACCCATCTTCACCGTAAGGTCATCCCACAGGTCTTTGTATTTCATCACCTCGGTACGGCACTCCTTGTTATAATCTTCGATGGAGATGCTTTTACCGATATCCTCTTTGGTGATTCCGAGCTTCTTTTCCACACCAATTTCCACGGGAAGTCCGTGGGTATCCCAACCGGCTTTCCGGTCAACATAGTAACCTTTCATGGTTTTGAAGCGACAAAAGATATCTTTGATCGCCCGGGCCATTACGTGATGAATCCCCGGAGTTCCGTTGGCAGATGGAGGGCCCTCGTAGAAGATATATGGAGTCTTCCCTTTAGAGATTTCCAGGCTCTGTTCAAACACCTTGTGGGCATCCCAATAGGAAAGCATCTCCTCACCGATCCGCTTCAGATCAAGGGTTTTGTATTCAGGGTACTTCGCTTGCTTCGTCATTTCATTTCTCGCAATAACAGCATAATCACTCAAAAAAAGGGCTGCAAAGATAGGAAATAATGTCGGAAGTTAGAAGTCAGAAGATAGAACGGGAAGTCAGAAATCAGAAGTTTGAAGTAAGAAAAGGATGAATTTATTTTTGGAAAATATATATAATTGATATAATTTTGGTGACTCAAAGAAGAGAATAGTCCTATGGTAATCAATCTTTCCATTACGCGATTTACCATGCTGGTGCCACAAACCTGCACCCGGTAGGCTATTCCTTTCAGATCCCCTTTCATTTATTTATAAACAAAAGTTTCTGGAGGAAAAACCATGAAAACTATTCTCCGCGACTTGAAAGAGGCGATCGCGGGAAGCGAACAGGACTTCACTTCGGGGAAACTCAGCCGGGCCATCTTTCTGCTCTCAGTACCCATGGTCCTCGAAATGATGCTGGAGTCTGTTTTTGCCGTTGTTGACATATTTTTTGTATCAAAGCTGGGCCCTGATGCCATTGCTACCGTGGGGCTAACCGAGTCGGTCATCACACTGGTTTACGCTATCGCCATCGGCTTGAGTATGGCCACCTCGTCGATGGTTTCCCGCCGGATCGGTGAGAAAAATCCTGAAGCCGCCGGGGTAGTAGCCGTACAGGCGATCCTTGCCGGCATCCTGATCTCGCTGGTCATTGCCATCCCCGGAGCATTGTTTGCCGGACAGATACTGGAGCTGATGGGAGCTTCTCCTGTGATCGTAAGGGAGATGCAGGGCTATACTGCCTGGATGCTGGGGGGTAATGTGGTGATCATGCTGCTCTTCATCATCAATGCCATCTTCCGAAGTGCAGGTGATGCCGCCGTTTCGATGCGTGTGCTCTGGTTTGCCAACCTGCTCAATATTGTCCTGGATCCGTTGCTAATCTTCGGATTTGGATCGTTCGAAGGGTTTGGCATCAAGGGAGCTGCTATTGCCACAACTACGGGCAGGGGGCTCGCTGTAATTTTCCAGTTTTACCTACTCTTTTTCGGAAAGAAACGGATCCAGCTTAAGCTCCATCACATTCGTCTGGATGTACTGGTGATGTGGCAGCTCATCCGGATCTCTTTTGGCGGCATCGGGCAGTACCTGATCGCCACCTCCAGCTGGATCGGAATGGTGCGGATCATTTCCGTATTTGGCAGTGTGGCACTGGCAGGCTATACGATCGCTATCCGGATCATCATTTTTGCCTTACTCCCCTCCTGGGGACTAAGCAATGCCGCTTCCACCCTGGTGGGACAGAACCTCGGGGCGAAGCAGCCAAACCGTGCCGAGAAGTCGGTGTGGGTAACCGCCTGGGCCAACATGATTTTGCTTGCTTTTGTAGGGGTTGTGCTGATGGTCTTCAGTGATTTCTTTATCCGGCTATTCATTGACGATGCCGAAGTTATCCGTGCGGGAGCGTTAGGGTTGAAGATCATCAGTGCGGGATTTATCGCCTATGGACTTGGGATGGTGATGGTCAATGCATTCAACGGTGCGGGTGATACCATTACCCCAACCTGGATCAACCTATTCTGCTTCTGGCTCTTCGAGATTCCCCTGTCCTGGCTACTGGCAATCCCGGCAGGATTGGGAGAGACCGGTGTTTTCCTGGCAATTGTCGCCGCCGAAACTGCCATGACTATCACAGCCTGGATTCTGTTCAGGCGGGGGAGGTGGAAGCTGAAGGAGGTGTGAGAGTGGGGAAGTGGAAATTAGGAAATTAGGAAATTTGGAAAATTGAATCACGGAACTGTTGTAAATTTGGGGTTTTCAACATCCGGGTTCGGAACCAATCGTAAATCGAAAATCGCTTCAATCGAAAATTCCACTATGCTCTACTTTCAGGTCCTTCTCTCTTTCCTCATTGCCGGCAGCTGGATTGCGTTGCTAACACTGATGGCGGAGCGGTTTGGCAGCAAAGCGGGCGGACTGATTGCCAACCTGCCTTCCAACATCATGATCACCCTGATCTTTATCACAATTTCGCATGGGACTGGTTTTGTAGGAGTGATGCTCCCGGCAATCCCGGTTGGGCTCCTTATCGACTCGGTTTTTTTGGTCGTATTCATCCTGCTGCTCAACTATAATCTGCTAATCAGCATCCTGGGTTCTTTGGGTTGCTGGATCATCCTGGCCTTGGTGGCAAACAGAATCCAGATGGAGTCGCTGTGGATCAACATAGCCAACTATTTTATCGTCACGATTGTTGCGTTTCTTTTTGTGGAATATGGCTGGAAGATTCCTGCAGTGGGTAGATCTGGTAAAAAATATACGATAGGTCAGATGGCAATCCGGGTCGCCTTTGCTGGTGGTATCGTAGGAGGAGTTGTATTGATCTCTCACTTTGTTCCCGCCTATCTTACCGGAATCATAAGCACCTTCCCCGCGGTTCTCTTCTCCTCTATGGTGATCCTTGCCGTAAACCAGGGGAAAGCCTTTGCCCAGGCTACCGGCAAGGTGATGATCCTCTCTACCTCCAATATCCTGGTCTATGCCCTTGCCGTCTATTATACCTATCCGCTTCTGGGGATCATTGGAGGGACGATTGTCTCCTTTATTCTGGCATTTGCGTGGGTGGCGATGCTGAGGCCTGTGATGAAACGGTTTTCGTGAGACCCCTAAATCCCTTTCCTACCCCTAAATCCCCTAAAGGGGACTTACTCTGCTTCGCAGTTACCCCTAAATCCCCTGAAGGGGACTTACACTCCTTTGGAGATAATTAATTGTATAATTTTGAATAAGAAAACAGAAATGATGTTCAGAAAGAGGTCGGTCGACAGGTTCATCGTTGATTTTTACTGTCATAAAGCCAAACTGGTCATCGAAATCGATGGAGAAGTACATGAAAATGAGGAACAGCTTGACCGCGACCAGGGCCGGTGCGCTGAACTCAATGGATTCGGTATAATGGTTCTTCGGTTCACAAATCAAGAAGTTCTTGAGTCTATAGAAGAAGTTTTGAAAAATATTAATCAAACACTATCAAACTCCCGCAGGGAAACAAGTCCCCTTCAGGGGATTTAGGGGTTAATTGGGGAGTAAGGGTTAAAAAATTCTGTATTTTAGTCCCTAAATTCAAAGTAGCATGAAAAACCTTCTCTCCCTCTCACTCCTGGCAGCCCTCCTCCTCACCGGCTGCTTTGATTTTCAGAAAAATTTGCCTCAGGGTCCGTGGCTCGGGGTGATCCGGATAGACAGTACTGTTCCCGATATGGACCTGCCATTCAACATGGTCTATGAAAAAAATATAGAGATAGAAGTGATGTACGTGCTCAATGCTGATGAGACCATCTTCATCACCGAAATCGACCGGGTGGGAGATTCAGTTTACATGAAATTCCCGGTGTTTACGAGTGAGATTGCGGCCGAATTCCGCCACGACTCCCTTATTGGCCGTTACTACCCGAAAGGGATTGCAACCGGCACTTCATATGCTTTTTATGCTGTTCCGGGAGAAGAAGAGCGTTTTCCCTGGTTTGATGATGAACCCATTGCGGATGTAACCGGCCGTTGGTGGTTCATTGAGAACCCGGGCACCCCCGATTCCAGCATCATGGTTGGCGAGTTTCAGCAGGAGGGAAGCCGGGTAACGGGAACCATTCTGAACCCCACTGGCGATTATCGATTTTTGGAGGGCAAAGTCTCCGGGAACCAATTCATGCTTTCGGCCATCGATGGGGCTCATACGCTGATCCTCACGGCGGAGATCTCTCCCGAAGGCACTCTCGAACAGGGAAGGTTCATGGGTAGTCCGGGATGGAAATCCAGCTGGCAGGCCGTTCGGGATGAAGAGGCTTCGATTCCACGAGGGGACCAGTTAATCAGATTGAAGCCGGATGCCGGATCATTTTCGTTCTCTTTCCCGGATATAAACGGAGATACCATTTCACTGACAGATGACAGGTTTAAGGATAAGGTGGTGATCGTTCAGGCAGTGGGAACCTGGTGTCCGAATTGTCTGGATGAATCCATCCTCTACCGTGACATATACTCAGAGTATAAAGACCAGGGTCTTGAGATCATAGCACTTAGTTTTGAAGACAAAACCTTTGAAGCATCCGTTTCAAAGATAAAGCGATTCGCTGAGCAAACAGGCGTGGGCTACCCACTGCTCTATGCGGGGCCCCGCGGCCGCGAATCTATCAGGGCTGTCTTCTATCCCTTCGAAGGCATCATGGCATTCCCAACCACTGTTTTCATCGACAAAAAAGGCAAAATCCGGAAAGCGGAAACAGGCTTTTCGGGTCCCGGAACAGGCGAACATTTTGACCGGTATGTGGATGAGACACGAAGGTTTATTACAGAACTGCTGAAGGAACAGTAGTCATTAAAACGGTACACACTCTAACGGTTCCCCATATCTTCTTGATCTCCCTCCGGAACCTCTGGAAGAACGTGAGGAAGAGGTCTCGCCAAACAAACTGACCTGATCAAATCCAAGGATCAAAGTTATCTCATGAGCTCCTCCGGTTCCCAAAAGAGCTCCTGCCATCTGAATGTCGTAACTATAGGCAAACTTTAAACTCATCTCATCCGTAAAGAAGTAACGGTATCCGGCTATGATTACAATAGCGCTGGAGGTACGGCTGCCAAATGAACCGCGGTACCAACCGCCAAGGTAAACGTTAAATTTTGTGAGGTTGATGCCAACTTCAACGGAATTCCATCCTGCTTGATTCTGGTATATAAATCCTGGATTAAATTTCAGGCCACTATCGAACTTGGAGTTGTTGGACCTCCCTTTTTCGGCAGAAATTACCACATCTCCATGAAAAACCCATTTGCGTTTCAGAGGAGCCTCAGCGGTTACCAAAAAGGACTGGTTTGGTTGAAAAATATGATCAACAGCAAACCCCATGACTCCCCCTATTGAACCTGACTCATTGGCAAACTGAAGGATTCCACCTGCTGCAAAATCGGGCATGTTGATGATATTCTTGTCGGGATGGATAAACCCCGAGTTGTATATGTTCCCATATTTCTCGCTGAGTTGATCAGAAAAAACCAGGTCGTCCCAGTTTATCTTCTTTTGCAGGAAAGCTGCTTTGATCCCCACTTGTGCGCTCATAAACGATGTGATAGGGATACGAACAGATAAATTTAACCCCAGTGTAAAGTTCCGGATGAAGCCAAACCCTTCGTTGTCTTGGTTCATGATCAATCCAATTCCGCCGGAGCCAGGAAGGTTCCTGTCTCCAAGATCAATGCTCATGAAATAGGATTTAAAGTCATTTGGCAGCGAAGGCCACTGGTCTCTAAAAGCAAAGTTGAAGCGCATCCCTGTATACAACCCCGTATAGGCGGGGTTGTAAAAGGAAGGCACATGATAAAATTGCGAATAATTGGGGTCCTGACCGAAAAGCTGTGTGATGACACTCAAGCATCCGATGACACAGCCAAGTAATGTTATCTTTTTCATGGTTTGCTGTGTAAAGGGTTATCGAATCAATATAACTGTTCCCATCGTTGAAGGATCTCCAATTCCTATACTGGAACCTTCCCATATTTTGCCAGTTTTAAACACGGCGTTGACCTTCCATATATAAGTTCCCTGAGGCATCAGGTTCCCTTTATAGGTTCCGTCCCATCCCTCGATCGGACGGCCATCTTTGTCAACAGCAGTAGACTCCCAGATAAGTTCCCCCCATTGGTCGAAGACCATTATATGGTAGTTCTGGAGGTTCAAACCAACAGGTTTGAACAGCCGTACCCCCAAATTAACATTGGTTGGTGAGAAAGCGTTAGGAATGAAAAGATTCTGGAATGCGAACTCATAAGAATAGGCAGTTGTGTCATAACAGCCGTTGGAATTCCAAACCGTCAGGGTGATTAGGTAGGTGCCATCATCATCAAACGTGATTCGTGGGTTCTCGTCGCTGGAAGAATTTCCATTCCCAAAGTCCCATGAATAGGCCAGGGCACCAATAGATTGATTTACCAGTTCGATATTGCCTGTCATCCCGTCAACATTCTCGTTGAGCATAAATGCGGCAGTCGGAGAAGAAAGCACGTCGACTATCTGACGGATGGTATCGAAACATTCATTGTAATCGAACACTTTGAGGAATACCTCATACTGGCCTGCGATGTTGTATCTGTACGTTGGGTCTTGAAGCAATACGGTATCATATGGTTTATCCGGATCCCCGAAATGCCATCTCCATTGTGAGAGGAGTGTATCACCCAGGATGCTCTGATCTTCAAATTCAATATCGTAGCGTGAACAAGCCTTGGAATTTTCAAAGGCGGCATCAGGGATTTTATAAACCGTTACCGGTTGTTCAACAACAGCCTCACAACCAAGTATGTTCCCTATAGTAAGCGTGGTTGTGAACGATCCAGGTTTTGTGTACAGATGGGTTGGATTTTCAACCAACGAGGTATCTTCAACACCGGATCCCGGATTACCGAAGGTCCACATCAACGAATTCACACTAACACCGTTACTGTCAACCAGGCTAATGAACCGTGATGAATCTCCAAAACAAACAGGATCAACAGTGAAGGCTGCTATTGGCGAAGGATTGATATGAACCGTCACTCTGGTTGTATCATAAACGGTAAACCCGTTGTTGGTAGACTCTATGGCAAGATAAAGAATATAACTGCCTGTATCCACCCAGGTATGCTCAATCTCTTGTGCATATTGAGTATACGTGGTGTCGGGTGTTCCATCTCCAAAGTTCCATGTCCATTGGTCGATTAGATTGACCGGTTTCGAGCTGTCTGCCAACACCAAAGGAGTCTTCTGGCACTGAACCGCACCGATAGGATCAACTATGGCCTGGATACACGAAACCTGCAATGTCTCTGTTACCTCAACAATACAACCTGTCTTACTTAGAACAGTAACCGTTACATCATAGAGGCCAAAGTCAGGATAGAGATGGATGATCTCTGTTGGGATGGGATCGAAAAGTAAGGTATCCGTTCCATCTCCAAACTCCCAGTAAATGGTATCAATGTAGCTTCCAACAGGTGGTTGGCAAAGGTTATGGAACGTGATGGTTGTATCGCAATAGGCAATAGGATCATAGGAGAAATCAGCAATTGGCAGAGGATTTACCACCACATCCTTGTACACACTGTCAACGCAGTTATTCGAGTTGTAAGCTTTCAGCTTAACCACATAGGTTCCCGAATTTGCATAGGTGTGTTCGGGATAGTACAGGGTGGACGTATTGTAAGTCCCTGATGAAGGCTCTCCGAAATTCCAGGTTAGGCCGTGCAAGGTATCTCCCGGAGCCAAAATGACAGGCTCAAACTGCATTGGGATACCCAAACAGGTACTGTCGGCATTGATAGAAAACGCAAATCCTGCTTCAACATCAACAGGGTTGATGATGGTATCCAGGCAACCGTTCAAGTCGGTGACGACCAGCGTTACGAGGTAGGTGGTGTCGGTGACGTTGAAGGTATACGAAGGATTCGGATCGGATGAGGTATAACCCTCTTCAAAGGTCCATTCCCAACCCACAATAGGTGAGCCATTGGGTAGCGACTGGTCGGTAAAGGTAACCCGGCCACTTGGGCAATAGGTGCTATAGTAATCAAATTCTGCCAGAGGCTGTTGGTATATGACAATCGGAAGAGTTATACTGTCTTGACATCCAGAAGTGTTTGTAACAACCAGTTTTACGCTGTACATTCCGGCATTTGCGTAAGTATGCTCAGGGTTCTGAACGGTTGCAGTCACTCCATCGCCAAAGTCCCATAGCCATTCTGAGATGGAGCCGATAACAACGGTCGACTGATCTGTAAAATAGGTAGCACTGTTTTTGCACCCTCCATCCCATGCAAACATAGCATCCGGAATATCCAGGACCATCACCATATGTGAAGTGTCATGGATGCAGCCGGAAGAATTGATTACTGTCAGGCTCACTGTGTAGATGCCAATAGCAGAATACACATGAGTGGGATTCTGCTGAGTTGAACCAGTCGATCCGTCGCCGAAGTCCCAACTCCAGGAGATAATCGATCCCAGGGTGGTTGACGAGGCATCTGTGAACTGAGTCGCATTGCCTAAGCACACCATATCTGCAGTAAAATCAGCAACCGGTCCATCTTCCACTGTCACTGACTTCACGATAGTATCAGAACAAGAGTGTATATTTGTAACTATCTGGGTAACCGCATAGGTTCCTTGAGCCAGATAACTGTGCTGTGGATTCTGCTGTGTAGAGTAGTTGAGTACTCCAGATCCAGGATCACCAAAATCCCAATACCAGTTCGTTAATGCACCTCCTCCGTTGAGCTGCGTAAGGTCGGTGAACTGTACCGGAACACCTTCGCAGTTGGCGGTCGTACTATAAAAGTTCGGAACCGGAGCGGCATTAACCGTGATGTTGTGCGATATAGTTGAAGTACAACCGTCACTTGCTTCAACGGCAAGTGTTACCAGGAAGGTTCCTGAAGAAGTATAAATGTGCGTGACATTTGGATTTCCGAGAGTAGTTACTGTTACTGAATTTCCATCGCCGAAAGTCCAGACCCACGTAGTGATATAACCTTGTGAAGTAGTGGACTCGTTGACGAATGAGACAGGGGATCCGGCACAATTGTTTGTTGAGGTAGAGAATGCCGCAAAAGGTGGTAGATTCACAGGAACTATCTTCGATGTTGTTGCAATACAACCATTGGTGTTCGTAACGGTCAGCCTAACAGTATAATTTCCCTGATTCATAAACAGGTGTATCGGGTCAGCAGCATTTGATGGCGGAGTGCCGTCGCCAAAGTCCCAATGCCAAGCAACAATATCTGGGGCATTTGGAATAGAGGTGTCCGTAAACTGTGTCGGTGTTCCTAAACAGGCTGTGTCGGCAGTAAAGTCAGCAATTGGTTCTTCATTGATTGTCAATGGCTTGATGATAGTGTCAACACAGGACCCGTAATTTACAACAATGAGTCGTACATTATGAACACCTGCCGTAGCGAAAGCATGAGTCGGATTTTGAAGTGAAGAGAGATTGGATGTTCCCGATAGGGGATCATCAAAGTTCCAGCTCCATGACGATATCGGACCTCCTCCTCCCAGTTGAGAAATATCTGTGAAAGAAACATTTTCCGTCATACAGAGCGATGGGGAGTTGTAGAAGTTTGCCACCGGGGAGGGAGCGCTGTTGATGATGTGTTCTGTATAGTTGCTGCAGCTATCCGATGTAACTACGGTCAACCTTACCGTATGCTGGCTTGCAGCTCCCTGGAAGGTATGGGTAACGTTCGGGATTCCTGGAAAACTAATAGTTTGTGTTGTTCCGTCACCAAAATCCCAAACCCATCGAACGATCCAACCGTGCTGCGTAGTAGACTGGTTGGTATAGTCAACAGGTTCCCCGATGCAAAGAGGTGCGTTGGAGACAAAAGCTGCCTGAGGCAATTCGAAAATAATGACACTAATGGTAGTATCATGCACACATTGATTGGAGTTTTGAACCTGCAGGTTCACATTGTAGGTGCCTGGATTGTAAAAGACATGTGTCGGATTCTCGAGATTTGAGTGTGGAGTTCCATCTCCGAAGTCCCAATCATATGTAGACATCGAGGCAGAGTTCGGTACGGAGAGATTTGTGAAGATCGTTGGACTTCCGGGGCATGAAACTTCATGAGAGAAATTTGCAAGTGGAGGTACATTCACAATTACTGTTTTCTCGATAGTATCGCTGCAATTATAAGCAGAAATTACGATATGTTTCACGATAAAAGTACCACTTGAAGTAAACAGGTGGGTGGGATTTTTCAGTGTTGAAATGTTGTTTGTCCCTGCGTTAGGGTCGCCAAAATCCCAGTACCATTGGTTGATTGCCGCACCACCATTGGTTTGGCTCAGGTCTAGGAACTGAACTGGGCTGTCTGTACATTGAGTGCCGGAGAAAGAGAAGTTGGCAATGGGAGCGAAATCAATCGATACAATGTGACTGACACTGGAAGAACAGCTATCAGATGTTTTCACTGTTAAGATGACCGCATAAGCACCTCCTGTTGCATACACATGCGACACGGAATTGCTCGTAGGATTGGTGATTGTTGTATCAGAACCATCTCCAAATTCCCAATGCCATCTTATGATATATCCATGATTTGCATGCGATTGGTCAGTAAATGTTACAAGAGTTTGGGCGCAATTCTGACCGGCATAGGTAAATTCGGCATCGGGAGGCACTACAACGATGGCACTCTTTGTAACAGACTGAGAGCATCCGTCAATGTTCACAACCGTCAACGTGACCTGATAAGTACCTGGTGCAGAATAGAGATGCGTTCCGGATGGTGGATTCGGGTAATAGATCGTCTGTTGATTCCCATCGCCGTAATCCCACTCCCATGATAACATGGAGGTGGCATTTGGAATTGACAGATCGGTAAAGCTAGTCGCTGTTCCTGAACAAACGGTATCAAAGGTGAAATCAGCAATTGGTGAGTCTCCAATAGTCACTGTCTGGATGATAGTATCCCGGCAGAAGTAATCATTGGTTACAATTAGCCTGACATCATATGGTCCTGCTGAGCTGAAACTATGAACAGGATTTTGCAGCAATGAGAGATTGGAAGTTCCTGACATTGGATCATCGAAATTCCAGCTCCATGAGATAATTGGTCCTCCACCGTTTGTTTGGCTGATATCTGTAAAACTCACCGGCGTTCCTGCACAATTGTTGTTCGTATATGTGTAGTTCGCCAGAGGTCTTTCTGTTACAACTACCTGATGGGTTATTGAAGAGCTGCACATCAACGATGTCTCTACTGTCAGAGTAACACTGTAGGTCCCTCCCAAGGCATATTGATGCGTAACTACCGGGAAGCCTGGATAAGGAACGATCAGAGGAGCAGTGCCATCACCGAAATCCCATGTCCATTGAGTAATATACCCCTGGGATGCAAAGGATTGGTCAGTAAAGTAAACTGGTGATGATGCGCAGTTTTGTGTGCTGGTCACAAATTCGGCATCTGGTGGTTGCATAACCTGAATAAACTTCGTTACAGCATTTGAACATCCGTTGCTGTTCACCACAATCAGGGTCACGTTATAGGTTCCCGGGAAGAGGTAGGTGTGGCTTGGATTCTGCTGCGAAGAGTGGTTCGAACCATCACCGAAATCCCAATCCCATGAAGCAATTGCTGTTGCGTTCGGGACGGATAGGTCAGTAAAGTCGGTTGCTGATCCCAAACAGGTAGAAGTGAAACTGAAGTCCGCCTCTGGAGACAAGAAAATCTCGATGGTAGTTGTTATTGTACTTGAACAGCCGTTGATGTTAACCACTGTCAGAGTTACATCATAGAAACCTCCGGCGGCAAAAATATGCTGTGGATTCTGCAGGTTCGAAAGGTTATTTACTCCTGACGAAGGATCTCCAAAGTCCCATTGCCAAATGGTAATCGGACCTGAACCATTGGGCAGACTATTATCGATAAAATGTACTGGTTGGCCCGGGCAACGATTGGTTCCGTAGGAATAACCGGCAATTGGTCCGCTGGTAACGGTTACCTGATGAGTGATTGATGCGAAACAATTGTTGGATGATTCCACAGTCAGTGTAACATCGTAAGTCCCTGGCAACGCATAGACATGCTGGGTATTTGCAGGACCGGGATAATTGATTATAACAGGTGTTGTCCCATCACCAAAATTCCACGTCCACTGTGCAATGTACCCTGAGAGTACCGTAGACTGATCTGTAAACTCAACGGGAGCGCCGGCGCAATTATCAAGAGTGGAGATAAATGCTGCCGTTGGAGGGATGGTCACTTCAACCGTCTTGGTCTTCGTATCAACGCAACCGTTGCTATTCGTCACAACCAACGTTACATCATAGAGACCATGAGTTGTGTACAGGTGAGATGGGTGTTGAGCTGTACTATGAGCAGATCCATCGCCGAAATCCCAATCCCAGGAAAGAATGAATGGTGCATTTGCAATAGAGAAATCGGTAAAATCAACGGCTGTTCCCAGGCAAGGTGTCGTATTCGAGAAGTCTGCAATGGGATGAGCATTGACATCCACAACCTGGCTGCTGAGGCTCGTACAACCGGAAACGTTGGTTATAATCAGTGTTACGGTGTGGTTGCCTGCTGAGGTAAATGCATGGGTTGGGTTTTGCAGGCTGGATGAGTTGCTGGCACCGGATCCGGGATCTCCGAAACTCCAAAGCCATGAAACAATAGCTCCTCCGCCGTTTTCAATGCTTTGATCTGTAAATTGAACATTTTCTCCAACACAGCGGTTGCTTGAATAGATGTAATCCGCTTCCGGACTAATATTAACAACCACCGGATATGGAGCAGAAACCTGGCCAGACCCACAGTCATTTGTACCTTCAACAGTGACAAATCCGCTTGCAGAACTTCCCGAAAAATCAACCATGATACTGCTTGTATTGTAACCAGCAACGATAGTTGCTCCCGCCGGTAAAGTCCAATTGTAACCCGTAGCTCCCAGGATTGGTTGTACCCAATAATAAACACCCAGTTGTCCCTGGCACACCGTTGCCGTTCCTGTAATTATCCCTGCTGGATTGGGAAGTGTATTGACAACAACCGGGAAAGGCACTGACGCCAACCCACTGCCGCAGGCATTGGTTCCGGCAACAGTAATGGTTCCGCTGGTAGAGGTTGGATCAAAAAGTACGGTAATTATATTTGTGTTCACTCCAGAAATAATTGTAGCACCTGCAGGTAAAGTCCAGTCGTACCCAATGGCATTTGGGATTGGCAGCACGGAATAAATTACGCCAGTCTGCCCCTGACAGACAGTAGAGAGGCCGCTGATGGCTCCTGCTGCCTCTGGAAGCAGATCAAGTATGATGTTCAATGGAGCAGAAACGACTCCAATACCACAACTGTTGGTTCCCTGCACGGTTATGCTTCCACTGGATGCTGTTGCGGAGAAATTCACTGTAATCGTGTTGGTATTGTTCCCCGATACAATCGTGGCGCCGAAAGGCACTGTCCAGATATATCCTGTAGCGTTGGTAATTGAAGGGACTGAGTACACTACTCCAGTTTCCCCTTGACACGGAGTTGTGTATCCTGAAATTCCGCCGGGAGTTCCTGGAAGTTCATTTACAGTGACCGTATAAGGGTTTGAAGATGGCCCTGAGCCACAGGCATTCACTCCTGCAACAAGGATGTTTCCTGTAACGGCATTCGCTGAGAAGTCAACGGTAATGATATTTGTTCCATCTCCCGACACAATGGTTGCTCCCGAAGGTACCACCCAATTATAAGAGGTGGCATTACCGATAACAGGAACCATATAAACCACACCGGTTTGACCCTGACATACAGCAGGGTTTCCTATGATATTTCCCGGTGTATCCGGAACCTGCCCAACTGTAATGGAAATGGATGATGAGGGTCCTGATCCGCACAGGTTAGTACCGCTCACTGTTATTGAGCCGGAAGTCGCACTTGCAGAATAGTCCACAATGATACTTTGGGTTCCCTGTCCGGAAACAATGGTTGCTCCAGAAGGAACTGTCCAGCTGTATGCCGTTGCTCCCGTAATGGGTGGCACTGAATAAAGAACCGAAGTTTGTCCCACACAAACTGAAGTCAGTCCGGTTATGGTGCCGGCTGGCGATGGCAGAAGGTTCATCGTAACAGCAAATGGAGCTGAAACACTGCCTGTGCCGCAAGCATTGGTACCCTGTACTGTTATGTTTCCGTTTGAAGCTGTTGGGGAGAAATCCACGGTAATTGTGTTGGTATTGCTTCCCGATACAATCGTGGCGCCTAATGGCACCGTCCAGATGTATCCCGTCGCGTTGGCTATGGCAGCGACAGTATAGGTCACGCCACCCTGGCCCTGGCAAACGGTTGGAGGTCCTGAAATTACTCCAGGAACCCCGGGGAGTCCATTCACCGTAACCATATATGGATTTGAAGAAGGCCCTGTACCGCAAGCGTTTACTCCGGCAACAATGATGTTTCCGCTGGTGGCGGTAGTTGAAAAATTGACAGTAATGATATTTGTGCCTGCTCCCCCTACAATGGTTGCTCCGGTTGGTAATGTCCAAGAGTATGAGGTTGCGTTGCCAATCATCGGAACGCTATAAACCACACCAGTCTGCCCCTGGCAAACAACCGGGGTTCCCACAATGACGCCTGGTAAAGATGGCATCACATCAACAGTGATTGCCAGTGATGAAGATGGTCCTACCCCGCATGAATTCGATCCGCTTACCGTGATCAAACCGGAGGTGGCAGTTGTAGAATAATTTACGATAATTCCCTGAGTGCCCTGCCCCGAAACAATGGTCGCCCCGGAAGGAACAGTCCAGATGTAAGAGGTTGCACCTATAATTGGCTGCACTGAGTAAAGGACGGTTGTTTGTCCGGCACAAACGGCGCTCAATCCAGTGATCGGACCTGCTGCTAATGGAATAGGGTTAACGGTTACAGCAAACGGAGCAGAAACTGTTCCCCCGCCGCAGGCATTTGTTCCCTGCACCGTGACGGTTCCACTTGATGCTGTTGTTGAAAAGTTTACAGTTATAGAATTGGTGTTTAAACCTGATACAATGGTTGCACCGGGTGGAACAGTCCAGGTATACCCTGTAGCATTGATAATGGCTGCCACTGAATAAATTACGCCACTCTGACCCTGGCATACAACAGATGAACCTAAAATAACTCCGGCAGCTCCCGGTGATGTACTTACTGTTACCGTATAAGGGGGTGAGGGTGCACCTGACCCGCATGCATTTGTTCCCGCGACTGTAATTGTACCACTAACGGCCGACAGAGAGAAGTTAACCGTTATGCTGTTCGTATTTGCTCCTGAAACTATTGTTGCCCCTGATGGTAAGGTCCAGTTATATCCAGTTGCGTTTGTGATTGGCAATACGGAATAGATGACGTTTGTTTGCCCTGCGCAAACTTCTGATGGGCCTGATATGTTCCCAGCGGGATCTGGCAAAGGGGAAACAGTAACATTGATTATGTTGGAAGGCCCGCTTTGACAACCAATGGCAGTTGAAATAACAACACTGTAACTTCCTGTTGTGGAGGCAATAATGCTTTGTGTTATCTCTCCGCCCGGTGACCATAAATAGGTATAGCCAGATGGTGAAGCAGTTAAGGTAACATTGCCGCCTTCACAGAAAGAGGTTGGTCCGCCTGCTGAGATCGTTGGAACAGGAGGCATTGGATCAACTGTAATGGCAAGCGTGGATGTCAGTCCAACTCCACAGCTATTTGTTCCGGCAACTGTAATATTTCCTGAAACCGCCGTTGAACTGAAGTTGACAACTATTGAAGGTGAATTGTTTCCGCTCACGATCACGGCTCCTGCAGGAACTGTCCAGTTGTACCCCGTTGCTGTTGGAAGGGGATTGATGGAATAGGTCACCCCTTGTGTTCCCTGGCAAACCGTCTGTATCCCGCTGATGGTACCGGGATTCCCCGGAGGGAAGTTGACCTGAACATAAAATGGAGAAGAGATGGTTCCCGATCCGCAAGAATTAGTCGGGTAAACTGTTATGTTTCCTGAGATGGCGGAAGGTCCGAAATCAACCGTTATAGCATTCGTATTGGATCCGGAGGCGATCGTCGCTCCTGAAGGCAAACTCCAGACATACCCTGAAGCTGCTGGAACAGTTGGAATTGAATATCCTACTCCGCTTTGATTTATGCATACTGGTGTTGTTCCTATGATCGTTCCGGCAGCCCCGGGGCCGTTTTCTATACTGAGGATCATATAATCATTGACAGTTCCGCTGCATGGAGAGTTTCCGGTTGCATGCAGTGTCAGTGTTACGCTACCCATATTCAGGTCGGTAAGGCTCGGGTAATAGGTTGGATGCAAAGTAGTTGTATTGGCAAAAGTACCAGTGCCAGTACTTGACCAGGAGAGGCTCAAGTAGTTGGAGGCTGTTGCTGCTGTAACGGTGTAGGAAGCAGGATAACAAACTCCGTCATCCGGACCGGCATCCGCAGAAACATTTTCGATAATTGTAAGGACCATGGCATCAGTGGAATTTCCGGTACACGGGGCCAGGTCGAAAGCTGTCAGTGTAAGGGTGACCGATCCTGCAGCGATATCTGCTGCACTTGGTACGTACGTTGGATTAATGATATTGAAACTCTGGAATGTACCCGTTCCGCTTGTTCCCCATAACAGTGCTGAATAATTGGATGCAGATGCTCCGGAAAGGATGTAGTTGTTTCCTGAACAGATGGTGGCAGCAGGTCCTGCATCGCATACAGAAAGTTTGGTAATGGTCAGAAGCATAGCATCGGCTACTACACTGTTGCATGGAGGCGAACCGGTGACTGTGAGTGTCAATGTCACTGAGCCCAATGCAATATCAGCAGCGCTGGGAGTGTAAGTGGGCGTGAATGTCCCCGGGTTTGAAAACGTCCCTGTTCCGGAGGTCGACCAAAGGAAGCTGCTGTAGTTGGTTGCGGTTGCCCCCGTGACCACGTATGCGGATCCCTCGCAGATGCTGGCATCGATCCCAGCATTTGCATTTGGTATTCCAGGGAGTGTAAGAAGCATATCGTTCGACACCAATCCGGTGCAAGGGGATATGCTGGTAGCATTCAGCCAGAGCCTGACGCTTCCGGCGTTCAGGTCGGCCTGGCTGGGGAAATAGGTCGGAGAGAGAGTATTCCCATTTGTGAATGTCCCCGTTCCGGTTGTTGTCCAGTTTATCTGTACATAGTTTGTGGCGGATGCTCCAGTTACCAGGTAGGTTGCCGTACAAGCTGTCGCATCTGGTCCGGCGTTAACAGTTGGTGCTGGAGTAATCTGAAGAATCATGGCATCCGAGACAACGCTGGCGCAGGGAAGGATTCCGGTAACATGTAAAGTCAGGGTGACAGTTCCGGCGGCAATATCTGTTACGCTTGGGAAATAGGTTGGGTTTAGAATGGAGGCATTGGAAAATGTCCCGCTTCCGCTCGTCGTCCAGTTTATGGCAGAATAGAGGGTAGCCTGAGCTCCGGATAATAAATAGCTGTTTCCGGCACAGATGTTTGCATCACCACCTGCGTAGGATGTAGCCGTGGGCAGAATTGTAAGCACCAGGCCATCAGTTACTTCTCCCAGGCAAGGCGAAACAGATACCGCATGTATGGTAAGGGTCACGCTGCCGGCTGCAATATCGGCTGCACTTGGCTGATACGTGGGCGTAATGGTTGTTCCGTTAAGGAAAGTTCCGGTTCCCGAAGTCGCCCAGTAAATAGTCGAATAATTACTTGCTGATGCTGCTGGAACGTAATAAGAATTACCTGCGCAAATTGATGCATCGGGACCCGCATCGGCCAGTGCTGGATGTATGATTGACAGAACCATTTGGTCTGTCGAAACACCTGTACAGGGCGCTATACCGGTAGCATTCAGAATAAGCGTAACAGTTCCTGCTGTGATATCGGCTGCGCTGGGCGTATAGGTCGGATTCAAAAGGGTTGAGTTAGAGAAGGTTCCCGATCCCGAAGTTTGCCAATCAAGAGTTGAGTAATAGCTTGCAGAAGCCAGGGTAAGAGTGTAAATGCTTCCCGCGCAAATGCTTGCATCAGGTCCGGCATTGGCGATAGCGACAGGAGCAATAGTAAGTACCATGGCATCTTCTGTCACACCGTTGCAGGGTGCAATGCCTGTAGCGCCAAGCGTTAAAATAACGCTTCCGTTGGATCTGTCGGCGGCACTGGGGAAATAGGTTGGATGAAGGATGGTATTGTTTGAGAAGGTGCCGCTGCCGCTTGAAGTCCAGTTCAATGAAGAGTAATTGGTTGCGGAGGATCCCGATAGGGTATAGCTGTTGCCCGAGCAGATGGTGGCATTTGCGCCGGCATCGGCAGTTGGTGCAGGCAAAAGGCTCAACACCATTGCATCTGTCAGTTCTCCGGTACAAGGAGTCAGTGATACCCCGTGGAGGGTAAGAATCACACTTCCTGCCGTGATGTCGGCCACACTTGGTGTATAGGTTGGGTTCAGTGTGGTAGAGTTTGTAAAACTTCCGGTTCCTGAAGTAGTCCAGTAAATGTTGTCGTAATGTGATGCTGATGTCCCGGTGGCTGTAAAAGTGCCGCCGCAAATGCTCGCATCCGGTCCTGCATCCAAAACAGGAAGGGGAACGATCTGGATGACCATCTGATCGGTGGCAGGTACAGCGCAGGGAGGATTGCTGGTAGCAGTCAGTGTCAATGTTACCGACCCGGTAATCAGATCAAGGAGGCCTGGGGTATAAGTAGGTGTAAGTGTTCCGCTATTTGTAAGAGTTCCGTTTCCGTTATGGGTCCAAACAAGCAGTAAAAAGTTAGAAGCCGTGGCATTGGTCACGGTAAATGTATTTCCTTCGCAAATACTCGCATCTGACCCAGCATTTGCCGTTGGAGTCGGTGTGATTGTGAGGGTCAAGACATCCGTTGCCTGGCCGGTGCATGGTGAGATACCAGTGACCGTCAATGTAAGTGTGACAGTTCCAACGGTGATGTCTCCGGCACTTGGCGTGTAGGTGGGTGTAAGCGTTGTTGCGTTGGTAAGCGTACCTGTTCCGCCGGAGGTCCAGAGAAGCGAGGAATAGTTTGTGGCGCTGGCTCCTGAAAGAGTATAACTCCCGGCGCAGATGGTTACATCGGGTCCGGCATTGGCTGTTGGGATACCGTTGATCTGCAGGATCATTGCATCGCTTACAGGCTGTGTACATGGAGATACAGGCTGTCCGGTCAATGTAAGTGTCACTTGTCCATTGGTAATGTCGGTGGCTCCGGGAGCATACGTTGGCTGAACAGATCCCGGGTTGGAAAATGTTCCGTCGCCTGAAGTGGACCAAAGAATGCTTAAATAATGGCTTGCAGTAGCTTCCGAGAGGAGATAACCGCCAGTAGAACAAATGGTGGCATCAGCGCCTGCATAGATATCCGGTGAAGAGATCAGCGTCAGCGTCATGGCATCAGTTGCATTGACAGCACAAGGAAGGATGGCCACAGATGTAAGCGTTATAACAACGCTACCTGCCAGAATATCTGCTGTACTGGGAGTATAGGTTGGAGTGAGTGTATTGCTGTTTGAAAATGTTCCGGATCCATTGGATGTCCACGTATAAGAAGCGTTGTTTGTGACAGTGCCTGAGAGAGTATGTGAAGAACCTTCGCAAATTGTTGCATCGAGTCCTGCACTCGCTGTAGGTCCCTCCTGGATTGTAATAATCATCTGATCGGTGGCATCTCCAACACATGGTGGGTTCGATTCGGCTGTAAGGGTAAGCGTGATAGTTCCTGTTTCAAGAGGAGCAGGAGTATATGTTGGGGTAAGAGTTGTAGGATTGGAAAGGGTTCCGGATCCGGAGGAAGTCCAGTAAAAACTTGCCTCGTTAGCAACAGAAGCGCCACTCACTGTAAAACTCCCTCCCTGACAAATCGATCCATCGGGGCCGGCATTAGCTGTAGGCGCCTGAATCAGGTGAAGGTCCATAGCATCAGTTGCAGGAGTTGAACACGGGCTGATGCCTGTGACATGTAAGGTGAGGGTTACCAGGCCTGATATAAAGTCGGCAGAACTTGGTTGGTAGGTTGGCGTGAGTGTGCCATTTCCTGTAAAGGAACCTGTTCCGTTGGAGGTCCAGTTCAGCAAGGAGTAATTTGATGCTGAAGATCCTGCAATCGTATAGTCATCCGGTTCACAGATGGTGGCATCTGATCCGGCGTTGGCCAATGGAGCAGCCTGTAACAGCAGCACTTTGGAGGATGTGACCTGGCCTGTACAGGGTGATGTGGCGAAGGCGGTGAGTGTAAGTGTCACGGAACCAACTGTAATGTCACCTGCGCTTGGCAGATAGGAGGGCGTGAGGGTGGTGGGATTTGTCAACGTTCCGGTTCCTGTGGTAGTCCATAATAAACTTGAATAGTAGGAAGCCGTTGCATCACCTACGGTATAAGAGCTCCCTTCACAGATGCTGGCAGTTGCTCCTGCAGAGGCAACAGGTGAATGGAGGATTGTAAGAGTCATGTTGTCTGTAGCCTCCGTGCAGGGGGTATTACCAAGAGAATGCAATGTGAGAACCACAGATCCGGCAGTGATATCGGCCGCACTTGGAGTGTAAGTGGGGGTAAGCGTAGTGCCACTTGTAAACGAACCAGTTCCGGAAGTCGTCCAGTTTAGCGATGCATAGTTGCTTGCCGAAGCGGTTGAAACAGTAAATGTGTTTGTTTGGCAGATCGTTACATCGGTACCTGCATTGGCTGTTGCGGCCGGAGTAAATGACAGAACAAAGCTATCCGTTACAACTCCGTTACAAGGCGTGTTGGGCTGGGCAGTTAAGGTAAGTATTACCGAACCTGCTGAGATGTCGGCAGCACTTGCTGTATAAACCGGCAGGAGAATATTGGGGTTGGAAAATGTTCCGGTTCCGCTTGAGGCCCAGCTTACGGAAGAACTGTATTGTGCTGTGGCAAGGGTAATGGCATAATTTGTCCCGGCGCATGTAGACGCATCCGGACCAGCATTGACCACAGGGATTGCCAAGATGCTGAGAATCATTTGATCCGTTGTATTGGTACAAGGGGGGGTAGCAGTTGAGTGTAGAGTAAGCGTAACCGTTCCGGCGATAAGATCTGCTGCGCTTGGCGTATAGGAGGGGGTGAGGGTTCCCGCCCCAGATAAGGTCCCGCTGCCGGTTGTGGTCCAATTTACTGAAGTATAATTTGTGGCTGTGGCATCATTGACTGTATAGGTTCCATTTTCACAAACAGATGCGTCGGCTCCTGCATAAGCTGTTGCAGGAGAGACAATGGTGAGGATAAACGAATCTGAGGGATTAGTGGTACATCCTGATCCACTGATCCCTGTAAGCGTCAGGGTGACTGTTCCTGCTGCAATATCAGCTGAACTTGGGGTATAATCCGGATTTAATGCAGTTGTGTTGGTAAATGTACCGGTCCCTGATGTCGTCCAGACGACGCTGACGGCATTCGCTTCGGTGGCTGCTGTTATGTTAAACGGAGTGGCGCCGCAGGTAGTGCCATCGGGTCCTGCGTATACATCCGGCAGGGATGTTACTGTAAGCAGCATATCATCTGTAACGGTTAGCGTGCAGGGTGAAATACTTGTTACAGTGGCTGTCAATATTACAGATCCTGCTGTCACGTCATCCGCACTGGGAGTATAAGTGGGGGTCAACGTATTGCTACCCAGGAAGGAGCCTGTTCCAGTTGTACTCCAGTTGATTGTTGTATTGTAGGATGCTGTGGCATCGAGGATGTTATAGGTTCCTCCTTCACAAACGGCTGCATCGGCCCCGGCATATACTTCTGCAGTGGGATCGATCGTGAGGGTCATGAATGAGGTGGCGGTAGTAAGGCAAGGGGCTGCTGGTGTGGCAGTTAGAATAAGGTTGATACTTCCAACTAGAATATCCGCTGCACTGGGAGTATAGGTTGGGGTTAATGTGCCATTCCCTGTAAATGATCCTGTTCCTGTGGAGGTCCAGTTCAGGGATATATAGTTTGTAGCAGTAGCTAAACTGACCGTGAAGTTTGATGTTGCACAGATAGTGGAATTAGGGCCAGCATAGGCAGTTGCGCTGGGAGTAATCGTCAGAGTTCGGGTATCAGCAACTGTTCCGACACAAGGAGACATACTTGTGGCTGTCAGGGTAAGCGTTACCCCTCCGTTTGTGATATCAAGTGCACTGGGTGTATAAATGGTCATTAACTGACTGGCATTCGTAAAGGTTCCTGTCCCGCTTGAGGTCCAGAGCGTGGAAAGAGCATTGGATACAACCGCACCACTTGTCGTATAGGTGCTTCCCTGGCAGATTGTTCCTGCAGGACCCGCATCCACATCCGGTAAAGCCTGGATATTGATAGTCATCTCATCTGTTACTGCATTCGTACAAGGAAGGATTCCAGTTGAGGTAAGTGTAAGCGTAACTGAGCCGGCAGTGATATCGCCGGCGCCCGGAGTGTATGTAGGCGTAAAGGTGGTTTCGTTCGCAACAATCCCATCGCCTGAGGTGGTCCATAAGATCGCTGAATAATAGGTTGCAGTGGCACCCGAAATGGAATAGGTCTCACCTTCGCAAATGTTGGCATCCGCACCGGCGTATGCAGTAGGGAATGGATTGATTGTCAGGACCATGTCATCTGTAGCTGCACTTCCACAAGGAGAATTGGGGTTAGCTGTCAGGGTAAGAGTCACTGTACCGGCAGCAATATCTGCTATACTAGGCGTATAGATAGGCGCGATGATATTGGTGTAATTGAAGGTGCCTGTCCCTGAAGTGGACCACAGCAATGTGAGGTAATGCAGGGCATTGGCGCCTGTGATTGTGAAGGTTCCCTGGCAGATGGTAGCATCAGACCCGGCATTGGCCGAAGGAGTTCTGGTGATGGTAACAACAATGTCGTCTGTGACATTACCTGTACAGGGAGCGGTAGCACCAGCTGTAAGCGTAAGTAAAACCGTACCGTTCAAAATATCCGCTGGGCTGGGGGTGTAGGTTGTATTTAAAACTGTGGCATTTGAAAAAGATCCCGAACCACTGGTGGTCCAGGTCAAAGAGGAGGAGTACAATTGTGTTGCTGAACTTGTTGTATAGGTATTCCCTTCACAGATGGAGACATCTGTCCCGGCATTTATAACTGGTATTTTTGATAAGGTAAGCACCATGAAGTCGTTGTCTGTCCCGGTGCAGGGAGGGTTGCTGTTTGCGGTAAGTGTCAGATTGACCGATCCGGCGGCGATATCCGCCAATCCCGGTGTATAGACTGGATTGATTATACTTACGTTCGAGAAGGTCCCGTTTCCGGATGTTGTCCAGGTGATGGATGAATACGAAGAAGCAGCAGCAGTTGTGATGGGGAAGTTACCATCTTCGCAAATGGTTGCATCTGAACCGGCATCTGCCTGGGGTGCAGAAATGATGGTCAGCAGCATTGCATCCAGGTCGGTATGGAGACAAGGTGCTGCACTTGTGCCGGTAAGTGTAAGGGTGACATTCCCAGTGGCAATATCAGGTAAACTGGGCGTGTAGATGGGTAGCAAAGCAGTGGCATCGGAAAATGTTCCGGTTCCTGAGGAGGTCCACAGGATCGTATTTGAATGGAGAGATGTAGCGCTGATAATCGGGAATGTTGACCCCGAACAGATGGTGGCATCAGGTCCGGCAGAAACGATAGGATCCCTGGTAATGGTCAGGATCATCTGATCTAGGGCATTTATTGAACAGGGACTTGTTGCGTATGAAGTTAGTGTTAGTGTAACAGTTCCAATCAACCGGTCATTGGATCCCGGTGTATAGGTCGGCAATAAACCCGTTCCACCTGCGAAGGTTCCGTCTCCGTTTGTTGTCCAGTTGAGTGAAGAGTAATTTGTCGCAGAAGAGCCTGCGATGGTATGGTTATCCCCTTCACAGATTGTGGCATCAGCTCCAGCAGAAGCTGTGGGCAAAGGAGTAAGGAATATGGTCA
This sequence comes from uncultured Prolixibacteraceae bacterium, assembly GCA_964642545.1. GTDB lineage: Bacteria > Bacteroidota > Bacteroidia > Bacteroidales > FEN-979 > QYOJ01. Next base: position 827 of record CAZXQU010000044.1, on the reverse strand, counting down.
TATTGTCCATATCATTTACGAGGCATGGCGTGGCAGCATAGGCTGTCATGGTGAGACTGACGGATCCGGCGGCGACATCGGCTGCCGAAGGTGTGTAGGTTGGAGACAGCGAAGTAGGATTCTGCAGATTACCTGTGCCGGCGGTCGTCCATAACACGGAAGAAGCGTGGAGTGAAGTAGCATCAAACACAGTATAGGAAGATTCCTCACAAATGTTCCCGTCGGTTCCGGCATTGGCAACCGGATTTGAAATGATGGTCAGTACCATTGAATTGGACACTGATGTACATGGAGGGTGGTAGGCGGTCAGTGTCAGCACAATAGACCCGCTTGTAATGTCAGCGACACTTGGGATGTAGGTTGGGTTTAAGATTGTCGCGTTATTGAACGATCCGGTCCCTGAGCTACTCCACAACAGGGTGGAATATCCTGATGCAGTTGCTCCTGAAAGTAAATAAGTGCTTGTTTCGCAGATGGTTGCATCCACCCCGGCATTGGATTGTAAGTCAATAACGGTATAGATGACATTGTCGGACAAGGTCCCGGTGCAGGGAGCTGCGGCAGTAGCTGTTAAGGTCAGGGTTACAGTCCCGTTTATAATATCCGTTGGACCTGGAGTATAGATTGGTGTGAGAGAATTTACGTTGATAAATGTTCCGTCACCGCTGGTGGTCCATGTCAAAAGGCTGTAATTGGAAGCAGTAGCTCCTGATAGCGTTGTGGGGCCAGTACACATAGTGCCATCTACTCCTGCATTGACAGAAGGATCCTGGTTAAGGGCACCTCTAAAAACTAAATTGTTAATAAAAAGTTCATAACTATTTGTA
>CAZXQU010000043.1:16483-25629 GCA_964642545.1 uncultured Prolixibacteraceae bacterium | reverse complement strand
GCCTTGCTATTATTAGCTTTTCTGACCACCATATTAAAAAGCCACGGATATCTTGCATACCTTTGCATCGCTGCGCTGGTATCATGTTCGGTTTTTGTTCGCCTGGCAATCCGAAAATCGTAATCCGAAGTCATTGCAGAAGAAAAATTGCCGGTTTTTGCACATTCCAGTATCACTGCAGCTGCCGATTCGGCACTTGCCATAGCGAAGCCGATTCCCTCTCCTGAAAAAGGATCAACGCCAAGAGCCGCATCTCCCATCAGCAAAAAACGCTCGCCCGACAGATCTTTCAGGTTTCGATGAACCGCCAATCCACGCGCCTGAATAGGGGTAACTTGTTTCGCATTTGCAAAACGTTTGGAAATAACAGGGTCATTGGCGATCAACCCTTCAAGGACCCGCTTTAGTGAGAGTCGGTCGCGAATAACCATGGGGTAGGGTAGTCCCAATCCTACGTTTGCTCTGCCACCTACTTCCGGAAAAATCCATAGATAAGCCGGTAACAGGTCCTTCAGGTAATAAAGGTCAATAAAATTCTCGTGATGAAATCCTGTCACCCCTTCAAAATAGGCCCTGACGGCCATGCAGTAGTACGATTTGTCCAACTTCCTGTCGCTGAGACTCTTTCTGACCAGCGAATGGATCCCGTCGGCCCCGGCAACCATCTGAGCTCTGACTATGCGTTCCCCGGCTTGTAACTCAATGGCATCAGGCAACTTCTTCACTGCTGTTACAGCCTCACCTTCGAAAACCTGAATGGAGGGATACATCGATAGTCGTTTTTGAAGAAACCGGTCAAAGAGCAGCCTGGGACAAATATACCCTGGAGGGTCTTCCGTTGCGTTTCGGGTAACACGGTATGGAAGCTCCAATGGATGATTCCCGGGAGAATGGAACCGGATGCCCCAGGAGGGCGTTTTAGGTACTTCCTGTAGAAAATCCTTGTATATCTCATCAGGCAGGCGTTTTAACACATTCAGCACCTGTCCGCTGAGGGCATCTCCACAGATGACATCCCTGGGGAAACTCGCTTTGTCGAATATTCCAATACGTAATCCCGAGTGTGCCAGACTCAATGCCAGCGTAGCGCCGGCCGGGCCTGCTCCAACAATGGCGATATCGAAATCGTGGTGGGTCATAGGCGGTAAAGGTACAAATAGAAATAGTGAAATGGCGAAATAGCGAGAAGCGAAATACGAAATCGAAATACGAAAAGCTATATCTTTGTGTAAACCTTTATGATGACGAAGAAAGAGCGATTTGAACAGGTGATCCGGTATTTTCAAGAACACAATCCGGATGCCGAGACGGAATTGGAATATACTGATCCATATCAGTTGATTGTTGCTGTGATTTTGTCAGCACAATGTACAGATAAGCGTGTGAATATGATCACTCCGGCGTTTTTTGAGAAATTTCCCACTGTCTCTTGGTTAGCCGAAGCAAGACAGGATGAAGTTTTTGAAAGCATCAAGAGTTGTTCTTATCCCAATAACAAGGCTAAAAATCTGATTGGCATGGCAAACACGTTGCTTACAGAATTCAACGGCGTTATGCCTTCAGATATTGATGAACTTCAAACCTTGCCAGGGGTGGGGCGCAAAACGGCTAATGTGCTTGCTGCTGTGTTGTTCAACAAACCGACGATGGCTGTGGATACCCATGTATATCGCGTGTCGGCCAGGATTGGGCTAACTACCGGGGCTAAGACTCCGCTTCAGACAGAAATCCAGCTGATCAAATACATCCCGGAAGAGTTAATCCCGCTGGCGCATCACTGGCTGATCCTTCACGGACGTTATGTTTGTGTGGCCCGAAAACCTAAATGTGGAGAATGCGGACTGACCCAACTCTGTCGCTACTATGAGAAAGAACATATCTCAGTTTGTTGATAACTCGATCGCCAATTTCCACCAGGCCATAGTAGTTTTTTCTATTTTTGAACCGGATTTTCAGGCCATAACACAGACAGGAAAGTCAGTTGAAGCGTGCAATCTAAGAGATAACTATCAGATTATCAGAGAACATGGTGTTGAAATTTTAGGTGTGAGTCCTGGCAGCGAGGCATCTCATCAAAAATTTGTTGAAAAATATGTATTACCTTTTGACCTGATACCCGATATAGAGAAGAAAATCATCCGGGACTACGGTGCTTGGGGTTAAAAAAATAAAACACGCAAAACAGATCCTGGCAGTATTAACGTTGAGACGGGGCATGCCCCGTCCTTATGGGCGGGAAAAGCACTGCCCATTAATGAAAGGAAAAAGAAATGGCAAAAGATGCTGAACAAAACAAAGAAAAGCTGAAGGCATTGCAACTAACGCTTGACAAGTTGGAGAAGACATATGGCAGAGGAACTGTCATGAAGCTGGGGGACTCTCCAGTTGAAAAGGTCGATGTGATTAAAACAGGTTCAATTGGGCTGGATGCAGCTCTTGGGATTGGCGGATTGCCCAGGGGGCGAGTGATTGAGATCTATGGCCCCGAATCATCGGGGAAAACCACGCTGGCGCTTCATGCCATTGCTGAAGCCCAGAAAACAGGGGGCATTGCGGCTTTTATTGATGCGGAGCATGCATTTGACCGCTTTTATGCACAGAAACTCGGAATTGATGTAGAGAACCTTCTGGTATCGCAACCCGATAATGGGGAGCAGGCGCTGGAGATCACCGAAAACCTGATTCGATCGGGCGCCATTGATATTATCGTGATCGACTCTGTAGCTGCGCTCACACCAAAGAGTGAGATTGAAGGTGAAATGGGAGATTCCAAAATGGGATTGCAGGCAAGATTAATGTCGCAAGCATTACGGAAACTTACTTCTACCATTTCAAAAACCGCAACCTGCTGCATTTTCATAAACCAGTTGAGAGAGAAGATTGGTGTCATGTTTGGTAATCCTGAGACAACAACCGGCGGGAATGCGTTGAAGTTCTATGCCTCGGTCAGGCTCGACATTCGCCGGCAGTCCCAGATCAAAGATGGTGATGAAGCTATTGGTAACCATGTGAAGGTCAAGGTGGTAAAAAATAAAGTGGCTCCTCCATTCAGGAAGGCTGAGTTTGATATCATGTTTGGAGAGGGAATCTCCAGAACCTATGAGATTATCGACCTGGCAACTGAACTGAATATAATCAAGAAGAGCGGTTCATGGTTTAGTTACGGGGAAACGAAACTAGGACAGGGGAGAGATGCTGTGAAAAAGATTTTGTTTGATAACCCTGAACTCGCCGATGAGTTGGAAGGCAAAATCATGGAGGTATTAACTGGGAAAGTCTGATATGAGAAATTGGTTTGTTGCAATTTTTATTGGACTCACAGGCCTTTATATGGGATGTGGTCCATCACAACCTACACAGGGTGAGGGTGCTTCAGTAGATTCGGTCGATCTTTATCTGAAAGAACTCAATCAGGCTATTACGAATAATGATCGCGATCCTGATCTTTACAATCAGCGGGCAAAATTCTTTTTAGCTGAGAGTGAATTTGACAAGGCCCTGAAAGATATCAACAAAGCCATTACTCTGGATGATAAAAATCCAGACTATTACCTGACGCTTTCCGATATTCAGTTGCTCATGGGGCAGACTGATAATTGCCTGACAGCTCTTAACCGGGCAGCTGCTCTTGATCCGAGCAGCCTGGAAGCCAGACTAAAAATGGCACAATTCTTTCTTATTCTCCGAAACTACAATTCAACATTCAAGGTGATAAATGAACTCATCTCCCTGGATGATTACAATCCACGGGCTTATTTCCTTAGGGCGATCGCATTTATGGAAAAGGGGGATACAGCAAGAGCAGTGGGAGACCTGATGAAGGCAGTTGACCAGGATCAGCAGTACTATGAAGCCTACATGCAACTGGGTGAATTGTTTTCCCTCAGGAATGATGCTCTGGCAGAAGGTTACTATTTTAATGCTCTTCGTGTGAGACCTGATAACAAAGAGGCGCTCTATTTACTTGGTATGTATTACCAGAATACGGAGCAGTTTGAGAAGGCGCTTCAGACGTATCAACGACTCTGCGAAACAGCACCCGGCTTTAGGAATGCACCCTTCAATAAAGGGTATATCTACCTGGTTTACTTTACTGATTTCCCACTGGCTGTCGAGGCTTTCACGGAAGCCATTGCAATCGACCCAAACTATGCTGATGCCTTTTTTAACAGGGGATATGCCTATGAATTGAATGACCAGCGTGATCTGGCATACCAGGATTATAAAAGCACCTTGAAACTAGACGTCAATAATCCACGTGCAGTTGAAGGGTTAAACAGGTTGGATAAGTCAGGAAAAATCAGATAAACTCTTGTTTCAGATCGTTAAGATCTGAAACAAGCGATTCGGTTGCCATTTTCAGATGATCAAACACCTCCTGCAGTCCGTTGTCGTCTTCAAGTTTGGCTTTTTCATCCAATACGCGGGAGAGTTCGATGGTTGGAGGATCCATGAAGTTGGCGATAACTCCCTTTAGGCTATGGGCGTTGAATTTTAATCCAGCGAAATCCCCTTGTTTAATGTTGTTCTGAATATTCAGAATACGCTCCTCATATTCACTCAAAAAAATATCGATGATCTCGACTACAACCTCTTTATCAAGGTAAACAAAATTCTCTTTAAATTTTTCGCGATCGATCATAGTCTCGGATTTGAGTTACAAATATACTATTTTCAGAGAATATCCATGTATTCAGTTTCACCTCCTCCTGAATTTCCTTCCTGGAATAACAAATAGTGAATGGCCGCATGACAATTGACAATCTTATAGCCATATCGGGTTTCAAACAAATGGTGACACTCCCTAACGGCATTCTCGCGGAAGGCGATCTGGGGTTTCTGGATGAGAAGTAAAAAGTCCTTCAGGTCCTGATAGATGTCAGTGATTCCTTCTGCGATACTTGCCCGAATGGCATCGTGTTGTGTTTTCTCATGTAAATCAATGAAATAGAAAATATCTTCCTGCCCAAGTTTTTCTCTGACCACATTAAATATACTTTCCCAATTTTCTTCTGTTACATAATGTTCCACCGCATCATCATCAGTTACCCGGATTTCTGGCAATAATGAGGCTTTAAGGTAGATTACGGGAAGAACCCTCTGGAAATAGATCAGAATCTGCTCCCTCGTATAATTATCCGCTTTTTCTACAAAGAGGGTAAAATCATTGGCGACGGTGATCATCTCCAACACCTGTTTCGATTGAAGTACTGCCTCACCGCTAAGGGAATCGCTTTGCATATGTTGAAGGTTTTAACAAAGATACAGATTAATTGCTCATCGTTTGAATATAGGGGGCAGTAGGGCCATAATCTCTCTTTTCGATACTACTGGTTTCGAACAGATCAAACTGAATAAGCGGAATCCCCGGAGTAGTTGGGTAGACAAAGCAGGAGACCATTATTGTAGGAAAGATCAGGTTGTCGTTCCTGAATAGCAAACCAATTCCTATTCCTGTCATGAACCGGGATTCCCAGAGAGACTTCCCTTTTGAAGCTGACATTCCCGCCCAGACTGTTCCCTGCAACGCAAACCGAAACCCGTAAAAGTACCATGGAGTATATACTACTGTTGAGAAGGAGAGAAAATTGACTTGGCTTCCATTGAATAATGAGTCGTTATTAACTATTGGAATCTTAGCTTCTTCAGCTAGGTCGTAGTAATCCATATTGCTCTTAAGTGCATTGAACAGGTAATTGTATCGATAGGTAATATATGATCTGAATTTAAAGCGTTTGTTTTTGGAAAAATAGAGGTAACTCATGTAGAGAGCTTCTATCTTCAGTAGTCCATCTTCGAAACTATCCCGGTTGAGATAGCTTCCCAAACTGATTCGTCCTGAAAGGTATCCGAACTTATTGATAAAATTCCCGGCTGAACACACAAAACTCATATAAAACCGGGTGTAAAAATCGTTAATTGCTGGTCCAACTGTTAGCTGGCCCAGAAACCCGTATGGGAACGACTCGGTTTTACCGAATTGAAGGATATAGTCTGTATTGTAATATTTATTTCGCGAAAACTGTAAGTTCGTAAGGATGGTTGTAGTATTCGAATACCCAACGTTTGAATCAAGGGTTACTACTGGTCGACTGAAGTAATTCCGATAGACCACACTTTGTGCCACAACCAAACGGAATGCCGGGTCTGAACTACTTAGTTGAGACGAGAGACCAAGCCAGCCTCCTTCCTGGTGGTATGTCGCAACCTGAGAAAGCTTGTTGTTCAGTGGTGACACAGTTTTCGCCAATGTGAAGCTTATTCCTCCAGCTAACCTTGTTGAGTAACTATAGAAAGGTCGGGAAATTTCAGTCAAGAGGGTTTCATTCCCAGCATCGTCCTGGGTTAAGGAAATGGTGGCATTGATGAATGTACTGCTGATATTTGTAAAGGTATATGAAAGGCCATCGAACCGAAAAAATGGAGCCCTGTTATAATTCATGGACCAGAAAAGAGAAAAGCGGTCACCACTACCGAGGAAGTTAGCATCAAATAAATTACCACGATAGCGGGTAAGATCAATAATAACTAATGTGGCTCCTATCGACCAATTATCTTTGGTGATTACGGTAATGTCAACGGTATCGCTGCCGGGAGTTGTCTCTGATACAACGATTCGGGCCCCTGAAATATACGGAAGATCATTGAGGATCCGCATGTTATCTGCGATCTTTTCGGCACTAACATGTTCACCCGATTTAAACATCAACTGGTTTCTGATAACACTCTTTCGTGTTGTCATATGAACACTATTTCCAAACCTTGCAGACCTTGACCGGGCCAGTTGGGCTGTGTCAAAGATTGAAGTACCAAAGGGATCCATCGTTTTGATCTGCACATCACGGATGTACATACCTTGATACTGAAGAAATGGGACTTCAATTTTTTGTGTTTGAACACTATCAGGTAAAATACTGACTTGAGGTGGGACAAAAGCAAGGTCATACAGGAGTTTGGATAACCCTTTTCTCCCAAGTTTCCAGTACAGGGAGTCGTAAAGTACTTGAGTCCTGAATTTGTTAATCTGGTTGGATGTCAGTTTTCGGATTGACGCAATCACTATGGTTGTATCGCTTCGAAAATAGAGATATTTTGTTGGGCCTATAAAATAAAAACCGGGTTTAAATGAGATCGTATCATATTTCAGGAGATACTTCCTATTTTCATTCTTCTGAAACTTCTTCTGGCAATAGCCCAGAAGAGAAACAAACAGAAATAAAGTGAGTAGGAGTGTACTGAAAGAGAAGGTTCTGGACATTTACCTCAGTTTCATTGAACGGATGATTCCTTCAATTTTTTCATCCAGAAGGCTATTTATATGGTCATATTCACTCTTTTGCTTCAGCGACTCTCGCACTCCAAAATAGAATTTAATCTTGGGTTCCGTTCCGGAAGGTCTTACACTGATCACACTCCCATCTTCGAGGATAAACTGCAGGACGTTGGACGATGGGAGAAGGATAGGTTTAAAGGCGCCTGTTTCAATATTTTTCTCTTCACGTGAGAGGTAATCCTTTATTGAAATTACCTTGATGCCATTGATTGATTTCATGGGGTGGTTGCGGTAATTGACCATCATTTGCTGGATCTCTTCGGCACCGGCTTTTCCTTTCTTTGTCACAGAGAGCAATCTCTCTTTGTAAAATGAGTAGTCCATGTAGATATCCAAAAGCAGGTCGAAAAGTGTTTTTCCCTGATCGGCAATCCAGGCAGCGGTTTCGGCTATCATTGCGCAGGCACTTACGGCATCTTTATCTCTCACAAAATCGCCAATCAGATATCCGTAACTCTCTTCTCCACCTACAATAAAGGTTTTGGTTCCTTCGTGCTTCCGGATGACATCGGCAATGAACTTAAATCCGGTGAGCACATCAAAATATTCGATGTTGTATGACTTAGCGATGTCCCGGAGTAGTTCAGAAGTTACGATCGTCTTGATAATAAACTCATTTCCAGTGAACCGGCCGAGTTGTTTCCAGCGGTTTAAAATATAGTAGAAGAGTAATGCGGCTGTTTGATTGCCATTCAACAGGATAAATTTACCGGATGGGTCTTTAATAGCAATTCCAACCCTGTCGGCATCGGGATCTGTGGCCATCACCAGGTCGGCACCTTCTTTTTCTGCGAGCTGGATTGCCATGCTCAGGGCATCGTGTTCTTCCGGATTTGGGGAGTGTATAGTAGGAAAGTTACCATCGGCAATTGCCTGCTCCTTAACGATGATTACGTTGGTAAAACCAAATCGCTTCAGCGTTTCCGGAATGATCGTGTGGCCTGTGCCATGCAGGGGAGTGTAAACAATTTTAAGTCCACTTTGCCGATTTATGGCTTCCGGGGATAAACGAAGGGATAGAACCTGTGTTAAGTAAGCTTCGTCGATCTCTTTTCCGATGGAGATGATCAGTTCGGGATTGCCCTTCCATTTAACCTGGTCGACAGATGTGATCAATTGAACTTCCTTGATCACATTTTCATCGTGCGGGGCAATCATCTGGGCACCATCATCCCAGTATGCTTTGTATCCGTTGTACTCCTTTGGGTTGTGGGAAGCAGTGATCATGATGCCACTCTGGCATCCGAGGTAGCGGATAGCGAAAGAGAGTTCGGGTGTTGGGCGTATATCATCAAATACGAATACTTTGAACCCGTTTGCCGCCAGGACTTCAGCGGTGATCTGGGCAAAATAGCGGCTATTGTTCCGGCTGTCATAGGAGATGGCCATGCTTATCGGGGCAATATCAGGGAACATCTTCTTCAGGTAATTGGCCAGCCCCTGAGTAGCCATTCCAACGGTATATTTGTTCATCCTGTTGGTACCAACACCCATAATGCCACGCAATCCTCCAGTCCCGAATTCCAGGTCGCGGTAAAATGCATCTGTCAATGCAACAGGATCCTTTTCAAAAAGTTTCGTTACTTCTGCCTTGGTCTCTTCATCAAAATTTCCATCCAGCCAGGTCTGGGCCCGCTTTAAAATATTTTGGTCTATCTGCTCCATAGTTAATTCGCTGATCGCTATTCGCTATTCGCTGTTTGCTGTTTGCTTTATTCCCCTTATCCCCTCATCTCCCCATCTCCTCATCTCCCCATCTCCCCATCTCCCCATCTCCCCATCACCCCATCTCCCCATCACCTCATGACCCCAT
>CAZXQU010000043.1:0-16383 GCA_964642545.1 uncultured Prolixibacteraceae bacterium | reverse complement strand
TCCCCATCTCCCCATCTCCCCATCACCCCATCTCCCCATCACCTCATGACCCCATGACCTCATGACCCCTCTTCCTTCAATTTCAGGATACAATCCAGGAGACTATCCCGCCAATAGGGGATAGTTATCCCAAAACGATTTTTGATTTTTGTCTTATTTAAAACACTGTAAAATGGCCTTGGAGCCAATTGCAGGTAGTCTTTTGATTCGATCGGTGATACCTGGCATTTGATTTTTGCCAGTTCAACGATGGCAATAGCAAAGTCGTACCACGAAGCAACTCCTTCATTTGAATAGTGAAAGAGTTCAACGCCCCAGCTCTCTTTGAGGGCGGGGAGGATCGAAACAATGGCTCTGCAAATATCCCGGGCATATGTTGGGGTTCCAATCTGATCGAAGATCACATTTAGATTGCCACCGTCACGACCATATTTCAGGATGGTTTTTACGAAATTCTGCCCAAAGGAGGAATAGAGCCAGGATGTGCGGATAATAACACCACGGTTTGCATGACTGAAAACCGCCTCTTCCCCTGCATATTTGCTTCGTGCATAAACTGAGACAGGTTTTGCAGGAACCTCTTCGTGATAGGGCGTATTCGATGTGCCGTCGAATACGTAGTCAGTTGAAATATGCACGAGGAGGGAGTCATATTCATTGGCAGCTTTGGCCAGTATCTCCACGGCTGTGCCATTGATAAGCATTGCTTTGTCAAGATCGCGTTCAGCGTTGTCGACTGCAGTATACCCGGCACAATTGACAATTATTTCCGGTTTTTTTTTCCTGATGAATAGTGTAACAGCTTTAGGATCAGTAATATCCAGCTCATCGATGTCGGTAAAAATATACTCATTGGCATCATCCCCCCTGGCAATAAGCTGGAATTCATGACCCATCTGACCTTTTGAACCAGTTATCAGGATCTTCATAGTAATTGTACTTAAACGATGCTTTTAAAATATTTTATCGTCCTTTTGAGTCCCTCTTCAAGAGGAATAGTGGGTTCCCATCCCAGCTCTTTTCTTGCCAGTGTGATATTAGGTTGCCGTTGTGTTGGGTCATCTGCCGGGAGAGGCATGTACACAATTTTCGATTTGGAGTTGGTAAGTTTAAGTACCAATTCTGCAAGTTCAATCATGGTGAACTCTCCCGGATTGCCAACGTTTACAGGTCCGATGAAGTCATCCCGGGTATTCATCAAACGGATCATCCCATCGAGCAGGTCATCAACATAACAGAAACTTCTGGTTTGGGATCCGTCTCCATAAATCGTTATATCAGTGCCCTCTAGAGCCTGCACAATAAAATTTGACACGACCCTCCCATCATGCGGATGCATCCTTGGGCCGTAGGTGTTGAAGATCCGGATAATCTTGATCCGTACATCATTCTGCTTATGGTAGTTGATGAACAGCGTCTCGGCAACCCGTTTGCCCTCATCGTAACAGGAACGCGGCCCGATAGGATTTACGTGGCCCCAATATTCCTCAGTTTGAGGATGAATCTCAGGGTCTCCGTATACCTCACTGGTGGAGGCCTGGAGAACTTTGGCTTTTATCCTCTTTGCCAATCCAAGCATATTGATGGCCCCCATCACGGATGTTTTCACAGTCTTGATTGGGTTGTATTGATAGTGGATTGGAGATGCGGGGCATGCCAGGTTATAGATTTCATCTACTTCAATAAAAAAAGGCATGGTGACATCATGGCGAATCATCTCGAAAAAGGGATTATCCAGAAGGTGAACAACGTTAGACTTTTGTCCTGTGAAATAGTTGTCGAGGCATACAACCTCATTCCCCTCTCTGAGCAGGCGTTCACAAAGGTGAGAGCCGAGGAAGCCAGCTCCCCCGGTGACCAGAATCTTCTTTTTAATCATTGAAGCGTTATTTAGAGGTGTTGACCCCGATACAGAAGTAATCGAACCCTTTTTGTTTTAATTCTTCGCTATCGTAGATATTACGGCCATCAAAAACGACATGTTCTTTGAGCAACTTTTTTATCACTTTCCAGTTCGGGAATTTAAATTCGGGCCATTCGGTGATCATCAGCAAACAATCTGCATCAATCAGGGCATCGTATTGATCTTCGGCATACTCAATTTTATCCCCAACAATTCGTTTCGTCTCGTGCATGGCAACAGGGTCGTAGGCCCTGATCTTTGCACCTGCATCGAGAAAAAGTTTGATCATAACCAAGGCAGGTGCTTCCCTCATGTCATCGGTTTGAGGCTTGAAAGAGAGTCCCCAGAGTGCAATAACTTTCCCTTTAAGATTCCCTTTAAAATACTTTTTGATCTTGTTGAACATAACCGATTTCTGGTCATCATTAACGGCTTCCACAGCTTTGAGTATCCGCAGAGAGTGCCCATATTCGTCGGATGTTTTAATCAGGGCCTTGACATCTTTTGGGAAACAGCTTCCACCATAACCCACACCCGGGTAAATGAATTTTGTACCTATCCGGCTATCGGAGCCTATTCCTTTGCGAACCATATTCACGTTTGCACCTACAATCTCGCATAGGTTTGCGATATCGTTCATGAAGCTGATTTTCGTCGCAAGCATGGAGTTAGCCGCATACTTTGTCATCTCGGCAGAGACAATGTCCATGAAGATGACAGGGTGGCCGTTCAGGGTAAATGGCTTATACAGGGTTGACATCAGTTTCTCGGCCTTTGGAGAGTCACAGCCTACCACAATTCTATCGGGTTTCAGGAAGTCGTCAACGGCTGCACCCTCTTTAAGGAATTCAGGATTGGAGGCGACATCAAATTGGATGGTTACACCCCGCTTGTCAAGCTGATCCTTAATTGCTTTTCGGACCTTCTCTGCAGTCCCTACAGGAACGGTACTCTTAGTTACCACGAGAACATAATCTTCCATGTATTTGCCAACGTCACTGGCAACTCCAAGAACATATTTCAGGTCTGCACTTCCATCCTCATCAGGAGGAGTTCCTACCGCACTGAAAATCACTTCACAGTCTTTCAGGGCTTCCTTGATGCTAGTCGTGAAGTGGAGCCTGCCTTTTTTTACATTTCGGTGGACCATCTCTTCAAGCCCTGGTTCATAGATGGGTATAATTCCTTCCTTGAGGTTGTTGATTTTTTTCTCATCGATATCCATACAAGTAACATCGATACCAACTTCTGCAAAACAGGTGCCAGTAACGAGCCCAACATAACCGGAGCCAACAATCGCGACTTTCATATAATCAGTGTTTAATATTTGTGAATGAGTTTCTTTACAATGTATGGCAAATATATTAAATCGTAAGGAAAAATTACACGCATTCGTTAAATAATTTATTGGGAATGAATTGTTGAAATTTATAATTTCAATTTGGTCTGGATGATTTTCACCTCCTCCCTGAGTTTTTTCACACTTTCTGTCAGGTAATAGTTCTCAGCATTCTGATTCTCCGGCACCTCCTGGCTGATATAATGTACAAATTGCCATACTTCACGGATGTCTTTGACTTCCATATCGTAAGGGTCATAAAGTGGGTTGAGGGAGTGCAGGATCAGTTTCCCTTCACGCTCGATAAGGTTCTCCACCACTTTAAATACGATCCCATCTTCTGCTGTCAGGATGATGTATGCATCTTTATCCCTGATGGATGTCCAGTCCTGGACGAAAACCCCCGTCACATAAGCCCCATGGGGGATGGGAAGCATAGAATCTCCGCTGATTTGGAAGGCGCGGTATTTTTTCTGTTTCGAAAGAAATGGGAGCCTGAAGGTGGGGAGGATACTGATGTATTCAGGATCGGCAAAGCCGGTGGTGTAGCCAGCTTTTGCTTTTTCTGAAACCAACTCGATGTTTTCCTCGTTGTCGGGACCAACGGTGGAAGCCAGAATCCGTAGATTGGACCCTTTCAGGAAGACATCAAACCCTCTTTCAATTTGGCGCACCTGGCTTTCGGGCAGTTTGGTGAGATCAACCCGGATCAGGGTGTCGATTGCGACCTTGTAAAAGTTTGAGAAGGCGATCAATGCCTCCATTCCCGGTTGGGCGATGTTATTCTCATATCCGCTAAGGGTCGAACGTTTCATTCCAAGAGAGTTGGAAACATCATCCTGGGTAGCACCTCTGCGTTTCCGGAAGAATTTAATGTTTGAATTGAAAAACATGATAAAAAGTTTTGGTGTTGCAAATATAATGATTATATTGTAATCGTAAAAATGATTAAAAATACGTCAAATATAATAAAAGTACCTCGCTATTTCGCTACTTATGAAAGCACCTGCCTCCATCGTCCACCTCGACCTCGACACCTTCTTCGTGTCGGTGGAGCGGCTCGTTCACTCTGAACTGGAGGGGAAGCCGGTGGTCATCGGAGGCACGTCAGACCGGGGGGTGGTGGCGAGTTGCAGTTATGAGTCAAGGAAGTTTGGGGTGCATGCCGGGATGCCGATGAAGATGGCTCGGATGATGTGCCGCGATGCCGTCTTCATCAGGGGCGACATGGAGCTCTACTCGAATTATTCGCATACGGTGACCGACATCATTGCCGAGCGGGCGCCGATGTACGAGAAGGCTTCCATTGATGAGCACTATATCGACGTGACCGGGATGGATCGTTTTTTTGGCTTGCTGCAATGGGCACACGAGTTAAGGCAGGCGATTATAAAGAATACAGGACTGCCGATTTCGTTCGGGCTCTCAGTCAACAAAACGGTTTCGAAGATCGCTACCGGGGAGGCGAAGCCCAATGGTGAGCTTTTCGTGCAACAGGATCGGGTAAAACCATTTCTCTCTCCGCTTTCGATCCGCAAGATTCCGATGATCGGGGAGAAGACTTACCGGTTGCTGCGATCCATGGGCATCGTTACCATCGATACCCTCAGCCAGATGCCGGTAGAGATGATGCAGCGGGTGATGGGAAAGAACGGGATCGTGATCTGGGAAAAAGCGAACGGTATCGACCGCACTGCCGTCCATCCTTACCATGAAGCCAAGTCGGTGAGTACTGAAAATACCTTCGACCAGGATAGCATCGATATCGTTCGGATGAAGGAGATCCTGGTGAAGATGGTGGAAAAGGTTTCCTATGAGCTGCGCGATAAGCAGAAGCTCACCTCCTGCGTTACGGTGAAGATCCGCTACTCGAACTTCGATACCCACACGCTGCAGAAGCAGGTGCCTTACACGGCGTTCGACCATGTGCTGATCCCGGTGGTGAAAGAGCTCTTCGACCGGCTCTACCAGCGCCGTATGCTGATCCGCCTGATCGGTGTCCGCTTTAGCAGCCTCATCACTGGCACCCCGCAACTCAACATGTTTGAAGACAGTACCGAGATGATCAACCTCTACCAGGCGCTGGACCGGATGCGGGATAAATACGGCAGGAAGGTTGTATGCAGAGGAGTGGCAGTGGAGGGTGTGGGTATGAGAATATGAGAGTAGGGAGGTGAAATATCTTTATATTTGTTGGAACATCTCTGTTTTAAATCTTTAATCCATAAATCGATGAGTTCAGCCGAAATACCAAAGAGAAAGCCATTGTTTCAGTATGGCATTTACATCCCGTTAATTTGTTTCATCATTTTCTCTGTAATAGATGTTGTAAATGGTGACCCGAAGGATTGGGCTAACTATGTTTTATCAAATTTGCTGGTGATTGCTTTGGGTTATCAGATGTTTTTCATGGGGTTGTTGCATGTGTTTTTTGGAAAAACAATGGCCGGATATATCGGATGGGAGACGGGCAGCCCATTTCAATTTGAAGTGGGAATTGCAGGCATGGCAATTGGAGCGCTTGGCATTTTATGTACCTGGTTTACAGGGGAGTTCTGGTTAGCAGCAATTATCGCTGCATCCATATTTATGTGGGGATGTAGCCTTGGACATCTCCGGGATATGATTAGAAAAAAGAATTATAACCCAGGATCGGCAGGCTATGTATTTTACTGGGATATGTTGATGCCTGTCGCTATGATCGTTTTATACAGTTTGACCGCCTGATGATCTGGCAATATATTGAGTTAAAGTCTATTTCTGTATGATAAGGGTCTGGGTTTCAATCAGACTATTAGCCTGGATAGTTACGATATATGCGCCATTAGAGTAGGCTGACAAGTCAAATGTTGTCGCTACCCCGACCAGCATAAACTGATCGAGCATCCTTCCCGACATATCAAAGATCTGCACGGTCCCGTCAACCGGTGCGTCAGCGCAGATAACATTGATTTTCAATAACCCGGAAGTTGGATTAGGTGACATGCTGATGAAGGTCGGTTTATCCCGACCGTGGTTTTCAATTCCTACTGTAGTTGGATTGTCCACAAAAACTATAATATTTGTTGCAACAACCAGGAACGGATTAAATCCATCGTTGCAATCTGCACAGGTGACCCCTGTGACACAAGCTGGATGGTTGGGGTGACAGTAGTCCACATAATTCTCGTAGAAAACGTAGTCCATGTCAATGGTTCCCTGAGAGATATAGGGAGTGAGGTCATAGTCAAACCACTGGGCTATGGCTCCCGGGCACCAACCTGCCCGATTATGATACCAGGTACCGAGCTGGGGCTGACACCCGTCGGGATTTGGATTGCAAACGTACCAGTTATGCTGCTCAAACGTCTGGGTGCCGTTAATCCATATGTGGTGGGTGGCTTCATAGAACTCGGCTGCATTGCTGGTGTTCAGGCTTCCCCATCCATGACCTGTAGAGACCAGTTTCAGTTTTGCCGCAACAGTATTTTCTGTGAATGAAAAGCTGTAACTGTCAACAGGTTGCATCATGGCGTAATCACCGAAAGGATAGTCGTCCTTCCAGATTTCATAGACAAATCCATAGTTATGCAGCGGCGTTCCTTCATTGTAATTGAGGGTAAGGGAGTAGTCATACCCGTTATCGAGGGTGGCACAATTTACCCTGAAACTTACTTTGCCCTGAAGGAGCGACATGTAATCTGTCAGATCAATGCTGTGGGAACACGGGACACCATATGGGGTTATGTAGCGGATGATCTCAATCCATTCACCGTTATGGCCCCTGGCTTCCACACTGGCTACCCTGTCCCATTCACCGCAACCACCTCCGGCGGCAGGGCATGTCACCTCCAGGGTGCCAATAATCTGGTCAAATGCCCCCATGAAAGAGGGTAATTCGGCATCTACTGTCACAGAGGGGATGCTGGTATTGCACCATACCTTGTCAACTGCCAGTACCTCCATGTCAGAAGCTGTTTGTACAATATTGATGTTAACAGTTTCAGTGGCAATGGCACCAAAATTATTTGACGTATTGATCGTGATGCTGTAGTTCCCAGGTGAAGGCGGCTCCCACCATCCCATGTAATGATCAGCCGGATATGGCACTGGAGTAATCGTCTCTCCATTTACTTCAAATGTTACACTTTCAACATAGAATAATTCGGGATAGTCTATGGAGACAATTGCCGCGAGCTGAATGGGGCCCATTACCGGCACATACACATCCCCTGATAATGGATTTCTTGCATCAACATTTGGGACATTTGCATAGGGATCGATGACCTGGAATGTGTTGATAACAGGGGCTGCAGGATCATACTGTGCGTTTCCGGGTTGTGTTGCCTCTATCTGGACTTGGCCAGGAGTGCCCATTAACGTAACGATGTTTCCCGCAACAGTGGCTGGCCCGGAAAGGACTTCGAAAGAGACCGGCAGTCCGGAGGTAGCAGTTGCCTCAATTTCAAACGGGTCATCGATCGTTAAATGAGTTGGAATCTGAGGGAAGGAGATGGCCTGATATCCCGGATTGAGGGTTCCGTTAAAATTGGATGAATCCCCGACCAATGCGAAATTAAAGAGTTCGGCATCCCGTTCGCCACTACCTATCTCACAGATAAGATGTGTAATAGAGGTGTTGTTGCCGCCAGGCTCACCTTGATTAAACTTATAGTACAACTGCAGGTTGTCCTCAGTCCCCGTCAACTCATCATTCATCATGTCCTGAATCTCTGTCAGGGTTAAGGCTTTATCCCAAACTGAAACCTCATCAATTCTGCCGCCATAAACAAAATTAAAACCACCCAGAGGGCTGATTCCAATGGCGAACGGGACAGTGGAGCTTGAGAACGTTCCGGAAGCGGAAGAACTACCAACGAGAGTACCATTCAGGTAAAATAAAACCGAAGTTCCATTAAACACCCAGGCGATGTGTTGCCAAATCTGGGGTACGAGTGTATTCGCCGGCGTTACATATTCGTGCAGACCGGTTGTTGATTTCAGCCGGCACTCCATCTTGCCATCATTTAGCTGAATGAGGTAAAATTCACCGTCACCGGAGCCTGATCTGAACCCCATATATCCCTGACCATAAGCCAGTTCGTCACAAAAAAACCACCCTGTGAGGGATAGTGCATTCGTGCCGGTTACATATTGACCTGCCTGATCAAGCTGGACGTAATCGTCTTCTCTGTCGAAATGCAGGTACTGGTTAGATTGAGAAATTAGAAGTACTGGTTGTAATGCTACCAGTATAACGAACATAATTCGAATTGCTTTGTAAGCTGTTTTCATGATGATTGGTTTTAGTTGTTCTATTTTATCCACCAAATTTTAAATTCCGGAGAATCACCTCCACCCTGGTTGTTAATTGCTGAAGCCCAATTAGAGGAGTTATATTCTACTTCTGAAGGAGGATATGGTAATCTGTAATGGTGAATGGCTTCTCCTTCGCGTGGTGTTTTTCCTGATCGTCGGGCCAATGCATAGGCTTCCCATGGTTGCCGGAATGCATCAAGCCAGCGCTGTGTATATATAAATTCAAGCTTCTCTTCATCGGTTGTGACGTTCCAAGATCCGAAAACGTATAGCACGGAGGCTGCATTCAGGCCGGGAGGAATGGGAACCATATCAGGAAAAGTCAATCCCGACAGGGGGAGCTTTGAGTTGCTGGCTACATCCATCCACCATTGAACTGATGCATTGATCCCGTTCATGTATTCAATATCGGCTTGTGCCGGATCTTGAGGAAGTCCAATACCCCTTAGATAGGCTTCAGCAAGAATAAAATGGGTTTCTGCACCTAAAAACATTGGGATTGGCATAAAATCCTCATCCCTGACGATGAAGTAATCAAAAGGTGAGTAGATGCAGCCATCTCCTTTTATCTGAAATGTAGCTGCCCCATCACGATGCGATCCATAAGGAATTCCCCCGGAGGGAGGCGTGCCTGGATCAGGAATTTGAGGATATGCAGCCCATTTGTTTGCATTGTTTCCTTCAAAAAAGATGTATGCCCTCGGATCAAAAATGCCACTACCATCTGTGCTGTCGTTACTGGAAAGCTGATGCCATATCGTTGAACCCATTCTCAGGTTCTGGTGCTCCCTGAACGACCAGTTCAGACTTTCATTCTTAAACCCCATGTTTGCAGGCCATAGGCAGGCGCTTTCACCCACGTAAGCGATAAAATCATACCCCAGAATCAGGGGTCTGTTGTTGTCAATGATCTCCCTGATAATCTCTCCTGCAAGTTCTGACTCCTTATCACTCATGCGCAAAGCATAGCGTAATCTCAACGAATTGGCCAGCTTCTGCCACTTCAACATGTTGCCAAGAAATAACTTGTCAAATACCGAGAAGGTAGGGAATGGTTCCGTTGTTACGGCCGTTATATCGATGTTCTCATCGCACCATTTCAACTCTTCCAACAAGAAAAGGTAGATGGATTCCTGAGAATCAAAGGGAGGTTGCAAATAATCCAATGTTTGAAACCCATATCCGGCTTTGGAAAATGGCATATCCCCAAAAATATCTGTCATCTTAAACGTTTTGTATGCAAGTACAATTTTAAGCATGGCTTTCATGTTCAGCACTTCGCCCGAAAGAGGCTTCTGATCGAATCGATTTTCCAGTTCACGGAAGTTTGGAAGCTTGAGGTAGTAATTGCTCCACATGCTCTCTGTCCCCAGGGTAAAATTCCCCCATGCCTCTTTTGTCAATGCTGCCTGCTGGGTTTGTTTGTATAAGATTTCATTGTTGATATAAAATTGTTCATCACCGGTGAGGATTAACGATTGAATGATGCTGTTGAAGAGTGATCCATCGCTGGCTGTAGTAAATCCATGTGGATCTGTATTGATCTTATCAAAATCTTTTCTGCAGGAGAGAAGAGAGAAAGAGACGATCAAGGCATATCCGGTAAGTCTTATTGGCAATTTCATTCTATGGTAAGTTTGCTTTGCGTTGATACTAAAAAGAGGCTGAGAGTCCGAATGTAAAGGATCTGGAACTAGGCATAGATGCCCATTCGAATCCCTGTGCATTTCCCGACCCCATGATGCCTTCCGGGTTAATTTTATCAGGTAGTGATGTGTAGATATAAAACAGGTCTCTTCCTACTATTGATAGCGTAAGGTTTTGAAATATTTTTGTTTTTTCAATCAGTTTTTGAGGAAACGTATACGATAGCGATATCTCACGCATCTTTACCCAGGTATTTTCTAAAATACCCGGGGTGGAGATCACCTTTCCCCATCCTCCTGCATTTGGAAGGTATTTATAGTAATAGTGCACTACCTTGTCGTTAGGCGTCCCATCTTCATATACACCATCGAGGATGATTCCGATATTGCTTGTAGTGCCGTCGGGATCGGTATAAGGCAGTCCCCCTCCTTCTCTTTCAATAAGTGTCTCGGGGCTCTGACCAGTTTGAAGGCCTATGACATACGACCCGCAATAGATATCTCCACCAACTTTTGCGTCAATTAGTGTGCTAAGTCTGAATCCTTTAAAAAAGAATTCGGTATACCAGCCCCCGATAAAATCAGGAGAGGCATTACCAATAGGAACCCGGGTATCAGTAATAAGGAACTTGGTCCCTTCGTCGTTTACGATTGGTTGACCGTTTTCGTGGTAAACATAGTCGTACCCATAAATAGTGCCGTAAGCATCGCCCTCTCTAAGAGCCATGGCAGGGCCATTCAATCCCCAGATGTCAGCAAGTGGATAAACCTCCGCGTTGTCGCCCAGGCTAAGAACATAATTCCGATTCCTCGATATATTGATGCCTGTTTTAAATAAGAAATTCCTGGTCTGAATAGGGACTGCATTCAGCACAATCTCAATACCATTGTTGGTGATGACTCCTTCATTGATTGTAATTCCTGATGCCCCGGAGGAGATCGGGATCGGCAGGTTTTCTAATATTTGTGAATAGGAATAGGTGTAATAATAGGTAAAATCGAAATCGATCCGGTTTTTGAGAACGCCAAGGTTCATACCTGCTTCATAGGCATTGACACGCTGTGGAGCCAGGTTATAAGGAGGAATGGACCCAGGGAAAGAAGAGGTTTGTTCCCCTCCGAAAATGCCGGTATTGTAATAAAAGTCAAGTTTATAGGGATCGGTGTCAGTAGCTGTTTGTGCAATCCCTCCCCGGATTTTGAGAAAGTTCAGCCAGGGAATTTTCTTGTCGAAATGAAATGCTTCGGAGAGAATAAAGCTCACGGATACTGAGGGATAAAAATAGGAATTGGCATCGGGAGGTAAGGTCGATGACCAGTCGTTTCTTCCTGTAAACTCAACAAAAAGGTAGTTGTCCCACGATAAGTTCAGGAAAGCAAATACTGAATTGTTTCGTTCCCGACTGATGCCTTCGCCAGGAACCATTTCACCTGCAGTATTCCCGATCCTGTCAACAATGGTCTGACCATTTGCATCAGTGGCATACGTGGTTTCAGTATAGTTAAAGAAGGTATACATATTTGGATAATACCAGGTGCCTGAATGTCCGTTTATACTGTAATAGTCGTAATTCCATCGGCTTGCTCCCAGCATTAATTTTGTACTGAATTTTGAATCAAACATGTTCGCTTTTTCAGCTGTCAGAAAAATTTCATAGATATCCGAAAAGGTCCTGCTCATGCTTTTTCCATAATACCCATCTGTCAACCCTATGAGATCTGTAGGCATGTGCCTGGTTTCATATTGCTCCAGTGAAAAATCCCTGCCAACTCGTCCCAGCAGGTTTAACCAGGAGGTGATGTCGTAAGTAACTGTCAATGCTCCCAGGTATTTATCCCGTTGCAAATTGGTGTTGTTGTTGTAATAATTCCACCACAAATAACGGGAGACATAAAGAAATGGGTATCCCTCCTGTGGATTTCTGGATCCATCAGGATTTGCATAGTTTTCTTTGTCAATTCCCTGGTAACTCCGAGGCCAGGAGTAGAGATAGCCCTTACTGAATGAGTTGGCCTCTTCGCCCAGGATCGGACTGTTCAACCGATTGTAGTTGATATAAGAGAATGAGACGTCTGCAAATAATCGTTTGGATATCTTGACATTGGCTCCAAGGTTGATCGTGGTACGGTCATAATTGCTGTTGTCGATGATGGCTTTATGATCTTGACGTGTGATGGATACCCGCATGGTTCCCCGATCACCTCCT
Organism: uncultured Prolixibacteraceae bacterium; assembly: GCA_964642545.1. Taxonomy (GTDB): domain Bacteria; phylum Bacteroidota; class Bacteroidia; order Bacteroidales; family FEN-979; genus QYOJ01. The sequence continues at coordinate 3,990 of CAZXQU010000043.1, read as the reverse complement.
CCCGAAGCTGAAATATTGTGGGTGGATGTATATCCGTTATGGAAGGCAGACTTGTAGTTGTCGGGTTGCGGGGAATATGACCTCATTTCTCCATCCCACCATCGAACCAGTTGTCCATCCATTCTTGGTCCCCAGGATACGGCCGATCCGTAATAGCCGAATTCTGCAGCAGTAGAGGAGGTCTCTCCCTGCTGGTTTATTATGAGGTTATCTGTTCCATAAATACCTGGATATAACAAGGTATCTCCGTCCATGGGAAAAGAGGGTGGTGTAAAAGAGATAGGACCGCCGTGCCCATAGGTGTTTTGCACCTCCCTGTACCGGTAGGGTTCTATTAATTTAAACGTATAGTTATAGGTCACACCGATGCCTTTATCTTTTCGGCCTCTTTTTGTTGTGATCAGAATAACTCCGTTAGCACCCCTTGATCCGTACAGGGCAGAAGCAGCTCCCCCCTTCAGGACGGAATACTCGGCGATGTCCATCGGGTTTATATCCCCGATCGGATTACCCCAGTCTACTCCTCTTCCAATACTTGTCAATCCGGGAGTATTTTCCATGGGTACATTGTCTACAACAATCAATGGCTGGTTGTCGCCCGAGATGTTATTATTTCCCCGGATGGTAGCACGGGTGGATCCTCCGTCAATTCCATCCCCCTGCGATACATTTACCCCGGCTGATCTCCCGATGATGGCATCGAGTACATTGGGCGTATTGGACTGGACTACCTGGGCAACCTCAATTTTTTGGGTTGAATAACCAATCTCCCGTTTCTGGCGTTTTACCCCCAAAGCTGTTACGACAACCTCGGCTAGTTCATTGGCAGAGACCAACATAACGATGCTGAACTCCATTTGTTTCTCCACTACAATTTCCTGCGTTTGATAGCCGACATAGCTTATTGTCAGTGTGTCAGTCTCCCTGATGCCGGATAAGGTAAAGATGCCGTCAACATCCGTTACTGTTCCAACAAGGGTGGTCTTGTCACTGCCTTTCACGACAATCGAAACACCTGGCAGACCCAGATCATCTTCCTCGGAGATGATTTGTCCGGATATGGTTCTCTCTTGAGCAAAGAGTGCTGAAGTAAAAAGGATCAGTAGGGAGAGGCTGAGTAGAATTTCCTTCATCTATGATGAATATGAGTTAGCAAATTCAAAAATAAACTTTTTTAGAAATTAATTGTCACTGATTCTTTTCTTTTGCTTTTTAATTTTTGATTGATTATATTTCCATCTTAAAAATGATTAAAAACTAATCATGTACCTCAACTGCCACTCATACTTCTCCCTCCGCTACGGCACACTTTCCATCGAACAACTGGTGGAGCAGGCGGTGCAGGTCTATGGATTAAATGGGGCGACCCAACGGGATGTAGGGGTAACCCGGCGACCTGTAGGGGCGACCTGCCAGGTCGCCCCTCCGGCCCTGGCCCTCACCGATATCAACAACTCCACCGGGATCATGGATTTCGTGGCAACCTGCAAAGAAAATGGGATCAAACCCATTGCCGGAATTGAGTTTCGCCGCGGAGACCAACTTTTATATACAGGGCTGGCTAAGAGCAATGAAGGCTTCAGGGAGTTGAATGAATTTCTGACCCATCACACGTTGCGAAACATCCCGCTGCCTGACATGGTGCCGGAGTTCAATGATGTGGCGGTGGTGTACCCTCTCCAGTCGGCAGTGGGCAGTGGGCAGTTGGCAATCGGTATTCGCCCCTCCGATGTCAACCCCATCATTCTCTCCCGCCACCGGCACCTGCTCAACCGGATGGTGATTATGGCGCCGGTCACGGTTGCTGATGAACCTACGTGGGAACTGCATCAGAATCTGCGGGCGATCGATCACAACATCCTACTCTCCCGTCTGGAGGCTCACCAACTTGCTTCCCCCGGTGAGGTAATGCAGTCAATTGACGAATTGCTTGAACCGTTTCAGGAGTATCCGGAGATCATCCGGAACACAGAGAAGCTGATTGAAGCCTGCAGCATCGACTTCGACTTCAAGGAGTGCAAGAACAAACGGACGTTTACCGGCGACGTTTATGACGACCAAGTGTTGCTGGAAAAGCTGGCTCTCGACGGATTGGATTACCGCTATGGGAAAAAGAACATGGAGGCCCGCAAACGCATCGGTCATGAGATTGATATCATCTGTAAGATGGGGTTTGCCGCCTATTTCCTCATCGCCTGGGATGTGATCCGCTACTCCATGTCGCGCGGGTTTTATCATGTGGGAAGAGGGAGCGGAGCCAACAGTATCGTGGCTTATTGCCTGAAGATCACCAATGTGGATCCCATCGAACTCGACCTCTATTTCGAACGGTTCATCAACCCCAAACGCACCTCGCCTCCCGATTTCGACATTGACTACTCCTGGAAAGACCGGGATGAGGTGCTGGACTATATATTCAAACGGTATGGCCATGAACATACGGCTCTGCTTGGCGCCATGTCGACGTTCAAGGGCAACTCGATCTACCGTGAGTTGGGGAAGGTACACGGACTGCCCAAAGGGGAGATGGATGCCTTTCTGAAGCATCCAGAGGAGGCCATCAACCGGAACAACATCATCGAGAAGATTAGCAAGATAGGGGAGATGATGGTGGATTTTCCCAACATCCGCAGTATCCATGCAGGAGGGGTGCTTATCTCCGAAAAACCGATCACTTGCTATACGGCACTGGATCTTCCTCCCAAAGGGTTTCCAACAACCCAGTGGGATATGTATGTGGCGGAGGATATTGGTTTTGAGAAGCTCGACATCTTGAGTCAGCGGGGGATCGGTCACATCTTTGAAACGGCTGAAATTGTGAAACGCAATCACAATGTGAATGTGGATGTGCATCAGGTGAACCGCTTCAAACAGGATCCGAAAGTGAAAAAGCTGTTACAGAGCGCCCGTACCATCGGTTGTTTCTATGTGGAGAGCCCGGCGATGCGCGGGTTGCTGAAAAAACTCCGGTGCGACGACTACCGAACCCTGGTAGCGGCCAGTTCGATCGTGCGACCTGGCGTAGCTCGGTCGGGTATGATGAAGGAGTACATCTACCGCTTCCACAACCCGGGAAAGTTTAAGTACCTTCATCCGGTGATGGAGGAGCAGTTGAAAGAGACTTATGGCGTAATGGTCTACCAGGAGGATGTACTGAAGATCTGTTATCACTTTGCCGGCCTCGACCTGAGCGAGTCGGATGTGATCCGCCGGGCCATGAGCGGCAAATACCGATCGAAGAAAGAATTGCAACGGATCATCGACAAGTTTTTCAGTAACTGCAAGAAGTTTGGCTACCCAGAAGAGGTGACCAAAGAGGTGTGGCGTCAGATTGAGTCGTTTGCAGGCTACTCCTTTTCTAAGGCTCATTCGGCCTCCTATGCGGTGGAGAGTTACCAGAGCCTCTTCCTGAAGGCCCACTATCCGCTGGAGTTCATGGTGGGAGTGATCAATAACTTTGGGGGGTTCTACCCTTCGTGGGTTTACATGAATGAAGCAAAGAACTGGGGAGCCGTCATGCATCTTCCCTGCGTGAATAATGGGGACTACAACACATGTTTACGTGGCGAAAAGGATATCTACGTGGGTTTTATCCACATCGCAAACCTCGAATACCAGGTTGGGAAGTTGATCAGCGAAGAGCGAAAAGCGAATGGCGACTTTCATAACCTCGAGGATTTTATCGCCCGGGTCCCCGTCTTCATCGAACAACTCGTTATCCTGATCCGGGTTGGCGCATTCCGCTTTACCGGAAAGCCGAAAGCTACACTGCTGTGGGAGGCGCATATGCTGGTGGGGAAAGGTCAGTCAGCAGTGGGCAGTACGCAGTTGGCAGTTGGCAGTTGGCAGTCGGCAGGAAATAGTAGCGAAATAGCGAGAAGCGAGAAGCGAAATACCCTGTTCGAGACTCCCGTAAAGCGTTTCGAACTCCCCGCTCTCTGGCAATCGCAGCTTGAGGAGGTTTACGATGAAATCGAACTCCTCGGATGG
>CAZXQU010000042.1:0-25641 GCA_964642545.1 uncultured Prolixibacteraceae bacterium | reverse complement strand
CATAGATCGTTAATCTACAAGGCTTTATGTTAATTGAGTGTAGCCCCACCAGGACTCGAACCTGGATCTGAAGTTTAGGAAACTTCCGTTCTATCCCTTGAACTATAGGGCCGTTTTAAAGTACGAAGTTAGAAGTTAGAAGTGCGAAGTTAAGTTTGAAGTCAGAAGTAGGAAGTAAATTTCAATTACTGGTTGTCCCGGAGAATCTCTCACGTCCCTCTTCCTTCGTCCCTTCTCCTTCGTCCCTCCTCCTTTGTCCCTCTTCCTTCGTCCTTCAACTTTTCCGTGGCAAAGGTAAAGAATTCCTTAAAGATTTCAAACCCCTGCTAGTCGGTTTTGAAGGGGTTGAACCACAGTGTAGCCCCGATCCACTGGATCAGTATTTTATCATAGAGACTGAATGGCAAGTAACCGTTATAGTAGTCGGCCATAATAGTGAGAGGGAAGTGTCCTTTTTTCCCAATACCTATTCCGCCTGAAATGCGAAATCCAGGGCGAAAGTTCTGCTCCTGCTCAACGTTCACATTCGCTCCGGCAACCCATCGTAGCCACTGTTTTTCCCCGATCGGATAGACGAACTGGACTCCGGTTTGACCGAGAAAAGGCTTCCGCTCGTAGGCGCTGTGGATGATGACTCCGGAGGTGGCATAAATCTGCCAATGAAGGCATACCCAGGCAGCAGAAATGTCAATCACTTCATAAATGCGCTGGTTGTCAATGAAGCCGTCAATCCCATTCCGGAAGAGGTAATCATCTCCCAAATGTGCAGAAATATGATAAAGTCTTCCGCGAAACCGCCAGTGGTCCAGCTGATATTGATAGTGGAGCCCTATTTTGAATTCGACGTTGAAAAGACTGGTTTTCAAATCACCAAATGGATCATTAAAAATGAACTGGGGGAACGCCGCCAGTTCAAACCCGAGTTCCGAAGCACGCTTTGGAGCATGATGCCAGCGAATGATGCTGCTGCGCAAGCCCAGCGAGAAGTTCCCGAATGCCCTGTTCTGCCATTGACTTGATGCATAAAAGGCATACAATGAACTCGAGATCTGGCTCTCCATGTAATCCAACCGAATGGTAGGGTAGAGATTTCCTTTGGAAAACCAGATGGCCTTATGGATGGTAACCTGGCTATATGTCAGAGTGTTCCAGGAGCAGAGAATCAGGAGAGCCGAAACCAGTAATTTTTTCATTTCCGGCCCGAAAATAAGGAATTTTCTCGTTTCATCGCCATTCGTGGCGGTACTACTCGTAGCGCAATGCGTCGATGGGGTTGAGGCCTGCTGCCTTTCTGGCAGGATACCATCCAAAGAAAATCCCAATAACTGACGAAAAGATAAACGAGAGTAAGATCGACTCCATGGTTATGGTTACCGGCCACATCATCACGTTGGCAATCAAGGAAGAGGCGACGGATCCGATAATAATTCCGAGAATTCCACCGATGAAGCTGATCATCAGGGCTTCAATCAGAAATTGCCACAACACATCCCGGCTGCGGGCTCCCACACTCATCCGGATCCCGATCTCCCGGGTGCGTTCGGTAACAGATACCAGCATGATATTCATGATGCCGATCCCTCCGACAAGCAGGGAGATACTGGCGATCGTTGCCAGCAATACAGTCATAATATCGGAGGTGGAAGAGAAGGTGGCTGAGATCTCGGTTTGGGTGCGGATAGAAAAATCAGCTTCCTCAGAAGCCCCCAGTTTGTGACGTTCTTTCAGGATAGCTGTAATTTCGTCTGAAGCCGAAGGGATCAGATCTTCGGATAATGCCGAAAGGTAGATCATCTGAACATAGTTGATGGTCAGCATCCGTTTCTGAACCGTTGTAAAGGGAGCCAGTACGATGTCGTCCTGATCCTGTCCGAAGGAGTTCTCCCCTTTCGGCTTCAGGGTGCCGATGATCTTAAAAGGAATCTTGTTGATCCTGATTGTTTTGCCTATGGGATCTTCAAACTCTCCAAAGAGGTTTGTAGCGACCGTTTTGCCGATGATACAAACCTTTGCGGCATTTTTTACGTCGGATGCCGTAAAGGATTCACCCATATCGATCTCCATATTACGAATCATCAGGTATTCAGGGTTAACTCCATAGGTCGAAGTGCGCCAGTTCTGTCCGCCGAAAATGATCTGTCCGCTGGTACGTACCGTGGGTGACATATATAATATGGAAGGGCAATTCTCCAGGAGAGCCTCGGCATCTTCTGAAGTTAACCGTTGCGAAGAGCCCGCTTCCATTTTGACATTGCCCTGGGAACTGGCTTCAGGTCTGACCATTAAAATATTGGTGCCCAAACTGGCGATCTGAGCTTCAATACTCAATTTGGATCCCTGTCCGATGGCCAGCATGGCGATGACCGACCCCACGCCAATGATGATCCCCAGCATGGTAAGCAAAGTTCGTAACTTATTGCGATTCATTGACCTCAGGGCAACTCTCAGCAGGTTTCTGACCCTCATACCTCATCCTCCTCTTTTTGGACTGGCATCGCCAGCAACTCTTCCGATGCGATTTTTCGCACCAACACCTCATGCATCCGTGTGATGCGCCCGTCCCGGAAATTTACATTGCGTTTGGTAAAGGAAGCGATCTCAAGTTCATGCGTGACGATGATAATGGTAATTCCTTTGTCGTTCAACTCCTGGAAAATCTCCATCATCTCAATACCTGTCCGAGTATCCAGATTCCCCGTTGGTTCATCGGCCAGGATTACCCTTGGATCGTTGATCAGGGCCCGTGCAAGGGCTACACGCTGCTGTTCCCCGCCCGATAGCTGGCTGGGAATGTGTGTTGCCCTGTCGGCCAGACCCACAATATCCAGCGCATGCATGGCACGCTCCCGCATCTCTTTAGAATCAACAGATAGATTGTACATAAGAGGCAACTCCACATTCTCCAGTGCAGTGGTTCGTGACAGCAGGTTGTACGATTGGAAAACAAATCCAATCTTCAGGTTCCGGAGCCGGGCCAGGGCATCTCTCGAAAGGGTTGTAACATCCACTCCGTCGAGAAAGTAGTCTCCACTGGTAGGTGTATCGAGGCATCCGATAATATTCATGAAGGTCGATTTTCCCGATCCGCTCTTCCCCATGATGGCAACGAAATCTCCCTGAAATACTTCCAGGCTTACACCCCGGAGCGCATGCACCTCAAGCTCTCCCATCTGGTAAATTTTAACCAGCTGATTTACGGATATGATTGAACTTGCCATCTATCGTTTCCCTCTTCCCATTTGTGGTGCGAACGGACTGGACTGTTTGGTTGAAGAGGCCGTTGAGCTCTCCATCCCGATGACCACTTCCGCTCCCTCCTCTAATCCACGCCCCATCACCTGGGTGAAGGATCCATCAGTCAAACCAATCCTGACTCTCCGCTGAACAATCTTCTCTCCCTCTTTGACCCATAATGTTCCGGCATTCATCCGGTTAAAACCACCAGGGCGCATCCCCTCCTGCCGGGTTCCATCCTGAACTCCACTTTCCTGACCTCCTGGTCTCCTGACCTCCTGATCTGCGATTCCCTGACTTCCATTTCTCATACCCTTCTGGTCGCCACGTATTCCTCCTCCTTGTTGAAACTGCTGCATTCGTTGTTTTACTGAGTCGGGCAACGATGCCATCCACTGCTCAATATAGTCTGTCGGTGGAGTAAATCGTAAAGCAACAGAAGGCGCCTTCAATACATCTGTGGCAACCTCAACAATGATCGTGATGTTGGCAGTCATCCCGGGTAAGAGTTTCATGTCGGGGTTGGGAACATCAATGATCACGGTATAATTCACAACATTCTGGACCACCGTTGGAAGCAATCGGATCTGGCTCACGGTGCCGTAGAAATTTTGTCCGGCATAGGCATCCACGGTAAAGGTGACCTGTTGGTCCACCTTGATCTTTCCTATATCTGCCTCATCCACACTGGCCTGCACTTGCATTTTTGTGAGATCCTGAGCGATGGTGAAAAGAGTGGGTGTGTTGAAACTGGAAGCTACCGTTTGTCCAACATCTATATTTCGTGATACTACGACCCCGGAAATAGGCGAACGGATGGTGGCATATTCAAGGTTAATCTTCGCCCGGTGTAAAGATGCCTCTGACGAATTAAGGGTGCTCAACGCTGTTTCGTAGCTGGTGAGGGCAAGGTCATAATCCGCTTCAGCAACCACCTTCTGGTCAAATAACAGTTTCGTGCGGTCATACTCCCGTTTTGTTTGTCGGACCTGGATCTCATTTCTGTGGTAGGAAGCCATGGCATCTTTGACCGAGGCTGCAAGATAGGTCGTATCAATGACGGCGATGATCTCTCCGCTTTTCACCAGGTCGTTGAAATCGACGAGGATCTTGTCTATTGTTCCCGATACCTGTGTGCCAACCTGGACTGTGGTGACTGCATTGAGATTACCTGTGGCTGTAACAGTAGTGCTGACATCCCCCTTTTCAATGGGTGCGAATTTCCAGGTATAGCCAGTATTCTTGCTCAGGTTTCTATAACCGAACCAGGCAACAACCAGGAGAATGATTAAGCCTGCCAATAAAATCCAATATCTCTTCTTCATAATACTACTTTCTGAATGAACTATCAAAATGATTAAAAAGTGATGGGGACTCCCTGGTAGAAATCCAGAATTTTGCTTTTAAAGATATTCTCATACTTTGCCTGGACCAGATTTGACTGAGCTTTGAAATAGGCATTCTTCTCGATCAGGAAGTCAGTTGCATGCATCAGGCCGACATTGTACTTCTGTTCTGCAGCCTGGTATGATAACGCTGCCGCGGCCAGTTGTTCCTGGGTCGCTTCATATTTCTTGATTGCTGCTTTCAGATCGGTATAGGCCTGTTCAACAGCTTTGCGAAGCTGGTTCTGCGTGTTTTGCTCATTCAACTTCATATTCAACAGGTTAATAGAGGCCCTGTCAATGTTACTTTTAATGGTTCGCTGGTTGTAAATAGGGATGGATAAGTTCAGGTTCACAGTTTGGCCCAGGTTGTTCCAAATTTGTTCGAAGAATGGATAGCTCTCCGGGTTTACGGCACTTCCGTTTGTACGGCTCGAAGCGTAATTGCTGCCAAGGGATGCGCCTATGTTGAGGCGTGGATACCGGGCACCTTTTGAGACTTTTAAACTATATTTGGAAGCCTGCGTTTTGAGGGATGCACTGGTGATCTGGGGTTGTATGGAAAGTGCCTTAGCGTATATTTCCTGGTTTGATTGAATGAGATGAATGGAGGGATCTGGAAATTCCGGCTGATACACATCAAATGTATCCGAGATGGGTAGCTCCATCAGTTGCAACAGGGTGACTTTTGCAATCGTCAATTGGTTTTCAGCGTTGATCACCGAGAGATGATCGGTTGCCAGTTGTGATTTGATCTGGAACAGGTTGCTCTCGGGGATCTTTCCTGCGTTTACCAGTTTTTCGGTTCGATCTACTTGCGCTTCAGTTGCCTCGGACTGTCCCTCCGCCGTCTTCAATACCTCATATGAAAAAAGAACCTGCAGGTAGCCGGTTGTAATATTTAATGTCACATCATTTTTTGTTTTATCGATATCGTACTTCCCTGCTTCAAAGGTCAACCTGTTTTGCTTGATGGTATTGGCGTTCTGGAGTCCATTAAACAACATGTAGTTGCTGCTTACAGAAAGATTGGTTGAATGATAAGCCTGGTCAACATATTGGTTGGTGGTGGGGTCGATATTCCAACCCAGGCTGAAGTTTTCACCTACGCCGGCACTTACGCTGGGAATCCGTGAAGCTTTGGTTTGTTCAAGGTTAATCTGGTTCAGATCATTCGACAGAATACTCTGGTTGATAGAGATATTCCTGACCAACGCGGTGTCGAGGCATTGCTGAAACGTCCATTCTGTTATCTGGCCTGAAGCAAAGAGCGCCCCAAGTGTAAGACCCATCGCTACTATAAACTTTTTCTGAATCATTGCATTCCATTAAGGCGTGTAAAAGTACACTCCTGAATTTCAATTGCTCAATTTATTCAACCGGCATCATTAAAAGATCAACAAACATCTGATTGGCCTCAACAATAAATAAAAGGAAAGAAAAAACTGTATATTTGTTGGCACACACTGTTAGGGTTTGACCCTTATTTTGTTCATTATGCTGAATCAGAAACTACAGCAACGACTACAACAAAAACTATCTCCGCAACAGGTGCTTGTTCTGCGTCTGCTACAGGAGCCTGTCCTCTCTTTTGAGCAACGAATCAAACAGGAGATTGAAGAAAATCCGGCTCTTGATGAGTCCTCGGAACAGGATTTTGATGAGGACGACTATTCAGAAGATCAAACCCTGGATTCAATTGTCTCGGATGAGGATGAGCTGCGCGACGACATTTCGGAAGGCCCTGAGCTTAATAACGAGTTCTCCATTGAGGATTACCTGGAAGATGACGATGCCCCCGGATACCGCCTGACAGCATCTTATAGCAGACCTGATGAGGAGCATCGGGAACATCCTGTCATCTCATCAATCAGTTACCAGGACTTTTTGTTGGCACAACTTGGCCTGAGCAGATGCAGCGACCGGGAATTTATCACAGCAAGTACGATCATTGGCAACCTGGATGATGCCGGCTACCTGAGAAGAGAAGAGTCGGCTTTGATTGATGATCTCGCTTTCAACCAGAATATTCATGCCACACCGGAAGAGGTTGAAAAGATGATTAAACTGGTCCAGAGTTTCGACCCCCCCGGGATTGGTGCAAGAGACTTACGTGAGTGCCTGTTGCTTCAGCTTGATAGGGTACAGGAAATGACACCTGTGGTTGAACTTTCAGTCCTTATCATTCGGGACCATTTTGACGAATTCAGTAAGCGCAGATTCGATAAACTGATGGCACGCCTCAAGATCACGGAAGAGGAGCTGAAAGCAGCCATTCACGAGATTCAGAAATTGAATCCAAAGCCAGGTGGAAATATTCCTGAAACAACCAGGCTAGAAGAGTATATTATCCCCGATTTCCTCATCGCGAATATTGACGGCGAGCTGGAGCTTACAATCAATAGCCGAAATACCCCCGAGTTGATCGTGAACAGGCAGTATCAGGATATGCTTCAGGCATATGTAAGAAAAAGGAGCACGGCTACCAGCAGCGAGAAAGCAGCTATCTTTTTCATTAAACAAAAACTCGACTCGGCAAGAGGGTTTATCGATGCCATCAAACAGAGACAGGAGACCCTTTTTAAAACCATGAGTGCAATCATGGAATACCAGCGGGAGTATTTCCTAACCGGTGATGAAACGACATTACGCCCCATGATCCTGAAAGATATCGCTGAGATCGTAAACCTTGACATCTCCACGATCTCACGTGTTGCAAACAGCAAATATGTACAAACACCTTTCGGCACATTTCTGCTGAAAAGCTTCTTTTCTGAATCGATGCAAAATGTAAAGGGAGAAGAGGTTTCAACAAGGGAGATAAAAAAGATATTGCAGGATCTTATTAAAGAAGAAGATAAAGCAGGGCCTTTTACCGATGATCTGCTTGTTGACCTCTTGAAAGGGAAAGGTTACAATGTGGCCCGCCGTACGATCTCAAAGTACCGCAAACAATTAAAAATTCCTTCTGCCAGGCTTCGTGTTGAGCTTTAGTAAACTTATTCCAGCAAACATGAACAACAGGGTAGCCCATATTCTTTCATTTCTTTTTCATCCACTTCTAATCCCAACATACATCCTTATAATCTTGCTTGGATTTGATCCGACTTATACGGTTTTTCTTCCGGTAAAAATGAAATTGCTGGTTTCAGGCACAATTCTGGTTACAACGTGTATCTTTCCCCTGTTTATTATTTTTATCATGTTCAGGATGAAAATTATTACCTCCTTTTATCTGCCTAAACAAGAGGAACGTATCTTTCCGCTGATAACTATTGCTATCTTCTACTACCTGACATTTTACCTGATGAAAGATGTCTACCTTCCCCGGAACTTTCAGATTTTCATCCTGGGGGCCACCCTGCTAACTGTCGTCACATTACTGGTAACCCTGGTTTTTCGTGTCAGTATACACATGACTGCCCTGGGAGCTGTTGCCGGCTTATTCTTTGGCATGACCATCCTATCAGGCGGTTACTCTCTCTTATTGTTGTTGGGCGCTATCTTTGTCTCGGGGTTGACGGCATCAGCCCGTCTTAAAATAGACGCCCATCAACCGACGGAGATTTACTCCGGATGGCTGATAGGCGCTGTGGTAATGTGTTTAACCTCTTTTTTTCTTTAAAACGGCATCAATAAGAACCCCAGTGAGAGGGAGTTAATATCCGGTCCGTCTCCTTTGGTGAATGCCTTGGAAATTGAGTAATAGGCACTGAACTGGAACCAACGGTAACCGATCCGGAAGGTAGGTCCATAGCTGAATTGTTCAAGGTTTTTGATCTCTCTGTATTTAACGCGATATTTGGCGCCGGTGAGAGTCGTGTAGTCCTGGCCAACATACTTGGTATGAGCTGGTAAAAGGTAAGCCACTTTAAACCCTATTCCAACAGCAATCTTTGATTTTGACTTAAACCTGAATTCTATCGGAATTTCCAGATAGGGAAGAGTCAGTTTGCTTCGCTGGTAATTGACAGCAGCAGTATCTCCTATTTTCTCCAGATAGGTTGAATCCTGTGCGCTTTTTACCAGGAAATTACCATATAGATTCTGAGCTCTGAATCCAAGGCCAATGGCAAATCCAAAATTGCTTTTCCCAAACGGGACATTGTACATAACAAATGTTTGGAATCCCTGGTTAATTGTTCGGGTCTTGATCCCTGTTGGCATATTAAACCAGATATCTGTGAACATGCCAACGCCAATTGTAACACGTTTTTTGGCGATCTCATTTACCATTTGGGCTTTCCCATTTAATGAGGAGAACAGGATCAATACCAGTAAAGCCACGATGGTGCCGGATAGATACTTTTTTGTCATAATTATCTCTTTATCTTGATACAAAGATACACTTACTCTTGTTAACGAACAATTAGCTCCATAATTTTTCAGGATATTCATTTTTTTCAATTAAGTGTCGTATCCCTTTCACTACGATCTCTTTATCTTCTTTATATGTGATGCCATACCACTTTGCAGCACACGGCAGGACTCTGACAGTAGCTATCTTTTCCTGGATCAGAATATTTACTGCAGTAGGGATGTAGTATTCGGCCTTCAGATTCTCTCCGTTAACCTGAAGGAATTCCCTAAAGCCACTTCTGAGATGACCAAAAAAGGAAGGTGTAAATCCCCAGAAATTCATCGACACCACTGTCTCATCAGAAAGCGGGATAAATTTGTCTGCCTCATCCTTGTAAACGATTCCCGCCGGTTTACGCTCAATCCAGGTTCTCTCCACCACATTCTCCAGGTAATTCCGGGAGTCGGCCTGACAAACACCGCGGCAAACGAAGCCATGTTCCGACAGGGTTTTTCCAATCTCAAATGCCACCATTGCATAGTCGTTTTCACGCGCGGGAGTCCATCCTGCATAGTAATCGGCCAACGTTTTGTAGGCTTCATGACCATAAAAATCATCGGCGTTGATCACGGCAAAAGGGGTGTCAATCAACCCATCAGCCATCAGCAAAGCATGTCCGGTTCCCCAGGGTTTGGTCCGCTCCTTTGACCAGGGAATCCCATCCGGCACTTTCCATATCTCTTGAAATACATAATCAATCTGAATGTAGGGTTGTAATTTCTGAATGATCATATCATTGAAATCTTTCTCAATCCGTTCATTGATTACAAATACAACCTTGTCAAATCCTGCCCTTACCGCATCGAAAATGGAGTAATCAATGATCGTCTCCCCATGCGGTCCAATGGCATCAAGTTGTTTCAATCCACCATAACGACTACCAATACCGGCAGCTAAAATCAATAATGTTGGTTTCATATTTTCTCTATTTTACCACTTTCTTACCTTATGCCCCCACCATGCATAGTAAACAATCACCATGTAGCACGGTAACGCCAGCCAGTAAGCCTCTTGCGAAGTCCATACATCCGACAAATAACCCCATAGAAGCGGAAGGATTGCTCCTCCGGCGATCGCCATGATGAGCAACGCCGATCCTGTTTTTATAAAGCGGCCAAGGTCATGGATAGCAAGGGGCCATACTGCCGGCCATACCAGTGCATTTGCCAGCCCGAGGAGTGCAATAAACAAGATTGTATAGGGGAGTACCAGGTTCACACGCTGGAATGTCATCATATCAACAAAAGGAAATGTAACAGCCGATTCGACAGGTACCATAATTGCCAGGATCGTGAAGATAATCCCCAGAATCCCACTCCATGCGAGGGCGTTCTTCTGTGAAATAATTTTTGGGATCGCAATAATTCCAGCGATATAGCCCAAAACCATTGCAATCAGCACAAGCGATGTGTAATATTTTGCCGACTCCAATGGTACACCAATCGAGTTTCCATAGCGAATGATTGTATCTCCGGCTATTACCTCAACACCAACATAGAAGAACAAGGTAAGTACGCCCAGGATCAAATGGGGAAATTGGAAGATTGAGCTCCTGGAGGCAGCATAGCCAGAATCGGCATCCGTGTCCTGTTCAACCTCAACCTCGGGCAGCGGGGCATAACGGATGATCAATCCCAGTATAAATAACACACCCGTCATCACAAGATAGGGGCCAATGACCCTGCGGGCAAGTCCGTCAAGGGCCAGAGTTCTTGTTGTTTCATCCATCCCGTTGAGGCTCAGCAGAAATGCATCTCCATCGTGCAGGATAAAGTAGGCGAGTACAAGCGGAGCAATCGCTCCAGCTATCTTATTGCAGATGCCCATAATGCTGATTCTCCGTGCAGCGCTCTCCCTCGGACCAATTATGGTGATATAGGGATTGGAGGCTGTTTGAAGAATGGCAAGCCCGGTCCCCAGAACAAATAAACCAAGCAGAAAAACTGAATAGGTCCGCATCAAGGCGGCAGGAATGAAGATCAAGGTTCCAAGCGCCATTACCCATAAACCAACCATCATGCCGTTTTTAAATCCACTCTTTTTAAGGATCCATGCCGAAGGCAATGCCATCACTGTATAAGAGATGTAAAAGGCAAATGCCACAAAAAGAGCCTGAAAATCAGTGAGTTCACAGGAGATTTTAAGGTATGGGATGAGAATACCATTTAACCAGGTAACAAATCCGAAGATAAAAAAGAAAACTCCGATGATAGTGATTGAAAGAATATAGTTCTTTGAGTTGGTTGTCATTGTTGTTTATTTCTCCTGAAAACGGAATGAAGTCACAAAAATAGCGGATTTTCATTTTGTTAACATTTCTTTTATTTTTGATTTTTCATTGTATCTTTGACCAAAAGGCCTGAGATGTTGCATTATTAACCTGGAGTGTCATCAGTATGGAACAGACGAGTGAGAAATTCAATATTTTAATTGTCGACGACCGATCAGAGAACCTGATTACACTGGAATCAATCATTGAAAGTCAGGAACTCAATATTATCAAGGCAATATCGGGTAATGAAGCCCTTGCTGTCGTGCTCGAGCACAACATCTCGCTGGTATTGATGGATGTGCAGATGCCGGGTATGGACGGGTTTGAAACAGCTGAACTGATGCGCGGCAGTGAACGGACCAAGAACATTCCGATCATATTCATCACAGCAACATACCGGCAGCCGAAACAGATTTTCAGGGGATATGAATCCGGTGCAGTGGATTACCTCTATAAACCTCTCGACAGGAAAATACTGCAAAGCAAAATACGGGCGTACATTGAGTTTTTCAAACAAAAACATGAACTTGAAATAACCACACGTCAGCTTAAGAAGACCCTGGAAGAGGTTGACCTGGCCAAGCGGGCAGCTGAAGAGGCCACTATCGCCAAGAGTTCTTTCCTGGCAAGTATGAGCCATGAGATCCGTACCCCATTGAATGGCATCATCGGTATGACCGACCTGATCCTGATGGACTCTGAACTGCCGGAACACTATTATGAACACCTGACCGACATCAAACAAAGCAGTGAGTCGCTCCTGGAGATCATCAATGAGATCCTGGATGTATCCAAAATAGAAGCGGATAAACTGGAGCTGGAACATATCGATTTTAGCCTCAGGGATGTGATTGGAAAAGTAGTCAGGCTTCTTTCCGTAAAGACATTCCAGAAAAGTCTGGAATTTATATGTCACTGCCCACCCGACATCATGGATAATCTGGTTGGAGACCCAACCCGTATACGCCAGATCATGATCAACCTGTTGGGAAATGCTGTAAAATTCACAGAAACCGGACGGATTACCATCTCCGTGAAGCAAGTGGAAAAGAACGAAAAGATTGTTCGGCTTGAATTCTCAATTTGTGATACGGGAATCGGGATTTCGGAAGATAAACTACCAAAACTCTTCACCTCCTTTAGTCAGGCAGATAAATCTACCACGCGAACGCATGGGGGAACCGGCCTGGGACTTTCCATATCCAAAAAGCTGGTGGAGATGATGGGGGGGGCCATTTTTGCCGAAAGCACACCCGGAGAAGGAAGTTGCTTTACATTTACCCTCCCTGTTGAGATTGGGAAAGGAGAACTTTATGAAGAGAAACTGTGTTTACCTCCCACCATTAAAGATCTTCATGTTTTGCTGATTGATATGCAAACAGAACATAACAAGGAGTTAGAGACTTTCTTCAATTACTGCAGCATCCCAATAACAATCATAACTTCCGCTGAAGCGGCCATTGAGCTCGCCACGAAACCCGATGCTGCAAAGTACTCCGTAATTCTGATAGACCATCTCCTTCAATACCATGAGGGAAAACTGCTCTCCAACTTGCTGGAGGAAGATCTCCCTGATGGCGCCAACCCTATATTTATCATGCTTACCGATGATAAATCCATCCATTCTACCAAACGGCTAAAGCTGGCTGGCATCGATCACATCCTCTTTAAGCCAGTCATGCAAAAAGAGCTTCAGTGGATGTTCCAGCGAATTTTCATCAAAGAGTTGGAGTTACCCGAAAAGGTCTCCAATTCAAGGGGTTCTTCTGGAGAAGCTTTCATGGATCTGACTATCCTTCTCGCAGAAGATAATCTGATCAATCAAAAAATTGTTGTACAGCTCCTGTCAAAACGAGGAATTAAAGTAATCACTGCCAGCAATGGCCGTGAGGCCGTTGAAAGAGCCAGTGAACGGAAATACGACTTGGTATTTATGGATGTCCAGATGCCCGAAATGGATGGGTTTGAAGCTACGCGAAAGATTCGTGGAAACAACAAAGGACCTAATGTAAATACTCCGATCATTGCGCTAACGGCTAATGCGATGAAAGGCGACCGGGAAATGTGCATCGAGTCGGGCATGAACGAGTATATCTCCAAACCATTAAATCCGGAGGAGGTTTTTCACACTATCGAACAATACTGTAAATAAGCTGAAACAACTGTTTTTATGTGGAAAAATACGAAGCAAAAAATTCACGAATACTTTCCCGATTTTCATTGGAAAACGCTGAAAAATCTCGGAATAGGAAAAACTATGTTGTTGTGGTTTCTGGCAATCTCCCTGATTCCTCTGGCTTCACTCAGTTTTATCAACTTCTTATATTACTATCAGGGATTAAACATCCTCTCCAAAAAATCTCTTTTTACAACATCGCAACTTAGGATAAATGATTTGAACAACTATTTCCTGCAAGCAAACACTTACCTCAAATTTTTAACCGATGACCCTGAGCATATTGCTTTAATAAGCAAGCTTGATCAGGAGGTGGAAGCGCACGAAAAGCCTCCTCTGACGTTGGTCTCAACACCCAACTATCAATCAATCTCAACTCAGTTAAAAAATAGTCTTGAAAAATCGTGGAAAATTGAAGGGCTATACAATATCATGATAATCAACACCGATGGTGTTATACTTTTTAGTTTAAGAGAGCAGGGAGTCGTTGGTCAAAATCTCAATCAGGGCAACCTGTCCAATACACTGACAAGCTCCACTTTTCAGACGATTCTTCAAAGCGGCTCCGCCCAGTTTTCAGACCTCGAGTATTTTCCGCCATCGAATACTGTGTTTACAGGATTCCTTGGACGGCCAGTCTATGATAGCCAGGGTCGCGTATTGGGTGTGATGGGAATCCAAATTACCACAGAACGGATCGACCAGGTCATCCAATACAGTGTTGGTTTTGGAAGCACGGTCAAAGTTTATCTGATAGGACTGGATCTCAGCCTGCGATCTGTTAGTGAATATGGCAATCACGACATGATCCTAAAACAAAAGGAAGATAACGCAAAAACCAGAATCTGGCAAGCTTCAAAAATCAACGCCTCTACGTCAACTCCAGAAGGTGACCCGATCATTGAAGAAGTCACCTATTACGAAAATTCTCAGAAAGTGGCTGTCGTTGGGCTTTTCCGGGAGATCGATTACCTGGAGAATCTTGGTGTAAGTTGGGTTCTGGTAGAGGAGATTGGAACAGAAGAAGCCCATGTAGTTGGCCGTGAACTTTCCACTTTTGCTAAGATTTCCCTGGTGGTGACCACCTTTTTTGTGTTCTTCATCTCCCTTTTTGTTACCCGTCGATTCGTTACGCCAATTAAAAGCATCTCCGCCTGGGCCAAGCAAGTAGCACTAGGGGAACTTCTCAACAAAGATATCAGGGTGTCGGAAGATGAGGTGGGAGAGATGAAGCATACATTCAACCGCCTTGTATCAACTTTACAGCAATATGCTGATGTAAGTCAATCTATCGCTTTGGGCGACTACACAAAAAAAGTTCCTATCCGAAGTCAGGAGGATACACTCGGCAAATCCATGAACGAAATGGTCGAGAGTTTCAAGGGGGTCGTGAAACAGGCTGAAGCAATTGCGAGTGGAGATTATTCCACCAACGTAGTTCCTCGGAGTGACCAGGATACACTAGGGATATCCCTTTTTAACATGACCAAAAAACTCAGAGACAACTCTTATGAGATAAAGACCCAAGACTGGTTAAAGACCGGATTGAATGAATTAAGCCTGAAAAGTAGTGGGGAGAAGAGGATCAAAGAACTTTCCAGTGAAGTCCTTATTTTCCTCTCACACTATCTGGACTCACAGGTGGGATTACTATTTGTTACAGGGGATCAAAACAGCCTAACCATTGCCGCCGCATTTGCCTGTGAACCTGAAATTGAGACCTTTCCTTTTGGCAGTGGCGTGGTAGGCCAGGTTGCAAAAGAGAAGAAACCCCTGATTTTCAATACGGCATCAGATGATCTTCCCTCAGTGAATATTGGTCCAACCAGTGAAAAACCGAATCATTTCATCATTGCTCCTCTCCTTTTTGAGAATCAGGTGCTGGGAGTAATTCAGCTCGGGTCCTTTCAGAAATTTGACGACGTGAAACTACTGTTCCTGGATATGTCGCTGGAAACAATCGCCCTGGCTATTCATACTGCCAGGTCGCGAGAACGTGTGGAGCAGTTATTGCTTAAAACCCAGGAGCAGGCAAATGAACTTGCCGAACAAAAGGAGGAGCTGCGTCAGATCAACGAAGAGCTTGAAGAGCAAACCAAAGCACTGCGTCACTCAGAAGAGAACCTGCAACACCAGCAGGAGGAACTTCGAGTGATCAACGAAGAGCTGGAGGAGCGGACTAAAGTTCTTGAACTTCAACGTGATGACATCCGAAAAAAGAATCAGGCTTTGCAGCTGGCTCAGATTGAGATCAAACAAAAGGCGGAAGCCCTGGAAGTTGCAAGTAAATACAAATCGGAGTTTCTGGCAAATATGTCGCATGAGCTCCGAACTCCACTGAACAGTGTCCTCGCACTTTCCGAATTGCTGGCTACCAATAAGCATAAAGGGATGGCCAAGGATGAGATTGAGTTTGCCAATGTGATCAACTCTTCAGGGAAAGACCTGCTGGAATTGATCAACGACATCCTTGATCTCTCCAAAGTGGAAGCCGGTAAACTTGAAGTCGATATTGAGGATCTGTACCTGGAAGATCTGGAGGATTATGTGAAGAAGACCTTCTCCCCTCTGACCAATAAAAGGGGTATCGCACTGGAAACCAAACTAGAGAAAGGGATCCCCGAACGTATTGAAACCGATCCGCAACGAGCTCTGCAGATTATCAAAAACCTTTTATCGAACGCTATCAAATTCACCGAAAAAGGAAGCGTCACCTTCAGTATCCACCGACCAGCTAAGAATGAGATCTTCTCCAATCCCAACCTCACATCAAAAAATTGCCTTGCTTTTGATGTCATCGATACAGGCGTTGGTATCGCTGAAGAGAAGGTAAATGTAATTTTTGAGGCATTTCAGCAGGCCGATGGGACTGTAAGCCGGAGATTCGGCGGAACAGGATTGGGCCTCACCATCTCTCGTAGCCTGAGCCGGCTTCTGGGAGGAGAAATCAAACTGGTGAGCACCCCTGGTGAAGGTTCTACCTTCACCCTTTACCTTCCCGATAAGGTGGACTTCTCGGTTGGGAAACACACTATAGATGTTGACCAATACCAGGAACCAAGGAAAAAGCAGGAGCCTATTGGCATGTATGATGATGACCGACCTATAAATATTCCTGAAATCGATACTGAGTCAGAAGATGAAGAAGAGCCTGAAGCAGATACTGCATCTGCCCCTATCGAGAATAAAACGGATAAAGTGTTTGAAAATAAAAAGATCCTGATTGTCGATGATGATATGCGGAATGTGTTTGTTCTGACAAAAATCCTGGAAGATAAAAAGGTTCAGATCGTGGTTGGCAAGAATGGCCGTGACGGAATCAACAAACTCAATCAGAATCCCGATACTGCTCTTGTGATCATGGATATCATGATGCCGGAGATGGATGGGTATGAGGCGATGCAGGAAATAAGGAAAGATAAGCGATTTGTCAAGCTTCCAATGATCGCACTAACAGCTAAAGCGATGAAAGGCGACAGGGAGAAATGTATCCAGGCAGGGGCCAACGACTACCTCTCTAAACCTGTACAGCCAGAAAAATTGCTATCACTCCTCCGTGTCTGGATCCAGAAATAGGGACTCTGGGTTCTTGTGCTTGATCATTTTTCCGTCAACAATAAATACAACCGACTCGGCGATATTGGTTGAATAGCCTGCAATTCGCTCCATCTGGGTAAGAATGATGATCAATGCTGCTGCTACTACAATTACCTCTTTCTTTTCTCCCATCTCCACAAGGATTTTATCGGTTATGGACTGACACCGCTCTTCTATAGCCGATGCCTGTGAGAAAATATCCCTGACGAACGTTGTATTCCAGGTGTTGAGAATATTGATCACATCCTTGACAATGATATCCGTCATCTCAATCAACTTCTCCAATTCCAGTTCGTGCAGGATCTCAGGATATTCACTGATGGCCTCAATTTTTGAAGCTATCCCTACGGCATGATCCCCCATTCGCTCCAGGTCGTTGTTCATCTTCAGCGACGACATAATCATCCGCAGGTCCCTGGCAACAGGTTGCTGCAAGGCAAAGATCCGCTGACACAGCTTGTCGATCTTTACATCCAGCTTGTCTATGATTTTATCATTCTGAATCACCTGCTGTGCCAATGCAACATCACAAGTTTTCAATGCCAGCATGGTATTGTGGATCTGGTCGGCGACCAGGTTCCCCATTTTGACAATTCGCTTCTTCAGTTTCTCCAGTTCCTGTTCAAAATGCCTCTCCATAGTTTCAGGTTTTCGTTCGTTCTAACCAAATCGTCCTGTAATGTAATCTTCCGTTTGTTTTTTATCCGGAGTTGTAAATATTTTTCTGGTTTTGCCAAATTCAATCAGCTCACCCATATAGAAAAATGCAGTAAGATCACTAACGCGGGCAGCCTGCTGCATGTTGTGCGTTACAATGACGATAGTAAAGTTCTTTTTCAATTCAAAGATCAGCTCTTCGATCTTCGCCGTTGAGATTGGATCCAGTGCGCTGGCAGGTTCATCCATCAGGATGATTTCGGGGTTAACAGCCAGAGTACGGGCAATACAGAGTCGCTGTTGCTGACCACCAGAGAGCCCGAGTGCCGAATGGTTCAGGCGGTCCTTTACTTCGTCCCATATCGCAGCACGTTGCAGGGAGGTGACCACAATCTCTTCCAGCTTCTTCCTATCATAGATGCCGTTAATTTTCGGTCCGTAGGCAATGTTTTCAAAAATCGATTTGGCAAAGGGATTGGACTTCTGGAATACCATTCCAATCTTCTTTCTGAGATTCACCACATCCACTTTTTTATCGTAGATGTTCAAATCGTCAATCAGTACCTCCCCTTCTATCCGAACGCTTGGAATGAGGTCATTCATGCGGTTTAATGTTCTGAGAAAAGTGGATTTTCCACATCCCGAAGGACCAATGAATGCCGTCACCTGACCCTCCGGAATCTCCACAGAGACAGAGTTGAGAGCCATTTTCTCTCCATAATAGAGGGAAAGCGCTTTGGTGACGATTTTCTTATCTTTCATTCTATCTTTTATTAGGCCTTCACCCTCCTGCGTATTCTTGCCCGGATAATAATGGCTACAAAATTCAGTAAAAATGTCAACATTAACAGTACAACAGTCGTCGCGTATTGAATCGGCATGGTTCCATCCACATCGGCCGACTGAGTAGACATGATGTAGATGTGATATCCCAGGTTCATAAACTGATCGCTCAGGGAGGTGGGCAAGGTTGCCAGGTAGTAGGCGGCTCCTGTAAATAGAATCGGAGCTACCTCTCCGGCTCCCCTGCTGACAGCCAGGATGGTGCCTGTCATTATTCCGGAAAGTGATCCGGGAATGACGATCTTTTTTATCGTTTGCCATTTCGTTGCTCCCAGCGCCAGGCTTGCTTCTCTTAGTTCTCGAGGCACAGTACGAATCGCCTCTTCCACCGAAACAATGACGACCGGCAGGGTCAGTAACGACATGGTGAGACTTGCCCATAGGATATTGGGTTGTGCCCAGCGGAGTTCGCCACCCAGGAACATCGAATCCATCTGCCCTCCAACAAACTTGATGAAAAAACCCAGGCCGAAAAGGCCAAAGATGATTGCGGGAACGGTTGCCAGTGTTCGTACGGCGAACCTTATGGTTTGAGCAATGATCGATTTCTCGCTGGCATATTCGGTGAGGTAAATGGCGGTGATAGTACCAAAAGGCACTGCGGCTATCGACATGATGATCACCATCAAGGCTGTGCCGTAAATCGCCGGGAATATCCCACCCTCTGTCATCCCATTCTCCGGGAAAGAGGTCAGGAACTCCCAGGTAAGCTTATCCTTCGCTCCGATGATAACAACTACAAGTATAACCACGATGATAGCAATGATGGCAATGGCTGAAGCTGCTGAGGCTCCAACTAAAATTCCACCGGTGATCTTTCTCCTGCCGTTCATGCGATTTTTCCCTGGATCCGTTTCATCAGGCGTCCTTTTACATAGAATTCAGCCAGCGCATTCAGGCTGAAGGTGAAGACAAACAGTAGGGACCCAATGAGGAATAAAATACCATAATGGGTGTCCCCAAAAACCACTTCCGCCATCTCAGCCCCAATGGTTGCAGCAAATGTTCGAACCGACTCAAATGGATTGGCCGAAATGAGTGCTGCATTTCCGGTGGCCATCAGGGCAATCATGGTCTCACCAAAGACCCGTCCGATACCCAATAGAATTGCCGCGAAAATGCCGGGAGTTGCTGCGGGCAACGTGACAAAAAGAGCTGTCTGCCATTTGGTTGCTCCAAGAGCCAGACTTGCCTCTTTATATGAACCAGGGATGGCGGTTAGGGCATCCTCTGTTATTGTAAATATGATCGGGATGGCAGCCAGTCCCATGGCGATGCCACCGACAAATGCGTTCAACCGGGTCTCATAGCCAAACACCTCCTGGAGTACGGTGGCCATCACCATCAGGGCAAAAAATCCAATCACAACGGATGGGAATCCTGCCAGCAATTCAATGGCCGGCTTGATCCATTCACGCATCCAGATTGGTGCAAAAGCAGCGGAAAAGAGAGCTGCAAGGATCGCAATCGGGGCGGCAAACAGAATGGATATAATGGTGATTTTGATCGTTCCTACCAAAAGAGGTATCAACCCATAACGCGGGTTAGAGGATACCGGGTACCACTGGTCTCCCAGCAAATCCGAAACCGTTACGCGTTCGTTTTCAGAAGAGGTACTCTCCGCTCCATAATCACGGCTTCCAAGCAATGCTGAATCAAGTTTAAGGCCATAAACCTCTGGTCTGTCAATTGATTCATCAGATTCAGTGAACACACCATACTGTTCCTGGACGAGCTCCTCACCATCCGTGACTGAACTTTCCACCTGCTGTTGAAAAACAGGAATCGTCTCTTTGAAAACGAAAAAAAAGATCAGTACAATAATAGTAATGGAGAGGAAGGCAACTCCGGTAATAATCCGCTGAGAAAGATACTCAGATAATCTGAATTTCTTTCTCAGAGACTCCCTGGTAAACCCTTGTTGATTCATACTTATCTGACCGGGAAGTACCCGACCTCTGTTACCATCTTTTGTCCATCAGGGGTGAGAATCCAGTCGATGAACTCCTTGATCTCTCCGGTGGGGCGGTTCGTGGTGTACATATAGAGATAACGGCTGATCGGATAGAGGCCCTTCTTGATGTTCTCTGCATTTGCCTCATAAGCCGGGCTGTTTGCATCCTTCTTCACCTTGCTGATCTTGATTCCTTCGGCATAGGCTGCTCCGCCATATCCAATTCCATTTATATCTTTCAATACTGCATTTACAACAGCTGCAGTGCCTGGCAGAGACTGGCAACTGGGAGCATAATCCCCCTTCACCACCTCTTCCTGGAAGAAGACATAGGTTCCGGAACTGTTCTCGCGGCCATAGAGTTTGATTGGGGCATCTTTCCCACCTACCTGCTTCCAGTTGGTAACCTTGCCTGAGAAAATATCGCTCAGTTGCTGGATGGAAAGTTCACTAACAGCATTAGTTTTGTTGATGTATACGGTAATTCCGTCTTTTGCACATGGGATCTCCACGCCGAGTGTATTGTATCTCTCTTTCAGCTTCTCGATCTCCGATTTTTTCATCGGACGGCTGGCGTTGCAAATATCGGTAGCGCCATTGATGAGTGCTGAGATTCCTGTTCCGGATCCACCTCCGGTAACTTGAATAATGATGTCGGGATGACTTTGCATGAATACCTCTGCCCATTTCTGGGATAGAATCACCATGGTATCAGAACCCTTTACGGTAATCTTTTTCTGAGCAGGCGCAAATGCTACCGCTGAAACGGCGATGGCAATAACTGCTACAATGGTTGCTAATTTGTTTGAGTATTTCATTTGTATTGGATTTAAAGGTTATGTTAAAATTTGGCCTGAAGCCTTATTGTTAATATATTTTGCGGAAAAACACGGCTATAGTCATTGTAAACAGTTTGATCGTTGACCGTATATTTTTTAACCAGGTTTGATTTGCCCGAAGCATCAACATCCACCTTTTCATTGACAGGCATCTCATAGGCTACCTGGATCTTTAAGTTATCGGTAAAGAAGTAGTTCCATGCAACTGTGAACGTATTGTAAGTAATATCAGAAGATCCGCTTTTTAAAGCGTTCTTGGTAATATTATTGGCGATATCATTTAGCACAACCACCGGATTTGTCCCGTCAATCGTTTGGTTGGTTACAACATCCGTGGAACTGTTGTCATACTTCACAACCCCAATCTGATCTTTGCCCAACTTTGTATTGGGATCAAAGAAATCCCAACGGAAAGCAAACTGATTGCGCTTTCCGATATTCTTGATCAGGTAGACATATGCACCCATAAAATTCCTGCGGATGGTCGGATTGATTTGATCTGTATGGGTAATCAAGTTTGTCATCATGAGCGTGTCATTGACCAGTATTGTTTGCATCGGATTCTGTACCGAGAAACTTCCAACTGCCCCCGGATACGCATTGATACCCATCATGTATTCGGCTTTGATGGCCATTCCGCCGAGGATATCCATATAAAGCTGAAATTCACCACCAACCCAGTGCCGTGTTACATAATCTCCAACACCAACATTTTTATATAACGTATAATCGCTATTGAGGACAGTTGTTGAGTTCGATTTCAACCAGCCATAATAACCATTCACTCCAATATCAAGTCCTCCGAAGTTCCCGAGCTTGAAGTTATAAGTAAGACGTCCCATCAGCTCTTTGTAGTTGTCGAAATCCTTGTTGACAGGATTGATATTTTCGCCATAGATGTCCTTAATGGCCATGTGATCGTTCCCATTGAAGACGGCCAACTGGAATTTCAGCGGTACCGAAGGGGGAGTAATTTCCAGTTTCGCACCGATAGCACGTTCACCCGGAAAGATCGCCCTGATCACGCGTGAACGCTCCGGGACTTCCCGTTTACTGGATGAATACTCTACTTCGTAGTTGGGGCGGTTGAACTGACCACCCCACAACGAGAAGGTCTTGAGCCAGGGATCGTGCAGTTCTACATAAGCATCTTTCAGCGTAAAGCCGCTGGGAGAAAAATCAGGCTGTAAAACAAAAATAACTCCTTCAGCAGGCTGATATTGGACCTTCAACCTTACACGGCGCAATGAAATATAGTTGCTGGGAAACATAGATGGATCCTCAAAGTGCTGCCATTGAGCCTGGATATATCCTGACAATTTGATTTTTGTCAGCTTCTCCAGGTTATTTTCAGCGGTGGCAAGCTTTTCCTCCACCCCTGTTACACGGTCGCGCAACGTTATGACCTCCTTTTTTATGGAATCATTTTTACCCTGGGCAAAGGCTTCTGTCCTGGGCATCAAGGCGGTAAAGCATACCATTACCCCCAAAACAACAGTGTTTTGTAAATTTTTGATCATGATTTCAGGTTTTTGTTGCTGCAAAAGTATGGCAAGGATTTCACCTGAAAGTTAATGAGATATTACCAAAATATTAAATAATTGTTAATGACTTCTCGGAAAATAGGATCATTTGCCATACTTTCCCAATAAGCTTGCTGTCTCAACTAGTTGGATGAATTCCCTTCGATAGCCGTACTTGTCTGATCCAACAGATTTACCGGCCAGTGCAAGGACTTTATCAAAATTGGCATCTCCCTTGAACTCCGAATTCCTGAGAACCATTCCGAATGCTGCCACAGCCGCGGCAAATTGGAAATTTTCCGAAAGAGAGCTTCCCGAAATCTTGTTCCCTTCCACCCGTTTTACTATAAGCTTGCTAATCGTGTCGCCTGGCTCTTTGTATCGCAGTTTCAATGTCATGAGGTTCTTTCCTCCTTTTAAATCCATTTGCTGGTACTCCAGAGGGTCAACATTGGATACCGGTTCCCCTGAATCTGCAGAGATAATCTCATAAAGGGCGGTGACAGTGTGCCCGCTGCCTATATCTCCCGCATCCTTCCTGTCATCATTGAAGTCCTCCTTGTTAAGTATCCTGTTTTCATAGCCGATCAACCTGTATGCTTTTACTTTTTCGGGATTGAATTCAACCTGGATCTTTACATCCTTGGCAATGGTGAAAAGCGTTCCCCATAACTCCTCTCCAAAAACTTTTTTCGCTTCAAGAATGTTATCGATATAGGCATAATTACCATTTCCTGCATTGGATATCTGCTCCATCTTGGAATCCTTGTAGTTGCCCATCCCAAATCCAATAACAGAAAGAAATACTCCCTCCTTTCGCTTCTCTTCAATCAATCGGGTCATTTCGGCATCACTGCTTGCCCCAATATTGAAATCGCCATCTGTTGCAAGGATCACCCTGTTATTTCCTCCTGGGATATAATTCTGCCTGGCGATTTGATATGCCAGCCTGATGCCTGCTCCGCCAGCTGTTGAGCCACCTGCCCGGAGGTTATCCAAAGCCATGATGATCTTCTCTTTGTGATTCCCCGGAGTAGATTCCAATACACAACCAGCCGCCCCTGCGTAGACCACCATAGCTATTTTGTCGACTGGCCTGAGATTGTTAACAAGAATCTTGAACGCCTGCCTGAGCAGTGGAAGCTTATTTGGCTCATCCATGGATCCGGAGACATCAATCAGGAAAATCAGATTGGCCGGAGGGATTTCTTCTTCTTTCATGGTTTTTCCCTGAATTCCAATCATTACCAACTTATGCGCGTTGTTCCAAAAACACTTCCCCTGTTCAAGCGTCACCGAGAAGGGATCACCACCCACAGGTTCTGCGTAGTCATAATCAAAATAATTGACCATCTCTTCAATCCTTACGGCATCTTTGTGCGGAAGTGTGTGATTGTTCAGAAACCTCCGTACATTTGAGTAGGATGCACGGTCAACATCAATGGAAAAAGTTGATAGTGGATTGTCCAGAACCTTTTTAAATCCATTTTCCCGGATCATATCGTACGATTCAGTATTAAAATCGGGATATCGCTGGCTGTCGGAACAAGAATAAATGCCCATGATTCCGCCCAAGGGTAACCCACGGCCATCTTTCTTAAATCCGCCCGAAGCCTTTTGTCGGGCCATCATCTCAGAAAGGATCTCCTCATCATCGGATTTCGTATTGAATCGAAGGGAAATATCTTTTCGTGTTATACTCCCCGAAGTGATCACGATCTTCTCCTTTTGAGGTTTAAACCCCGACTTTGTCACCTCGAGTGTATACGTCCCGACCGGGATACCTGACAGAAGAAATGTGCCGTCATTTTCAGAATATCCGCTGGCAGTAAGACATCTTTCCAGGTAAAGCAAGAGGCTGACTGAAGGGATTGGATCTCCTGTTTTATCATCGGTGATTACCCCTTTAAGATGTCCGAAATCACCAGATACGGAATTCGGATAGTGTTCTGCGGAGTATTCAAATGGAATAGCTAACGAAATGCTTAGCAGAAGGGTTAAAACCAGCAGGATACTGGCAGACAGCAGGCTTTGTGCCATGTTGATTCTTTTTGGTGTCTTCATGATAAAATGATTTAGGTGAATAAAATTGGATTTCTCTCCCAGGATGCAAACCAGGATCATATTTCACAAATCCACATGAAAATTTTTACCTTTACTGAGGCAAAGCAATATAAATCAGGAAGGTTTGACCGACAATGAGATCATTTTACGTTATAAGCAAACCCGAAACAAGGAGTTGGTGGGGGAATTATTCAGGAGATACACTCGTTTTGTCTTTTTGGTATGCATGAAATACCTCAAAGAGGAAGAGCAGGCGAAAGATGCAGCCATGCAGGTATTTGAAAAGCTCTTTGAGAAACTGAAAAAGCATGAGATCCATAATTTTAAACCATGGCTTCATTCTGTTGCAAAAAATCATTGCCTGATATTGCTTCGGAAGAAAAAAACACTCCCTGCTTTCCAGGAAGATCTTTTCCAGGAATTCCCCAATCCTATGGAATCAGATCAATTATTGCATCTTACCGACGAAAAAGAGAGCCTGCTGACTAAACTTGATGATGCAATACTCTCACTCAGCAAAGAACAACGAACCTGCATCGAGCTCTTCTACCTGAAAAAGATGTGTTATCAGGAGGTTGCAGCAAAAACCGGCTACTCCGATAAGCAGGTGAAGAGTTATATTCAGAATGGAAAACGAAACTTACGGTTGATTTTGGAAAGAGATGACTGAAAAATTACATACAATATTTTCATCGTCAGGATGCCCTTCCGGAGAGGATCTTCAGCTATATCTGCAA
>CAZXQU010000041.1:0-25846 GCA_964642545.1 uncultured Prolixibacteraceae bacterium | reverse complement strand
CTATTTTTTAATTACGATAAATATATTGGATGTGTTTTTCTCCTGATCGATCAACTCAACATGATATCCATTCCCTTCAGCTTGTTTGCATATCTCCTCTGCCGAAACAAACCAGAGTTGTTTACTCTCATCCATTGTCCGGTTAAAGTTCATTACCCGTGTTGAGAAAAATTCTGTAAGCCGAGTGCGTTGATGACGCCCATCAAGATCGGCATTACCATCACGAATCAAGAGAATGCCTCCTGGTTTTAAATTATCCATACAACGTTGAAGCAGTAGTTGTTGGCTGTAGGGATCTAGGTAGTGTAATACATCCCCTAGTAAGATCCCGTTATGAAAGGTGATTAGATATTCCGATACATCATCATGAACAAACTCAATACGATTGTTCTTAAGATAGCCATTCTGTGCAACAACGATTTTCTCTTCATCATAATCCACCCCGGTAAGTTTTCGCTCATCTGAAGTTAACATCAGCATGTAGGTGATGTAGCCATAGCCACATCCCAGGTCCAGTATTTCGCCATTTTTAGGCATTAGTTGATCGTAGAGAAGGAAGTTCTTCTCTAACCTCATTTTGATCTTGATGTACCACTCTAACACCGGCCCTTTGAAAATGTAGTTGAGACGTAATGAAAGACTGTTGTAATCAGGCGTGCAATGGATCTCTTTGAGTTTTCTATACTCTTCTCTATAATAAGCCCTTACCTGTTTTGTTCGTTGTGAATAAGTCTCACCAAACAGATCATCACCAGGTGTGATACGAGGAAGAACCTTCATGAATAACCTGCTCGGCTTTCCCCAGAAATTGCCTTTTCGAAGGAAATCACCACTACCATAGATCAGGATTGGGAGGATATCAACCTGCAGTTTCTCAGCAATATAGAAAGCTCCACGGTGAAAACGCTGGATGTGTCCGTCTTTGGATCGATGTCCTTCCGGGAAGATCAGGATAGAGAACCCTTCATCAAATCTCTGCTTGATGATATCCAGGGAGTTATCGATACCTCCATCCATGGGAGGAAATCCGGCCAACTTGGCAACAGGTCCAAAAACGAAGTGTTTGTATACCCATTCATTGGTTAAGATCAAGATGTTCGAACTTAACCGTAATAGGGCAGGGGTTTCAATCAGGGATTGATGGTTACTGATGATGATTGCAGGTTTCTTAAAGGTTTCACCAGAAGAATTCTCCACCTTGTGGAAGCCTGGAAAGTTCATTGCTATGTAAATCTTACTGAGACGACTAAATATCCTGTGAAATATTTCTTGCTTCTTTTTCTTTGAAACAGGAAGAAGAGGACTAATCACTATTCCATAGATAACAAGAACTAGTGCAATGGCAGAGATGGGGATCCAGGCGACTACAATGGCTAAGTAGAGCAGGAAAAGTGTCACAGGGGAATTATTTCTGAGTTTTGGCTTGAAGAGAAACCAGTTGGCGAGCATCGATTGATAGGTAATAGAGACAAGTACGACCGAAACAACACCAAGGATCGATATAAGAGCGATGGAGTTGAGAGCAGGATGGCGTGCTGTAAAAAGGGCGGCCACACCAATTATTGTTGTAGTAGAAGAGAGGAAAATAGAGACCTGATAGGTTTGCATATCACTCACTCCGGTTTTATACTCACTAAGCAACCCGCGCATCATTAAGATGCTGTAATCAACACCCAGACCAAAGACAAAGGAGGAGATAATGATATTGAAAATGTTGAATTTAATGCCAAAAAGTCCCATAAATCCCAATGTTAGAAGCCAGGCAAAGAACATTGGCAGTGCAGTAGTAAAACCCAGTTCGATACGGCCAAAGGAGAGGAGAATCAAGATGGAAACGAAAATCATCGAGAGGGTGACTAATCGTTTGAAATCGACCCGTACATTTTCAACAAACCTGCTGGTGAGGTTTAGCCGATCAAACAAAACAAACCTTGTGTCGTTTTTAAAAATTTCATAAACAGCAGGTTTCTCGGCTTCCGTCACGTTTGCAATTGC
Source organism: uncultured Prolixibacteraceae bacterium (assembly GCA_964642545.1). Classification (GTDB taxonomy): domain Bacteria; phylum Bacteroidota; class Bacteroidia; order Bacteroidales; family FEN-979; genus QYOJ01. Next base: position 23,851 of record CAZXQU010000041.1, on the reverse strand, counting down.
AGTAATCATTGTCAGATCAGGAGTTTCATTGATCCACTCTCCAAAGAGTGATTCTTTCATTTGTTGATTCTCCTGCGTTGTCAGTACAGTGAAGGATCTGGAGAGCATCCGGTCAAGGCCGTCAAAGGCTTCCGGGGAGAATCCCTGCTGTTTACCCTCCTGGTGAACCATGAAGGCTACCTCCTTTTTCCGGTTTTCGGTCCAGAATCGATTCCATGTTTCAATTCGCTCTTGTTGAATGGAATCAGAGAGCAGGAAGGTGCTGATTCCCGACCATCCATGGATAGAACCGAGTGCTTGAATTTCTTTCAGTTTACTGACAGCCAGTTCATTGGATTGCAATGCCTCGTCGAGGGTATGTCCAGTAGATATGATGTAGACATTTTTGACTGAAGATGCCGATACTTCGTCCAGCGCTGATTCTGCCTGAATTAGCCTGTCCGACATGAAGTTCAAACTGTTCATGTCGGTCTCAAAGGCAACATTCTTCAGGAAGAAGAGACTTATTGTCCCAAGGACCGCCAACCCGATAATCAGCCATCCCTGTTTCCCAAAGTTTATACTTCCGATCCAATCGACGAGATTCATCTTGTTTTTGGCAATCTCTTTAGGTAAGAGGTATGAACCAAGGAACTGAGGAAGAATGACGAGGGCAAAGATTGCGGCACCAAACACACTGATGGCAGCAAACCAGCCCAGGTCATGCAATACGGCTGAGTTCAAAAAAATAAGGCAGAGGAAAGCGCCGATAGAGGTGAGACTACAAACAAGGATCGTTTGTGCCATATCTCCGATAACCTCTTCCACGTTTTGTTTTCTGCGGTATTGGTTGATCATGTAAAGGGCGTAATCAATGATCAGTCCAAGGATTACAGAACCAATGCCCAATGCGATCGCAGAAACGTTGCCTTTTACAAGATAGAGGATGCTGAGTGCAAGTCCGCCTCCAAAGAATGCGGGGAGAAATCCAAGCAGGGGTACAGCCACACTTCGGAAGTACCATCCGATGAGAATGAAAATTCCAATCAGGGCTAGTGAAAGGCTCAGGATGATGTCTCTCTTCAATTGGTTTGCATTCCCAACCGCAATGGCGATGGAACCGAAGTAATCGATATCAACAGAGGTTTCAATCGACGGTTTTGAATGCGTTTTGTTTGATAAAACCTGATCGATCAACTGGTCTATTGTGCTTATAAGTATCGTATTCTTCCTTGTCTCGCTTGGGGCATTGGCAGGCGTGATAAAGAATAATAAATGCCTTTCATCGTGAGAAAAAATATACCCGTCGTGAAGAACATAGTTATCATCAACCTTCAGACTCTGTAACTTTTTCAATGCCAAATTCGATATACCCAATGGGTCTTCAAGCAGCCGCCGTTTCATCACCATGCTGGCGGGCGAAATCAGAATCTTATAATTATTACGGATGATGGATTCAAGTAGTTCCTTTTCATGAATGCTATCGAGTCTGCTGTAATCAGTTTCATCCAGAAAAAGCGGAATGTGATTGTCGATCAGGTTCAACGCCAAGGGTAACAAGTTCTCATCTGTCTTCAGAAAAACGGACTGGATATAGGTGGAGTCGAGCCTGGCGGTAATGCTGTCACAAAGTTCATTCGCCAGAGAAATAAGCAGAGCAGGGGCAGGAGGAGCATGGCTATCGGATTGACGAATATGAATGATCAGTTTTTCGGCGAATTTAAAATTCCGTATTACATATTCATCCATACTCAGGCTATCCCCTTTGGTAGTTATCCTGGAGATATCCTCTTCCAGCCGTATCCGGGAGGCGAAAATGGATATGAAGATGATGACCAGGGCTAGGAACACCCAGAAAGCCCATTGATATTGACGAAAAAATCGGTATATATTGATAAAGAAAGCAGACATTCAGTCAGAATCTAGTGGTTCGTGTTCATCTCTTTTGCCTGAACTTTTTCTCTGAAAAGTATCAGAAGCACGTATGTAGTTAGCCCGACAATAGGCGCCAGGATGATGCCAAAAACAAAACTTCCGAGAATATACTGGAGGATATTTTGCTTAATCCATTGAAAATCAATTCCTGAAGAGTATTCAAGGTGAGATATTTCAGCTCCAAGAACAACTCCACCCATCAGGTAGCTGATAAATATGATAATTGGAATGAAAGGAGGAAGGCTGATATTCGAAGACACCAATGCTACAAATTTATTGAGCTTGAGAAGATGAGCCAACGATACTGCAACCACCATCTGGTACCCCCAAAAGGGTGATACACCAATAAAGATGCCCAATACAATGGACCATGCCAATTTTGCATTGCTGTCTTTACTGTTAATAAAGTATTCGCGGATGATCTCTTTAAAACTTTTTTTTCTCAGACTCTTTGCAAAATGAAATGGCCTGATCCATAGTAGTGCGGCAAAAACCAGGATAGTGTTGAGCAGGGTCGTCCGTGCAAAATCGCGTCCTTTCCGAAAATGTGAAACCCGTTCTCCTTTTGGAGCGTACCAGATCCGAACCGGTACAGAGCGGACCGGAACGCCACGCCAAGCAAGTCTTACCAGCACTTCTACTTCAAACTCATACTTCTGCGAGTAAAAGCGATGGATCATTTTCAGTTTATCGAGAGGATAGAGCCGGAATCCCGATTGTACATCCGGAATTTTCAATCCGGTCTCGACTTTAAACCAGAAAATAGAGAACTTATGACCAAAGCTGCTTGTTCCCGGAACATCCTCCTGCCGCATATCACGGGCTCCAATAATCACCGAATCGGGATGTTTCTCAATGGTTTCAATGAACTTCGGAATATCCTCCGGGAAGTGCTGACCGTCGCTGTCGATGGTGATGGCATAGTGGTATCCCAGTTCGGAAGCTAAGTCGAATCCCTGGCGGAGAGCGAAACCTTTACCTGTGTTTTTACCAACTGCCAACTGCCAACTGCCAACTTTTTTGAGAACTTCAGCCGTTTCATCTGTGGAACCGTCATTTACAACAATAATGTCGTTTGTAACCTTCTGAACGCCACGGATTACTTTCTCCAACGTTCCTGCGTTATTATATGTAGGAATGATAACGCAGCATTTCAGCTCTTGCATCTTCTGACGAATGGACTCAATGGCTGCCATCTGTGAATTTAAGGTTGAATGAACAAAATTAGCATAATCGGGCAAAGAGACAACGTCGAAAATTATGTACTTTTGACATTATATACTGAAGAACGAATCACACATTGTTGCTCATTATTGTTGTTTTTCGGAGCAATTTGTCATTCGTAAGTCTTAATTTGTAATTGATGAAGGTTCTCCTTATAAATCCCCCCCGTTCTCCCGAAAACAATATCCTTAAATATGCCCCTGAGGCTGCGAGACGATTCATTCATAAGAAGTTGATCGGACCTCCACTGGGCTTGCTTACCATTGCTTCGGCGGTGAAGGATCACGATGTAGTGGTGTTTGATACCAAAGGAGAGTATGATCTCAATCCGGCAACTCCACTTTTACGGGAGGTGGTTACTGAACTGGTCGAACTACATCAGCCGGATGTGGTTGGTGTGACTGTAATTACTTCTGAATTCAACGATTCCATAACAATCTGTCAGGTTGCAAAAGAGGTTAACCCTTACATCCTTACTATTGCGGGCGGGCTACATGCAACTCTGTTACCTTTTGATTTCAGGGACCCTTCAATTGATGTCGTAATTCCCGGTCAATCCCCACACCTTTTCAGGGCATTGGTGGAAGCCAGAGAGAGAGGACTTCCTCTGGCATCTGTCCCAGGAATTCTGATCAGAACCAATGGCGAACTTCGGAAGACACCGGGAGAACTTCCACAAAGGGATCCGGCAGGTAGTGATTTTCTGGCTATTGACCGGGGGCATCTGGAGAGGTGGATTTCCACCTATAAAGTTGGCAACAGCCCGTTCCCCAGTACCTATGTTTATACTTCCCTGGGATGCCCGTACAAATGCACATTTTGTTCAATTTGGACTCAGTTCAAAGGGCGGTACCATCAACGAAGGGTCGAGAGTCTTATCGCAGAACTAAAATCCATAGCCGAATACCCGGTGGTACGATTTGCAGATGCAAACACTGTTGTGGATATGCAGTTCATGAGCCATCTTTTCGACCGGATAATGGAGGAGCGCATTGAGAAGACCTTTGTGATGGATATCAGGGCAGATGTCGCCGCAAATCAACCGGAAATCATTGAAAAAATGGCAAGGGGCGGGTTAAAGGTTGTGATCTGTGGGTTTGAATCATTCCGTGACGAGGAGCTTAAACTGTACAAGAAAGAGTCACCCGCTATTGATAATCAAAAAGCGATTGAAGTATTTAACAACAATGGGATTATGGTCAGGGGAAATTATGTCATTCCCTTTGATTATGGAGTAGATGATTTTAAGGCACTTGCCGATTACTCTTCCGCTAATCCGGTTGTTTATGCAGGGTATACCATTCTTACCCCGATGCCCGGAACTATATATCACAAGCAGATAAGAGATCAGATCATTGATATGGATTATAACAAGTACAATTTTTTCAACGCGGTTACACGAACAACCCTGCCATATGAAGAATTTCACGAGAGGGTAGGGGCGTTGTGGCTGATCAAGAAAGGAACAGACGTGATATGACTTCATGACTCCATGAAAAAACTATTACTGGTAAATACGAACATTGAAAAGTTTCCCTATCCGATTCCACCGATAGGCCTTAGTTTGTTGGCTTCCTATCTGGAATCATGGTATGAAGTGAAGGTATATGATGGTGTTTTTGATGAAGGGAGGACTATTGCTGAACATGTCGTGAGCTTTCAACCTGATTATATTGGATTCAGTATCAGGAATATTGATGATGTTGTGGCAGATAAAACCATTTTTTATATGGAACAAATCCTTCGGGATTTTATTCGTCCGGTCCAGGAGGTTTCGCAGGTACCTATTATTCTTGGTGGCAGCGGATTCAGTGTTTTTCCTGAGGAGGTCATGGCCTACACCAATGCCGATTATGGGGTGGTTGGAGAAGGGGAAGAGTTGTTTCTCAAATTGTTACAGTCTCTTGATGAAGGAATAGAGGTTACGCCTTTACCCAACCTTTTGGTAAGGAATGAGAAGCAACGGGTTAAGACTCCTGCGAACCGTTTCCTTACTTACCGCACAACTCCCTACTCTGAAATAGACCGCCATATTGATTTTAACTCCTATAAACAACGCGGAGTTTACAGTATTCAAACCAAGCGGGGTTGTGCGGTCGGCTGCATTTATTGCACGTATCCTGCACTGGAAGGGAAACGATACCGGTTAAGGGATCCTGATGAAGTTGCCCGAGAGATTGAAGAGGCCATAGATAGAGTTGGGAAGGTCACGTTTGAATTTGTTGATTCAACGTTTAATGAACCCAAAGGTCATGCAGAAGATATATGCCGGGCTATTATCAGAAGAAAAATAAGACCAAAACTTCGGACAATGGGTGTAAATCCGAGGCATACCAGCAAGGAGCTTTTTGATCTGATGATGGAGGCAGGTTTTAAACAGGTCGACATTACTCCTGATAGCGCTGCTCCTGTCGTTATAAAAAACCTGAAGAAAGGGTTCACTCTGCTAGATATTGAACGTACTGCCAGGTTGGTAAGAGATTATAACCTGCCAACGATGTGGTTTTTCCTTTTTGGAGGACCTGGAGAAACTCCCGAAACCGTAATTCAAACCCGGGAGTTTATTCGGGACCATATCAGCGAGGAGGATATGGTCCTCATGCTCGCAGGGCTTAGAATCTATCCGAATACCCCGCTTGAAAAAATTGCATTAAAAGAGGGAGTTGTCAAGGCAGAGGAATCGCTTTTTCACCCCTCACCCTACTATTTTTCAACGTATACGCCCAAACCAGAATTGGATAAGATGCTGATTGAAATCCGCGATGCCTATCACAACTGCCTCCCGGCTTCAGAAAGTTCGCCCCCTCCGGAGATGATTCAGAAAGCCATCGCACTTCGGAAGGAGAGAGGGTTGACTGAACCGATGTTCAGGACACTGCTTCGTATCCGGAAAGACATGAGATGTAAGACGTAAGAGTTTTTTTTTGCCTACTGCCTACTGCCAACTGCCAACTGCAATTACTTCTACTCTGGCACCACCTCTTTCTTAATAACCGTACCTTTGATCTGAAGGATTACTTTGTTTTCATCCGCATTGGTCTGGATGGTAATGGTTTTAATGAACGGCCCGGGTGCTGCAGCATTATAGGTAGCTGAAATCGTTGTAGACTTTTTTGGAAGGATCGGTTCATTCGAATATTTCAGGTTGGTGCAGCCACAGGATGCTTTTGCATAGCTGATTAACAACGGTTCGTTCCCATTATTGGTCAAGGTGAACTCGGCTGTTTTAGGGATGCCCTGATCAATACTTCCAAAATCATTGACCGTTTTATCAAAAGAGGCAACAGGGCCGTCTTTCTTCTCTGTTTTATTCGATTCGTTGTGATTGGGGATCGTCACTGTCTGAGCCAAAAGTGAGAAAGAAGTGCTGAATAAAAGAGCGATGGTTAAGAGGGTTATTTTTTTCATAATGACAGTTTTTAAAATTATTGTACAAAAGTCCGATTATCTCTTTGATATACATGTTAACAAAAAGTAAAAGAATGTAAACGAAAGGTAAAATTGCTGTTATAATCTGATTTTAAGCTATTTTTGAACACAACATCTCAATCCAGTTGGATGAAACACAATCAGGTAAGGTTCGTCATCCTGTTCGGAACTATTGCCATCATCGCAATCTTTACCATTCAGATCTATTGGCTTCTCAAGGCGTGGAATATGAATGAAAAGCAGGTGAACGAATCAATCTCAATCATACTGAACAGTGTCGCCAACAAGATGTATCTCTATAATGAAACTGTTCCACCTCATGAAAATCCAGTCAATCAACTCTCTTCCAACTACTTCGTTGTCAATATTAACAGTGTGGTTGATGCAAATATTCTGGAGTATTACCTGAAGAGTGAATTTTCCCGGATTGGATTGGATGTTGATTATGAATATGCCATTTACGATTGCCACAACGATAAAATGGTTTATGGAAATTATATCCCGTCTCAACGTGGGAATAAGAATATCTCCCCTTCATCTAATCTTCCTAAATACAGTGAGTACCTCTACTATTTTGGCATTCGGTTCCCATCCATTCAAAACACTGTTGTTAGCAATATGACCGTATGGCTAATCCTGTCGGCGATAATGTTTTCATTGATTCTCTTTTTCAGTTACTCCATCCTGGTGATATTCAGGCAAAAACGGTTTTCGGAACTGCAAAAAGACTTCATTAATAACATGACTCATGAGTTCAAGACACCGATATCTTCCATCAACATTTCGGCTGATGTGATCACGCAACCTACCATAACGAGTGATCCCGATCGGCTACTGATCTATGGAAATATCATCAAACAGGAGAATACCAGATTAAACATGCTGGTTGACAAAGTGTTGCAGATTGCGCGAATTGAGAAAACAGGCTATGAACTGAAGCATGAGGAGGTTGAGTTAAATGCCCTGGTCATGCCAGTTGTGGAGAACTTTCGCAATCAATCCGGTAAAGAGTTCACGGTGAAGGCAAATCTTGGTTCTGACGTTGGAAAGGTTTTTGCAGACCCTGTCCATTTGACAAATATCATTTACAACCTATTGGACAATGCATTAAAATATAGCGGGGATGATCCGGAAATAATTGTTGAGACGGCTTCTGTGAATAAATTCGTGTTTTTAAGGGTCAAGGATAACGGGCCAGGAATTCCATTTGCGTTTCAGAAAAAAGTTTTTCGGAAGTTTTTCCGGATCCCTACTGGAAATGTACATGATGTTAAAGGTTTTGGACTAGGTTTATACTATGTAAGGAATACCTGTAAAGCACACGGATGGAAAATCCTGCTCAAGAGTGAACCCGGTTCAGGTTGCACATTTATAATATCCATACCCAGATGAAAGGAAAACCAAGAATACTTTATGTTGAAGACGACCTCACTCTAGCTTTTGTCACGCGGGACAATCTTACAATGAAGGGTTACAATATTGACGCCATTGATAATGGTAACGATGCCCTGCAGTGGTTTTTGAAGAACAGGTATGACCTGTGTATCCTGGATATCATGCTTCCCAAAATGGATGGTTTTACCCTTGCCGGGAAGATCCGTGAGTACGACCTTCAGGTTCCGATCATCTTTGTCACAGCTAGGTCAGCGAAAGAAGATAAAATCCACGGACTTACTCTGGGTGGGGATGATTACATTACGAAACCATTCAGTATTGAAGAGTTGGTGCTGAAGATTGAAGTATTTTTGAAACGCAGGGCGATTCAGTTGCCTGATGATAGCACAGCATTTAAGAATGTCAATCAACGGGTAGGATGGGATCCGGTCAATCTTATTCTAACAATTGATAATCAACATCACAACCTAACTCATCGAGAGGCTGAACTGTTCTCATTCCTCTATAAAAATCGAGAAAAAGTAGTGAAGAGAGAAGATCTTCTGATTGAGGTATGGGGACACGATCATTTCTTTTCCAGCAGAAGCCTTGATGTTTTTGTGTCAAGGATGCGCAAACATTTGGGAGATTGCGGGGTTACGATAGAAAATGTTTACAATGTTGGATATCGATTGAAGGTTTCCTGAACATTAAGATTTCAAAGCTTCATCCATTGAAAGGAACTTATAAACTCCCTCAATAAATTTAGAATTCTTTTGAAGGCTTTTCCCGGGGCCACACTCAATAAATTGGTCGATGCCCAACGTTTGCATCTTTACCTGTGTTGCGTGCCAGTTAAAGTGTTTATAGAGGTTTTCGACAAGTTCTGTCTTGATATCTTCCTGGGAATATAGAATTTCCTGATTCAGTACCGATATCAGCGGAATCTTCAGAGAATGGATATCCAGGGTATAAACGAACTTAGCGAATCGAAGTGCAGCCGATTTCAAAAGATGTGAATGGTAGGGGACAGTTACATTCAGCATCCGGGCATGAAACGCTCCCTCTTTTCGGGCGGAATCCAGAGCTATCTCAAGATCATGATGATGTCCCGAAAGTACAAACGAGTATGTACTGTTCTGGTTTGTGATCTCAACATTGGGAAGTGATTCCAGAATAATTTTGATGTCTTGTTCCTGAAGTCCAATGATTCCGGCCATTCCGAAACGTCCAGTCATAGTAGAGTAAGAGATTTCCTGAAATGCCTTACGAATTAACAATAAACCATTCTCGAAAGATAATGCTCCCCCATGAACCAATGCAGCATAAATCCCCATACTGTATCCACAGAGAAGTTTGGGGAGAATTCCTCTCTCTACAAGGATGTCTGAAATAGAGCATCCATAAATAAAAGCCATGTATTGTGTTCGTAATTCATGGTCCAGAAATGTCTGGTTTTCAGGATGGAAGAAGGAGATGTCATGATCAACGATCTCCGAAGCCACAATCAGCTGGCGATGGAAAAGGTCATGGAAGTCTTCAATTTGCAGGGATTTGTCATCATGATAATCCCTAACAAAGGCAGGAAATACAAATGCTGTTGTTGAGTCAGACAAAAAAAGAATATTTATTGCAGATCAAGGATTCGGTTTTCATGCTCAATAATAAGCATCTGCATGTCAATTAGTTGCCCGATTGTTTCGACAGGGTTTTTGACAGCAAATTTTCCGATTGTCTTCAAATCTATATCCAATGAATATTTCTTTTTGAAGACTTCAATGAGTTCAAGGAACATCAAGGAGTCTCCATCCAGATCTTTGATGATATTTGTGTGATCAGAGATCGTTGAAACATCAACTTCACATTCATCCGCAAAGAAGTCATATACAACCTCTTGTACCTCATCTCGTGTACTTTCTGTAATCTGAGCCATACACTTCATTTTTTTAATCAACCGGGCACAAAATTACTGAATTTTCTGTATAGAAAAATTATCCTGGTTAATACTTTCTAAAAACTAATGTGGCGTTGTGACCTCCAAATCCAAATGAATTGGATAATGCGATTTTGACTTCACTGTTTCTTGAGGTGTGAGGGACATAGTCTAGGTCCAGGTCGGGATCTGGATTAAAAAGGTTTATTGTAGGAGTGATGATCCCGTGAAAAATTGAGAGAGTCGTGATGATCCCTTCGATGGTTCCAGCAGCGCCTATTGTATGGCCCAGCATGGATTTCGATGAAGAAATGGGTATCAGTGACGCCCGATCCCCAAAAACCCGTTTGATTGCGAGGGTCTCATACCGGTCATTAAGTTCAGTGGAGGTCCCATGTGCATTGATGTAGTCTACCTGATCCAGAGAAATTCCGGTGGATTTAAGTGCTTTTTCCATCGTAAATGCCATTCCTTGGCCATCCTTCATGGGAGCCATGATGTTGTATCCTTCACTGCTTAGTCCATAGCCTGCAAGTTCAGCATAAATGGTAGCATTTCGACGGATTGCACTCTCTTCCGATTCGAGGATGATAACGCCAGCGCCTTCTCCGATGACGAATCCATCTCTGTCGGCAGCAAAAGGTTTGCTGGCCTTTTCAGGAGGGTCATTCTGAATGGATAGGGCATAGAGGGCGTTAAACCCTGCTATCTCCTCCTTGTTAATGATGCTGTCGGCACCTCCAACAATTACGACATCAGCCTGGTTGTTCCTGATCATATCATATCCACCTGCTAATGCATAAGCGGAGGAAGCACAGGCAGTATTGATTGCATAATTGGGTCCCATTAGCTGGTAATCGAGGGAAACCCATGCCGACATGGCATTTGACATACTTTTAAAAACAGTATTTTGGGGAGTTGTATCGACCTCAACACTGGAGTTGCCGGTATTTACAACCCCCATAATGACCGAGCAGCGGGTCTTATCCATCTGTTCGAAATCGATGCCGGCGTGATTAACTGCATCTTTTGCTGCAACAATACACATTTTGGTTACCCGGGTCATCTGGCTCGCTGCCCGTTTCTTGATGTATTGTTTGTAATGATCCTCAAATGTTGAGGGAACTTCTCCTGCAATACGGGTCTGATTTTCAGAGGCATCGAATAACGTGATGTAGCCAATACCACTCCGACCCGCAACCAGATTAGACCAGGTAGTATCAAGATCCAAGCCCAGGGATGAAATGATCCCCATGCCAGTAACGACAACTTTTTCAGACATTTAGTATTATTTCTCGATTTGTTGGACCCAATTGCAGACCCGGGCTGTTTCAATATCAGTTGGGACCGCATCAGGATTGTTCTTGCTGAATTTTGAAGGAGGCATTTTCCCTTTTTTCAATTCATTACATATGTCCAGAGTCTTTGCCATTTGCTTGTCGGGAGCATATTCATCCCAACGGTCAAAATTAAGCTTGGCTTTTGCCATTCCGTTTCCGTCATCAGAATGACAACCGTAGCAGGAATTTTCCATCACCACCCAAACTGAGTCGGGAATATTTTTAGGAGGAGTTGATGGGATAGGACTTGCCGGTTGGCTAAAGGCAGCAAAGAGGATGAGTCCGCAAACAAGAGCAATCACCACGATACCATTTTTTTTCATAGATTTCAGTTTTTACAGAACAAAGATCGCAAAGAAATTCGGAAACTAGTGGAGTAACCAAGAAAATTATTCAAATGGCCCTTTATCCAATCCAAGGTACTCCCTGATCGCGTCATTCATCTCTCCAATCGTGCAACCCGACTGCATCGTAAACCGTTTGGCAGTGCTTAAATAGGTGAACCTTAAAAATTCGATGATCTCAAGAATTAGTTGAGGAGACAAGGAGCGGGGATTGACGGGAAATATCCGATGACCTTCTTGGTAAATGTAGAAACCTTGACCCGTTTTTATACCAAGTTTGCCCTCATCAATAAGAGCCTTGAGTTTTTTGACCAACCCTGAATAGGAATCTTGATTTGGGTAATCTGATGTGTAATTTATTACGGCTGCATGCATGGTATCGATCCCAACGCTGTCCATAACTTCGAAGATTCCTAGTGGAAATAGATGCTCCTTAACCAGTTGATCAACCTGCTCTTCAGATGCCTTCCCTTGTTCAGTTATTTTAAATGCTTCATTTTGTATATTCAAAAATAATCTATTCAATATAAAGCTATTAGACTCATTCAGCTCAAGTATAAATTTACCTGTTTTATTTAAAAAAGCAGCCGCTAATTCTAGTACTTCTGAAGCCGTCTTGGAGGTTGATATCAACTCAACACAATCTTTGATAGGTACTGGGTAGAAATAGTGCATTCCAATGATTCTATCATCTCTGCTTGTACCGGTAAAAAGTTTTGAAGGAATGATAGAGGAGGAGTTTGAAGCCAGAATTCCGGATGGTTTTACGATGTTGCCTAACGCCCTAAAGAGTGTTTGTTTGCTTGTCAAATCTTCGGGAATAGCCTCAATTACTAAGTCACAATCAACCGCCACATTGAGATCTGAAGTGATGATTGTTCTTCGCAGGACCTCATTATGCTCATCCTGACTCATAATCCCTGTTTTGAGAGCACGACGTACCCTCTTCTCAAAATTTTGTTGAAGTTTTTCCAAGTCGGCATCCTTGCTTCCAATCCAACGTAATGAATATGGGTTGTTAAACAGAGAATAAAATATACTAGTCCCCATTTTCCCCTCACCGATAATGGCAACTGTTTGGATGCCCGCTTTCCACGCTCCCTGGTCCTGTTCCATAATCATTTTTCGGTAGTATTCCATATTACGCTGATGTTCAATAATATGTCTATTGTATCCTAGCATGGTGAGCAGGAATCCAAGACCTTTGTCTATAGCTAACTTTTTGGAGCGGATCAGTCCCATGATAAACAGGAATAGCTCTCGTTTGTTTTTATCCGTTGTAAAAAGAAACTCCTTAATGGTAATCCAAGAGAGACGTGCTTTCATCCACCCTGAAATTTCACCTCCGCGACGCGTAAAGGTTCCATTAATGAAGAGGTTTTGTGCTTTTTGAAGAATTGTATCAAAAGAATAGAGTCGTTCGATTGTGGTCATATACTTGTTAAACAGCTCAATCTGCGACATCTTCATATAGTGTATCGTAGGGAAATGGCCGACTCCAAGTTCGGGGTCGCAGTTCATCAAGCGGCCCTCTTTTTGATATCGCTTGTAAATCTCAGATCCGGGAGGTGCATTTAGCAGGTGAAGATTTACATTGGGGAGGTTGTGTTTCAGCGTAAAATCATAGATTCTGTCGAACTCCTCCAATGTGTCGTTGTCGAACCCTACAACAAAACTGGCGTTGATATGGATGCCATGGGAATGGATTTTATGAATTGCCTCTTCATAAATGGTTCCACGGCGGTTATGATGCTTGTTGGAGGCATCAAGACTATCGGGATTAAGTGATTCAAAGCCAATCAGAATGTTAAAACAGCCTGCATCAGCCATCACGTGAAGCAGTTCGTCGTCTTTGGCAACATCAATGCTACACATACAGCCCCAGGAGATCTTCAACGGCTTAATGGCCTCCATCAACTCTTTGGCATAACGCTTATTGATTGTAAGGTTATCGTCGACAAAGAAGAAGTATTTCGAAGGCGCTGCCTTGATCTCATTCACAACATTATCGATTTCGCGATACCTCATCTTGTGACCGAAATTCTTAGTTACAAGGCAAAAATCGCAGTTAAAAGGACATCCTCTGGAGACCTGGATCGCTACCTGGAAGATGCGCTTCATGTTTACCAGGTCCCATCGTGGCGGTTTCTGGGTTTTATAGTCAATGTATGAGTTTGATTCATATACCTTACTCATCTTTCCCAGTTCAAAATCTTCAAGAACCCTTTCCCATTTCTCTTCTGCTTCGCCAACTACAACTGCATCACCATGTTCCAGTGCTCTCTCTTGCTGAAACGAAGCATAAGGGCCTCCATAAACCACTTTAGCCCCCATCCTGCGGAACCTGTCTCCCAGCTCAAATGCCCGGTTCGCAGTGGCTGCCAGCGTAGTGATGCCAACGATATCGGGTTTAATATGCGTTGGAATCTCTTCGATCTCCTCGTCGTAAATGTGTATATCGTAATGATCCGGAGTAAGTACTGCAATGGTTGGAAGTGCAAGAGGAACCATGAACCTCTTCTTCCCGAACATCTTAGCCAGGTAAGTATGCGCAGGGTAATTGATAAACCGTTGGCGGGGACTTAACAGAAATAGTGTATATCGTTTATTCTTGATCATAATGTCATGAGGTCATGGGGTCATGAGGTTATTTATATGCTTCGTCGCTCTAACTTCTAACTTTACTTCTAACTTTTAACCTCTAACTTCGTACTTCAATATGTATCCTGCTTGCATGAACTTGCTTACCTCTGTCACGAAGCTAAGGATAATATCTCCAGGATTCAGTACCTCCTCCTTGCGGATATGGTCGAGTGACAGGAATGCCATCGGTGGCCCGATATATCCCATCGTGGCCATTTTAGAGTAGAGGGTGTTCCGGTCGATCCCCAGTTCGCTGCACTCATCCATCACCAGTTCGGAGATGTGCTTTGAAGGGAAATTCACCTGGAAAAATCTGATTTTCTGGGGATCGACCGGATGCAGGGCCAGCATACGTTTCAGGCCGTTGAGGAAAATCGATCCGTTGGGTTCATGAAAGTTGGCCCGAAGCTCCTCCTGAAACATCTGGGCAAGGTGGTGGTATCCCTTCTCATACTCTTCCCTTGGATTCATCCAGTAAGCAGGTCGTTTATTCCCCATCGCCGAAGGTTTCTTCCCTCCGGCAGATTCCATATAGGTATAATCGAGGTAAAGGCCATTACCCATACACACCGGTTCGGCCTGTAATACCAGGGCAGAGGCACCATCGCTCAGGAAATAGCGCAGAAACAACTCCTCCTTCTTCACCAGCGGTTGATTGTAATATTCTGCAACAAGTTCTGATGACGACATGCTGGATGAGATCACGAGGGCATTTTTGTACCGGCCGGAAGAGAGCAATTCCCCCGCAATCAAAAGGGCTTTGTAGGCAGAAGTGCAGTTGGCATGGACAGAAAGTTCTCCGCAGCGTTCAATCCCCAACTCCTCCTGGATTCTCACAGATGCTGTCGGCATCTGGTCCTGGTGCGCACTGCCATAGACAATCAAATCAATCTCTTCAGGATCCATTCTGGCATTTGCAATTGCTTTATGGGCGGCTTTTACCGACATTGTGATGTTATCTTCCGTAAATTGCCTCGTAACCGGATCCAGCGCAAAATGATAATATTCAACCTCTAAAAGCTCCTTCATGAGAATCCGGACCCGCTTCAGCCATTTGCGGATTTTTTCCGGAGCCTCTGTTAACTCGCCCAGATAATCATCAACCTGATCAGGCAGAATAGCCTCTCCAGGAAGGAATGAGCCGCTGCCGATGATCTTCACCGATGCCGGATGCCAGATGCCAGATGATCTATTTTCGTATTTCATATTTCATATTTCCTCTCACATCTCATATCGCGTATCCCGTATCTCTCCAGGTATACTTTCCTCATCCCCGGGATGTACTTCTCCGGAAGCCATTGGGCAAAATCTGTTGCCCTTTGCTTCAACTCCTGTCGTGGAACAACGAGATCAACGACTCCCAGATCGAGTGCAGTTTGGGCATCAAATGTACGTCCCGAAAGGATATAGTCAAGTGCATTTACTTTCCCTGAAAGATGTGCGAACCGGTGGATGCCGCCAATTCCCGGTATCAGGTTAAACGTTGTTTCAGGTAACCCCAGAACAGCCTCTTCGGCACAAAACCGGAAATGACTGAAAAGTGCCAACTCCAAAGCAGAACCAAGACACACTCCACGTATCGTACTTATCACAGGATAGGGGAGTGTTTCGAAAAAATTCAGAGTCAGGTAGTTGGATTTCAGAAAACCCTCAGCATCCGCGTTACCCGATATCTCAAAGAGAAGTTCATCCAGGTTGGATCCGGATGAGAAATGGCGTCCTTTCCCTGAGATGATAAGTGCTTTCAGGTCAGATTTTCTGATGAGGATATTTTTTAATTTGGTCATTTCACCGAAAAACTCTAGTGTCATCCCGTTGGAAGGAGGCTGCGCCATAACGAGGTTTCCGATCCCGTCCACTACACTCCATTCTATCGTATGAAATAAATTGTCTGCCAACATATTATTCAGATTCAGCTATTCGCCTGACATATTCCTTTTTTGCCAGCTCGCAAAATATTCTTGTCTCTTCCGCAATGGCCATTTCTGAAGACATTGTCGCCGCATTCCTGAGTGTTTCAACGACCGACCTGATAATTAACGGAGAGAGACTTTTTGTCATCCGCCGGAGCATCGAAAAGGTAAAAGGAAGTACCTCTTTGCGGGGAACAATGAAATCAATGAGTTTCATGCTGTAGGCCTCTTCAGTGCTGACCATATCCCCCGTAAGAATCATTTTAAGCGCCTCTGCCTTCCCAACAGCGGCTGGAAGTCTAAAGGTGCCACCCATACCTGGAATAAGTCCATGGCCGGTTTCGGGTGCGGCAAAGAGAGTCTTTTCAGAGGCTACGCGTATGTGACAAGCCAACGCTATTTCAAGTCCACCCCCAAAACATACGCCATGGATGGCTGCTGCCAGGGGCAGGTTGGTCCCGATCAAGTGATCAATAAGGGCATTTCCGGCGGCAAGTTTCTCCTCCAGAAGTTCATCTTTCGAGATAATCTCAAAAAGCCGTTTCAGGTCACCGCCTGCCGAAAAATGCTTGCCCTTCCCGTGTATCAGGATCCCCTTAAGACCAGGATCATCTGTCCATTGCTTCAGTTGGTCAAGAGGTACGAATTCAGGTTCAAACAAATAGTTCTCAGGAGGGTTATTGATCGTTAATATTCCGATCTCTTCCCTGACTTCCCATTCTATCCTGCCTTGCATTTTCAAGCTGATAAACGTATTAAAAGATTTCTTTGAACTCGTCTGGAATATCTACCGGCTTGCGGTTTTCACCAAGGAAGATTGTTTTGGTTTCCGCCCTGGCCAGTGCTAGACCCGTGTTCCTGTTAAACAATTTCTGTTTAAAAATAAGATAAGGTTCTTCACGCACTGTACGGGTCTGGATCTCAATCTCGTCGTAGAGTTTGGCCTCGCGCATGTAACGGATATGTATATCCGTAACCACAATCAGAATATTGCTATCATGAACCAGATGATTTAATTCCAGATCCCTGAACATCTTCCAACGGGCGTGCTCAAAATAGTTCAGATAGACCGAGTTGTTTACATGTCCGTAGGAGTCCAGTTCATAACCTCGGACCGAAGTTGTGGTGATATGGTTTTTTAGGGAAGTGTTCATGCTACAAGCGACTTGTATTTGAAAAAAATATGTTCATTGTCAGAAATAGAAGCAGTTACTCTGATAAAGCCATCTTCATTTTCTTTCAGTTCTTTCAGGGTACAATCTACTGTGAGTTCAGGATGCTCGTTTGGGTTTATCATGGACAGGAACTTCATGTTATCTGCTTCCTGAAGCCTAACCTCCTTACCAGTAATCTCAGAAATGATCTCTGTAATCATTCGTAGTTGGCATACACCAGGGACTATAGGATTACCAGGGAAATGACCCTGATATATCGGGTGATCCGGATTCAGAGAGATTGTCACCCGATAGGAAGAATTGAGGCTGCTTGTTTCGGTTTCACTATTGCTTTCAGTGATTTGGAGAATCCGAAAAAAATTACCTTTCAGCATATCAATTTGTTAGAAATACATTTTTATCCCAGTCAATATGCTGTCAATGGCAACAGAGGCCAGGATAAGACCGCTGATCCGACTAAGGATACTTGCACCGGTATCGCCGATAATTTTTTGTATACGTGTTGCGAAAAGAAGGAGTAGGAGAGTTACACCAAGTACAACGAGCATTGTACCTGCTGTAATTGCCTGGTCCATAATGTTAAATCGATGGTTGTCTGTAAGTAAAACGGCAGCCATCATTGCTCCGGGTGAAGCGATGGAAGGAACAGAAATCGGGAAAACTGCCACATCGGCTTCTCTCTTCTTTGCGCTCATACCTGCAATCTCATGTTCGGGCTTACTCTGGCCAAATATCATCGTTAACCCAAAAATAAAAAGTACAAGTCCGCCAGCTATCTGGAAGGCAGAAAGGGGAATTGACATGGCTTCAAGAAAGAGTTGTCCAGCTACAACAAACCCTAGCAAAATAATGGTGGATATTAGGAACGCTTTCAGAGCCACCTTCTTTCGCATCGCTGCATCGAAACCAACTGTATATGCCAGAAATACAGGAATGGTTCCAATCGGGTCAATTACAGCAAAAAAATAGACGAAGTCTTTTACAATGTCATCCCACATGATATATCAGTTGATTGAGATCAAAGATAACGAAAACTTTAATTTAATTATCGAGTTTACAATGGAGATACTGGATGGAAACTCATCATGATAATTGGAGAAAGTGATTACCGATTGGTCTGCAATTGTAGATTTGCCCCGTATTTCAACCAGAGTATTATCTTCAGGATAATATAGATCCCAGCGTGTTAGATTCCTGTTTTTACTCTTGAAAACATGGTAGTTTGTGCTATCCTGGGTAAAACACTTCCGGGTATCAGAATCTTCTTCTGTAGCCAATAACAACCTGAAATCTGTCTCCAGTATCTTCCATAACATCTTCTTATTCAAGGGTTCAAAACAGTAATTCACCTTGAACCGATTTGCTTCGACCTCAACATCAAAATAGGTCATCCCAAACTCGTTGCTGAAAACAATCCGACATTCGGCATCCGGCATCTTTTTTACAAACAGCAATCCGCTAAGATGATGCTTTCCGATATCCAGTGAAGCTTTGAAAAGTGCTTTCTCAAAAGAGGGGGAGGTGAAGGGAGTTGGCAGTTGGCAGTTGGCAGTTGGCAGATCTTTGTCTGCAAAGTGTGTTTGACAGTCAGGTACAATCTCCAGATGCATGGGTTTGATTGACTGGCATCCGGAAAGCATGAGTGTGATAAATAAGCTACTTAAGAATAAATACCTCATCGGAAATTGGCTGATTTAACTGTCTATTCGTAAAAGTAATCCGCGTAAAGTCACCACCCGGCTCATGCATCTCAATTTTATCAACAGTGAAATCTTTTTTGTTAAAATAAATGGTTATCCTGTTGAGACTCTCTTTTAAAATAGCTGAAACGGGAGTGAGTGATACGACGAAATAATCCTTGTTCTGGATGTAAGTAGCGGTAAACGTATTATTGTCAAGTAATTTTCCGTTTACACTCCCGATAATGATCTTATTTACCTCTGCAAATACTTTGTTCGACTGGGTATTGAATGATTTGACCTTTCCTTCATCTTGAATCGAGATCAAATCTCCGCGGATGGCAATCACATACGAAAATGGATGAATATATTCCCAGCGAAGGAATTGTTCCTGCTTAAAAAAGAATCTTCCTGTGGTGATAATTTTGTCGTTCAGGATACTCATCTCTTTCTCCTGGATGAAGTCACTCGAAATAGTCTTGGTCTTTGTCGCAGCCTGGGCCACACCCACTTTGATCTGTTGTATGGTCGATGCATCCAGTGGTTTGTTTTGGGCTCCGGCAACGGAGGCGATAAAGAAGAATATGACCGGGATAAATCTATGCATATGCTTCGATATGAGTAAGATGAGTAAGGGGTACAATCGAATACCCCTGATGCCTTAACCCCGTAATCAATTCTTCCAGTAGCTGTGGAGAGTTTGCCAAATGGTCATGAAGCAGTATAATTGAACCAGGAGTTATTTTTTTACAAATCCGGGTTGAAGTTTTTATTATATCGTGGTGAACTGTATCGTAAGACCGGATATTCCATCCAATGACATGGTAGGATAATTGTGTAATTGCTCTGGAAAGAGTTGGATTGAGAACCCCAAAAGGTGGCCGGAAGAGGAGTGGGGATTTGCCAATAATCTCTGAGATAGTATTTGCAGTAGTTGCAAGTTCACGTTTCATCCGTTTACCGGTAAAGAAATCAAACCAATTGGAATGACCCCAGGAGTGGTTGCCAATCAGATGCCCTGCTGAATCCATTTCCTGAATCAATGACTCGTTTCCTTTCAGTTTTTCACCAATCACAAAGAAGGTGGCTGAAAGCTGTTCTCTGTTTAAAACATCCAGAACTGCTTTGGTGTTGTTCGGATTCGGGCCATCATCGAATGTCAGCGAACAGAGTTTCTCGTTGGTTTTCCCATGGCAAATAGCTGAATGGTGAAAATTTGAGCCGATAAAGAATGCCATTGTTATTGATATTCCGACATAAAGAAAAAGCAAGATCAGAATATATACATAGGTTTGAGAACAGAAATGTCCATCGAACCAATCCATCCTGCATCCGACGAAATGCCCCATGTTTAGAATCAGGATCAGAATAAAAAAGAGAATGGTCAGTTTGCGAAATGTAATCATCTAGGGTTGACTCAAAAGGATGAAGGAGTGATTGATCCCCTGGTAATGATTATATAACAGGATATTATTCAGTGATTTAGGCTGTACGGTGACACGTAAAACGGCAGGAACAGTTTGTTCTTTAAGGATTCTTGATGCCAACCAAACACCGAATGAGGAAGCTGTCATATATTCTCCACAGAGATGCTTAAATCCACAGGATGGAACATCAGGGAACAATTCAGCCGTTACCTCCTGGTAAATTGGATCAAACCTGATATCTCCGTTTCTTCCAAGCAGTAATAGATCGATGTCACCTTCTGTCAGCTCATTTCTCTCTAAGAATAAGCGAATCTGTGCGGCGACTTCACTGGCTGATCCTGGCCGAAAGAGCATCTCAACATCCTGCAGCACAGCGTATGTATTGGGATTTTTCTTCTCATCCAACAGGAAAAATGCAGCTCCTTCACCGGCAATTGTCCCATTTTGGGGTTTCTCAAAAAGGTCCAGGCTCTCTGTTGGTTTTCTGTTCCAATATCCCAGACGGCTCTGGATTTGAAATGAGTTCGATGTCAATTCATCTACCGCCCCTAGTAGAATTGTGGAGGCCCGGTCATTCTCTATCTGCAGGATGCTGTCGAGTATTGCACTTTCAAAAGAAAAACCTCTATGGACATAGGTGAAATTATATCCATGACATTTAGTCAACAATGCGATCTGGGCACTTACTGTATTATGTGTGGATTGAATAAAAGCGGTAGGTGTGAGAAATTCTTCGTTGTTTTTTATCATGTTACCGAGAAACTTCTCGGTATCTTCGATACAGCCGAGTCCGGTGCCCGTGATAATGGCATCCGGAATCTGGCATCCGGCATCTGCGAGACTCGTTTTGGCTGTAGCAACTCCCATCTTTATGATTCTCCCCATTCGCCTGACCATCTCTGGAGGGACAAACTCTTTGTAATTTGGGTCGATTGCCTTCAAACGGTTACTCTCCACAGAAACTGTCTCCTCAAGGAAGCTCTGGTTGTCCAGGGTAGGTTGAGGTGAAATGCAGCCCACACCGTTTATATAGATTTTCTTATTTGCCACAGGTTAAGCAGATTATGTTAGCTTTGAGAGGATCACAGTGGAGTTGTTCCCACCAAAACCAAATGAATTAGATAACACATGCCGGATATTCTGGTCCGTTAAAATTTCTGTTACGGGTTTTATCTTCAACTCTTTCATAGGAGTAGACCATAACAGATTCGGGAAGATCATCCTGTTCTGTATTGATAGGATTGCTATCACAGCTTCAACAGCGCCGGCTGCCCCAAGTGTATGTCCCGTATAGGACTTTGTGGAACTGAATAACGGTACAGGATCGAAAATGCGTTCAAGGGCAACTCCCTCCGAAAGGTCATTGTTTTCTGTTCCTGTCCCATGAACATTGATATAGTCGATATCGGATGACTTCAGATTACTCATCTTAAGAGCTTTGCTCATTGCCAGAAACGCACCAGTTCCATCTAGTGAACTTGCAGTTTGATGGTATGCATCATTGGCATTTCCGTATCCTGTTAATTCGGCAAGTGGCTGTTTACCCTCTTTCTCCACAATATCTTCAGATTCAAGGACTAGATATGCTGCGGCTTCGCCTAAAGTAAGTCCCGCGCGGTGTTCATCAAACGGGTGACATCCGCGTTTATCCAGGATCATCAAGGTGTTGAAGCCGTTTAACGTAAACCTGGTTACCGAATCGGTTCCCCCCACAATCATTCTGTCAGCTTTACCGAAGCGAATTAAGTCAGCACCAAACATAATGGTATTTGCAGATGAAGAGCACGCAGTGCTGATGGTGGAGACCAGATGCCTGACTCCAAGTTCTGTAGCGATACGCTCTGTGCTGTCACCGCAATCATGGTTCACAATGTCCCTCAGTCGGCCTTTGTCAGGATTTTGCACGAATTCCTGATAGAAAACTTCGCTGCGATCCATGCCACCTACTGTAGTGGCCGATAGAAGTCCGGTTCTCCTGTCATTCACATGATCAATACCAGCTGATCTCAGAGCCTCTTTGGCAGCAACCATACCGAGAAGAGTGGTTCTGGTATAATGTTCCGCCCTCTCTTTCTCTGCCAGCGCTGTCAACTGGTTATGAGAGAGTTTCACTTCGGCCATGGGAAGCAAGCCTTTATGCAGGGTTGGGAAGAGGGTGATCTCACCGATCCCCGACTTGCAATCTTTCAGTGAAGAGAGTACCTCAGGAACATTGTTGCCAATGGATGAAATGATCCCTATCCCAGTGATATAGATGCGTTTCGACATTAATCTTTGTAAATTTCGTGGAGCAAAGTTAACAGAAAAATGGTTATCTGCTCAGGAGGAATAGTGAGTGGTTTGTATTGCGGTATTGGTTGTAGATCAAAATATGCTGTAACTGTCTGGATGGATGATTGTTTAACTTAATTGCAGCAGGTATGAGCTGATGCTTCAGAACATTAGCCGCCAACCACAATGCGAACCCGGTAGATGTATAATACTCCCCGCAAAGATGCTTGTACCAGAGCTGTTGCTTTTGCTGGAAAATTCCCGACCCTAGCCGGTCATATATTTCATCAAACAACACATCTCCGTTATAACCCAGAATTACAGCATCCAATTGATCGGTCGTCAGATCATTGTCGGCAAGAAAGGTATTAATGGCACCTTCCTGGTCGGTTGCCTTATTTAAGTTGTATAATGTTTTCACATCATTCAGTGTCGCATATGTTGATGATGCATGTCGGTCTCCCAGGAGAAAATAGGCAGCTCCTTCACCGGCGAGTGCACCGGGGGTTTTATCAGTAAGAAGCTGTAAGTTGTTTACAGGTTGCATTTTCCAATGACCCGCCCGGCGTGTGATCTGAAGATGGTTAGAGGTCATCTCGTCAATACCTCCAACAAGCGCATATTCAGCAATGTGTTCTTCAAATTGTATTAAAGCATCCTGAAGGGCACTTTCAAAGGAGAAAGAGCGGTGGACATAGGTAGAGTTATAATTATGACATTTAAGGGTGATGGCGATTTGGGAACTGATTGTGTTATATGTCGATTGGATAAAGGGGGTTGGGTTCATCAGTTGCTCACCCGCATTCATGCCGGATAAGATCTTCTCAGTGTCTTCAACAGAACCAAGACCCGTTCCTGTTATAATAGCATCTGGCATCTGGCATCCGGCATCAGATAAGGCCATCTTTGCAGATGTGATCCCCATTTTTATGAGCCTGCTCATACGACGTGCAGCAATGGGGTTGATAAACTCTTTATATTTTGGATCGATTGCCTGCAGAAAATCAGTAGTATATTCCACGATATCAGGTAGAAACACACCAGGATCAGCTGTATGCTGTGGGGAAATAAGACCTATGCCATTGATGAAGGCAGTCAATTGTGATTTGTTATTTATGATTTGTAAATTTCTTAAATATAAGCGATGTATTGTTTCCTCCAAACCCAAAAGAGTTTGACATAACT
>CAZXQU010000040.1:0-28218 GCA_964642545.1 uncultured Prolixibacteraceae bacterium | reverse complement strand
AATAAACCCCTGTCCGAATGTCACACCCGACAAGGCAACAAACAGCAGTAATACATAAACTTTTTTCATAGATCATAAGTTTTGGTAAATAAATAAGGTGTTATGTTTCTCAACACAAATATACAGATAAATAAAGATAAAGGTTGGATCTGGAAGAAATATTGTCTCCATGCAAACTGACACCCGTCTCATTAGCTGGCTTTTAATAATAAAAAAATCAACTAGTCCAGGATTCACAGATAATTTTAATCTTCTTGCCGATAAAAGCATTCACTTTAACAAATCCGTTTGTATGCCGAGGATTAAACCTGTAAACTTGTCAAAAAAATATCCCCATGAAAAAGATTGTCACGCTTTTCTTTGCCGCCCTCTTTATCGTCCCTGTGTTCGCCCAGGAGAGTGAAGAAAATCAACCCGAAAAAACACCGATGAAAGCAGCCCTGGTGCTAATCGATGTCCAGAACCAATTCATGCCAATGATGTCGGAAAAAGACCAGAAGGATGCGCCGGATTACATCAACTGGTACATGATGCTTTTCCGCCATTACAAACTCCCTGTGATAAGGGTTTACCACAGCGATCTAAAATGGGGTCCTGCCCCAGGCACCGAGGAATTTGCCTTCGACACCGTGTTCAAAATTGAAGAGAGCGATCCCATGGTAATCAAGACCTACGGAAACGCCTTCAATAAGACCAACCTCGACAGCCTCCTTCAGGCCAAGGGAATCAATACTCTGTTCCTTTGCGGACTGAGTGCTACGGGCTGTGTACTGGCAACCTACATCGGCGCCAATGATCATGATTACGAGGTTTTTATGCTGAAAAATGCCCTGCTCAGCCACGATGCCGATTTGACCAAAGCTGTTCAGGAATTCACCAGTACCATCTCGTGGGATGCTATGAAGTTGCTGTTGGAGAATACTTCTGAGTAGAAGAGTCAGGAAGTCAGGGGGTCAGGGGTCAGGAAATTAGAAAATTAGAAATGAACCACATTAGGCACATAGGACACAATAGGACTATTGTGATCTTCTGTGTCTAATGTGGTAAAAACCTTGAAACCCGAACCGGAGCGAAGCGGAGCTCGGCGAAGTCAAACCCGAAACTAGAATCCAGCATCGCGGATCCTTTCCGCAAACTCCTTCACTGCCTGCTTGTTAAATTTTGAGACGTCAACGGAGATGTTGGCTACCTGCTTAATGATCATCCGTTCAAAGGCATTCATCTTTTCAAATTCGAGTTCCCCTCCAAAGAGACCAGTTGCCGTTGAATTCATCCTTAACGCTTCAGGAAAAGCGCTGTTAAACTGCTCCAGAGCCGTATCGCCCTCAAACATGCAACAGATAAAAAGGCCTGTTTTCTTGGAAAGTAGTTGATCGATATTTTTTTCACAAAATTTCCTGATCTTTTTTTGGATATTACCAATCCGGATTGAACCTCCGATAATCACGGTGTCAAATTTTACCAATGGGGGGACCTCAAAATTCTCCAGGTTAATCAAGGTCATCTCTCCCGGAATCTGGTTGCGTATCATCCCTGCAGCTTTTTCAGCACAGCCGTGCGAAGTCATATAGATGATGAGTGTTGCCATGGTAATTTTTTAGGGTAGCAAAGTTAATGTTTTATTGCCCGGAATTTGTAATTTTGGATGCCCCATGACCCCATGACCAAAAAAAAGGACGTTCGCGAAATGACTTTCTGGGAGCATCTGGATGAGCTCCGAAGTACACTGATATGGAGTGTCGTTGCCATTGCTGTGTGTGGAATCGTTGCCTTTATCTTTAAAGAGATTTTGTTCGACCATATTTTACTTGCACCCAAGGAGAAAAGCTTCATCACCTATCGGCTTCTTTGCAAACTGGCCGAAGTTACATCCATGACATCTCTCTGCATCGACCCATCCTCATTTCAAATCATCAACATCAACCTGGCCGGCCAGTTTATGTCGCACATGACGATCTCCTTTGTTGCAGGGCTAATTGTGGCGATGCCTTTTGTTGTCTGGCAATTCTGGCGTTTCATCAAACCAGGTCTTACCGATGAGGAGGTAAAACATACTCAGGGTGGAGTATTTATCATCTCCTTTCTCTTTTTAACAGGGGTCCTCTTCTCCTATTTTATTGTCGTCCCATTGATGGTGAACTTTCTGGGAGGATACCAGGTCAGTGAAATGGTAACGAACCAGATCGCCCTCTCATCCTATACCGGATCTGTCACCATGATGACTCTGTTAATGGGATTGCTGTTTGAACTTCCTATTATAGTTATCTTCCTGACGAAAGCCGGAATCATCACACCTGCCTACCTGAAAAAATACAGGAAACATACATTGATAGCAATTCTCATCATTGCAGGTATCATTACTCCAAGTCCCGACATTTTTTCACAACTCATTGTTGCTATCCCACTTTACTTCCTTTTTGAGTTGAGTGTTAGCGTCTCTTCCAGGATCTATGCCAGGAAACAGTTGAGGATGAAAGAGAGCAACGACTTCTAAACGACCTATTCCCCTGTTTGGTCGAGAGAATCCCGGCACTAGACGGAGATCTGTTGCTACCGTTTTGATTCCACTATACTTTTGAGGCCTAAACAATAAAATTCTCCTGCTATGGAACCAAAACGACTTTACAGAAGTACAACTGACAGAGTGATTGGAGGAGTGGCTTCAGGGCTCGCAACCTATTTTAAATTAGATCCTCTCTTGGTAAGACTACTCTTCGTAATCTTTGCCGTTGTCGGAGGTGGCGCAGTACTCATTTACATCATCCTCTGGATCGTCACACCCGATGGCCCCAGGGAAATCAATCAAACCCAAAATTCAACAACTATGGAATCACAAGAAACACCAAAAAAGCCAACCCAGGAATCCAAACAAAAAGGAAACCTTATTGGAGGATTAGTCCTGATCACGCTTGGAGCAATTTTCCTGGCCGACCAGTTTATTCCCCGACTTGATTTCGGAGATCTCTGGCCCATTATCCTGATAGTTATAGGTATTGCCCTGCTTTTCAATGCATATGGCAGACCGTCAAAGAAACAAGATTAAACAGATATATTATGAAATTCCGCAATCTTTTTTGGGCACTGATCCTCATTGCGATTGGTCTCCTCTTTCTGTTCAGCAACTTCGGCTGGCTCGATTTCCATTGGGTAAGTATATGGCGACTCTGGCCTCTGATATTCATCTTCTGGGGTATCTCTATTCTTCCGATTAAAGATTTGATTAAGTTTATCCTGGTCATCGCGTTTATCGGCCTCTCTTTTATCTTCTTCAACCAGATAACTGAACCCCGGTGGTCGTTTTCGATTCACGATAACGACTGGAGCTGGGCTGACGACTGGGATGAAGATGACAGCAATAGCAACCGAACCTTCTCATACAGCACACAAATCCTGACTGTTGATATGGATACCGTCCCGCATAAAGCTGTCCTGAAGATGGACGCAGCAGCCGGAAAATTCAAAATCGATGGTGAAACATCAGAGATGCTATCATTCAGGAAAGAGGGGGATATCGGTGATTATTCCCTGACAACGAGCAAAGTTGACGGGAAGACCCAAATCAATATTAGTCTTGCGAAAAACCGAAAAGTTCGAAGAGTGAAGAAAAATAACGTCGAAATCAACCTAAACCGTGACATGGTTTGGGACCTGGATTTCGACATCGGGGCAGCCTCCGTTAAGATGGATCTGAGCGATTTCAGAATAGATACAGCTAAGATCGAAGCCGGGGCAGCATCACTGGAGATCAAACTCGGGTCGCTTCAGCCTCTTACCTATATGAGTTATAGTGCCGGTGCTGCTTCTATGGAGGTAAAAATACCCAAAGAGTCGGCATGCGAGATCCATTCCGAATCGGTTCTGGTGAGCCGCGACTTTGAGGGCTTTATCAATAAAGGTGATGGTGTTTATCAAACCGCCAATTATCCAGAAGGGACCAATACCATCATCCTCAAAATCGAATCGGCTGTCTCAAGCCTGAAAGTGGAACGTTATTGATCAGCTTCCAGGAAGGAGCTAACAACCTTGTAAAACTCCCCGGGATTATCGGCATGAACCCAATGGGTAGCCCCCCTGACGGTTCTGATGGTAGCTCCGGGGAATTTTTCATTGATAGCCTGCAAATCACTTTCCAGGATGTAATCTGACCGTTCACCTCTTACAAATAAAGCCGGGCCAGGGTATAGCCCGGGGAGGCAACCTCCATCAAAGATTGCAGGCAAGCTCTCAATGATCACCGGGAGATTGAGTCGCCATGAAAGTTGACCCCGCTCACTCCAGTAAAGGTTTTTCATCAGAAACCGCCGCAACTTAAGACTGGGAATCCGTTGCCGGAGTCGTTCCTCTATTTCAGATCGGCTTCCTGATTTTGACAGGTCCAATGCATTCATCGCCCCGATCAGGTCCAGATGTTCCCGCTGAGGAGGATACTTTCGAAGACTGATATCGACGATCACAAGCTTCCCGATTACCCCGGGATGATGAAGTGCCAGGTTAACGGCAACACGGCCTCCAAGGGAGTGACCCATCAGCATCACCCGACCCTCAGTTTCCTCTTCGATGAGTTCCAGGATATCCTGCTCCATGGAGGGAAAATCAAACAGGTCGCTGTGAGGCGACCGCCCATGGTTTCGCAGATCGGGAATGATCACCCGAAACCGCTCCCCAAAGCGCTTTCCGAGGGTTGCCCAGTTGTCGGAGATGCCAAAAAGACCATGTAAAATTATGAACGGAGAACCGGTTCCGAAACTGCGAAAAAAAAGTTTCATGATGTATTACTTATTAACATATCTTTGTGCACTTTTTTTAAAATAACGAATCGAAAGTACTTAAAAATTTCATTTATTTGCACCATGATTTTCACGGGCAACACACAAAATGGAAACACAAGAGAATGAACTCTGCATCGTCCGCGATCTAATGAATCGGGACGATGATGAACCTCCACCGAAATCTGTTCAATCCGTTTCCTTCCGTCACCTTCATTCAGTAGCTACCGCTCTGCGGAGTGAGAAAGAAAAAACCGTCATTTCTGAGCGGTCGAAAGCGTTTATGGATAGCTTCTATCCCGGGCTTCCGGAAAAGGAGTGGAACAATTGGCACTGGCAGATAAAAAACAGTGTCAGGACAACGGATCAGCTGGAGCAATTCATCCACCTCACGGAAAATGAAATCAGCGTGGTTGGAAAAAAATCCCATACACTTCCCATCCGGATCACGCCATACTATATGAGTCTGATCACCGGGAACGATCCGGAGTATGCGCTTCGGAAAACCTTGATCCCGGTTTTTAATGAATTGATATCTGGATCGGGGGAGACCCTTGACCCACTTTCCGAAGAGCATCACAGTCCGGCGCCCAACATTGTACACCGTTATCCCGACCGTGTTCTGTTTCTTGCTACTGGCTTCTGCTCGGCTTATTGCCGTTATTGTACCCGCACCCATATGGTTGCCAAGGAGAAGTGCCATGTAGGATTCAAAGCGTGGGAGGCCGGACTCCAATATATTGAAGCGCACCGTGAAGTTAGGGATGTGATCGTCTCGGGGGGGGACCCCCTCACGATGCCCGATTTTCATATCGAGTACCTCCTATCTCGACTGAGGAAGATCCCTCATGTTGAGATCATTCGGATCGGCTCCAAAGTTCCGGTAGTCCTTCCCCAGCGCATCACAAAATCGCTGGCAAATATCCTGAAGAAGTACCATCCTCTCTTCATGAGCATCCATTTCACCCATCCTGATGAACTCACACCAGAAGTCAAAGAGGCATGCGAAAAGCTTGCCAACGCCGGCATCCCCTTGGGGAGCCAGACAGTGCTACTGAAAGGGATCAACGATGACGTGGAGGTATTGAAAAAACTGATGCACGGACTGCTTCAAAACCGGGTGCGGCCATACTACCTCTATCAGTGTGATCCGATACCTGGTTCGAGCCACTTCCGGACACCCATCAGCAAAGGGCTGGAGATCATCAAAGGGCTGCGTGGCCATACGTCGGGTTATGCCGTTCCTCAGTTTGTCATTGATGCCCCAGGGGGAGGAGGCAAGATTCCGTTGTTGCCCGAATACTACCTGGGACATGAGGATGGCTACGCAAAGCTGATGAATTATGAAGGCCGGGTGTTTCTCTATCCTGATGATGTAGGTTAGGCCATGAGAATAGGACTTACTTTTGACCTCAGGTCAGAATATCTCAAAGAGGGGTATACCCCGGAAGAGACTGCCGAATTTGACCGAGAATCCACCATTGAGGGGCTTGAAACTGCCCTACAGGGACTTGGGTTCATGACCGACCGGATCGGACATGTGAGGCAACTGGCAGAAAAGCTTGTAAAAAGAGACCGGTGGGATCTTGTTTTCAATATCAGCGAGGGGCTCAATGGCATCGGAAGAGAAGCCCAGGTGCCATGTTTGCTTGATGCCTATAACATCCCTTATACCTTCTCCGACCCACTTGTACTAACACTTACACTCCACAAAGGGATGACCAAAAGGGTAATCCGTGATGCCGGATTGAATACCCCCGGCTTTTTTATTGTATATTCCGAGGCCGATATCCTTATCGATGCGCTTGAGTATCCTCTGTTTATAAAACCTGTTGCAGAGGGCACAGGGAAAGGGATCACGGGAAAATCCAGGGTTCATTCCAACGTCGAACTTTTGGCCGTTTGCCGGGAACTCCTCAGGCAATACCCCGAAGGCCTCCTGGTGGAAGAGTTCCTTCCGGGACGGGAGTTCACCGTTGGGATCACAGGGACCGGAAGAAAAAGCAAGCCTGTGGGCATCATGGAGATTGTTTACGAAGCGGAAAACGCTTCGGGGATTTACTCCCTTGAGACAAAATCCAACTACGAAGAGTTGGTTTCTTATTCAGTACCGGGAGATGACGTCAGGGAAGCGTGTATGGATCTGGCTTTAAAAGCATGGAATATCCTCGGATGCCGAGATGGGGGTAGAGTCGACATCCGGTACGACAAACACGGGAAGCCCTCGTTTATCGAAGTCAATCCACTGGCAGGACTTGATCTTGTTCACTCCGATTTACCTATACTCGCATACCGGAATGGCTATACCTATAAACAACTCATCGGTGAAATCATGGATTCGGCGTTAGAACGGATCAACATGCACCATGGTCTATGAATAAAAAGATCCTGATCGTCACAAACAAGA
Organism: uncultured Prolixibacteraceae bacterium; assembly: GCA_964642545.1. Classification (GTDB taxonomy): domain Bacteria; phylum Bacteroidota; class Bacteroidia; order Bacteroidales; family FEN-979; genus QYOJ01. Next base: position 21,045 of record CAZXQU010000040.1, on the reverse strand, counting down.
TTTCAGCAGATACCGGAGCAGATGAACTGGATGTGCTGGAGCAGGCTGCTATGGTAGAGGAAGCCTGCCTGGAACTTGGTTACGATGTGGCCCGGGCAGAGATGGGCCTGGACCTCGAAACAGCGATCGCCCAGATCAGAACAGAGGACCCGGAAATTCTTTTCAACCTGGTAGAGTCGCTCGACAACAAAGGGGAGTTTGCCTTTATCGCCACTTCGGTGTTTAATTCAACAGGCATCCCCTATTCAGGGACGCCTGTAATTCCGATGTTCCTCGCCTCCAACAAAGTGCTGGCAAAACGTGAGCTGGTCCGTCTTGGCCTTCCTTCCCCAAAATGGTTTGCCATTGATGAGACCGCTCTTTTGGATCCATATAAACGCTATATCCTGAAACCCATATGGGAAGAGGGATCCCTTGATCTGGATGAATCAAGTGTTTTCTACGGCAATGACGACCGGATGAAGGAGACGGCAAGGGGGAAGAGCAGGGAACATTATTTCATTGAAGAGTATATCGAAGGGAGGGAGTTCAATATCTCCATCTTGGGTGGACTTGACGGACCTGAAATACTTCCCCTAGCTGAGATGCAATTCCTCGATTTTCCGGCTGAGAAACCCAGAATCCTTGGGTTCCGGTCGAAATGGGATGAAGATTCGTTCGAATATTCACACACCACCCGCACGTTCGAGGCAGGGGAAGAAGACCGTCTCCTTCACCTCCTTTTAATTGAGCTGTGCGAAGCCTGCTGGAAAGGATTCGGGTTAAAAGGCTATGCCCGGATCGACTTCAGGGTAAGCGAAAAGGGCGATCCCCTCATCATTGATATCAATGCCAACCCATGCCTTGCAAATTCCGGAGGCTTTGCAGCCGCCCTTGACCAGGCAGGATACTCCTTCACGGAAGGCATCCAAAGAATCCTGGAGGATGCGGTGGGCAGTAGGAAGAAATAAGAAATACGAAATACGGAAATAAGCAATATGACATGGTAGAAGTTACATTCAGGACAGAGATTCTTCCGGGCGACGAAGTGAGGATAAGAGAGATGATCATCTCCACCGGTTTCTTTTATGATATTGAGGTTGAAGTAGCTGTTGAGCTGGCAGACGAGAAGCTGAGGGATGGAAAAAAGAGCTCTTATCAGTTCATTTTTGCCGAACGTGATGGTGTGACAGTAGCTTACAGCTGTTTTGGGTTGATTGCCGGCACTGAATGCAGCTTCGATTTGTACTGGATTGTCACGCACAACGACTTCCGGGGAGAGGGGATTGGCAAAAGGCTTCTGGAAGAGACCCACCGGCAAATTGCTGAACAGGGAGGAAGGAACGTTATCGCTGAGACATCTTCACTCGAAAAGTACCAGCCCACCAGGAAATTCTACCAGCATATGGGATATCATGAAGCCGGACTAATCCACGATTTCTACAAAGAGGGTGATGGGAAAGTCACATTTGTTAAGAGAAATACCGGATCGCCAACTGCGTAATATCATCAGATTGCGGTGCCTCACCACAATATTCCTGGACTCCGCTAACGATGTTCTGTGACAGCTCCTCAATGGATTTACTGTAATTAGACTTAAGGAGGGTTTCCAACCTCTCTTCCCCAAACGCTATATCAGCTTCATTAAAGGCTTCCGTAATGCCATCGGTATAAAGGAAGAGGGTGTCTCCTGGATGAAGTTGTATTTTCCCCGCTTCAAAATGCAAATCCTCCAAAAAACCGAGGACAGTACCACCTGTCAGAGGAACCGATTCCAACGTGCCACCAGCTCTGACAAGATAGGGCGGATTGTGTCCCCCATTCACGTAAGTGACCTCGCCGGTTTTAGTGTTAAGAATTCCATAAAAAACTGTCACAAACATGCAGGAGGTGCTTTCGTTACAGAGCAAGTGGTTGGCGTAATCGATGCACTCTTCGGTTGAGATCCCTTTTAGTCCGGTTGCCCGGATGAGGGTTCTGCTAACAGCCATAAAGATAGCAGCAGGCACCCCTTTACCCGAAACGTCGCCAATGACAAAACCAATATGGTCGTTGTCGATCATGAAGAAATCATAGAAATCCCCACCAACTTCCCTGGCAGCCTTCATAGAGGCGTATATATCAAAATCCTTCCGGTGAGGAAAAGGCGGAAATATTGCAGGAAGGATAGCCTGTTGAATCTCCCTGGCTGTTTCCAGGTCGTGTTGAATAAATAACAGCTGGTGATGCTCTTCCTGGGATTTTCTTACCAGACGGATCTCATCCAGTGTTTTGTTGATCGTGATCTCAAGATCCTCAAAGTTGATCGGTTTGGTAAGAAAATCAAATGCACCGCGATTCATGGCAGTACGGATATTCTCCATATCGCCGTATGCTGATACGATAACCGTCTTCAATGAAGGGTTTTTCAACTCTTTCAGCTTCAACAGAAGTGTTAGTCCGTCCATCTCCGGCATATTGATATCGGAAAGGATAATCCCAATCTCGGGATGTTCAATAAGTTTTGAAAGTGCCTCGAGTCCGTTGTGCGCAAAGAGAAAGTGATAAATGCCTTCCTTTATCTGGCGGCGAAAGCGTTGTTTGACCAAGGGCTCAAGATCCACTTCATCATCAACGACAAGGATTCTAATATTTTTCTTAAGATGCTCCATATGCATAACTCATTTTCAATTATTCCACTTTCTTGTCAACAGGAATACGAATGATAAATTCGGTGTATTCGTCTGGTTTCGATTCTACGATGAGTTCGCCACCATGTCCCTGAACGACGATATCGAAACTGATTGAAAGGCCCAATCCGGTGCCCGAACCTGCAGCTTTGGTGGTAAAGAATGGATTGAATATTTTATCCCTGATCTCATCGGGGATTCCTTTCCCGTTATCCCGGATACAGACCTCAACAAGATTATCAATCCGTTTGGTAGAGACCGTTAGCAGCGGGAAATAGGAATCTCTCTGCTCGCTCTTCTTCTGGACTGTTGCCTGGCAGGCATTGTTGATGATATTCAGGAAAACCCTGCTGAGGTCCTGGGGAATTACATCCACAACACCTACCGTCGGATCATAGGAAGATTCTATCTTGATATTGAAACCGGGATCACTGGCCCGCATGCCGTGGTATCCCAGATTCACATATTCTTCCAGGAGCGCATTCAGGTCGGTGGGCTGCATCTCCCCTGCTTTCCCTCGCGAGTGGAGCAGCATCCCCCGGATGATGCTGTCGGCACGCTTGCCATGGTTGTGAATTTTTTGGGAGTTGCTTTCAATATCCCCAACAATCTCCAGCAGGTATTCCAGATCCTTCTCATCCAGTTGCTCTTTGAGTTTCTCCAGCTCCTCTTTCAACTCCCGGGCCAGGTCGGCCGACAGTTCGGCGAAATTGTTCACAAAGTTGAGCGGATTCTTGATCTCGTGAGCAATCCCGGCTGTAAGTTTCCCCAGGGATGCCAGTTTCTCCGATTGCACCAGCTGAGCCTGAGCGGCCTGCAGGGTTTGGAGAGCGCTGTCAAGTTCGGTGTTTTTGGCAACAAGCTCAGCCGTTCGCTCTTCCACTTTCAACTCGAGTGTTTTGCTGTAATCTTCCAGCTTATCATTTGAGATCTGGAGCTGTTCGGTGGTATCCTTGAGGTCTCCGATCGTATCTGCCAGGGTCTTTTGCATGTAACTGAAGCTGTAAGTCAGCTGGCCAATCTCATCCCCGGAAACAATATCCGGGAGCACCACATTGAAATCACCTTCTGCAAAACTCTGTGCTGCCTGTGCAAGTTTACGCATGGGTCGGGTGACAGAACGCGAGATTAACAGGATCACCAAAAAAATAACCACCAGTCCGGCACTCCCCAGTAGGACGATAGCCAGGTTTAGCCTGATGGCATCAGCCATCAGCTCATTCACCGGAAACACCACTGCCAATGACCAGCCATTGCTTGGAACCGGGGCATAGGCTACCCAGCTTTTCTTGCCGTTAGCCATGTTCTCGTAGGTTGTGGTGCTGAAGTCACTCTCCCTGTGTATCATTTTCCTTCCAAGATCCCGAAAGAAAGGCATGTTGTGCTCCTCCGCCAGGCTGAAGATCGAGGCATTCATGATCAACTCATGAACCGGATGGGTTACAATCGTTCCATTTTGCGAGACAAGGAATCCGAATCCCGTTTCGAAGACACGGATTGAGTCAACCATCGCCCGCAGCCAGTCGATGGAGATATCGATGGTCACGATCCCCACGAATACTCGCTCCCCTTTGTTGCTGAAATAGAGGGGTACCGAATAGGTTGACATGAATATATCGCCTCCCCCCTCATCATAATAGGGTTCGGTCCAGTATGGCTTCCCCTTCTCCCTGGGAACCTGGTACCAATCCATTAAAAAGTAGTCGTAGGAATCGTTCCCCAGGGTGGTGAGGATTACACTGTCGTTTTTGCGATAGGCATAGAATGAATAGTATTTCTCTTTCCTCCCTTCAAAGTAGGGTTCAAACGCTATGGCCGACCCGTAAATTTCGGGATTTACCTCAACGATCAGTTTCAGTATCTGCTTCAACTCCTCTTCACTGAAGTTCGAATGTTCGATCAAGGCAGCCATGTTTTCAGGCACTCTTGCCATTCCAAACAAAATGCGGTCTACTTTGTTTACTGTACTCTCGGTAAGGTTTTTGGCGATGAGTGTAAGGTTACCGATCATCGTTTGCCGGGTAACATAGTAGTTGTAGAGAAAGATCACAACAAAGATTCCTGCAATGGAAGAGAAGACCGAAAAGATCAGTTTAAAGGAGAGTCCTTGCCGAAGTTTTATACGATTTTTCATCGGTAGTATTTTGGACTTTCCGGGGTGATCGGTTTGTTATCATCAATAAGAATAGGTTGATAGATCTCCCTATATGGGGGAATTACACCAATCAATCCCGCTTCCACTAGGATTTTCGCAATGGTCTGATAATCTGAGTCGGAAAGTTTGGTATTGATGTCTTTCTGAGGATCAGGATAGTATAGGTCACGGTACCTGTCGAGCATCCATCGCTGATGCGACAGGTTAGCCGGTTTCTTCTGCTTCTTTTGTTCTGCCAGGATAACGTTGATCGCCTGATCAGGATGATCAAACGCGTATTTCCAGCTTTCAATAGTCGCTTCAACGAACCGTTTGCACAACTCCGGGTCCTTGTTTAATGTGGAGTGGAGGCAATAGATTCCGTCTTCAAGAAAGTTCAGGCCATAGTCGCAAAAGAAAAATGTTTCAAGTTCATCCGCATTATATCCGCTGTTGAGGATGGTATGGTATTCATCAAACCAGCTCGCATTGATGATCTCAACGCCATCGGTTAAAAACAGGTTGTTGCTGCTACCGATCGGAATGATCTTTACATCCACGTGGTTCTTCCTGAACAATGCCTTTGGTTGCAGGGTGTAATCGCTCCAGATTGCAGCTCGTTTGCCATCCATATCGGTAATGGTTTCAATTCCGCTGCTTTTCTTGACAACCAGCATCAGGGAGGACCTAGAGGAGAGCTGGGCAATGTTGACGATATCGAGGCCCGAGTCTTTCATGTCGATTGCATTCACCAGCCAAAGCAGGAAGAAATCAGCCTCCTCATTGGCTATCATCTGATCGGGCTGATCTGTTGGCAGATACGGGATAATCTCCAGGTCGATGCCATATTTCCGGAAGATTCCCTCCTCGATTCCGATATAATATCCTGCAAACTGGGCTGTGGTGTTCCAGTATGGCAGAAGCCTGACTTTTTGAAGAGAAATGGTATCCAGATCCGTTGTTTTCTCTCTGTACCCCTCCTCAGTCTCTTTCTTGCCTGATGGATCCTGATTACAGCTGCATATTCCTACAATAAATGAAAAAATCACCAGGGAATAGAGAAGAGACCTGTTCAGCCAACACATATTTAAATTGCTAAAATGAAGAAGATGATGTAAATTTATTCCGAAATTAGGTTATAACCTGAGAAAAAATTGTTTTTTTGTGAAAAATTTTGACCCTTATGAAAGCCTTTGTCTACGACGGAAAATTGTCCGTACAGCAAGTCCCTGATCCTGTGCCTGAACCTGGCGAAGTACTGATCAAGGTGCGTTATTCCTCGATTTGCAACACAGACCTGGAGATCATCCATGGATACATGGGCTTCAAGGGTATCCTGGGTCATGAATTCGTTGGAGAGGTGGTCTCGGAGAATAGTCGGTTCTTTGGCAAGGATGTAGTGGGTGAAATCAATATTTCCTGTGGTCATTGCTACATGTGCCAGACCGGACGAAAGAACCACTGCACAAACCGTTCTGTTTTGGGCATTTTTGAACGTGCCGGAACATTCGCCGACTATGTCGTTCTTCCTGAAAAGAACCTCCATGTTGTGCCCCCCAATGTCGAGTTACCGAATGCCGTTTTCACCGAACCACTAGCAGCCGCTCTCGAAATTTTTGAACAAACCAAAATCAATCCAACCGATAATGTGTTCATCTTTGGGGCAGGGAAGCTGGGGCTTCTGATATCCCAGGTATTCAGGTTGTCGGGCTGTGAATATACCCTCTTCGATATCAATCCATACAAAGTGGAATTTGCCAGGGGACTTGGGCTTCCTGCAAAAAATCTGGATATTCTCCAACCAGATGACCGGGCCGAAATCTGTGTTGACTGCACAGGGAACCCCGATGGCTTCAGCATTGCAATGAGTCACCTGCGTGCCAGGGGAAAACTGATCCTGAAAACAACGGTGGCAGATCCTGCCAAAATCGACCTCAACCAGATTGTCGTTAACGAACTTAATATTATTGGAAGCCGTTGTGGGGTTTTTGAACCTGCTCTCAGCCTTCTCAGTCAGAAGTTGATTGATGTTGAACCCCTGATTACCAAAGTCTTTCCCTTCGATGAGATTGAACAGGCATTCACTTTGGCAGCAAAACCAGAAAGTATAAAAGTGTTGATCAGGCTTTGATCAGGGGGATAAAAAATTTCACTATTTTCAAAAATTCCCGTACTTTCGCATATCAGAAACCAATCTATTCATTCATTATACCAGATTATGAACACAAAGCGTAATTTATCCCTGAGCCTTGCTGCTGCAATGGCTATTTCCCTTTTCTTACTGGCAGGATGTGGTGGAGCCGGAGACCAGAAAGCCAACGAAGAGGCTGCTGATTCTATCAACAAGGAATTATCACTCAGTCCCGAAGCAATTAACCTGCTTTATAAGATGCCTACCCCTTTTGAGGTTACCATGCTCCTCGAGCAGGCAAAAGCCGGTTACATCTTTGACATCACAAATCCGGTGGATAATGCCGGAAAATACATGACCGAAAAAAGCAAAGCGATAAACCTCGGAATTTACAGTGCCGACCTCGCTTATTCTGCCACCTATAACCATATCGATAACACAAACCAATTCCTGGGTTGTACGGGCAAACTGGCCGATGAACTGGGTATTGCAGGAATTTATCATCCAAATCTTGTGGAAAAAGTGAAGTCGTTTGACAACAATAAAGATTCCTTGATCAATCTTGTATCCGGCATCTTTTTGGCAACCAACGATTTTCTCTCAAAGAACAATCGCAACCAGGTTGGCGTTTATATTGCCACCGGTGCTTTTGTTGAAGGACTTTACCTGGCCAGCTCACTCAACATCGTTGCGGAAAACAACAAAAATATCACTGCCATTATCTACAAACAGCTGAATAACTATGACCAGCTGATGGCAATCCTGGACCTTTACCAGAACGATGCAGCAATGAAAACCCTCTATGATGAGATGCTCAAGCTGAAGCCTGCTTTCACCGATTTTGGTCTGGAACCAGAGAAAAAGCTGGATCCTCAGCAAGCTAACGGTATCAACGACGTGATTGCCGGCGTACGGAATGCATTGATCCAATAAACCCAATCTGTAGAGACGGAGCATGCCGTAGAGACGGGGCATGCCCCGTCTCTACGGCATTTGCCAGCTATGTCAGAACCGATCTTGATGGCCCTTGTCCAGCTCTTTGCAATTGTTGCAGCAACAGGGCACAAGGCAAACCAGGAGAGCACGCGTACTATCATCTCTTCCTTTCTTAAATCCCACCTCAACAGCCAGGAACTCGAAGAGTATCTGAAACTATTTGATGAGCTCCTCTTTTTTCATCAACCATTCGAAGAGGGTGGAGAGTTACCCGACGATACCGCTGGAAAAATATCGGAGATCTGCCTGCGGGTGAACAAAGGGCTTCAGTTAAAAGATAAAGTGATTGTGTTTATCAAGTTTCTGGAGTTCCTGGAAGATGAGCATGGCAGGAAGGAGACGGGATCCATCTCATTGTCCGATGAGGAGAAGAGATACCTGAAGATCATTGGCGAAACGTTTAATCTCCCCGAACCTCTCTTTTGCAACTGCTGTGCATTTATCCTTGACCCCGCCAGCAGCACTCTTGACAAACAGAATCTCCTGCTCATCGATGCTATGGATCATCCGGAGGATCAAAAGCATATGCTCAGGGAGAACCTCGATGGGCAGATCCTTATTCAATACCTAACTCAAATCCACTCGTTTGTCTGCAGGTATGCGGGGAAAGATGAGATCAACCTCAACGGAAACAACCTGATCCCATTCAGGACAGTTATCCTTACCCATGGGTCTATTCTCACAAGCCTGAAAATAAGCCCTATCTATTATACCGATGTGGCAGCAAGGTTTCTTCATGCCAGGGAGACGATTGCCATTGAATACACCTGCGAAGAGATTGAATTCCGTTTCAAAAACAGCACCAACGGGATCCATCCCTTCAGCTTTACTGCAGGCTCAGGGGAGCTAATCGGGGTGATGGGAGGCAGCGGGGTTGGAAAATCAACTCTGCTGAACCTGCTGAATGGAAATCTCCCAATCACCCAGGGAAGGATTCTGATCAATGGGTACGACCTGCAAACCGACCGTGAACAACTGAGGGGAATCATCGGGTTCGTTCCCCAGGATGACCTATTGATTGAAGAACTTACCGTATTCCAGAATCTCTATTACAACGCCAAACTCTGCTTCAGCGGATTTACAAAAAAACAGCTCCTGAAAGCGGTGATGAAGATCCTGTCCGACATCGGCCTGGCCGGTATCCGGCACCTGAAAGTGGGGGATCCTCTCAATAAATTCATCTCCGGCGGACAACGTAAGCGGCTCAATATTGCCCTGGAGCTTATCCGCGAGCCATCGGTGCTCTTTGCCGATGAGCCTACTTCCGGACTCTCTTCCATGGACTCTGAGATGGTGATGCTGCTGTTGAAGGAGCAAACCCTGAAAGGGAGACTCGTTTTGGTCAATATTCATCAGCCCTCTTCCGATATTTTCAAGCTTTTCGACAAACTTCTGATCCTCGACAAAGGAGGTTTTCCTATCTACTTCGGAAATCCGATTGATGCACTGAAATATTTTAAAACGCTGAGCAGTCACGTTAACCCAAATGAGAGCGAATGCTTTAACTGCGGGTATGTGAATCCTGAACAGATCCTGCAGATTACGGAAGCAAAAGTCATCAACGAATATGGCAAACTTAGCACCAACCGGAAAATCACTCCACGCGACTGGTACGGGCATTTTCAGAAAAATATCCAGCCTGAACTGAAGGTAAAAACCCGGAAACATGAGCTTCCCAAACATCACTTCAGTGTACCCAACCTCTTCAAACAGTTTCAGATTTTCGGGATCCGCAACCTGCTTACTAAAATAACCAATACACAGTACCTCCTTATCAACCTGCTGGAGGCACCGGTTCTGGCAGCAATCCTCGCCTTCCTTACCCGCTATTATCCCGGCGAAACATATAGCTTCGGAACAAACAGCAATCTGGTGGCATACCTTTTCATGAGTGTAGTTGTCTCACTCTTCTTCGGCATGATGGTCAGCGCAGAAGAGATCATCCACGACCAGAAAATACTAAAACGGGAGGCGTTCCTGCACCTCAGCCGATGGAGTTATCTCAACTCCAAGATCGCCCTACTTTTTACCCTCTCAGCTATTCAGGCTCTTTCGTTTGTGGTGGTCGGAAACCTGATTCTTGATATCCAGGGCATGTTTTGGAGCTATTTTCTCATCCTTTTCGCCACTTCCTGTTTCGCCAATATGGTTGGACTGAATATCTCTTCGGGGATGAAATCGGTTGTTGCCATTTACATCCTGATCCCATTCATCATTGTCCCACAACTCCTGCTAAGTGGCACCATTGTTCCTTTTGACAATCTCAACCCGATGATCTCATCCCGGACATATGTACCACTTGTTGGAGATATGATGACTTCACGTTGGTCATATGAGGCGTTGGCTGTCCATCAGTTTAAAAATAACAGGTACGAGCGGATCTTCTATCCATATGAGAAAGAGATGAGTTATTACTCCTTCATCTCAGCTTATGAGATACCTGCCCTGCAAGCCGAGCTGGATGCCTGCAACCGTAACCTGAAACTGAACCTGGAAACCAAAAAAACAGAGAATTATTTCGACATCCTGAATCATGAAATTCCACGTTTAAGCAAGGAGGCCGGATTCGGTCCCTTTCGGGGTATTGAAGGACTCTCCCCGGAAGGATTCACTGAAGAGGTAAAGGTGCAAGCGTCACAATACTTAGATTCCCTCGGCCGCTATTTCTCATCGAAATTATCGCTGGTGACTTCAAGAAGGGACGCCCTGTATGAGAAGATTATCGGTGAAAGTGGCCAGGAGGCTCTCTTCAGGATGCGCCAGGACTATTACAACCAGAGCCTGGCCGATTTTGCCCTGAACCAGAACTCGGTCAATAAACTTATTGAAGGTAAAGGGAAACTTATCCGCAAGAAAGACCCCATCTTCATGGATCCCCAGTCACGTGTTGGGAGAGCCCATTTCTACGCCCCCTATAAGAACCTTTTCGGCCTTCAGATCGACACCCTTTGGTTTAACTTCTTTGTGATCTGGCTGATGACACTAGTGCTTTATCTCACACTGTTGCACGATACCCTGAGGAAATTGGTGGAGGGGTTGGAGCGGATCAGGCTAAAAAAATGACCCCCAAACCCCCTAAAGGGGGCTTACTCTGCTTCGCAGTATTATCCTCCTGAAAGGAGGAGTAAGTCCCCTTTAGGGGATTTAGGGGTTAATGATGGTTTAGGGGTAAGCCAATTCCCGGATTTCATCCAGCTCCTCTGCCGAAAAAAGTTTTGCCTGAAAAAGGTTCAGAAACTCTTCCGTGACTCCCTGGTTAAATAACGTCACGTCGTCGGTATTGATGGTCACATTGACGCCATGGTCGTATAAGATTCGGATTGGGTGGACTGCGTAAGAGGTAACCCGCTGGAGTTGCAGGTTGCTCGTTGGACAGATGTTTAGGGTGGTTCCCCGTTCGGCTAACCACTTCATGACATCCGGTGAGGAGGCTGCGGCAATACCATGTTGCACAGCATCGAGGTTCAAAACCTCAACAGCCTCCCTCACATCTTCTGCCGTCCCAAATTCTCCAACATGAGCAGTGCAGCGAAGTCCTAACTGTTTGGCAAACCGGTATATCTCTCTGAAATTCTGAACCGGCTGGCTCAGTTCATCGTCGTAAAGGTCAATTGAGGTAAAATAATTCAGATCGAGGTAAGGTTCAAAAAAGCGAAGGAGTTGCCTTAACGGGACACTTCGGGCAAAGCCGAGGCATGGCCGGAAACTGATGCCCGGAGCTACCTCCTGATGTGCCTGTTGCAGGGTGTTTACAACCTCCTCCGGGGAGATCCCGTAAAGGTGTCCGAATCCGGCATCAAGACTTGCTTCCAGCAGTGTAACACCATCATCAACCGCCTGTTGAAAACTTGATTTCACCAATAACGGAAAAATATCCGGGATCCTGATGACAGGGATATACTGCTCCCTGATCCAGGTGTTGATATCCCTGATTCCCCCACCACTGTAAAGAAAGGGTGTGATATCCATACCTGTTAACTCGCATAACCGATCAACCTTAATCCCTAAAAGAAGATGGTTGTGCAAATCCGCCTTTGGTACTGCCTGAAGCTGCGCCAGATCATTCGCCAATAAAGCTGCTATAAAATCACTCACCGCCTGTAAACATGCTCACCGTATCGGGGCTGATAAAGAAAAGAAGAAATACGATTGCAACGATAACGGCTACCACAGCCATAAGTATCTTGTGTTTACGTTTCATAGTGCGTGGTTTGGATTTACTCTTTGTTTATGGTGACGGCATTTGAGTACATGACCATATCGTTCTGGTAAAATTTGAACGAAATCTGATGCTGCAGGTTGTTCTTGTTGTACCATTGTATGATGTAGTTGTTATCGCCAACATTTTCAAGTTTAATAAAACTTGCACTCGAAAATGTTGAAGACTGGTCGGTCACAGAAAGATTCTGAAGATTAAGAACACTGAGATCATTGGGGGGAAACTCAATGGCAACCGTTACGGGATTGAGGGAGGAGATTTCGACCCGGGCCTCCACCACCTGCGAAGAGTATTTCACATCGATAACTGCTTTTAACCCGGGATTATCGAAATAGATTACATCGGCCGACTTCATCTTATCGAATGAACTGGAGCTATAAACGGTACCCCGAAGATCTTTGTCAGATACAGCCTGGTTTGCATTGTTGTAAGTAATGGCCTTGCTCAGCAAGATGCCGGCAACAATTCCAGCAAGAAAGAAAAAGACATAGCGAACCCATCCCCGCTGAGAGATTGGGGTTCCGGAGTTATAGTACGCCCCCTCCTGTTGATCTGAATTTTCCATGTTTCGTTCATTTAAATGGCAGAGCCGCAATTAATCGCGACTGTACAGACTATAAAAGTAATGAAAAAATCAATCCGGTTTTAAAATAGACAGCGCCCAGATATCGCTGCGATCCATCCGGAGAATAGGACGAAGTACAAGGAGTCCCGCCTTTCCAATACGTTTTCGCAGATGATCCAGTTCAGTAAGTTTATCCATGATTTCCGGATCCATCGGGAGAGGGAGTTCATTCTCCTTTAACAACATCAGGCCTTTTGCTTTGACAGAGAGTTCGAGGTAAAGAGCCATGAAACAATAGATATCTACCACTACCTCCTTTGGAAAGTGATCTTTTACCGACATCAGGTACTCACTGGCCCGTGTTTTGGAGAATTTCCCCCTGTTGATCATCAGAAGCAGGCTCACTTCAGCATCCATCCCGACATCCATCCAGTTCTTGAGGTTCCGTTCTCCAAACCTGAAGACAATCACCAGCATCAATGGGACAAGAATGATAACTGCCAGTGCAGAGATGATCGGGGAGATTAGAAATGCATTGTACAATCCATGGATGAAGTAAGTAACAACCAGGGCAAGGAGGAACGGCTGAAAGAGTCTCCGTGAGTCGGTGAGTCTGTTTACGAGGATAATACCGGCGATAGCGGTTGCGCCCCCATGCATAATAGCTGTACCAACACCACGTGAAATCCAGACCCAAAGATTCGCTTGATCGGGGCCAAGTTGAAGGAGATAGATGAGGTTTTCAGAGAAGGCAAAGCCTGAGCCTACGGCGAATCCATAGATAGCAGCATCAATAGCGAACCCTATACGATGCCGGGAAATCAACAGGAGGAGGATGACCATCTTAAGGATCTCCTCTGTAAATGGTGCCACGTATCGTGAAAGCGTATCAAAAGAGAGATGGAAGGCTTCTGAAACCAGGGTATTTCCTATCATGCTCAAAGAGGCTGCTACACATCCCCATAAAAGACAGATTGTTAACACCAATCGGTTTACAAGTCGCAGGCTATCGAAGGAGAGCAATAACACGAGAAACAGTAAAACCGGTATGAGGCTTACAATAATTTTCATCCGGTCACCTCTTTTGAGCGATCAGCTGTGCTACCTTGATATTCTCATTCATAACCCTCATCAGGTTCCCACTCCAGATCTTCTGGATATCCTTTTTGGAGTATCCCCTCTTCACCAGCTCCAGAGTTATGTTCCCCATCTCAGATACGTCATAGCATCCGGTAACTCCACCTCCACCATCAAAATCAGTTCCGATGCCAACATGATCAATCCCCGCCACTTCAACGATATGATCGATATGGTCTACCACATCACTAACCGTTGCCAGCTCTCGCGGAAATTGGTCTTCAATGGCATACCACTCTTTATGTGCCTGTTTCATCTCTTCATCACTGAGGTCATCAAAATTCCGGAACTTCTCTCTCACGGCCGCCCTCGCAGAATCGCGCTCGGGGTTTGGAGCAGGTGTTTTTACATAATCGCTCAGGATACACATCTGGATAACTCCGCCGTTTTTTGCCAAGGCACGCAGTTCATCATCATTCAGGTTTCGGGGATTGTCGCACAAGGCCCGGGCACACGAGTGAGAAGCCAGGATTGGGGACTGGGTGAACTGAAGAATATCATAAAAGGAGGAATCGGAGGCATGCGAAACATCGATCATCATACCCAACCGATTCATCATTGCAACCACTTCGTTTCCAAACACGCTCAAACCACTATAAGCAAGCGTATCGGTTGACGAGTCACAGATATCGTTGTTCTTTGTGTGAACAAGTGTAATATAGCGAGCACCTTTGTCGTAGAGTCTCTGTATCATGCCAAGATCACGACCAACCGGATATCCGTTCTCGACTCCGATAAAAGCTATCCGTTTCCCCTGACTATCAAGCATGTAGGCATCATCAGGGGTCAAGGCCAGTCCTATTTTATCAGCGTTACGATGAATCGCATTCAGTAATGTGTCCATTACCAATAAGGCTTTCTGTTTTGCCGCTTCATTACCTTCGGGAGTACGGGGACCCTGACCAACAAAAACTGCAAAGAAAGCACCATCCAGACCACCCTCCTCCATCCTGACAAGATCTACACGCGAACGATCAGTTTTCGGGTCATGGCGCTCACTCCAGTCGAAACCAGGTCGGACCATCAGCAAAGGAGTATCGTTATGCGAATCGAGGGTAAGGATGTGGTTGTGGATCTTCTTCGCTTTGCGCTCTAGCCTCTTCGAATCTGAATTCTCAGCATAAAGATTAAAAAAGAAGAATATAAAACAGAAAAGCAGAATAGTTGGTTTTATCATCAGAGTTTAGAGTTTCTGTAATCTATGATTTGGAAATTGGAATTTGAACCTTGAAATTTATTTTAATTTTGATAGTTGATTATTGGTGCTTGAAATGTTAATTAATCTATCAACTGTCTTAAATACAATTGAATCGTATTCTCCAGACCAAAATAGAGGGCGTCGCAGATAAGGGCATGTCCAATCGATACTTCCAGGAGGCCAGGAATTTCCTGATGAAAATATTTAAGATTTTCGAGACTTAAGTCATGGCCGGCATTGAGTCCCAATCCCAGTTCCCCGGCAAGTTTTGCAGCAGAAATGAAGGGTTGGATTGCCTCCTCCCGGCCTGAAGGGTATTGCTCCGCATACGCCTCAGTGTAGAGCTCGACCCGGTCAGTGCCTGTAGAGAATGCATGCTCAATCATTTTGAGGTCGGTTTCAACGAAGATAGATGTTCGGATGCCATTTCGCCTGAATTCCCCAATCACCTCCTGTAAGAAAATTTGATTTGTGACTGTATCCCATCCCGCATTAGAAGTAATAGCCTCCGGAGGATCCGGAACAAGTGTAACCTGAGCCGGTTTTACTCCCAATACCAGATTTATAAAGGCTTGGGACGGATAACCTTCAATGTTGAACTCAGTAGTGACAATTGGCTTCAGGTCAAGAACATCACGGTAACGAATATGGCGCTCGTCGGGTCGGGGATGGACGGTTATTCCCTCTGCGCCAAACCGTTCGCAATCAAAAGCTGCCTTAAGTAAATCGGGTTGGTTTCCTCCGCGGGCATTCCGTAGGGTAGCGATCTTATTGATATTGACACTGAGCTTTGTCATGGTTACATTTTTGCAAATCTAAGGAAAATGTTAAATTCGTCATCGAAATTCGTACTAAGTAACATGAAATGCGCATTGTCCTTCAACGTGTCTCACAGGCTTCTGTGACAATCGATAGAAAAACTGTTGCCTCTATCAACAAGGGGCTTCTGCTTTTTGTTGGAATCGAAGATGCAGATACTCAGGATGATATTGAATGGTTAACGGGCAAAGTCATCCGGTTACGCGTATTCCCGGATGAGACAGGGGTGATGAACCGTTGTATTTCGGAAACAGGAGGAGATATTATCGTGGTCAGTCAGTTCACTCTTCATGCCAGCACGAAAAAGGGGAACCGTCCTTCGTATATCCGGGCGGCAAGGCATGAAACAGCAATACCGCTGTACAACCAATTTATCAGGAGCCTCGAAACCCTACTTGGGAAAACGATTCAAACAGGGGATTTTGGGGCGATGATGGAAGTCTCATTGGTAAACGATGGACCTGTAACCATCATTATCGATTCAAAAAGCAGGGAGTAACCCTCCATTTCAATAAACCCTATCTCACAGTTACTTTCAAATCAGACATACCTGTCCTGATTCTATTGACAGTTACGAAAAAACCTTTATTTCATTAGGAAAATGGGCTTTTATAGAATAACTTTGAATATATTTTTCGGGCTAAATAAACCATGAAGATACAGTATAAATTTCTGATCATCTTCCTGATAGCCTTCGCGATTACCATTGTTCCGAACCTATTTTTGTTCCGTAGTGAAGTGGTCGGATGGTTGCCGATTTACCTTTGGACATATCTCTCCATTGCCCGTTTCGTTCTCTTGATTGGCTTATTTGTTCTGGTAACTCATTATTGGATCATCAAGCCATTGAACCGGATTGCGCGGGCGCTTGCGCTCAACAAGCCTGATCTTGTTGACGTGCTCGCACACCGTAGAGATGAAATAGGGAAAATCAGCACTCTTTTACAACGTTTCTTTGTGCAGCGAAAAGAGCTTGGTACTTTGATGAAAGAGAAGAGTCAGGCGCTTGAGTCAGTTGCTCTATCTGAAGCGGAGATCTCCAGGATGCTTTCAAAACAGAAGGAACTTAACCAGTTGAAATCACATTTCATCTCCCTGGTCTCCCATGAATTCAGGACGCCTATTTCGGCCATCTCCAGCAATGTTCAACTGCTGAGTAAGTATGAGAAGAAGTGGCTCCCGGATAAGAAAGCAAAGGTGCTGAGACGCATCCAGGAGGCAATTAAAAAAATGATCACGCTACTTGAGGAGGTAACCCTGATTTCAAAAGATCAAAGTGAGAGCCTCAAAGTGAATCCTGAAGTCATACAGATAAATGAATTTATTAATGAAGTCATCGAAGATCTCCGAAAGAGTTCCGAATTGCCCGTACAGCTGGAACTCCATATCGAGCGAGGTGAAGATGACATCTACAGTGATAAAGAACTTCTCCGGCAAATCCTCTCTCATTTGCTCTCCAATGCCGGAAAATTCAGCCCTGAGGAAAAGCCTGTCAGGGTGACTATTGCACGGGACAACAACCACATCCAACTGATTGTCGCAGATCAGGGAATTGGCATCCCCGAACGTGACCTCGACCAGCTGTATCAGCCATTTCACAGATGCAGCAACAGCGATGGGTTTCCGGGAACAGGTTTGGGTATGCCAATTGTAAAACGATGTGTGGATCTCTTAAAAGGATCAATCCGTGTGAAAAGTCGTGTTAATGAAGGGGCCACGTTCTATGTTAGTGTCCCTATTAGGTCATCAAAAACAACGGAATATGAGCAAGATTCTGATTATTGAAGATGACCCCATTCTTTTAGAGAGCCTTACTGAATTTCTTCAGGAGGAGGGAATGGAGGTCATCATGGCAGTGAACGGAAAACAGGGGGTAGAGCTGGCAGCGAAAGAGCTGCCCGAGCTCATCCTGTGTGACATCTTCATGCCAAAGATGAATGGGTATGAAGCCTTCGAGAAACTGAAAAGTGATGTTAATACATCTCTGATTCCTTTCATCTTTCTGACAGCGAAAGCAGAACGGGAAGATATCTTGTATGGGATGACCCTCGGGGCAGACGACTACATCACCAAGCCCATTGATTTCGATGAACTTTTGGTACGTATCACGAAACGGATGGTAAAAACCCGGGAAACCATACGGCGCAGTGAGATCAAGTACCATGCAGTATTTGAAACGGCACATGACGCTATCTTACTAATCCGCCATGCCGACCTCAGCATAGTGGATGCGAACCAGGCTGCGTTGGATATGCTTGGGCATTCCAGGGAGGAGATCCTGGAGACATCGGGACGTAGGTTCATCAAGGAAAACGACCTGAAGGAATTTCACGATATCGAAACATCCTGGAGAAGAAAAGATAACAAACAGATCCAGATACAGGTAAGCGGGAAACTTGTGAGTCTGCTAGGAGAAGATTATCTCTTCATGGTTGCCCGCGACATCACTGAGAAAAAGAATTATGAGCAACAGCTGATCCTGGCAAAAGAGAAGGCAGAGGAGTCGGACCGACTTAAATCATCTATCCTATCCAATATCAGCCATGAACTACGGACTCCTTTAAATGGAATTCTTGGATTTTCTGAGCTTCTGCAGGAGGACCTGAAAAACACTGAGTATTTGCCGATGGTTGAGAACATCTATCTTTCGGGTAGAAGGCTGATGTCAACGTTAAACTCAATCATTACCCTTTCGCAACTGCAGGCAGGCAAAGTAACAATGGTCTTTAAACACCTTGATCTTGTAAGTGCAATAAAGAAAGTCTGCCAATCTTTTGAGGATCCTATTCAGGAAAAAAAGATCTCATTGAAGATGGAACTTCCGGCAGAGTTCATCGTATATACCGATCTCCAACTGTTCAAACAACTCTTCCTGCAGATCTTTGATAATGCAGTGAAATTTACCCAAAAAGGTGGGATTACTATCCGGGCAAAAACAGTAACTCAAGATCACATGCAATGGCAGACGATTGAAGTTGAGGATACCGGTATTGGCATTGAACAACAGTTCTTTGACATGATCTTTCAGGAGTTCCGACAGGAAAGCGAAGGGTACGACCGTAAATTCCAGGGAAGTGGCCTGGGCTTGACAATCAGTAAGAAGATCTGTGAACTGATGAGTGGTAAGATCTCAGTGAATAGCTCACCTGGGAAAGGGACTACCTTCACCATATGGCTTCCATCCGTGAAAACAGAGAAGCAACTCTCACTCAACCCGAAAGAGATCAATCATTCGTTGCGGGCCACTCCGGGAGAAAAAAAGAGAGACCTGCCTCTTTTACTGCTTGTAGAGGACAACATGATCAATAGAAACCTGATAGAACTCTTCCTGAAACCAGGGTACGAGATGGAACATGCCTACGAAGGAAAAACTGCGGTAAAAATGGCCATGCAGAAGAGGTATGATGCAGTGTTGATGGATATCCATCTGGGATCGGGTATTGATGGAATCGAAGTGACGAAAAAGATCAAAGCCATCCCGGGATATGAAGACATTCCTATCATCGCAGTAACTGGTTATACGATGCTTGGTGACAGGGAGAAACTGCTTGACGGGGGATGTACCCATTACATTGCCAAACCGTTTGAAAAAGCAGCGTTTCTTTCAATCATCAAAGAGGCGATTTATGGAGGGGAAAGAACAGATTAACATTTTTTAATCTTTTTCTAATTTTCGTATGTACTTTTATTCATATATTTGCGTTGTCTAAAATGATTCTAAAAATATAACCACTAAATTTGAAATATCATGAAAAAAGCAGCTATTTTAATCACCTCATTTTTATTTATCGTTGGGTTGACATTTGCTCAGGAGCCTCAAAAGCCTGTCAAGACAAACGAACCTGCAAAGACAGAACAGACTGACAAATCAAAGACTGATTGCGCTAAGAAAACAGAGTGTTCCAAAGCCAAGACCTCAAGCTCATGCTGTTCACACGGCAAACCAGCCGCAAAGCCTGCAAAAACAGATCCTGGTAAGAAATAATAATGATGCCTCAATAGTGTAAGGGCGACCCGGTGGGTCGCCCTTATTTTTTGGGGATCCCAAATACAATCGGCATCTTCACCATTACCCTAACGGAGCGGCCGCTTCGCTTGCCAGGGCTCCATTTTGGCATTTCACGGGTTACACGAACCGCTTCGTCATCACACCCTCCCCCAATTCCCTGCAGGAGTTTTACGTTGGTGACAGATCCGTCGGCCTCCACAACAAAGACCACCATCACAACACCCTGAATGCCTTTATCAACAGCCACTTTAGGATAGGACACATGCCTTCTCAAGTAATAGAGCCGTGCATCTTCACCCCCTGGATAGCGTGGGTAGACATCAATGGTTGTTGCGAGAGTTGTATCGGTATTCGCCTGCCAGCCTGCCGATTCGCCTCCAGTGCCATAGGAGGAGGTATCTGTTTCTTCCGGTTTCTCTTCATTGATCTCAACCTCCTCCTGAACGGGTTTCATCTCCTGCTCTAAAGGTTCGGTTTCGGTTATGACTGGTGCCAGTTGTTTCTCTACCTGTGGGAATGCATGCGCTTTCGCCATATCCAACAACTCAGTATCTGCGGGAGGGACAAATGGAATATACTCTACCTCATAGATGTAAGCTATATCGAGATCTGCTCTGATATCCCGGATTAGGTAAATAAAAAAGGGGATGAGCACAAAAAGGAGAAAGAGCGATATTCCGGCACCAACAGAGATGACAAGTGTTTTAAGGTATTGTCTCCGTAGCTGATAGGAGCCGTAATCCCTGTTTCGATTCCGGAAAACAAGCTCTGTAAGTGATTCTGTTCGTATCCCCTTACGCATCATTTTTACTCTTTCCAGTGTTTTTTCAATTCTTCAATATCCCGACGCTGCCTTTTTGTAGGACGTCCGACTCCTCTATCCCTGAATTCATAATTTATCTCCTTGACAATCTGTAACTTCTGTAACTCTTCTTCAGGTGTAAGATCTTCCAAATAGGTTGAAACCAGTTTAGCGCTTATCCTATTTTTTGGGAAATCCAGTACATGAAAGGTTCGGGTCAATGGAGCCTGGCGAAAAGTAATCAGATCGCCCTGCTTTAACTCACGTGAAGGTTTTACTACCTGATCATCAATTTTCACTCTCCCTGATCGGCATGCGATTGAAGCCTGGTTGCGGGTCTTGAATACCCGCACTTCCCAGAGCCATTTATCAATCCGCTTACTCTCT
>CAZXQU010000039.1:0-28970 GCA_964642545.1 uncultured Prolixibacteraceae bacterium | reverse complement strand
TTTGAGTCATGGACTCTTAGCCCTTACGGTCCTTGGTATGAACCAGGCGGGGGTTTTTTCAGTACACTGAATATCCTTGATACAATTGCTACACCTCCGGGAGTTACGGCTTACGCATCAGATACCGCTCATGGTGGAAACAAATCTGCCCGTTTGGTTACTCGCGAAATCGCTGTAATGTTTATCAAGATCCCCGGTGTGATCGGAACACTTGAGATCAACTGGAATACGTTCAATGCGACTTTAGGGACACCATTTACCTGGAGTACAAAACCTGAACGGTTTCAGGGTTACTACATGTCCTTCCCTCTCAATGGGGACTCAACAGGCGCCATTATTCTTCTTTCAAAATGGAACACCACAACCATGAGACGCGACACCATTGCCCATACCCGGTTGGCATTTCACGGTACAGTTAACGCCTGGACCGAATTTAACGCCCCTATTGAATATTGGGACAACACGACCATGCCCGATTCCATCACCCTGTTGTTACTCTCTTGTGCCGGGTACAATGCGGTTAACATGATGGGATCTGTTGGCCAGGTTGGAAGCCAGGCATTTTTCGATGATGTGACATTGACAAATATCGCCGGGATTGATATGCTGTTGATGCCTGATGTTGATGTGGTTTTTGCCCCAAATCCGGCTTCTGAAAAAATGACGATCACACTGAGTGAGCAGATTAAGAACGGAATCTTAGAAGTATACAATACACAGGGAAAGAAGATCACACAGTTCAATCTGAATGGGCTTTCTGAGACAATTAATGTTAGTTCTCTCAAAAGTGGGATGTACTACTACAGGGTAACTGATGGGTCCAAGAGTTTGAATACCGGGTCATTTATCATCACAAAATAATTTAGTTAACACTACCGGAATATGATTGAAATTAAAAGTTCACAGATGGCCATGGAGCTCGAAGACAAGTACGGAGCTCATAATTACCATCCACTTCCTGTCGTCCTTGCAAAAGGCAAAGGTATTTACATGTGGGATGTAGAAGGGAAACAGTATTTCGATTTTCTTTCAGCCTACTCCGCTGTAAACCAGGGGCATTGCCACCCTCGAATCATCAATGCCCTGATCGAACAGGCCCAAACCCTGGAGCTTACTTCCCGGGCTTTCTACAACGATGTGCTGGGTTCTTATGAAAAGTTTGTCACCGAATATTTTGGCTACGACCGCGTGCTTCCAATGAATACCGGCGCCGAGGGAGACGAGACTGCACTGAAACTAACCCGTAAATGGGCTTACAAGGTGAAGGGTGTCCCCGAAAACCAGGCGAAGATCATCTGCTGCGAAAACAATTTTCACGGACGTACCATCACGGTTGTATCGATGTCGACGGATCCGGATGCCCGGAAGGACTTCGGCCCGTTTACACCCGGGTTTATCACTATTCCATACAATGACCTGGTAGCCCTGGAGAAGGCATTGGAAGATCCGCATGTAGCTGGTTTTCTGGTCGAGCCGATCCAGGGAGAGGCAGGAGTATATGTTCCGGATGCAGGATACCTGAAAAAGGCTTACGAACTCTGTAAGTCGAAGAATGTACTCTTCATAGCCGATGAGGTGCAAACAGGGATCGCCCGCACAGGGAAACTGTTGGCATGCGATTGGGAAGAGTTCAAGCCCGATATCCTGATCCTGGGCAAGGCCCTTTCGGGAGGTGTCTATCCTGTTTCAGCTGTTCTGGCTAACGACGAGATCATGATGACAATCCATCCGGGCGAACATGGCTCTACTTTTGGGGGGAACCCTATTGCCTGCAAAGTAGCAGTTACAGCCCTGCAGGTTGTTAAGGATGAGAAACTGGCTGAGAATGCCGAAGCCATGGGTAAGATATTCCGCGAAGCATGCAGAAATATCGATTCTCCTTTCATCGAACTGGTCCGTGGCAAAGGATTGCTGAACGCCATTATCATCAAACCTTACAATGGCAAAACAGCCTGGGATGTTTGTTTGCAGATGAAGGAGAATGGCCTTCTGGCAAAACCAACCCACGACCATATCATCCGGTTTGCACCTCCTTTGGTGATCAATGAAGCACAAATCCTTGAAGCGATTGAGATCATCACGAAGTCGCTGAAGGAATTAGAATAGACGAGGTTGGATCCACTCCGATTTCCGCGTACCCGAAGCAAACGGGTAGATGAGCGTGACACTATTTTTTCCAGGTATTTCATTGCTTCGGAGAGGGAAGAGGAGTATTATCATTCGAATCCGCAAAACAGAGAGATAGATGGTCTGTGGAAAAAACTTCCAGGCATCCTATCTGAACGATCCACCCATTTTCATTCCCTTGCATTTGCCTCTGCCGATTCGACGCAGAAGATGATTGATGCGCTCAAGTTCGAGAATGATGGGCCCGTTTCACCGAATAGAAAGGAAGTTGATCCCCATTTTCTTCAGGAGTACATTCGGAAGTGGACGGCAAAAATGAATGCCATTGATACAGGATTTTGCCTCCTGAAGCCTGAACATCTCTACACGGTTCGTGGCCGGCATCATTACTATGGCAACCCTGTCAAAACTTCACACACCCATGCCATTGCCTTTGTTGTGGAGATGGACCGTGAGTTCACTGCCACGGCCCCTCAGGCTCCTGTGATCATGGAGTCATTCAACCAATACCTGGAAGCAGGATTGATTGCCCTGCAGATAGCGGCGTTTTTGCGATCTCTCGGCTGGGAAGCCAAAGCACATATCGATTCGAATTATGAAGTGATCTGTCCGCTTGTTGCCCGCGATGCCGGATTGGGAGAACTTGGGCGCATGGGGTTACTGATGTCGAAGAAAGTAGGTCCCCGCTGCCGGATCAGCGTGGTAACTACCACATTTCCGTTTACTCCCGATCCTCTAAAACCAGAACCAAATACACTCTTTTTCTGTGAGATCTGTAAGAAATGCGCAACGAATTGCCCGGCCCATGCGATTCCGGAAGCCCCATACAGTTTAGATCCAGCTACTGCAGGGTGGCAGGTTGATGGCGAAAAATGCTTTACATACTGGTGCAAAGTAGGTACCGATTGCACCCGTTGCATGGCTGTTTGTCCCTTCTCACATTCTGATACTTTTTTGCATCGGATGGTTCGGAAGGGAATTTCCAAATCAAAACTTTTTGCACGTTTAGCTTTGCAGCTGGATGATATTTTTTATGGGAGACGGCCCCCGGTTAGACCAATTCCGGGATGGATGGAACCAACGAAAGACGAAATACGAAATATTATACAATGAGAACAAGAATTGTTTTATACACATTTATTTTCGTGGCTGGGATGGCGGCCCAAAACCCGGCCCTTCCCTGTACCAACCTCATTGTCACCAAAGGGGCTAGCAAAGATGGTTCGGTGATGATCACGTATGCCGCCGATTCGCACGTACGCTATGGTGCACTGGCTTTTTACCCGGCTACCGACCATCCGAAAGGTGCGATGCTCGACATTGTACATTACGAAAACGGTAAGGTGACCGGACAGATCCCCGAAGTGGCCCATACCTATTCGGTGATTGGCCTTATGAATGAATTCCAGGTCGCCCTTGGGGAGACCACCTGGGGTGGATTGAAAGAGCTTGGTTCGCAGCCGGATGTTTTTCTCGACTATGGCTCACTGATGAAGATCGCCTTGCAACGAAGTAAAACTGCCCGTGAAGCGATCCAGGTGATAGCTGATCTGGTGGCCGAGTACGGCTATTCTACATTCGGGGAGTCCATCTCCGTTTCCGATGCCAATGAAGCCTGGATTCTGGAGATCATCGGCAAGGGTGAATTCGAAAAGGGAGCCGTGTGGGTTGCGCTCCAGGTTCCCGACGGTTACATTTGCGGACATGCCAACCAGGCGAGAATTACTACATTCCCTTTTTTGAAAGAGAACAAATGGAATGATAAGAGTCAAACCTGCTTTCATTCGCCCGATGTGATCAGTTTTGCGAAAAAACATGGTTTCTATTCGGGCAGCGATGAAAGCTTCAGCTTTTCAGATGTCTACAATCCGGTTGAGTTTGGCGGCGCCCGTTTCTGTGACGCCCGCGTGTGGACTTTTTTCCGCCGTTTCAATGAAGAGATCCGTATCAATGCCGGAATCACCGAATACGCTTGCGGGAAGGTTGAACACCTGGATCATCACCTCGACGGAAGCGAAAATCCAAACGGATTTGCCTCCAACCGGATGCCATTATGGGTAAAACCCGATGAGAAGGTTTCGCTGGAAGATGTGATGTATGGCATGCGGGATCATTTTGAAGAAACGCCACTTGAGTTTAGCGATGGCATCGGGGCAGGTCCTTTTCATCTCCCATATCGCTGGCGTCCGATGGTTTATACCATCGACAGTACTACCTATTGCAATGAACGTTCGATCGCTACACAGCAGACCGGCTACAGCTTTGTGGCCCAGTCGCGAAGCTGGCTCCCCGATCCGATTGGCGGCATTTTTTGGTTTGGCGTCGACGATACCGATGGATCTGTATATGCTCCTATGTATTGCGGGATGACAGAGATTCCTTATAGTTACACATGGGGCAACGGTTCCATGATTAGCTGGGACGACAAATCGGCTTTCTGGACCTTCAACCTTGTAACCAACTGGACCTATACCCGCTATGATCTGATACACCCTGAGGTGGAAGCCTATCAGCAGGAGCTGGAGTCGAAATTCATCGCCGAAGTGGCCGATGTGGACACAAAAGCAGTGGCGCTATACAAGAAATCCCCCGCAGATGCCCTGGCCTATATCACGCAATTTTCTGTTAATACCGGCGATCAGCTCGTTGCCGATTGGATGGATTTCTTCCATTACCTCTTCATGCGATACATGGACGGGAACGTTAAAAAGGTAGACGGGCGAAAGTTGTTAGACAATGGCAATGGCAGAGGAATTCCTCCCGGCCCGTCACAACCCGGCTACGGCAAAGAGTGGGAGAGACTGATGATGCAGAATACGGGGGAGAGGTTTAAAATGCCGCAAACAGTTTCACATTAAACGTACGCGGGGTCATGTAATTTGGGATGGCGTACTGGCGGTTGGTGATATCGGTGATCCAGAGGTACGAGACTGTGTTGCTGAGTTGGAGAAGGTTGAATATCTCGAGGGATACCCAAATTGATTTGAAGGCCCGCAACACGTTCTTCGGATTCTTATAGTGGGTTCGCTCTCCGATAAGTTGTTTGGAGATTCCAATGTCAACACGCTTGTAAGGAGGAATGCGGAGGGTTTGGGATGACCGTGGTGAGTCGGGTGGACCAACTGGCAGCCCGGTGCCATAAAATAGTGTAATAGCCACTTTCCAGGTAGGAAATTTCGGAATGTAATCCTGGAAAAAGATGCTCAGGTTTACCCGTTGGTCTGTTGGTCTAGGGATCCAGGCTCCTTCAAAATACTCTTCAGTCTTCATGAACGAAAGGCTGGCCCATGATTCGGCCCCTTTTACAAACTCCCCGTTAATCCGGAAATCAATCCCTGTTGCATAACCATGCGCATCGTTGGTACCGTAGTACCGGATGTTGAGGTTGTCGATCTCGTAAGGGATGAGATTCTTGACATATTTGTAATAGGCTTCAGCCACAAATTTAAAGGGCCGTCCCCATGCCTTGAAATAGAGGTCGCTGCCAGCCAACACCTGGATGGAGGTCTGCGATTTCAGGTTAGGAACAAGGGTTCCCTGCAGGTCGGTAAGCTCACGGGCAGTAGGAGGTTGGGAGTAATATCCTGATGAGATCCTGAAAGTAGTCTCTGTTTTCCAGTGGGGTTTGATTGCAAGATTTATCCGTGGGTTGATGTTCACCTGGTTGTTGTAACTGTAATAGATGGTCCTGATGCCTCCTGTTAAGGCAATATCTGCTTGCATCAGTTTAAATGTCCAGGTATCCTGAATAAAGGCAGAGATCAGGCTGGTACTAAGATTTTGGTTTGTCTTGATCACATTTCTGAGAATCAACGGATCAAGGTTCGGATCAAAGAAGCCGATGGAGTCGATTGGCCTGGGAAGGGTATAACCGGCCGAATCCTGTACCTCCCACTCGTTCATCCGGCTTGCGAAATAGGAGTATTGGTAGCGGATGCCCCAGTCGATCTGGTGTGCATTTTTATCCAGGGAGCCTCGGTGGTCCAGATTAAAAACGGTACCATCAAGGTAGTTTCTGGCATGGTCCATATACGATCCAACTCCCAGTAATTCAGTTACTTCACCATACTCAGAACTGCCCTGAAATGTTTCCAGCTTACCGATCCAGTACTCGCCTGAGATATCGTACGTTTCACTTTCGTTGGTTTGGTAAACACTAGCGATAAACCGAAGCCTCATCTTCTCTGTGGGCCGATAGGTTACTGTGAGACCCGTTAACCAGTTCTGATAACGGTCTACCTCCTGGCCATCAAAGTAGATCGTGATCTTGTAGGCTTCATCGAGAGTTCCGAAACTGGTCTCCCTTGTTTCGGGTATAAGGTTATAGGCGTTGTTTGAATAATATCCCAGGAGGGAGATCTCCACCTTTTCCGAGACGTCGTAATAAAGCATCCCCTGGATGTCAAAATAACGTGGCTTGTAATTCCCTTTTGTATCAAGCCCTTTCAGGATATAGGTATTGGTTTTGTACCGGGCTCCGATCAGATAAGAAAAACGTTTCTTTGCAAATGTTCCTTCCAGGTGAGCGTTTGCTCCCATCAGGCTAATGTCGAAAGAGCCGGCAAATGCCTGTGGTTTCTTATAGCGAATATCCAGCACCGATGATAGCTTGTCGCCGTATTTTGCATCGAATCCACCTGCCGAGAAGAGGATGCCGGAAACCAGGTCGGGGTTCAGAAAACTCATCCCTTCCTGCTGTCCCGACCGAACCAGGAATGGGCGGTACACTTCTATATTGTTGACAAATACCAGGTTTTCGTCGTAATTCCCGCCTCTAACTGAGTACTGCGAACTGAGTTCATCATGGGAAGAGACACCAGGCAAGGTTTTGATGATATCCTCCACGCTTGAATTCATCGTAGGGATGAACGTGATTGTTTTCGGGTCGATCCGGCTGAAGGTACTTGTCCTTAACTGTTCATCTTTTACTTCGATGGTGCTGAGTTCGGTAGAGGTTTCCTTCAGGGTGATGTCGGCCACATGTTTTTTGCCTGAAGGGAGATTCACAACGATTGAATCACGTTCATATCCAATGAATGAGAAGAGGATTACAACCTCTTGATTTGCCGGGACATCCAGGGAGAAAAACCCCTTCTTGTTTGTAGTGGTACCACTGGTTGTTCCCTTGATGGCCAGGTTGACATATTCTATCGGGTCACCATCTTCAGTGGTCGCATAGCCGCTAACTGTCGCAATCTGGGCTTCAGAGCTCCAGATGAAGCAGAATATGAAAACAAGAATAATAGCGACTTGTTTGAACATCATCGGATCTAATCTTCGTAGGTTTTACGTTTGAATTTTCCCTCTTTCCATGCTTTGATAAACTGTGCCCAGGCAAATGGATTGAAGATGGAGAAGGGCTGTTGCTGTCCGAAATAGTAAAGTTTGCTGGTTTGGTCCTGGATAAATTTGTTGTAGTTCATCTGGGCATCCATAGAAGACATGTCGGCCATCATCATAATTTTTGAGGGTGCCAGATTCCTACGGGCCCTTTCGAGCTCATCATCCGGAATGTCGAGGTTAAGAAAGGCCTGCTTAAACTCTTCATATGTTGGCCATGGAAAGATGATCGCAGGGGTTAGGGTGAGCGTATCGGCAGTCATCAGTTGGATAAGAGAGTAACGCTGATGACGGATTGTATCAGGTATAATAAAGGAGGTTGGTTTATACCCCAATGCATTGAAGAGGATGGTATCCCCGATATGAGCAACAAACGAAAAGTATCCCATAACATCGGTCATAGTCCCTTCCCGGCTTGTTTTCACGCTAATTTTTGTATATGGAACGGCTGAAAGGCTATCAGCAGTAATGGTGATGCCTGTAAACTGGACCAGTTGCCAGTCATTTTCCCACTGATACTGATTCAGTCGGGCCTGTTGTATAACCTGGCTGGTTGTATCTTCAACCTCCTGAGCACCACCTTTGATCGCACTGACCATAAACACCACAGCAACGATCAGAAAATGAAGGCGATGATTCATTCGGGCAAAATTAAGAGAATGTACTGGTTTATCAACGAATTTAACCCTGTTTTATTTCGGTACTGTTTGGCAAAATAGACTGGTGTATTTCTTCGGTTCCGATAAATAAGTAAGGGCATCCTGTCTGGATGCCCCTACTTGAATCGTTTATGCCGACGTGTCCTTTTGGGACATCATGGGGTTAGCAACTATTTCGCCAGGTGGCCTTTTTCGCGGGCCTCTTTGAGGCAAACGGAGATCCCTTTTTTGTTGATGTTCCGGATGCCTTCAGTGGAGACTTTCAACGTAATGAAGCTGTCTTCTTCAGGAATGTAGAACTTCTTTGTTTGGAGGTTGGGATGAAATACCCGTTTGGTCTTGTGGTTGGAGTGAGAGACCTTATTCCCCTTCATGTATGTCTTACCGGTAATTTCACAAATCCTTGCCATGGCAGTAGTCTTAAAGAATTGATTTTCAAAATTGGAGTGCAAAGATACACCGATAAATTTTAAATTACAAATTATGCGTTCAAAATATAGTGATGAAGTGATGAGGTTATGGGGTGATGAAAGTGATGAGAGTGATGTGATGATGCTGGATACCGGGTCGTGGCTTCTGGATTCCGAAATACGAAATATGACCTACGTCTCACCTCCTTCGTCCTTCGTCCCTCGTCTTTCGTCTCTCGTCCTTCGTCCATCGTCCTCCTCTGGAAATCGACAAAACTCCCCCTGTTATCGAATTTCCTTTCCCATCTCGGAGAATCCTTGTAATTTGAACCCCAAATCAGTAAACACCCACTCAGTCATGAAGAATTTTGCCCGATCCCTGAAATGGTCAGCAACGACTGTTTCTCTGTTTGTTTGTGTAATTTTGTCGGCTCTTATCCTCTCAGGATGTAAAAACCACGACATGCACGGATTTAAACTCGTTGAAAAACGCTTTGTAAAGGAACTGAATGCCGACTGCTATCTCTATGTACATGAAAAAAGCGGAGCCCATCTACTAAAAATCGCTTCGGATGACCCGAACAAGACCTTCGGTATCGCTTTTAAAACATTCCCCGATTCGGATGCCGGGACTCCACACATCATGGAACATTCGGTGCTGAACGGTTCCAAAAACTTTCCGGTGAAGAGCCCTTTCGATGTGCTTTCAAAAGGATCGCTGAACACCTTTATCAACGCCTTTACGGGTAAAGATATGACAATGTATCCTGTTGCAAGCATGAACGACAAGGACTACTTCAACCTGATGCATATCTATCTTGATGCCGTTTTTAATCCGCTGATCTATGATGATCCACGGATTCTGAAGCAAGAGGGCTGGCATTACGAACTGACCGATGAGGGCGAACCTGTTGTTTATAAAGGTGTGGTTTACAACGAAATGAAAGGATCATTCTCGAGCCCCACACGGGTACTGAATTATGAGATCTTTAAAAATCTTTTCCCGGATAATGCGTATGGGCTGGAGTCGGGCGGATACCCGCCTGCCATTCCCACGCTCTCTTATGAAGCCTTCCTCAACTACCACAAGAAATACTATCACCCCGAAAACAGTTATATCCTGGTCTACGGTGATGCCGATATGGACAAGGAACTGGCTTTCATCGACTCGGCTTACCTCTCGAACTACGAAAAGGGGACAGATCCGGTGACGATCGAAGACCAGACTCCCTTCACCTCCATGAAAGAGGTAACTGCCTATTACCCTGTTCTCGACGGTGCCAACATCGAAGATCAGACCTACCTGACCTATAGCTTTGTTGCCGGGCACAACACCGACCAAGAGCTTACCTGGGGACTTGATATTCTGACGGAAGTACTGGTCAACCAGGAGTCGGCACCCGTTCGCCTGGCACTGCAGGAGGTCGGGATCGGACAGGATGTGTCGGCTTCGATTGACAGTTACAACCAGAATGTCGTCCAGATCATCGTTACCAACGCCAATCCGGCTGACAGCGAAAAGTTTATGGATGTCATCCAAAAGACTCTTCAGAAAGTTGCTGAAGAGGGCGTTGACAGGGAAGAGGTTGAAGGTGTACTGAACAGGATGGAGTTCCAGTTGCGCGAAGGAGACAATGCGCAAAAAGGACTGACCTACGGATTCCAGGCACTTTCGGGCTGGTTTTTCGCCAATGACCCGTTCCTGACTCTCGAGTGGGAGAAACCGCTGGCTGCCCTGAAAAATGGCATCCGGGAGAACTACCTGGAGAAGCTGATCACCTCCTATTTCCTCAACAACCCACACTCGCTTGAGTTGACTCTCGAACCGAAGCCGGGAATGGAAAAAGAGAACATGGCCGAGGTAACACAAGAGCTTGAAGCATACAAAGAGACGCTTACCAGGGAGCAGAAAGAGCAGCTAATTGCCGAGACGAATGAGCTGATCGCCTACCAGGAGCGTGAGGATACACCCGAAGCGCTGGCTTCCATTCCGTTACTCGACATCTCAGACATCAATCCCAAAGCAGAGTGGTTTGGCGTTGACGAAACTGAAGTTGCCGGAGTTCCGGTGTTGCATTGCGATCAGTTCACCAACAATGTGGTTTACATGAACCTGATGTTTGACCTCCGGGTTATCCCTCAGGATATGATCCCTTATGCTTCCCTGCTGTCCAACGTGCTGAGCCTGCTGAACACGGAAAATTACACCTATGGAGATCTGAACAAGTCACTCAATATCAACACGGGCATGTTTGATGTTTCGCTGCCCACCTATCTTGAGAATGAAGATGACAACTCCCTGATCCCCAAATTTGAAGTTACCTCCAAAGCGATGGGCGACAAGGTGGATAAGATGTTTGAGCTGACCGCGGAGGTTCTGAATAAGACCCTCTTTTGCGATGCGGAGCGTCTCAAGACCGTTATTGACAAGCATCAGGCCCAGTTGGATGCCAACGTGAAACGGAATGGATATACGTTTGCTTCCCGCCGACAGGCTTCGTATGTGACCAACCGCGGCATGTTCAGGGAGCTGACAGGCGGCCTCGACTACTACTGGTTTGTTACTGACCTGGCCAAAAAATATGACGAGAACCCGCAGGTTGTTTGTGAAACACTGGCAAAAGTGGCAGCAATGCTTTTCAACAAGCAAAACCTGCTGGTTGCCACTACCTGCGACAACGAGCAGATGCCCATCTTCTCTGAAGGGCTGAAAGGGTTTGTTGCGACCCTTCCGGATGAAGTGGTTTCCCTGACGGAGTGGAAATTGGATCCTGTGAAAAAGAACGAAGGGTTACTTACCCCGTCCAAAGTTCAGTATGTTGTTGAAGGCGCCGATTTCAAAGACCTTGGTTACTCATGGAATGGCAAGATGCGCGTTCTCAACCAGGTTCTCTCAACCGATTACCTGCAAACAAAAATCCGCGTGATGGGTGGAGCTTACGGCGGCTGGTGTATCATGTCTCCCAATGGAATGACTACATTCAATTCGTACCGCGACCCCAACCTGAAAGAGACACTCGACAACTATGCCGGCGTTCCTGATTACGTAGCCAGCTTTGAAGCCGACGACAATGCCATGACCCGTTATATCATCGGGACGATCGCCGGGTTGGATAATCCGCTGACGCCTTCACAGAAAGGTGAGCGTGCAGTCAACTACTACCTCTCCAAAATTTCGCAGAAGGCTCTCCAACAGGACCGCGATGCCGTTCTTGCTACGACCGCTGCCGATATCAGGGGTTTTGCCAAGATGATGCGGGACATAGTGGATCAGCAGGCCTACTGTGTATATGGCAATGCCGATAAGATCGAAAAAGAGAAGAAACTCTTTAAGAATCTGGTCAAGCTGGAGAAATAGCATTTCTGCTTATCGATGGATTGTGAAAGATCATCGATATCTTTTGCTTCCATTCCCGAAAGAGCTTATTTTTACAGCTGTTTGATTAAACAATGGCAGAGACAATATATAAAACCAAGGAAAAAGAGAGTAAAAAAAAGGGTACTAACCCATGGGCATTAAGGATTGTTGTTATCCTCTTCATCTGGGTTTTAATCTACTTCTTCTTTGCAGGACCCGGACGATTGTTGTTCCCCTCCTTATTGATCTCATACACCAGCGTATCAGACAACAAAAACACCGTTTACTTCTATGGAGACCGGATCGAGAAGGCACTGGATGTCCTCTGGCTTGCCTCTATTACACAGGATTCAATCGAACATTTCTGGGGAGATACGGTGGGCGATAAATTCAGGAAGGGTGTCACAATTTTTATGTGCGAATCGCCCCAACAGTATTTTCACCTCACATGGAACAAGGCCATTGGCTCAGCCGTCATGGGAAGGATGGTGCTGAATACTTCCCGGATTACTGGCAACATGTCCCCCTATTCTGCCATGATCCATGAGATGTATCACCTCTACATCACCCGAAAATATGGATATCTTCCTTCTGTATTCTTTTATCCAAAATGGTTTGAGGAGGGTTGCGCCACCATGTTACAAGACTATTCTGTGTCGGCCGACAAGTTGGGCGAGAACCTCTGGAGCTGGCCTACCCTGGTTTCTACTACTTCACTGGAACATCCCTGGAACTGGCAGGCAATGGTTCGCTTGGAGGATGGGAAGATGGTATCGAAAGGGTATGGCCAGGTATGCCTCTTTACATGCTATCTGGTGGATCGTTTCGGGATGGACAAGGTACAGGAATATGAATCCAGGATGCACTGGACCACGTCACCTAAGAAGAATTTCAAGCGCGTTTTTGAAACATCGCTGGATTTTGCTGAAGCACAATGGCTTCTGGGAATGATGGAATCGAAGGAGGCTCCCCCAGAGACCTCCTTTATCCCTCTTCCCTTTGACTTCCTGATATTCCTTCGGTGGCTATTTATCGTGGTTATCATCCTGATTCCCATTTTTCTTATTATTCGATGGATAAACTGGATTATTTCATGGCGAAGGTGATTCTCACCATTCTCCTCCTCTCTTTCTTTGGCACTGAGTCTTTCGCACAGAGGCAGAACAGGTATTTCTATGGCAAAGTGATCGAAAGGGAGACCCGTTATCCGATCTCATCTGCCAACATCTCATTTACCGGCACTACCCTGGGAAGTACGACAAACAGTCGCGGAGAATTTTCCTTTTTCATCGATACAATTCCTGTTTATATGACCATAAGCCATCTGGGTTACGAACCCCAGCGAATCTGGCTGGATAATACATCCCCTTCTATTACGGTCATGCTCAAGTTACAGGCCCAGATGTTGAAAGAGGTTGAGATTAAGGCGGAGAATAAGCCTGAGCTATTTTTTAAGGATAGCCAGTATTCAGTCCTTGATTATAAAGTCGACAGCAACAGGGTTTATATGTTGATTTTTCGTTTTACCAGGACCGAGTCAGAACTGCTCTGCCTTTCACTTACGGGAGACACCGCCTCCTGTTCCGGGGCAATCCCCTTTCGTCCGGTTGAACTATTTCACGACTGCCTGGGCCATATTCATGTGTTAAGTCACGACACTGCATACCAGGTGTTTCGGGATAGCTCAATCTTGCGACTGATCTACCCTGCTGAGATCGGCCGCTTCAGCAGGACCCTTTCAGATTGTGTTGCTTCTGCCGGCGATCTGCTATTCTTCAGGAAGCAAAGCAGGAATCAACTTGGTATGGAATTCTATACAATCAACAGAAAGACCAGCGAGAGGCAGCATCTAACCAATGCCAACGATGAAGAGAAGATGAAGATGCTCCGCACAAACAGCGAAGGTGTTATTAGCAACGATGCAATGCTGATGATGTCATGCATCCCGGATGGCCGCGAAGCATTTCAGGAGTACGGCTGGGTAAAAAAGATCCTCTATAAACCCAACACCTCCACACTGCACAAGATTGATGACATTCTCTGTGTTTTCAATACAGCCGATTATACACTTGAACTCTATACACTCAATGGGGAATTCACCTCTAAGCTCAAGATGCAGGTGCAGGATACCAGGGATGGCCGGTGGACGACTGAGATATACATAGACGATATTGAGAAAAAAGCCTATACCTCTTTCCTGAAAAACGGCCGGATGACCCTTTACCGGATAGATCTGAACAATGGTGACCTGAAACGAGTCACTACCTCATCGCATATGTACCCACAAAAAGTTAAAGTCCACAACAACTTCCTCTTCTACCTTTACGACATTCCTGGTGCAGGTGATAACAAACACATGTTCAGGCAGAAGTTGTGAGAATTTGTTTTCCCTTTCACGTTTTTATCTGCATATTTGTAGGAGTTGAATCTTAATCTCTTACATCTTATGAAAAGATCTATTTTGGTTGTAGTTATCCTTGCCGGTTGCTTTTCGAGTCTTCTAGCCCAGCAAACTATATGGTACGAAGATATCAATCAGGTTAGGTATTTCCTGGATCGCCAGGATCTTCTCTTTGAAGATTACTCTGTAGCGCTGGGTGATGCCTATTACGATTATTATTCCGGTGTTTTAAGTGACTATGGGAAGCTTGAAGAGTTAAAGGGACGAAAATTTGTTGAGAAGGATAGTATGGAGTCTGTCTTTCGCTACTGGATGCCAAAACAGACCGAAATTACTGATACTATGTTGTTTCGACGCCTGATTCAGTGGCATAATATTCTGGCGGCTTCAATGGTAAACAACATTCCGGAAGTCTGCAATCTTCAATCGGAACTTGAGAAATGGTTGGTTGCTTCGGATACAGTAAAGGGAAAACCCTCATCGGAAGAGCTTGAAAAGATGGCCATTGAACTGCTTGCGAAGCGGAAAACTTGGGCCAAGACAATGGGCTTTCCTGGTTATACCGAACTGGTACTGATGGTCAACGGAATCCAGCCTGTGGCGCTTCAGAACTGGCTGGGTGTGATCGATACGCTGACTATTAAACCTTATCGCGCGATGGTTGAGGAGATGAAAGAGAAGAACGACATCGAGGAGGTTGGCATCCAGGATATATTCCGGATCTACTTTAATTTCTTCCAGTGTGGGCCTCCGGAACCTCCAAAAGAAGAACGGCAGGAGATTCTCTCTTCAACACTCAACGGATTGGGAATGAAGTATGAAGAGTTGCCCATCCTTCACCGGGAGATGATGCTCCCACCACCCATGGGAGGGCAGGGCATTGCCGTTCGGATTCCCGACAATTTCAAGCTTGTGGTCAATCCGAGTGTAGGTATCTCCACCATCTTTCATGAGGTAGGGCATGGCCTGGCCTGCGTCTACACACAGATTCCATCCCCCGTGCTCAAAGGATATGAGTGGGTTGCAGGAGGAACCAGTCCCATCATGGCTGAAGGGCTTGCTGAGTGGTCGGCCGGCATCCTGCAGACTCCGGAATGGATGAAAAAATATACAGATCTGACAGATAATGAGATTGCTGACAAGAATGCCGCATACAAGAAATACTCTCCGGTCAACATCCGTTTTTGGTTGTACAATGTGTGGCTGGAGCTTGAGATATTCAACAATCCAGGTCTGGATGTCGACTCCCTGCGCACCCAGTTGCTGAAACGCTATTTGCTGGTCGACAAACCCTCATCCCGACCCCACGAAATTGCTAACTCCATGTATGTCTCGTACCCCGTCTACAACCACAATTACTTGTTTGCAGAGGTAATCCAGTGGCAGATCCACAATGAGCTCAGGAAGAGGCTGGGAGACGACTATATATTCAATCCCGAAACCGCCTCTCTGATGCAGGAGTATTTTTACAAAGATGGGGAATACTACCATTGGCAGGAGCGGCTGGGCCGATTCACTGGCAAGGGGCTGGATATTGAGGGGTATGTGGAGTGGTTGAACCAGTAAAGTAGGGGCGGGTTCCAAACCTGCCCCTACTAGAATGTAACCACTGTATCCGGACCGTGCAGGTAATCTGTAAACGATTCTCCCATCATCCTGACATTGACTCCGAGACGGATTATCTTTTTGGTAACGTCATATGAGTCAGTACATGCCTTGCAAGCCTGAACAGTTATCCCGCTATCGAGACACATCCGGATCTCATCCTGGATATCTTCATCTTCAGCAGACAACTTCGCCGATGGTCCCCAGATGACCAGGTTGATCTCGTCCCACCAACCATTAGCTTTTGCATTCATCAGGTATTGAAACACCATTCGGATGGCGACATCTTTCTCGCCTGTCGTCCAGAGGATATGCAGGGTTTTCTTCTTCTCTTCCATGATTGAGGTTTAGTTGTAATCTCGTACAAAGATAAGGATAACTGGATTGCTAGATGACTGGATGACTGGATCACTGGATCACTGGTTCGCTTGTAAGCTAGTCCGCTAGTATAACAGTCTTCGTCATGTCGCGTGTTGCGGGGATGATCATCTGGCGTTCACCGGAAGTTTGTGTTTGCGTTTTGGCACTTCCTTTTGATACGATTTTAATAAGAACTCCCTCCTTGTAATCAAACCAGATTTGGTCGGTCCCGGAAAAATCTCCGGTAGTCTCAGTATCGACTCCCTGGGTTGACCCTTTTCCATGTATGGTTCCTGTATTAACGATTGTAATATGGGCACACTCCCTCTCCCCCAGGGATTCATAACCAATCAGTGTTGCGCTGTTGTTGGCATAGATACCCAGCCAATTTCCTCCTGACTCTTCCATGATTGTGTCCTGATAACTCCATGTGTCGCCAGGTTGGATTGGATTGGAGGGTAGGTTGGGAAAGAATCCCTGGAATTCCGATCCCAGGTTACGGGTTTCAGGTCCGATGTCATATGTAATCTCTTTTGCTCCCTCCAGGTTTGATTCGTAACCGCTGGAGGACAGCTTCATTACAAGACTTTTCCCAATGACATTTGCCATGCCGGGTTCCATCTCCTTCATGGGGGACTTGATAAAGAGTGCCATGGTGTCGATGGTAACGTTGAGTTGAAGGGGATCAGCAGCTGATGATTCCGAAGTGAACGTATATTCCTGAATACTGTTCATGATCACCGACAATTTTTGTTGATTGATCTCCATCTCCTGATTAACATCAGATTTCACATTGTAGGTATAAGGGGTCCCTTCAATCATACGGTAGTTGAGGACCAAACCTTTTTTTGTATCACCCCAGATGTTCTTTTTTGAAGCACATCCGGCCAGGAAAAAGATTGCTGTGAGTACTATCCCTACCGGAATAATTACGCGTAAAATGTTTGTTGTTTTCATAATTCAGTGTGTCAATGTTTGTTCTTCTTTTTCTTCTTATAATAATTATTATTATTTTCCTAATCACTTACTTCAATAATCCCATATTCAATAAGCGTGTCAGCGATATCAAGTATTTCCGACTGGTTCGAAGGGTCTACCTCTGCTTTGTTCATGATCTCCTGAACGGAGAGAAAATCGGCACTGGGGAAGGGGAGGTGGAAGAGGAATTGTCCCTGTGGGTTGGTCAGGTTAATTCTACGTTCTGTTCGTTCTCTCCCTTGTCCGATCCAGATAACCACATTACTGATATATTGATTGTTCCGTGCAGTGGTAAATCGCGCGCCTGCATTTTTACGCTCCCTGATCCGTAGTTGGGTGCGATCGTCAGTGGTTGTTTTGGGGAATAAGGGAGTCAGATCGATCTCCATGGAGATTCTCTTTACTTTTAGCTTATACCGGAAGTAGGGACGTTTCTTTTCATAGACCTCTTCCTTTTCCAGGAATCCCAGGTCATTCATCGCCTCCAGGAAGTCCTGTGCCGTTTTGATATGCACCTCCAACCTCGATGCAGCCTCAGAAGCAGAGATGCTCTGATAGGTAGCCAGCAGCCGGAAGAGATCTTCGGCATAGTCTTTCGAGATATAATAACCCAATATGGCAGCTTGCTGGAAGTTCATCACATCCACTGACTTAATTTCAATTCATTCAACTGATAGACAATTCGTTCCTCTTCCCCTTTTTTGTAGTACTCCATGAATTTGATGAAGAGTTGTCCCAGGTTACTGCAAAGTTGATCGAACGATAACTCCTCCTTGTAGGCCAGGTAATCGCTTTTTGACATACTTACTGTGACGTTTCCGTGAAAGTCTAAAGCGATCCAGGTCCGGCCCTGCC
The DNA here is from genome assembly GCA_964642545.1 of uncultured Prolixibacteraceae bacterium. GTDB lineage: Bacteria > Bacteroidota > Bacteroidia > Bacteroidales > FEN-979 > QYOJ01. Next base: position 10,877 of record CAZXQU010000039.1, on the reverse strand, counting down.
TGAAGCTATCCGGACTGAAGTTGAAGTGATACTCATCTCCCATTCTTATCGGGACGAACACTACCCGGTCCTCTTCCCTGTATGGAAGCGCAATCAGGTTCCTGCGAATATACTCTGCGAATCCCATCAATTCATCCCTGGTGTAGGTTGATTTTCCGGCCGGTCGTGGCCTGTCTGTGAAGCCGTCAGCCGAGAGTTCAGTGGCACGGGCAGCAAGTTCAAACACCTCCCGTCCCTTAAATTTATTCTTTCGTTTACCTACCACCAGTATCACCATCCATACACCGATGACGATGCCGCAGAGATATAGAAACCAGGCCATTCTCTCATCCGGGAAGGGAAATATTCCTCTGGGCACAGAGGCAAAGTATAACCCGAACAGAAGTTGCATCAGGCTACCAGCCAGAAAACTTGAGTTGTGTGTGCGCAGGTAGAGGAAAAAAGAGAAAACGGAGAAGAGGGTGAAACTGACGAACATGACCGCCAATCCTCCACGGATATCGAACAAAACGACTGCAAAAGCAAATAGTGTTAACATTATAAGTGCAGGAATAAGTGCAGTAAACTTGGTCCCGGACCTTAATTTATTTGGATAATACATGGTATATCTTTTTATCTGAATAGACTATCTTACTACTTATGCCCTGATGAAGATGTGTTTCCGGACCCTGTACTATACTCGAGGATCTCAATCTCCTTCGGATGAAATGAGGTCTCTTCTCCCAACCGTATGTGTCCCGAGTCGATGTAGTCAAACTCATCGATGGTGGCATCCACAGGGATCCAGCCGGCTTCTCCCATATAAACCTCAGTCCAGGCATGTTGACCAAAGAACCCTCCCTTGTCGGGGACATACATGCAGCCAATGGATAACCGGGCCGGGATGCCGACGGAACGACAGAATGCGGCCAGCAGGCGCGAATGACCGCCACACTCGCCCTTCATTATATTCAGCGTCCCGATGGCGGAACCTCCTCCGGGAATGGCATCTTCAATGTAAGTCCCCACCCAGAAGCTCAGTTTTTTAACAACTTCCCACGAATCGCTTACGTCATTCCCTACAATCTCTTCGGCTTTCTTTCTTATCTTTGGATCTTCTGATTCAATAAGAAATTCGGGCTTCAGGTAGTTTTGAAGGGCGGAGTCCAGCGGAAAATCATACGGAAATCCCGGTGCATTTTTACCATCATACCTCGGATGAGAAACCTCAAAGATTCCACTGATGATATTCTTATCCACGGTTCCGGTGAATTTTTGTCCGGGGTAGTTCAGATTCTTCACTGAAAGCAACTCTCCGGATGAGTTGATTACCGCTTTAACTTTCATCCGGGAGAGGTTTTTGAAATCCGGTATGATCGTATCGACCTGGTAAAAGAGGATATCATCTACGCGTGCAGAAACCAGACGGTTGGGGATATCCCTGTCGGCAAGATAGAATTTGAAGTTGGAGGTGTACAATATGGCCTGTACGATTAGCCCCGTGTTCTCTTCTAGCCATAGTTCACTGTATTCACCTGTTGTTTGGTTGATCTCTTCAACCCGAATGGTTTGGTATTGATTCTCAGCCAGCCACAGTGTATCTCTTCCTGCCCATTGATAGGTCTTATTATCCGTCCTTCCCTTCATTTCATTGAACATCTGAACATTCAGCGAAGCGGAGGTATCTTGAGGGAGTTCAGAAAGGAGATATTTCCGGTAGAGGTTGTTTTCGAACCTGACGTCGGGTGCCAGAATGATAAGTTCATCCCGGTTGTCTGAGCTGCTTTTGATCCTAACCGTGTCGCCTGTGATGCCCAGACTGCTGCGGATGTGCAGGTTCCCCTGGTCGATCGATACACTGCTGTATGTCAGATGCTGCATCGTTGTGTCGAAAAACCAGTCAATGGCCCCTTTTGTGAACACCTGTTTTCCCATCAGATTCATCCTGAAATTCATTTTCTCAGTGAGCAGGTTCATCTCCCCTGCGGCAGTCAATACCCTTTCAAGATGCATCTCTTTGTACCCGCAAACCTGTCCATTCATTTCGATGGCAAAAAATAGCCTTAACCCTGGATCGATGACACGCTTGACTTCGGGTTTTTCTGAATGATTGCAGGCGATCAGCAAGCAGGTAACCGAGAGGAGGAGAATAGTGGCAATTAGCTGTCCTACTTTCATATAATCATTATTTTTAGGGAATATTTACTCGACTGACTCTATTTGTTCAAGCATCTTTTTCCCAGTCTCGTTATCAGGGTTTATTCCTATAGATTTTTGGTAATTCTCAGTTGCCAACTCCTTTTGGCCGTTTTTCATGTAGGCTTCACCCAGAGAGTCATAAACATTGAAGGAGCCGGGGTGTTCCTCTGCGTTCAGTTTGAAGATCTCAATCGCTTCGGTGACCTTCTCCTGGTTGAGCAACTTGTATCCAAGTGCATTCAACAGCCCCTCTTTGAAAATATACTCTCCCCGGTTTTCTGCTTTCAGTTCAGCATACCTTGTTATACCGGCTTCTATTCCTTCCTTTTCAATGATTTTCTCAATGATAAAAGCAGCAGGCTCACCCCGGTGAAATTCAAACATGATGGCAATAACCATCTGTGTCACGTTCCCTTCATCATTGGTCTCAAACCTGATAGTATATTTAGCATCAGTGGATTTCCAGCTATCGCCTTCTTGTTTAAGAAGGATGCGATTTTTCGTTCTGCCAACCAGATCGGGAATTGCCAATCCTCCATCTTCATAGGTGACATCCAGTGAAAGTTTTGCCTGGGCCAGGTCGTATACACCAATGTAGGGGAGGAGTTCTTCCGGAATATCAGAAGAGAGGCTGTCGAGGGATGATTTTCGTGGAATCGGAACCAGTTGGGTGACAAGCAATTTCTCTACATGCCCTACTGTGTTTTTTGGAAACTGGAAATAGAGCTGACGGGTCAGTTTTGGATACCAGAGACCCTCTTCATCCGGCTCATTGAGTGCCAGGACCATCTGGCCGGGGATATCAACACCAATGCCATCGTGCTCAAACACCACAGTAAATACTCTGTTTCTGGTCAGGTCGGTATATTTTCCGAGATAGGGCTGGTATCCTGCCGGGATAGCATTCGCTGTTGAATCTGTATTCCCTCCTGTCATTCTGTACTCCAGAATCTCCATCTCTTCGGGGTTGAAAGAGGTTCCAGTCCCAAGACGAATGTGGCCTGCATCGATGAAATCGATTTCAAAGGCGGTGGCATCGACCGGAATCCAACCCGCTTCACCCATATAGACCTCTGTCCAGGCATGTTGACCGAAACTGCCTCCATACAATGAAGAGTACATGCATCCGGCAGCCAGACGGGCAGGAATGCCAACTGCCCTGCAAAAGGCGGCCAATAATCGAGAGTGTGATCCGCACTCTCCCTGGCGGATTTTGTAAGTGTTGATTGCTGACGTGCCACCCGGAACTGTGCCTTCAATCTCCTCGGCAACCCACTTGCTAAGCCGAACTGCAGCTTCCCAGGAATCTTTAGCTCCTGTTGTGATCTCCTGCGCTTTTGCTATAAGAACAGGCTCGTTCGCTTCGATAAGGTTCTCATGTTTGAGGTAATCTGCCAGTCCTGCCTCTCCGCTGAAATCAGGAGGGAAGGGAGGAGCATTTATGCCATCATACTTTTCAGCTTTGATTTCAAAGATGCCGTCGATAAAATTATCGGTTACGCTCCCCGAAAAAGATTGCCTCACATGATTCAGGCTTTCCGGGGTGATCTGTTCTCCGGCAGAATTGATCTTTGCCCTTACCTTCATGTATTCAATACCATGGACGTTAGAGATCTTTGTGCCAACCTTTGCAAAGAGAACATCATCCAGGTTTGCCGTGGTGATATTTTTTACAACGGAAGGATCTGCCAGATAGATTTTTCTGTTGGCGATATGGGTTTGCACGTTCAGCCCTGATTCAATGTCAAACCACTGTTTTGCGGTGAACCCGAGGCCTGGATTTGACTCGCTCAGAACAAGGCATGTGTATGCATTTCCTGCCAGGATGAGCTCTTCTTCGTTCAATCGTTTGTAGGTTTTCTCAAAGATCTGGCCTCTGGCGGGATCATAGATGGAGTATGTTTTTTCGTTGATATCGCCATGGATAAAATCCTTCACGATGTGAGTGGTTGTTAATGGCCCCTCCAGAATGAGGTCAGGTGTCAGAGGGATAGTTTTCTTATCCTCTCCTGAGACCGATTCAAAGAAGAGCGTATCTCCTGTTACAACAGAAGAAAAATCCATCTTCACATCCCCCTGCTCGATGGAGGTTGTATTGAAGAAAAACTGTTCCGTGGCAGGATCGGAAAGGTAGAACTGATGTATAAGCATATCAACTCCTCCTCCCAGGACGGATAGTTTGATCACCACTTCAAATTCGGTTTTCTCGATGGTTTTTCCTTCCTGTTCTTCCTCAACAGAAGAGAATCTTACATATCCACAAAGGACATCATTGATCTCTACTCCATAATAATAGGTCTTCTCTCCTGTTTTTCCAGTCTGGTCCTCCTGTCCGCTTGCACACTTCGGAAGAATAAATGCAAGTAACAGGGCACAGGCAATAAGTTGTAAAGTTTTCATCTTATATAGGTTTACGAATATTTTGGTCTATGTGATTTTTTCTACGATCAGCAGAAAGTTTACTTTTCTGGTTATACCGTAGATCTGGGCAAGAGTGGTTTTTGCCACATTCGGCACAATGGAAACCACTTCACCTTTTAAGGAGTTTAGAAACTGTTCCAAAAGATGCTGATCTTTTTCCATGTTGATTTCAAATCGATGTACTCTGTAATTCATGATAACCTCCTGATTTTTTTTGGTTGTTTTTTATTGGTTTACCGGGCAGTCTTCAGTTCTGTGATGATCCGATTCTCCAGCCCCTCTTTGTAGTATTCAAAAAACCGCTTTATCACTTCCCCAAGGGAGTGACATAGCTGGTTAAAATTGTATGTTTTCCTGTATTGACGGTAATCTGATTCAGTGATAAAGACGGTCATGGCGCCTGACTTACTGATTGAGACATGACTTGCCTCCCGGGGATTTACAATAGTGAGGACACTTCTGTTCAGTGAAAAGGTGAGGAAAACTGTTTCATTTTCATGAAATACCCGTGTCACATACTTTCCTTCCATGAATCTTGAAAAACCAAGCAACTCCTCCTTCGAGAAGGTGATTTCACCTGCCGAGAAAGGCCTGCCGGTAAATCCATCAGCTGTTTCGTAGATCAGTTCGGCACCAAGTTTGAACAATCTGCGGGCGTTGATCTCATACCGCTCCTGTCCATAGAGTGTTGACCAGTTCAGGATCACGAAAAGCACAATGATAAAAAAGGTGATGAAATAGGAGGCTTTTGTGAAAAAATAGTCTGAAATAATCATCCCTGGCCCCTGGACACATAAAAATCCTACCAGGATGCCGATCACCAGGTTAACCCATAGTCTGTATTTGAACCATTGAAAGATCCCCATGGCGACAAAAAACACTCCACATATATAGTAGGTGAGAAGGGGCATCTGTCCGATATCCATTCCTTCACTGATCAGCCATGAACGGATACCCCATTCTGCGATGGCTATGATGTAGCTGGAGAATATAGCTATCGGGTAGAAGAGTCCGACTGACATGCGTAACTTTGATCGATTGCTCATGATATTCAACTTTTTATATACTTCATAAAAAGTGAAGTTTACAAATATATAACTATTAAAACACAAAAGTCAAGCGATTTCGATAAAAAGTTTAAAAGAATCGACGAATACCCCCCTAAACCCCCTGAAGAGGGCTTGCAAATGACGAAGTAAGTGATTGGCCTCAGGTCAGGTTGCTTCGTCGAAAACAATTAGCGTACGCTATCCCAGAACGAGGTTGCTTTGTCGCTTCGCTCCTCACAATGACAATGCTGGCGGTCATTAAAAAGGGCGGGGAGGCGTGGGTACTAAAGAAGCTCTTTTCTCAATAGATTCATCGCCGTCAAGGCTGTCCGACGAATATTCCGCTCTCGGTTGTCGCCGAAGAGGAAGTGTTTGGCAAAAACACCATCGGGGGTAGCAATTCCTATCCAGAATGTTCCAACAGGCTTGTCGGGGGTGCTTCCTGAGGGGCCGGCAATTCCAGTGGTTGCAATGGCATAGTCGGTTCTGAACCGACCCCGGGCACCCAGCGCCATCTCCAGCGCAACCTGTTCACTCACTGCACCATGGCTTTCAAGCGTATCTCTTTTTACATAAAGGATGTCCTCTTTCGACCGGTTGGAATAAGCCACCACAGAGCCCTGGAACCAGGCGGAACTACCGGATACGGACGTGACAAGATGCGCGATATATCCCCCGGTAGCACTTTCGGCAATTGCCAGGGTTTTCTTTTGCAGCATAAGCAGTTGCCCTACAATGGACTCAAGTGTATCACTATCGAATCCGAAAATCAAATCGGGTATGAGTTCGTGGAGTTTTGAAATTTCTGCCGTTACCTCCTGCTGAAGAAGCTCCTCTTCTGAACCAGTTGCGGATAATCTTAATCGTACGAGTCCAGGCTGCGGGAGGTAAGCCAGTTTGATATGCAAGGGGAGGTTATTCTCCCAATCTTCCAGAATATCAGCAATGAACGATTCTCCCTTCCCTTGTGTGAGGACAGTTTTGTGATAAATTGCCTGTGCGGCAAACCACTCTTTCAGCCGGGGAATTACTTCACGGGTGAAGATGTCTTTCATTTCAAAAGGAACGCCCGGTAGGAAGATATAGATTGCCGATTGTCGATTGTCGGTTTTCGATTGTGGATATTCGTTGTTCGTTGTTTGTTGTTCGTTGTTCCTTATTTGATTTTTATTTTTCGTCTTACGTCTCACGTCTGACGTCTTACGTTTTTTTTCCAGCCACATCCCTCTCGCCGTTCCTAATCGGTTTGGGAGACTGATACAGCTCTCCGGCAGTTCGGCCTGCTTACGATTTACTTCAGTAACTTCATAACCTCTTCGTGAGAAAAGAGCTTCTATGTTTTGGAAAGCCTCTTCATTGAAGATCAGCTTTGTGTCAAAGAACTCGCAGATAGTCTCTTTCGTGATGTCATCTTTGGTAGGTCCAAGACCTCCGCTGATCAGGACCACATCTGCACGGTTCAATGCATCCTCCAGGGCTTGCAGAATATGTTCACGGCTGTCGGAAATTACGGTGAACTGAAACGCTTTGAATCCGTTCCGGTTCAGCTCCTCCGCCATCCAGGCCGCATTGGTGTTGATCACCTGGCCGATGAGAATTTCATCGCCGATGTTGATGATTTCGATCTTCATGGGACAAAGTTAGTGAAATGGTGAACCGGAGCGAAGCGTAGTTCGGCGGAGCCAAATGGTGAGATGGTGAAATGGTGAGTTGGTGCATTTAGAAATTGTTGATATATTTGTGTTGTGTACATCAACCTAAACATCAGTCTTATGAAACGCAAAGGTATGATTACTGCTATCTTCCTCACCCTGTTTATGGGAGATCTAACTGCCCAGGACTGGCAATCCTTAAACCCTCCCAACGCACCTTCTCCCCGTGAAGGACATAGCATGGTTACTACGCCAGAAGGCAAGGTCCTTCTCTTTGGAGGGGGAGTCCCAGAACAGGATTTGTTTAACGATCTATTTGTATTTGAACAAAACGATTGGAATGAGATCACCCCTGTGAACGACCCCCCTCCGGCGCGCATGGAACACGAAGCCTGGATCAGCGGAGACAAGATGTACATTTATGGCGGATTGGGAGAAAACGGTCCTCTCGACGACATGTGGACATACGATCTTTACCTGAACCGATGGGACCAGCCTTCCATCCCGGGAAACCGGCCTTCTGCAAGACATGGACAGGCAACCGTATCAATGCCCGACGGCACGATAGGTATTCTTGGTGGCACCGATTCCGATGGCTCCAACCTCAGGGATTTCTGGTCCTTTTCATCTGCAGGATTCACGGAGCTGAGAGATTGTCCCAGAGCATACAGCCACCATATTGCGTTTGTGGTTGGTGATCAATATATGTTGGTTTTCGGCGAACCGAACGTAATGGTCTATTATCAATTTGAAAATGGAACCTGGGGGGTAACTACAGGAGAACTGCCCCTGTGGGGATATGCAAGCCATGTCAACGTACTTAACAACCTTCATGAGGAGGTGGTCTTCATTTTCGGAGGACATGATGGAGAGGGAGAGGATAGTGATCTCGTGTATGAGTTTAATACTGCAACCGGAGAAGTGATCCAGCGGCAGCAACTATTACCTCAACCAGTGGCCGGCGGTGATGCTGCCTTGTACAAGGATGGAGGAGCAGATGGTTTGCGGGGCATCAGTCTGGCAGATAGTTACAAGGTGCTGATTTTCGGTGGCCAATCGGGAGGCGCTGTTATGAACCAAACTTGGGCATCAACCCAGAGTTATCCTATAGCTGCGATCAACTTACAGCCTGCTGACGGGTTTGAGGTGGCATTATTTCCGAATCCGGCAAACTCAGTCATTACGCTTCAGTTGGCAGTTGGTCCCGAGTACTCGGGAGAGTTAGCAGAATTAGAGATCGTTGACGTGAGTGGGATCCGGGTGATGAAAGAGCTGATCCCTTCCGGAAGCCTTAAGGTTACCTATGATATCAGCCATCTTCCGCAGGGAGTCTATTTCTGCAGAATTACGAGAGAACTCCAATCAGCAGTGAGGAAGCTGGTTGTAATCAGAAATTAACAGCAGTAGGCACATAGAACACATTAGAAATTGCAATAGGACTCCTAATGTGCCCTATTGCGTCTATTGTGGTGAAAATTTGATACCATGAAAAAAATATACTGCCTACTCCTGTTATCTTCACTTGTTGTCATCATGATAACAGGCTGTAATCCCATTACACCGGATGAACAACAGTGGATAAATCCTGAAACGGAACTGCAGGCTTTTATCGACCAATGGCATCAGGAAGCTGCACAAGCCAACCTGGAAGCGAATGGCAGACTTCTTGTTAATCGATAATCTGCAGGAATAAACCCTATCTATCCCCCTAAATAAGCCGTCTTTCATATCTCGGTTTAACCTCAATTCTTAGGATGTAAAAAAAATGCTCAACGGGTTGTATTATGAGCATATGTTCGTTATATTTGCAGAAAAAAGTTTATGTCTCGACCAAAAAATGAACGAATTGTACATGAACCTCCTTTGTTTACGGAATTCAAACCTATAGGTATTTATGGCCGTGAATTGAATTTTGTTTCTTTGTCAATTGATGCCTATGAGGCTTTTCGTCTTGCTGATTACATTGGATTATCACATGAAGATGCAGCGCAAGAGATGGAGATCTCACGATCAACTTTTTCGAGGCTGATTGAAGAGGGACGGAAAACAATTGCTAAACTGATAGTTGAAGGAAACCGACTGGTAGTGGAGGGAGGAAGTATTCATTTCCGAATCAACATCATTCGCTGCAGACAATGTGGGTATATGTTCAAAACAGACATAAATACGAAGTTAATTGAATGTCCGGAATGCCAATCCAACGAGTTGATTAGCCTGGCTGGAGGGTTTGGTCACGGAAGGTGTTGCGGGCAGTATCGATATTCTAAAAACCAACATCAAAAAAGGAGGTAATTATGCCACGAGGTGACAAAACAGGTCCTGAAGGACTTGGAAGAATGATTGGAAGAAAAATGGGACGTTGTGTCGGAAATGACACACCCGGATACACCAACACTCAAGGGGAAGCTGGCCGAGGTTTCGGCCGTGGAAATGGAGGAGGTCTCGGCCGTGGTTATAACCGTGGTCGTGGTTTTGGGATGAGATTTAGAAACTGGTTTGGATGGGACACCGTCGAAGGAAATGCAGATATCTCCCCAAAAACCTCATATGAGAATGAGATTCGTATTCTCAAGGATCAGGTTAGCGCGCTAGAAAAGAAACTCTCGGAACGGAATTCTTGAAATTAAGAGCATAACACTTTAAACCTATTATAAAAAGATGAAAACAGATGTATTGATTATCGGATCTAGCGCCGCCGGATTGGTGGCTGCGACTACCGGAAAGCGGATTTACAAGGAAAAATCGTTTTTAGTTGTTACCAAACAACCAAAGACCCTCATCCCATGTGGGATCCCATATATTTTTGGCTCTGTTGGAACCAGCGAGAACGATGTTTTGCCTTCTGAGAAAATGTTTGAAGCCATGGGTATCAAGCAGGTAATTGATGAAGTAACTTCAATTGATAAAGAGAATAAACGGGTTACGCTTGGGAATGGTGAATTAGTCGAATATGAAAAACTGGTCATTGCAACCGGATCACAGCCAAAAAATCCTTTGTGGATACGGAATACTTCTTTGAAAGATGTATTCACAGTTCCTAAAAGCAAGGAATATCTCGATAAAATGCAGGGAGCAATCCGGGCTTATAAAAAAATCGCATTAATTGGCGCCGGGTTTATTGGGGTTGAATTATCGGATGAACTAAGGAAAGACGGGAAAGAGGTTACGTTGATTGAAAAATTGCCACATATCCTTGGATTGGCATTCGATACCGAAATTTCAGAAAGGGTTGAGAGTTTGCTTCGTGAAAGGGGTGTCAAGATACTTACCGGAATCGGAGTGAAATCGATCCTTGGAGAAACTTCTGTAAAAGGACTGGAGCTGGAAAATGGAGAAATTATAGATACTGAGGCTGTTATTGTATCTGTTGGGTATAATCCAGATTCAACATTGGCATCAGAAGCAGGATTGACAATAAGCACTAAAGGGTTTATTAAGGTTGATGAATATATGAGGACAGAAGATCCGGATATATTCGCAGTTGGAGATTGTGCTGAAAAGAGAGATTTTGTTACCCGAAAACCCAGTACGATCATGCTGGCTTCCACTGCCTGTGCAGAAGCACGTATTGCCGGGA
>CAZXQU010000038.1:3557-28997 GCA_964642545.1 uncultured Prolixibacteraceae bacterium | reverse complement strand
CCTTAAATTTGATTTCCTGTTTATTTATTCTAATTTTACTAATTAAATCAACGATATATACATGATTGACCTGTCAGAAAAAACAATTCTTCTTATTGACGATGACAAGGATTTTTGTTTCCTGATTAAGATGATGCTGAAAAAAACCAATGCAAAACTTCAGTTTGTCTACAATGGCGAGGAGGCTATTCAATTCATGGATCAGCAAGGCGGAGAGGGGATCGACTTGATCTTACTCGATATCCAGATGCCTTTGATCAGCGGATATACCGTAATTGAATTATTTTCAAAGAGATATCCTGAGATCCCAACCATGGCTGTTACAGCCTTTGGTATGAGTGGTGAACGCGAAAAATGTCTTGAATCCGGTTTCGACGAATACCTCTCTAAGCCTTTTGATGAGCGAGACCTTATTTCCCGTATCGATCATTTACTTAATCCCCTAGCATGAAAGAAAATGAATTGACGAATATCCAGAAGGAGTTAACTGAAGTAAGGCGTATGTTACAAACCCTGATCAGTAACCTGAATGGGATGGTTTACAAATGCCGAAGTGACCGAAATTGGACCATGGAATATATTAGTGATGGTTGCTTCGAAATCACCGGATATCATCCCGATGAATTGATTGACAACAAAAAACTCTCCTATAATGATCTTATTCATGAGGATGACAGGGAGAGAATATGGACTGAAGTCCAGGAAAATATCAATAACGACCGACCATTCACACTAAGCTACCGGATTATAACAGCTGACAAAAAAATTAAATGGGTTAAAGAACAGGGAGTAGGTATACGCAATCAGAGAAATAATTCCATCGTACTGGAAGGGTTCATTGCTGACGCAACAGCAGAGCAACGTAACCAAAAAGTGAGGGAGGTTATTTTTGAGATATCCAAATCCAGTTATAAAACAGAAACCCTTGACGAACTGCTCTCTATTGCACACCTCCAACTTAGCAAGATAATTGACACAACCAATTTCTTTGTGGCCCTATACAACAAAGAGACCGACTCCATAACCCTCCCCTACCATGTAGACTTTAAAGATAAGTTTGCCTCTTTCCCTGCTGGAAAAACAATGACAGGCCATGTTATCCATACAAAAAAACCTCTTCTAGCGAACGAAACAGAGATAAAAAAGCTTGTAGAAGCTGGAATCATCGATTTGGTTGGCACTCCTTCTAAAGTATGGCTTGGAGTTCCCCTGATTGTTGACCACGATGTGATCGGAGCAATCGTAGTTCAAAACTATTCAGATCCATTCTGTTTTAATGAAAATGATCTTTCACTATTGACATTCGTTGCCGACCAGGTTGCCGGCCTGATCATGCGCAAGAACACCGAAGATAAACTGCGAAAAGAGCAAGCCTACATGGATCAGCTGTTTCAAAGTTCTTCTGAGGCAATCCTGATGATTGATAACAATGGGATTGTCAAATCTATAAATAAGGAGTTTACCACTCTTTTTGGATATGATGAGTCTGGAATTCTTGGAAAGAATATCGATGAGATGATCGTCCCCAGATACCTCAACGATGAAGGAGTGCATAATACCAACCGCGCCCTGACCAATGAACGGGTTGAGATGGAATCGGTACGACAACATAAAAATGGCATGTTAGTCGATGTCTCTATTCTTGTGACTCCAATATTCATTGAAGGGAGCATCGTTGGAGCCTTTGGAATATACAGGGATATCACAGACCGTAAGCGTATTGAGAAGAGCCTGATTATCGCAAAAGAGAAAGCGGAAGAGTCGGACAGGCTGAAGTCGGCATTTCTTTCCAACATGTCGCACGAAATAAGGACACCGATGAATGCCATTCTGGGCTTCTCTGGGTTGTTATCTGATCCGGGATCTACTGAAGAAGAGAAAGCAGAATATATCGACATCATCAAGGAGCGTGGGAAGGACCTGATGAGAATCATCAGTGACATCATCGATGTGGCAAAAATTGAATCTGGCCAGTTAAAAATCAACATAAAAGATTGTAAAATAAATCGTTTGCTGGAAGACATCTATACCGTTTTCAATCAAATAAAACAAAAACAGGAAAAACATCATGTAGAATTACTCACTTCGCTGGAAATTTCCGATCCTGAATTTACGATCCTTACCGACCCTCAGCGATTGAGGCAGGTTATCACCAACCTTGTGGAGAATGCGTTGAAGTTTACAGAAAAAGGAGTGATTGAGTTTGGTTATACTATTAAAGAAGACTTTGGAATTGGGAAGTCCATTGAATTTTTCATCCAGGATTCAGGGATAGGGATTCCCGAAGAGATGCATAAAATGATATTTGAACGGTTCAGACAAGTGGATGACTCCCATACCCGAAAATATGGAGGAACAGGATTGGGTCTGACAATTTGCAAGAATCTGACGCATCTGATGGGAGGGGAACTTTCATTGCAATCGGAAGTTGGAAAAGGCACACGGTTTACAATCACCCTTCCGATGTGGACCATTAGTCCCACGAAAGAGGACCCGGTTCAGGATAAGGCAAAAACTGGTAAACCGGATTGGAAAGATAAAGTAATCCTGGTTGCAGAAGATGAAGAATCCAATTACTCGTTTCTCGAACATGTTCTTAAACGGACTGGCGTCAGACTTTTGTGGGCGCAGAATGGCAAGGACGCCGTGAATATTGCACAAACAGAGAAGGTTGACCTAATTTTAATGGATATCCGGATGCCGGGCATGGATGGTTATGAAGCGACTAAAATTATAAAGAAAGAGAACAAATCCCTCCCGATAATCGCACAAACTGCTTATGCTTTAAAGGGTGAGAGAGAGCTGAGTATTGGTTCAGGATGTGATGACTATATTTCGAAGCCCATTGACATTACTGAACTGATGAGTGTTTTATTCAAACACATGAAATGATCAAGGGATCCTCCTTCCGTGATCCAAAATACCTGGTTCTCATCATTTATATCGGAATCTCAGCCATCATTGCTTTAGGCGGTTTTTTTTATTACGATTACCGGAAAGAGCTTCGAATGGAAGATAGGCTAAACGACCTCAAAGCTATCGCCGATTTAAAAGAGGCAAATATTCTGAGCTGGAAAGCAGAACGACTATCAGATGCAAATACTATTATAAACAATCCCTTTGTCAGGAAAAATTTTGACAAAATTTTCATCCATCCTTCAACCGAATTTGCGCCTATATTCTCAATGTTTGTTCAATCAGCAAAAGAGGATTTTGATTATAAGAACATCTTTGTCTTTTCACATGAGGGTAAATTAATTACTTCAACCAGTGCTAAAGAAACTATATCTGATGAGGTAATTCAACACTATCTGGCTATCAGCAAGAATTCACCTGATATCTATTTTAGTGGATTCGACCTCCACCAAGACACAATCCCATTATTGGATATCGTCATCCCTGTGACTTCAAACGGAACCTTTGGTGGATTTGGGTTGATGCAAATCGATCCAAACAAGTATCTCTTTCCATTGATCGAATTTTGGCCAACTCCCAGCAAGTCTTCCGAAACACTGATATTCTCAAGTAAAGGAGATGAAATTACCTTTCTAAACAAACTCCGGCATCTGAGAGATTCAAAATTCCAATTAAAAATACCACTTACCAAGAAAAAGGTTGCCGCCGTCATGGCTGTTGAGGGAACTCTTGGCTTTGTTGAGGCGGAAGATTACCGCGGCAAACCCATCATCGCTTACCTGAAAAAAATTCCGGGAACGGATTGGTTCATGGTTGCTAAAACAGACCAGGATGAACTATTTCAACCCATGAAACAGGAAGCCTTCCTGATTTCCGGTGTCATCATCATCCTGCTAAGTTTTATTGGCTTTATTTCCTACCTGATTCTCAGAAACTATGTGAATTCCTTTTTCATTAAAAAAGTAAATGATGAATTGGGTCTCAGATCAGCTGAAGATATATCCCATAGAAAAAATTATGAACTGCAAATCCGTAAACTAAATAGGTTGTACTCCACTCTTATCAGCATCAACCAAATGATCGTCAGGGCAAAAAACAGGGAGAGGATGCTTCATGACCTATGCGATATCCTGATAGATAAAGGAGGCTACCGGATGGTCTCTGTTGAAGAGTTTTCATCCGAAGGGATGAAACTAGTGGCAAGTGCTGGTCACCTCGAAGGGTATTATGATCATATGGCTACCGCTTTCAATGATCAAACTTCCGGCAGTGACCCTACGAAGATGACCTTTAGAAACAATAAATTAGTCGTTTGCCAGGATATTGACACAGATCCCCTAATGGCTCCATGGCGGGATGAAGCGTTAAAAAGGGGGTATCGTTCTTTTGCTGCATTTCCAATTATTTTGCAGGAAGTAGCTATTGGAGTAGTCAACATTTTCTCCTCTGCTGTTGAATGGTTTGACAATGAGGAGATCGTGTTATTGGAGCATCTTGTAAATGATGTTGGATATGCACTGGGATTTTTCTTTATCGATGAGGAGAGGAGAGAGATCCGTGAAGAATTGATTGCCTCTGAAGAAAAGTTTCAACAGGTTTTTAAATCGATGAATGACGGTGTTGCAATCCATGAACTTGTTTTTAATGAAGCGAATAAACCGAAAGATTACCGGATTCTTGATGTGAATCCAATGTTTGAAACTATTACATCTCTCCCAGCCGGCCAGGTAATTGGTGCTCTTGCCAGTGAGTTGTACCATGTTGACCCGCCCCCCTATTTCGACACATTTACAGAAGTAGCCTTAACAGGGAGGCCCACTATAAGGGAAGTCTGTTTTGCCCCCATGGAAAAGCATTTCAGGATCTCCGTATTTTCACAGAAAGAAAATGGGTTCACTACTGTTTTCCAGAATATCACGGAACAAGTAGAAGCCAGGGAGTACTTAAAAAAAATGAATGTTGAACTGGAAAAAAGGGTAGCAGAACGAACGATATTACTTGAACACGCAAACAGTGAACTGAAATCCTTTGCCTATTCAGTCTCTCACGACTTGAAAACACCTCTTAGATCCATCAGTGGCTTTGCAAGTATACTTGAATCCAGATATGCTTCATTTTTGGATGAGACTGGGAAACATTACCTCCGGAATATCAATCAGGCCGGGCAAAATATGGATCAACTCATTGAGGATCTTCTGCGGTACTCAAGGCTTGGAAAAACGAAACCTGAGTTTATCTCCCTCGACTTAAAGGCCCTGCTTGAATCGTGTATTTCTGACTTGAATACGGAGATTGCATCCACTCATGCCACGATTACCCTTCATTCGGAGAACCTATTTGTGAACGGTAATCCTTTGATGCTAAACCAGATGTTTACAAACCTGATTTTAAATGGATTAAAGTATCAACCAGATGGACAAAAACCTGAAATCGATATCTCATGGGTTGAAGAAGACCCGAATGTCATTATTTCAGTAAAAGATAATGGCATTGGCATCACTGAGAAATTTTACAAAAAAGTTTTTCTGATATTTCAACGTCTTCACAGGGAAGATCAGTATCAAGGAACAGGAATAGGATTAGCAATTGTAAAAAAAGTGGTAGAGATCCATGAAGGTGAGGTTTATATTTCCGAATCTAAATTGGGCTCTGGCTCGACCTTTTGTGTAAAACTTTTAAAATCAAATAACTCATGACAAGACCTGCGACAATTTTATTGGTTGAAGATCAACGAATGGATATTGAGCTTACTTTGGATGCCTTCAGGGAAGCGCGATTGGCTAATAATATCCGCGTTACCACAACAGGAGAGGAGGCGCTAGATTACATGTTGGGAAATGGTGAATTTTCAGACCGACAAAACCATCCGCTGCCCGATTTGATCCTTCTCGATTTGAAGATGCCTGGTATTGATGGATTCGAGGTATTGAAACAAATCAAAATGACAGAAAAACTCAAGCGAATTCCGGTCGTTATCCTTACATCTTCAAAAGAGGAGGGTGACCGCACCATCTCTTATGACCTTGGAGCAAACAGTTATCTTATAAAACCAGTCTCTTTCGAGGGATTCCTCCATACCGTTAAAGAGATTGGCGAATACTGGCTTGTACTGAATGTAAAGCCACCGATAGAGACGTGAGACGTGAGACGTGGGACGTAAGACGTGAGACGTGAGACGTGAGACGTAAGATGTGAGATGTGAGATGTGAGATGTGAGAGATGAATTTGTACAGATGATGAAAAGACGGCTTTTAAGTTTTAAATATGCGTTCAGGGGATTGTATCTGTTGTTTAAAAGTCAGCCGAATGCATGGATCCACCTGTTTGCTGCTTTCGGGGTCATCGTAGCAGGATTTATCCTGAAACTTTCCATCTCGGAATGGATCTTCGTCACATTTGCGATTGGGTTTGTAATCAGCGCAGAACTGTTTAACACAGCGATCGAAGCGCTCGTTGATAAGGTTTCACCCGAGCAGAATCCTATTTCAGGGAAGGTTAAAGACCTGGCAGCCGGAGCAGTATTGGTTGCTGCAATTACAGCTGCTGTTATTGGACTGGTGATATTTGTGCCAAAGGTTTTCTAGGAGGATAGGGAGGAAATTAGGAAATTAGGAAATTAGGAAATTAGGAAATTATGGTGCTTGTTGCTGATTCAGGATCAACGAAGACATTTTGGGCGCTGATCCAGGATGGGATCCAGGAAAAGGTCATTCAGACTCAGGGGATGAATCCGTATTTCACATCTTCGGAAATGATGCGTGAGATTCTACAGGAGGAGTTGATTCTTCGCCTTACATGCGACGATGTAACGCATATCTATTTTTACGGAGCCGGTTGTTCGACCGAGAAAAACAATGAGTTGATCAGTACCCAGATTCAACGTTACTTCCAGGAAGCTCAAATAGAGGTTTTTCATGATATTCTCGGCGCTGCCAGGGCACTATTTGGAAAGGCAAAAGGCATTGCCTGTATTCTTGGGACCGGTTGCAATTCTTGTTTCTACGATGGGGAAGATGTTTTTGCAGGGGTTCCTTCGCTTGGGTATCTTTTTGGTGATGAGGGGGCAGGTTCCAATCTTGGGAAAAAATTAATCGGTAGGTACCTTAAGGATGAGTTACCAGAAACGTTGAAAGCTGCATTTATAAAAAGGTACAATTTTTCTTTGGAAGATATCCTGAACGCCTTGTATAACAAACCGTTTCCAAACAGATTTCTTGCCTCTTTTAGTCTCTTTCTAAAAGATCACATGGAGGACCCATATGTTTATGATCTGATTTACACATCATTCATTGAATTCATCGAAGCCCATATTATCAAGTATGATCGTTATACCACCCACCCGGTAGGGTTTATCGGTTCAATCGCTTTTCAATACAGTGAAATTCTTCTCCAAGCGACACAATCGAAAGGGATCACGGTGTCAAAGATCTTACAGGAGCCAATGGAGGGGCTTGTTGAATACCACACAATGATTTCCGATCTATGATTTTCACACCATCACCTCATAACTCTCTACATACCCCTGAATCGCCTTCACCTCATTTGGATCAAACCAACGAATTTCCGGATCTTTCTTCAGCCAGGTTAATTGTCGTTTGGCATACCTCCGGGTGTTTGTTTTGATCTTCTCAACTGCTTCCTCCAAAGAGTACTTCCCTTCAAGAAATGCGAACAGCTCCTTATAACCCATGGTATTCATCGCATTCAGATCTTTGAATGGATAGAGAGACTTCGCTTCATCCAATAGTCCACTCTCCATCATCAAGTCGACACGCCTGTTGATTTTTCTGTACAGGGTCTCCCGGTCCATAGAAAGTCCAATTTTAATTGTCCTGAATGGACGCTGAACTGGTTCTCCTCTCCGTAAAGAGGAGTAAGGAATACCCGTTGTAAGGCATACCTCCAGTGCGCGTAACAACCTTTTCGGGTTATCCTGGTCAACCTCAGCGAAGAAAATTGGGTCAAGTCTCTTCAGCTCAAGACGTAATGCGTCGACACCTTCGGTTAGCAATTTCATTTTCAATTGCTGGCGTAATAGAGGGTCCGGGTCGGGCAAATCATCAATTCCGTGTGTTACGGCATGCATATACAAGCCCGATCCACCTACCATGATAACCTTACTATTCGATTGAAATAGTTTGTTGCAGAGGTTAATAACATCCGCTTCAAACCTGAAAGCATTGTAGGAATCAGAAATGGTGAGAAACCCGATCATATGGTGATGGATAGCCTCCAGTTCTTGCAAAGAAGGCTTGGCTACACCGATGTTTAGTTCTTTGTAAAACTGGCGTGAATCGCAGGAAATGATTTCTGATGAATAGATTTCGGCCAACTGGATAGCCAGATGTGTCTTCCCAACAGCTGTCGGACCAGTAATTGCAATCAAGGATGGCGATGCATCAGTCATCGTCAGCGTCGTCGCTAAACTTTGAATACTTTATCTCAATATTCTCTATGTTGTCATAATCTTCCAGGTGGTCCATCCCATCGCTGAAGTCCTCTTTTTCATCTTCGTCCTCAACATCCTCTTCCGAAAAAATATCAGCCGGATCATTGTGAACATCAGGCTGCTTTTTTTTCACCTTTGGGCCAGCCGCAACAGGTACAACCTCCTTTTCATCTTCTCCGAACAGAATATCAGCCAGGTTATCCTCAATGGTAGCCAATTCCGAATCATCTTCAACCATTCCGTCAAGTTTTGTCAGTATATCGAGATCGGGAATTAAACTTTTCAGAAATTCAGGGACAATAGGCTTCTCAACTTCTTCGGGAGTTTCTGAAATCAGAGGAGCTGGTTTCTTTGGCAACTCTCCAACCCATTTTACACATTTCGGGTAGAGGCCTTCATCGTCGGAATGGATGATTTTCAGCAATTCAATAAAAAAGGTAAAGTATTCTCTGCCATGGTATTCAAAGATCATCCTCTGATGAGGATCTTCGATGTAATCTTTCACCTTAGAATCTTTCATTAGCTTGGGAACGACCATAATCGTTACCATTTCATCCATCTCAGAATCATATTTACGAACCTGTTTCTCATAACGGTTCAGACTGATCTCCCTATCCTTCTTGTACTTCTTGTCTGTCAGGTAAAAGGATGCCTGCTCTGCCGGTATCATCTCAGCCGATTCCAGGATAGCCTGGTAAAAATCAATAAATTTTTGACCGGGCTGAATGCAGATCTCCCTGAGGAACTCCTCATGCTCTTCCGATGTGACTTTAAAGCGATAAATTAACATTCTTATCCCTCCATTTATTGTTCAAATATAACGATTATTCTGGTACACGTTTTAACCCGAGTATTTCGCCCTTTTTGATCATAAAAACACGGGCAGCCTCAAACTCATTGGGGATCTCTCCTTCCAGAATTGCTTCCCGGATGGCATCTTTAATGATACCGACCTCCCTTGAAGGCGAGATTCCAAAAGTTTGCATAATAAGATCACCGCTCACGGGAGGCTGCCAATTACGAAGACGATCCTTCTCTTCAATCTCCTTCAGCTTCTCACGTACAACAATGAAATTTTTAAGGTATTTCTTTACTTTCTGTGGATTTTTGGATGTGATGTCAGCTTCGCACAAACACATCAGATCATCTACCTCATCACCAGCATCAAAGAGAAGTCGCCTGACAGCCGAATCTGTAACAATATCTTCGGCCAGGGCAATAGGACGCAAGTGGAGAAGGACCATCTTTTCCACATACTTCATCTTCTCATTCATGGGCAACCTGAGTCTTCGAAAGATACGGGGAAGCATCTTCGCCCCTCTGTAATCATGAGCATGAAAAGTCCATCCTGTTCCCGGGACAAATTTTTTGGTCAGTGGCTTTGCGATATCGTGAAGGATAGCTGCCCATCTTAGCCATAAATCATCAGACACACTGGCAACATTATCAAGGACGGCCAGGGTGTGATAGAAATTATCCTTATGGCCTTTCCCGTCAATGATCTCGGAGCCCTTGAGGTCCACCATCTCAGGGAAAATCAGTTGAAGAATCCCTGTCTCCTCTAATAGGATAAATCCCCGGGAAGGGATTGGAGCAGAGACAATCATGTTGAGCTCATCGGTAATCCTCTCAGGAGAGACAATCTCCAGCCTGGAGGCATTTTTTGAGATCGCCTGGTAGCAAATGGGATCGATGGAAAAATCAAGTTGTGTGGCAAACCGGATAGCTCGCATCATCCGCAACGGATCGTCAGAGAAAGTGATATCCGGATCAAGGGGTGTGCGGATCAATTTTCGCTCCAGGTCTTCAACTCCATGAAAAGGGTCAACCAGGTTGGCAAAAGTATCAGGCCGTAAATCCAAAGCCATAGCATTGATTGTGAAATCCCTGCGGTTCTGATCGTCTTCAAGTGTACCATCTTCTACTACCGGCTTCCGGGAAGTGCTGCGATAGGATTCCTTCCGCGCGCCTACAAATTCAACCTTCCATACTTTATAGTTAAACATTGCCGTCCCGAAGTTTTTAAAAAACTTAACAGGAATATCGCCATCAAGGCGGGCTGCCACTGCATGTGCAAAATCAATTCCACTACCCAGAACAACAATATCAATGTCCTGCTTATGGTCCCGCTTCAGAAGGAGATCCCTCACAAAACCGCCAATGACGAATGCAGGCTGTCCAAGTGATTCAGAAACACTTGAAATCACCTCAAAAACCGGATTATTCAGATAGGGTGTCATTCCCGGCAAAGATACAAAATCCGATTTTGATGAAATCCTTTTGTAGTAAATTCTACTCGTTGTATCTTTGCCAACCCAAATTGTTAATTCATTCACATAAAACTGTGTTGTATGTCCAAAAGAACCATTGTTGCGATGCCCGGAGATGGCATTGGGAAAGTTGTCCTTGACGAAGCGATCCGCGTCCTTGATGCTGCCGGTTTTGATGCCGAGTATGTTCACGGAGATATTGGCTGGGAATTCTGGTGCACCAAAGGAAACCCTCTCCCCGACCGGACTCTGAAATTACTTGAAGAACACAAGATCGGCCTTTTTGGTGCTATTACCTCAAAACCCAAAGACAAAGCAGCATCCGAACTCTCTCCAGAATTAAGAGACAAAGGGTTTGTATACTACAGTCCGATCGTTAGTATGCGTCAACGGTATGATCTGGATATCTGCATGCGGCCATGCAAGACATTCAAAGGCAACCCATTAAACTTTATCCGTCGTGGATTTGGGGATACGATTGAAGAGCCTGTAATTGATTCCATGATCTTCCGTCAGAATACTGAAGGGTTATATGGCGGCGTTGAATGGACAAACCCTTCCGACCAGGTATACGATGCATTAATGACACATCCGAAGTTCAAACAAAATTTCGCATGGTGTCCTCGTCCCGAACTGGCAGTTTCGACAAGGATCTTTACGAAGAAATATACAACCCGCATTGTTCGTGCTGCCTTTGAGTATGCCAAATCACGTGGATTTGATGCCATTACGGTATGCGAGAAACCAAATGTGATACGTGAAACATCAGGTATGATGTTGAAAATTGCACAAGACCTTGCAAAAACCGAATATCCAGGCATTTACGTCAACAATACCAACATTGATGCCCAGATGATGTGGCTCACGAAGAACCCAGAAACATACAATGTTATCGTTGCTGGGAATATGTTCGGAGATATTGTCTCCGACGGTTTTGCCGGATTGATTGGTGGCCTTGGCTTTGCCTGTAGCGCTAACATCGGACCTGAGATCGCAGTTTTTGAGCCAACTCACGGATCCGCCCCGAAGTATGCCGAACTTAACCCATCCATCGTGAATCCTATTGCCATGATCCTGTCGGCCTGCATGATGCTGGATCACATTGGTGAAACAGAGATCTCAAACAAGATTCAACAGGCTGTCGCTGAAGTAATTCAGGAGGGAAAAGTTAAAACCTATGACATGATGAAACTACCCGGCAAACAGGATGTGATTGAAAAAGGCGCCGCCACCACACAGGAGATGGCGGAAGCTGTAATTAAAAAAATAGTGAAATAGCGAAGATATATGACAAACGAAGTTTTAACCCTCTGGCCTGAGCTGATGTGGATCAGCGATGAGGATCTGCGTGAAAAAACCGCAAAGACATGGAAACTGGCACTTCAGCAAAGCGTGTTGACGCCGGCCGATCTCGACAGGATCCCGTTTACCTTACTCGCTGGCCCCGATATGAAGGTCTCCTTTATGGCTCACAAGCGATGTGTGGTGCATGTGGCCAGGGAATCAGCGATCAAAATGATGGAGTTCTTTGGGAATGACATGCCCATAGATATGGATGTACTGATTGCAGGTGCTATCCTGGCTGATGTTGGAAAACTCCTTGAGTATGAACTGGATGAAACAGGAAAATCATACCAGGGGAAATATGGGAAATATTTACGGCATCCCTTCTCCGGTGTATCGCTGGCTGAAAAATGCGAAGTACCTGCTTCTGTTTGCCACATCATTGCAACCCATGCCGGTGAAGGCAACATGGTGAAACGAACTGTAGAGGCATACATCGTGCACCATGCTGATTTTATGACGTTTGAACCATTTAAGGAGAGGTTGAAATAAAATTAATGCTGAAAATCAGTTTTACCCCATCCCTAAAGGGAGCCTGATTTTCAGCAACTTCTCCCTTTAGGGCAGGGGTAAAAAGTTGCTGAAATTAGAAGTCAGTTAGAAACAAACAACTATAAACATGACCATAATCGAAAAAATCATAGCAAATCATTCCGACCAGCAGGCGGTGAAGCCGGGGGATATTGTGGATGTAGTGATTGATACCCGGGCGGCTAGGGATTTCGGAGGTGCCAATGTGGTTAAGAACCTCCTTGACCATAGTCTGGATGTGGAGGATGTTTCTAAAACCATCTTCACCTTCGACTGTAATCCGGGAGGATCGGATCAAAAATATGCCGCAAACCAGCAATTCTGTCGCCAGTATGCCAGGGAAAAAGGCATCACAGTATATGATGTAAATGCCGGGGTAGGAACTCATCTCGCGATCGACAGCGGATTAGCATGGCCGGGGAGCACCTTTGTATCAACCGATTCGCATGCCAACATCATGGGTGCAATCGCCTCCTTCGGACAAGGAATGGGTGACCAGGATATCGCAGCTTCGTGGGCGAAAGGGAAAGTTTGGTTCAAAGTCCCAGAATCGGTACGAATTAACCTCATCGGGAAGAGGCCGGGAAATGTAACGGCCAAAGACATCATTCTTAACTTGCTCTCCATCTTCGGAGCGAATAAATTGCTCGGCTACTCTGTTGAAATTTACGGCGAGGAGATGGAAAAACTAACGCTTGACGAGCGGATTACAATCTCTTCGATGGGTACAGAAATGGGCGCAATAATTGTCCTGTTTCCTACTACTCCTGCTCTGCTGGACGAACTGAAAGCCAAGACCGGCAAACTTTATGAGCCAGTAAAGGCTGATAATGACGCAGTCTATTTAAAACACTTCGACATCGACATCAGCACCTTTATCCCAATGGTAGCCAAACCGGGTCATCCACATGATGATACCTCTGTTGATTCGGTGAAGGGACAGAAAATCGACTCCGGCTTTATTGGAAGCTGCACCAACGGGCGTATCGAAGACCTGCGGATAGTGGCAGGAATCCTGAAGAACAGGAAGGTTGCCCCCGGTGTTGTGTTGAAAATTGTTCCTGCCACCGATGCCATATGGAACCAGGCACTTGAAGAGGATCTGATCCAGGTATTCAAAGATGCCGGAGCCATGGTTTCCAATGCCGGTTGTGCTGGCTGTGCTGCAGGTCAGGTTGGACAAAACGGTCCGGGCGAAGTGACCATCTCTACGGGGAACCGGAATTTCGAAGGGAAACAGGGCAAAGGATTTGTCTACCTGGCTTCCCCGTCAGTCGTCGCAGCGTCAGCCGTTGCCGGATATATTACGACACCGGATCAGATTCCGGATATACCAGCTGTTTTCAGTTCAGCAGTGGGCAGTGGGCAGTTGGCAGTTGGCAGTTCTCAGTTTGCAGGGAAAGGATCTGAAGAGCGAGAAGCAAAATGCGAAAAGCCGACAATCGTCGAGGGTCGGGTTTGGATTACCAGGCAGGATGATATCGACACCGACATGATCTTTCATAACCGGTATCTTACGATTACCGACATCAATGAGATGGGACAATATGCCTTTGATAACCTCAAAGGGTATGAAGATTTTGCCAAAAAGGCCAAGCCGGGTGACATCGTGATCACACAGAAAAATTTCGGCGCCGGGAGTTCAAGGCAGCAAGCTGTTGACTGCTTCCTTTCGCTTGGAATCTCATGTATCCTGGCAGAATCCTATGGCGCTATCTATGAAAGAAACGCCATCAATGCAGCATTACCAATCCTGACCTATGATCCTGCTGTACTTGCTGAGATTGAACTTCAACACGGAGACACGTTACGGGTTAATTTCGATTCGGGTGAGGTTGTGAATCTTCGGAACAGCAAATCAGGCAGCATCAATAAATTCTATGACGCGCAGAAGGCGATCTATCTGAACGGAGGACTCCTTTAGAATTACGAATGACGAATGACGAATGACGAATTCTCATTTCCTTCGTCTTACGTCTCACGTCTTACGTCTTACGTCTCACGTTTTACTATGCTTCCACCGGCGGTGGCTCCACAACCAAAATTCTGGCTTAGCACGGATCTGTTTTTCAAGACGTTGCATAAATTTGAGTGTAATCTCCCCCGGCTGTGTTTTAGCGGAATTCTCAACAAGGAGCTCAATGGTTGCTGTGTAGTACCCTCGTTTCACCTTCTGTACATCAGCAAAAAAAACCGGAAAATCATTCTGAATGGCATGTTTTTCCGTGCCATGAAGGACAGCTGTGTTATGATTTAAAAAAGGAACCCAGAATGCCCGTTTCAGATTCATCGGGCTCTGGTCGGCTACCATGATAAAAATCGAAGGTGTCTTTTTCATCCGGCGAAACGTTTGGCTCGTGTGTGAGACCGATTCCAGAATCATCCCCTCTTTGGCTCTTGTCTTTTGAATATAGTTATCGATGTATAGGTTGGATAGTGGCTTGTAAAAAGCAACGGGTTTGTGCTGGAAGAAGATCCCTGCTGCCAGGCTGCCCCATTCCCAATTATTGTAGTGCCCCAGCACGGCAATAACACTCTGTTTCTTCCTGAAATAGGGTTCAAGGATCTCAGGATTCAGGAGGGTATAGCGAGTGAGGATATCCTTTTTCCGTAACGAAAAGGCTTTGACACCTTCGACAGAGATGTCGCAAAGATGCTTGTAAAACGAACGGGAGATCTGCTTAATCTCCTCCTCCGATTTTTCGGGAAAAGACTCATGGAGATTTGTTAAGATAACATGTTTTCTATATTTAAAAACATAGGTCAGAAACAGATATAACATGTCGGAAACCCTGTAGAGGAACCAGAACGATGTATTTCTGAAGAGAAGAAGGAAATATAGAAACAGGTAGTAGTAAAATCGGTTCATTGCCGCTCAGTGGGGATACAAAAGTAAGCAAACTGTGGAAAAACCGTAATTTTGCAAAAAAATACTCCAGATGCTGATCATTCGACGCAACACTACAGATCCTTTCTTTAACCTCGCTGCCGAAGAGTATATTTTGAAAAACTTTGACGAGGATACCTTCGCTTTATGGCGGAACGATAAGTCAATCATTGTTGGGAAACACCAGAATACCCTGGCAGAGATCAATCAGGAGTACGTCAACCAGAACGATATCAAGGTTGTCAGGAGATTGTCGGGAGGCGGTGCTGTCTTTCATGATCTGGGTAACCTCAATTTTACGTTTACTCAAACTTCCCGGGATGAAAACCTGATCAACTTCCGGAAATATACTCAACCCATTTTGGATGTATTGCAGCAGATGGGCGTAAATGCCCTTTTTGAAGGGCGCAACGACCTTACAATCAATGGTAAGAAATTTTCAGGAAATGCCATGCACATCTGGAAGAATAAGGTGCTTCACCATGGAACACTGTTATTCTCGGCTGAGATCCCAGATCTCTCTGCAGCACTGAATGCCGATCCTTCAAAATTTGAGGATAAAGCCATAAAATCGGTCCAAAGCAGGGTTACAAATATTCGGGAGCATCTGAAAGAGGCGATTGATGTGATGCAGTTTGCCGACCGGATCGAGAAGTTTATTGTGGAGCAAAATCCGGATGCTACATTATACGAGCTCACTAATAAGGATATAGAGATGATCCAGGTACTCCGCGATAGCAAATATGCCACCTGGGAATGGAATTTTGGTTACTCGCCAAAGTACAATTTCAGAAAAGTGATGCGAACCAGCGGGAGCGGTACAATTGAAATCAACCTTGATGTCCATGACGGGGTAATTCAGCGGGTTAAGTTTTTTGGCGACTACTTCGGAATCCTTGATTCGGAGGAGATTGAGAAGTCGCTCATTGGAACAGATCATCGTCACAAATCAGTCGCGAAAGTTATTCAATCGTTTGACCTGCAAAAATATTTTGCAAATTTGAATCCGGAAGAGTTTATCCCTGAGTTTTTCTAGGAACTGATGAAATATTTGAGTCCACAAACTTCTATAAGAAATGACCTTATGAGACCCAGGCTCTGGATACTCCTCTCTATTATCGTGTTGACAGGATGCGGCTCATCCCCACCGGGTGAATCGCACCAAAAAGTGGGAGTTCTCCCAGGCAAGGTCTATGAGGACATCACCTGCAGGGAATATCCGGCACATTCGTATGCGATATACCTCCCTTCAACTTATATCCCGGGTGATTCCTTACCTATATTTCTGGCTTTTGACCCGGCCGGATCGGGGGCAACCCCGGTCAACCTCTATAAGGATATCGCTGAGAAATACCGTTTCATCCTCATCGGTTCCAACAATTCACGGAATGGACAGGGAGCCGATCAAACGCAACAGATTATTGCTATTCTGCTTTCAGAGATAGGGAAACGCTATTCCATTGACCCTGATCGAGTTTACTGCACGGGATTCTCCGGCGGCTCGAGGGTATCTTCACTGATGGCGTTTTACGGGGGTGGAATAAAAGGAGTTATCGGCTGCGGTGCGGGATTGCCTTCCACTTCAACCCCTCTGTGTTTTCCGACAGACTATTACGGAATTGTGGGCGACCAGGACTTTAATTACATGGAGATGGTTGGACTTGCTACTGCGCTTAGCAATCAGAACCTGAGAAGTACACTTCATATCTTCCACGGTCCTCACGCCTGGCCCCCTGCTGAGGTTTTTGAAGCCGCAGTTGAATGGCACTGGTCCAACGCAATGAACGATGGAATGATCTCTCCTGATCAAACGATTCAGGTGGCATCGCAGAAGGATATTCAGGAGAATAGTTCAATGCTTAAAGCGATTGATCTCAATGCGCTTGAAAAAGAGAGGGAATTACAACAGCATTACGCGGAGAGCATACAAAGAGAGAATCTCGCCTGGTGGCAAAATGAAGCTAAGAAACTGGAACATCCTTCCAATCCTGCCGATACCCTGCTTAACAAGAGGCTGATGAGTTATATGAGTATTATGGCCTACACATACTCGAATCAGGCACTTGCCGGAAAGAGTAAGGAGGGACTGGAGAGGATGATTGGAATATACGAGATCGTCGACCCGGAGAATCGGTATATATCATACCTGAAAGAACAACTCAATACACTCCCCTGATGGAGAATTCTGAACTGGTCAAGGAACTTAATGCATTTGGTGAGGAGCTCGATGGAGATCTCCACATCGATCATACTACACGGTTGCTCTATGCTACCGATGCTTCCGTCTACAGGGAGATTCCACTTGCCGTATCAAGGCCCCGAAATAAAGAGGATATTAAAAAACTGATTCTCTTTGCGCGGAAACACAAACTATCCCTCATCCCCCGGGCTGCCGGTACATCCCTCGCCGGACAGGTGGTCGGTCATGGAATTGTAGTGGATATCAGCCGGTATATGACAGGCATCCTGGAATTCAATGCCGAAGAGCATTGGATCAGCGTGGAGCCGGGTGTGATCCTGGATGAGTTGAATCAGTATGTTGCACCGCACGGACTCCTTTTTGGCCCCGAAACATCTACATCAAGCCGTTGCATGATTGGCGGCATGGTTGGTAATAACAGCTGCGGAGCTCATTCCATGATTTACGGCAGCACGCGTGATCACCTGATCTCGGTGAAGGTACTGCTCAGTGATGGCAGCGAAGCGGAGTTCGGAGATTTACCGGCATCTGGAATTTTGGAAAGGTGTAAACTCCCAACCCTGGAAGGCACTATCTACAAAAGTCTTTACGACATACTGTCAGACCCACGAAGTCAGGAGAACATCCGCAGAGAATATCCCGATCCCTCAATCCACAGAAGAAATACAGGCTATGCGATTGATCTTTTGCTGGAGACGGAACCGTTTAGTAGTCAGCGGTTGGCAGTTGGCAGTCGGAAGTCAGCACCATTAAACCTTGCGAAGCTTCTGGCTGGCTCTGAAGGAACCCTGACATTTATCACAGAGATCAAGCTGAACCTTGTCCCTCTTCCGCCGAAGGAAAAAGCATTAGTTTGCGTTCATTGCAGAACCATTCAAGAGGCACTTCATGCGAATCTGATTGCCCTGAAGTACTTTCCCGGTTCGGTTGAACTGATGGATAAGGCGATTTTGGATTGTACAAAAGAAAATATTATTCAGCGCAAAAACCGATTTTTCATTGAAGGTGATCCGGGAGCGATCCTGATCGTTGAGTTTGCCAGAGAATCGCAGGAAGAAATTCTGGATATTGCTACACTGATGGAACAGGAGATGCGCGATTCTGATTATGGCTATGCTTTTCCAGTAATTTTTCAACCTGAGATGAAGCAGGTTTGGGCCCTCCGTAAAGCCGGCCTAGGGGTTCTCTCAAACTACCCGGGCGATCGAAAACCGGTAGCTGTGACAGAAGATACTGCAGTGAGCCCTGATTTACTGCCCGACTATATTGAAGAGTTTTCCCAGTTGATGGAGCAGTATGGACTGAATTGCGTTTACCATGCGCATGTGGGGTCAGGTGAACTCCATCTTCGGCCAGTGTTGAATTTGAAGGAGGCGGGTGATGTAGAGTTGTTTCATACCATAGCGCTGGAGACTGCCCGGTTGGTAAAAAAGTACAAAGGTTCTCTCAGTGGTGAACATGGCGACGGGCGACTTCGGGGAGAGTTTATCCCCCTGATGATCGGCGAAGAGAATTACACATTGATCCGGGAGATTAAAAAGGCGTGGGATCCTCTCAACATCTTCAATCCGGGAAAAATAACGGATAGCCCGAAGATGAATGCCAGTTTACGGTATCAGCCCGGACTACCTCAAAAGGATATTGAGACCATCTTTGATTTCTCCGAAAGTCATGGAATCCTGAGAGCTGCCGAACAGTGCAATGGTTCGGGCGATTGCCGGAATACCAAACTTACAGGGGCAGGCATGTGCCCGTCATACATGGCCCTCATGGAGGAGCAAACGACTACACGTGCCAGGGCAAATCTTTTGCGGGAATTCCTTACAAATTCAAGTAAAAAGAACCCATTTGACCATCCCGAGATCTATGAAATAATGGACCTCTGCCTTTCTTGCAAAGCGTGTAAATCGGAATGTCCGTCCAATGTTGACATGACACGACTGAAGGCAGAATTCCTACAACACTGGTACGAAGCGCAGGGAATACCACTCCGGTCACGAATGATTGCCAATATCACAGCGATAAACAGTGTGGGATCACTCTTTCCCGCAATGTATAACTTCTTCCAGCAAAACAGATTCACATCAGTCATGATTAAATCATTGCTGGGATTCTCAACACGTCGTTCCCTCCCACTCCTGGCAAAAAAAACGCTCAGGAACTGGCTGAACAAGCACCTTCAGCACCTCAATAGTGCGCTGGAGACGAAGACAGGCAGCCTCTATCTTTTTGTGGATGAATTTACCAATTTCAATGATGTAGATGTTGGCATCAGTTTCGTGAATCTTTTGCATACACTTGGCTATGAGGTCCGTGTCATAGATCATCACGAAAGTGCCCGAACTTTCCTATCCAAAGGGCTTCTGAAAAAAGCCAGGAAGCTGGCACAAAAAAACGTACAATTTTTCTCTCCCATTGTTTCATCAGAGATTCCGTTGGTCGGCATCGAGCCATCAGCCATTCTTGGCTTCAGGGATGAGTATCCCGACCTGGTTGGCCCCGGGCTTAAGCGGGCATCCCGCGAACTGGCTAAACACTGCCTGCTTTTTGATGAATTTCTGGAGAGGGAGATCAATGCCGGACGAATTGTTTCCGGCCAATTTACCTCAGAGGCTTCAACGATAAAACTACACGGACACTGCCACCAGAAGGCACTCACTTCGGTTAAACCATCAGTTGCCATACTTTCTCTTCCTGAAAATTACATAGTGGAGGAGATTCCTTCGGGTTGTTGTGGAATGGCCGGTTCATTTGGCTACGAGAGGGAACATTATGAACTCTCCATGAAAGTTGGAGAGTTGGTTTTATTCCCGGAAGTAAGAAACGCCACAGAGGATATGATCATCGCTGCTCCCGGAACAAGTTGCCGGCATCAGATCAAGGATGGGACCGGGAGGAAAGCGCTTCATCCTGTGGAAATTCTATGGCAGGCCGTGAGACGTAAGACGTAAGATGTATTATTGCCTACTGCCTACTACCAACTACCAACTTACTATTGTAAGCCTCTTTTTTTCAACAGCGCATCAATTTTCGGTTCAGATCCCCGAAAATCAACATACATCTTCATAGCCTCTTCAGATCCACCGCGTTCCAGGATCTTTTTACGAAAACGTGTAGCGGTAGCCTTGTCAAAAATATCACCCGTCTCCACAAATGCCTGATATGCATCTGTATCCAGCACTTCTGCCCAGATATAGCTATAGTAACCTGCCGTATAACCTCCGGTCATTGTATGCTGGAAATAGGTTGAGCGGTAACGTGGTGGAATTTGAGGGATGAGCCCGATACGGGTCATCGACGAATCTTCAAAAGCCAGAACATCAATTTCACCTATCTCCTTCAGGGTATGGTAATCCATATCAAGGAGTGAAGCGGCGACATATTCGCCAGTTTTAAACCCCTGTCCGTAAGTACTGCTCTCTTCCATTTTAACGACCAACTCCTGAGGTATAACCTCTCCGGTTATATAATGCCGGGCATAAACATTCAGCAACTCCGGTTCAAATACCCAATTCTCCATAATCTGTGAGGGGAGTTCGACAAAGTCCCTGGGAACTCCGGAGATTCCGTCATATTTTACATTACGGAACAATCCATGAAGGGCATGTCCAAACTCATGAAAAAAGGTCTCAACCTCGTCGGGAGTAAGCAAAGCAGGGGCATCCCCCGATGGGGCGCTGAAATTGCAGACAATGGTAACGACCGGTGCCATTCGCTCTCCATCTTTATATCCCTGGGGACGGTAACTTCCACACCATGCCCCGCCGCGTTTGCTCGCGCGCGGAAAAAAGTCAAGGTAAAGAACTCCCAGGTGGGTACCATCCTCATCACGACACTCCCACAATGTTGCGTCTTTGTGAGGCAGGGGGGCATCATTGACCTGTTTAAAAGTGATACCATAAAGTTTCCCTGCAAGATAAAAGATCCCTTCTCTGACATTTTCCAGCTTAAAATAGGGTCTGAGCTGCTCTTCGTTGAGATTAAACTTCTCCGACATCACCTTTTCATTATAAAAGCGCCAATCCCATCCCTCTAGTGAAAAGCCACCCTCTTCACGATCGATCACCTGCTGCATCTCGGCAGCCTCTTCTTTGGCTTTTACCAAGGCAGGAACCCATATCTGGTTCAGGAGTTTATAGACATTCTCTGGTTTCTTCGCCATCCTCTCTTCCAGCACAAAGTCAGCATAGGTATCATACCCAAGCAGGTTGGCTTTTTCAAGACGGAACCTGACTAATTTTTTAATGATATCCTTGTTATCATATTCATTGTTGTTGTTACAGCGATTGATATAAGCGTTAAAAATCTCTTCCCTGAGATCACGGTTATCAGAAAACTGTAAAAAAGGCAATACACTGGAATTATGCAGGGTGAACACCCATTTGCCGGCCGTTTCGGGATCGGTATTCCCAGCCTCGGCTGCGGCTTCAATAAGACCGTTTGGCAAACCAGCCAGGTCCCCTTCATTCTCAATGACCAACTTGTAATTATTCGTCTCGGCCAACAGGTTTTGTCCGAATGTAAGTTGTAGGATTGAGATCTCCTTATTTAGCTTCCTGAACTTCTCCTGCTTATCTTCCGGAAGGTTTGCGCCTCCTCGTACAAACCCTTTGTAGGTCTCTTCAAGAAGCCGAAGCTGGTCACTTTCCAATCCAAGCTGTTCCTTTTGATTATTAACAGCCTTTACGCGCTGGAAAAGAAGAGAATTAAGATTGATATCATCGTGATGTTGCGTCAGCAAAGGAGATATTTCACGGGCAGTTGCCTGCATCTCCTGAGAGGTATTGGCACTGTTGAGCCCATAAAATACGTAGCTAACCTTCGAGAGGAGTTTACCGCTCTTGTCCAATGCCAAAATTGTGTTATCGAAATCCGGCTGATCAGGATTAGAAACAATTGCCTGGATTTCTGAATTTTGTTGTTTCATCCCCTCTATGAAGGCAGGTAGGTAATCATCATAATTGATCTGTTCAAAAGGTGGCACCTGGAAAGGGGTAGTCCACTCTTCAAAAAAAGGATTCGAATCCTGAGCCGATAACGATCCGGCAGCAAAAATCATACTGCTCATAAGAAATAATAGCTGTTTCATCCGTGTTAAGAATTTGATTTTGTTATACATGTATCGTATCCCCATCCTCTGCCAGGAAGGCTTCAGAGAATACTTTTCTGGTCTCCTCCAAGAGAGGCATGAGGTCATCATATCTGGCCGAAAAGTGACCGATCAGTAATTTCTTCACATGACTTTTCAATGCAATAGTTGCTGCTTCGACAGTTGTTGAGTGCATTTTATCAACCGCTGCAGCTGCCTTGTCCTGCATAAAGGTGGTTTCATGATATAGCAGGTCAACGCCGGAAATATAGGGGATAATCCTTTCATCATAGGCAGTATCCGAGCAATAGGCATAAGAACGTTTCTCCTCTATCCTTCTTACCTTGATCTTCTCCTTAAAAATGAAGCCATATGTTGGAATACTATGAAGTAACG
Source organism: uncultured Prolixibacteraceae bacterium (assembly GCA_964642545.1). Lineage (GTDB taxonomy): Bacteria > Bacteroidota > Bacteroidia > Bacteroidales > FEN-979 > QYOJ01. Next base: position 5,915 of record CAZXQU010000038.1, on the reverse strand, counting down.
GAAATGAGTGCACACGCACACGTTCGTCTTCAAACGCCAGCTCCAATCCGCCGGAAACGAGCGGATGAAAAATCAAGGGGTATATCAGGGTAGTAGTTGAAGCATCCAACTGGATTTGAATGATCTCTTCCAAACCTGCCGGAGCATAGAGATGAAGTTCCTCTTTCCTTCCCAGTAAATGGAGAGTCGTAAGCAATCCTATCAGCCCGAAGTAATGATCACCATGAAGATGGCTGATCATGATGTGCCGGATTCGCTGGAAATGGATTTTGTATTTCCGTAGCTGAAGCTGTGTCCCTTCGGCACAATCAATTAAAAAAATGCGCTCATTTACATTGAGTAAATGAGCGCTTGGATTTCTGTGCAGAGTAGGAATAGCTGAATTACTCCCCAATATAGTAACCGAAAAGGTCATTAGTCTTCAGATTTCTCATCTTTCAACTCATCTGAGCTCTTCTCTTTTTTCGGTTTTGCTTCCTTGTCCATAGCCTCTTGTTTTGTCATCTTTGACTTCAGTTCCGACAAGGCCTCGATATCTCCCAAGGTAGTCTTTTCAAGGTTATCCTTGATTTTCTTAACCGCTTTCTTGGTCGATTTTTCTTTATTCGCGCTACCAGTATCTTTGTCGCGGTCACCAGAAACACTATCCTGGTAAGTTTTGGTGTGAGAGAGAATGATCTTCTTACTATCCTTTGAAAATTCAATCACTTTGAAGTCCATGCTCTCCTCATTCTTCACCGAAATACCATCTTCCCTGTTAAGGTGACGCATAGGGGCAAAGCCCTCAACGCCATATGGCAATGTAACGATCGCTCCTTTGTCGGAGAGACTTACAATAGTGCCATTATGAACAGATCCGACAGTAAACACGGATTCGAATACATCCCAGGGATTCTCTTCAAGCTGCTTGTGTCCAAGACTTAACCTGCGATTATCAACATCCACGTCAAGAACGATAACTTCGATATTTTCCCCGATTTTAGTAAATTCGGCAGGATGCTTGATCTTTTTCGACCACGAGAGGTCCGAAATGTGAATCAACCCGTCAACTCCCTCTTCCATCTCGACAAAGATGCCAAAATTGGTGAAGTTGCGAACAATAGCAGTATGTTTCGATTTGATAGGATATTTCTCCTTAATATCAGCCCATGGATCGGGAATGAGTTGTTTAATACCCATCGACATCTTACGATCCTCGCGATCAAGCGTTAAAATCACGCCTTCAATCTCCTGGCCAACCTTGAGGAAATCGTGTGCAGTTCTCAGGTGCTGTGACCATGACATCTCCGACACGTGAATCAGCCCTTCAACACCGGTAGCGATCTCAACAAATGCGCCATAATCGGCTATAACGACCACTTTACCTTTGACTTTATCACCCACCTTCATCTCCTGGTCAAGTGAATCCCATGGATGCGGGGTGAGTTGTTTCAGACCGAGTGCGATGCGCTTCTTATTATCATCGAAGTCGAGGATAACGACTTTAATTTTCTGATCCAACTGAACGATCTCTTCAGGATGGTTTATCCTGCCCCAACTGAGGTCGGTGATGTGTATCAGTCCGTCAACTCCACCAAGGTCAATAAAGACTCCATAGGAAGTAATGTTCTTCACAGTACCTTCAAGAATCTGTCCTTTTTCAAGTCTCTTGATGATTTCGGCACGCTGGGCTTCAAGTTCGTCTTCGATCAAAGCTTTGTGAGAAACAACCACGTTTTTGTATTCGTGATTGATCTTTACCACTTTGAATTCCATCACCTTGTCAACAAATACGTCATAGTCGCGGATTGGCTTAACATCGATCTGTGAGCCGGGTAAAAATGCCTCGATACCGAATACGTCTACGATAAGACCACCTTTGGTGCGGGATTTTACATAACCCTTGATGATCTCCTGCTTATCAAACGCGTCATTAATACGTTCCCAGGATTTCAGGATACGGGCTTTTTTATGGGAAAGGATAAGCTGTCCGGTCGGATCTTCCTGATTTTCCACATAGACTTCCACTTTGTCACCAGATTTCAATTCCGGATTGTAACGGAATTCTGAAAGCTGAATAACGCCATCAGATTTAAATCCAATATTTACAACAACCTCACGACTTGTTAGCGATACAACAGTACCTTCAATGACATCATGCTCGGATATAGCTCGTAACGTGCGATCGTACTCTTCTTCCAATTTTTGACGTTCATGGGCAGAGTAGAGATCCTGTTTTTTACCAATTGCATCCCAATCAAACTCAGCTACAGCAGGTTTTGGTTTCTCAACAGGTTGAGTAGCTTCAATTTTGGGTTCCACTGGTTCATGAGCCTCTTCAGCAACTGGTTCTTCAGCAACTGGCTCTTCAGCAACTGG
>CAZXQU010000038.1:0-3457 GCA_964642545.1 uncultured Prolixibacteraceae bacterium | reverse complement strand
CAGCAACTGGTTCTTCAGCAACTGGCTCTTCAGCAACTGGTTCTTCAGCAACTGGTTCTTCTAAATCTACGGTTTCTGGTTCCTTGGTTTCAGTTTCAGTTGTAACATCCTCCTGCGGATCAGATTCTACGTTATTTTCGAGAGTTTCTTCAGCTTCGCCGGGTAATTTTGTTTCGTCAGTAGTCATTAAAATTTCATTGTGGTGGCAAAAAAGCGCCAACCGGGTTCATAATTAGGTTGATTATCAGGGCTTTTAGATAAAGAACGGATCCCAATATGCCCTAACTAAATGGGGGTGCAAAAGTACGATTCATAATTCAGAATTACAAATAATTGTACTTTTGCCGCTTAAATTCGAAACAATGCCACTAAAATGCGGAATCATTGGTTTGTCCGGGAGCGGAAAGACCACATTATTTAACTCAATATCAACTCATCGGGCCGAAACCGGATCTGTCATGAAAGCCAACATGGGAACTATGGTGGTTCCTGATCAGCGTCTTTACGAGATTGACAAGTTTTATAATGCCGACAAAGTGACCCCCACAACAGTGGAGATGGTTGATATTCCGGGATTGGCAAAAGGGGGGACAGGGATGGGAACCCAATTCCTTTCCGATATCCGCAATGTAGATGCCCTGATTCATGTAGTGCGGTGTTTTGACGATGCCATGAATCCTCATATAGAAGGATCTGTGAACCCTGTCAGAGATAGAGAAACTGTTGATCTTGAGTTGCAGATCAGGGATCTGGAATCTGTAGAGAAGAAGATCGTCCGCCTGGAAAAAATTGCCAAATCGGGCGAAAAAGATGCTAAACATGGGATTGACGTCCTTCACGTTGTAAAGGATCATCTGGAATCGTTTCAATCGGCCCGCACTGCACCAATTTCTCCTGAAGACCGAAGATTTCTGTACGATATGTTTCTACTCTCCGATAAGCCGGTGATGTATGTCTGCAATGTGGAAGATGCCTCGGCCATCACAGAAAATCAATATACTGCAATGTTCCGGAATTCATTAAAGAACGAAGAAGCAGAAATCCTGACACTGGCTGCAAGGCTGGAGTCGGAGATATCAGAACTTGATAAGGAAGAAGACCGTCTTGAATTCCTTACCGATGCAGGACTGCAGGAACCTGGGATCAACCGTTTGGTAAGGACCGCATATCATTTGCTTGATCTCCAAACCTTCTTTACGGCAGGCCCAAAAGAGGTCAGAGCCTGGACGATTACCCGTGGGATGACGGCTCCACAAGCTGCAGGCGTGATTCACAGCGACCTGGAGAGAGGATTCATACGCTCTGAGGTTATCAAATATGAAGAATTTATTCGACTCGGGTCTGAAAATGCTTGTCGCGAAGCAGGAAAACTGATGGTTGAGGGAAAAAACTATATTGTACAGGACGGAGATATGTTACATATCCGATTTAATGTATAAGGTGCCATGATGTAGGGGCGACCGCCCCGGTCGCCCCTACACAAACCGGGCAAAATTCTTCAGCTTGGCCAAAAAATCGGACTTTTTACGAACTGACACTTCTACCTCTGTATCATCCTCCATGATGACTGATCCCCCCTTCCCTTTGACATACCGCTTGATATACATCAGGTTTACCAGGTGCTTTGCATGGATTCGGGAGAATGGAAGATCCTCAAGGATCCTTTCATAATTGTTGAGGGGGCGCGACGCCATCAAACGTTTTCCATCGGTAAGGTAAAAGTAGGTATAGACATCATCGGCTTCCAATCGCATGATATCACTCAGCTTGATAACATTCAATCCCTCGGAAGATGGGATGATAATTTTTTCATTTTTATGCTTCAGGCTATCCTTAAGAACATTGATTTTGTCATCCAGATGTTCGTCAGTTTTCAACTCGGTGAATCGACTAATTGCATCGTTTAATCCGTCGAGTGAAACAGGTTTAACCAGGTAATGAAGGGCAGAAAATTCAAATGCTTTTACGGCGTATTGATCGTAGGCTGTAATAAAGATTACTTCATACTTCTTTCCGGATGTCTGCTCAATCACATCAAAGCCCTCTCCATCAGGCAAGGAAATGTCAAGAAAAACAAGGTCTGGATCCGTGGTATTAATCTCAGTTACTGCTTTCGCAACAGTTGCACCCTTTCCAACGATTTGAATTGCAGGAAAAAATTTCTTCAATAACGATTCCAAGGTAAGCATGCTTGTGCGATCGTCATCTACAAGAACTGTTCTTATTTTTTCTTCCATGAGACTTGCAATAAATGTACTTTTGCGCCTAACTGAAGGTTCTATCCTATAATATGGCTAAAATATAAAAAATATACCAATCGTGCTTCAACCTGTTGATAAGATTTTAGAAAAAAAGGACCTTCAGTTAGATGAGATTAAAACCCTCCTGCAATTAAAACCTCCTTCTAACGCAATCCTTTTTAAAAAGGCGTTGGATGTAAAGTCAAAAGCTGTTGGGCGAAAAGTCTACCTACGCGGTTTGATCGAGTACTCGAACCATTGTGTAAAGAATTGTTACTATTGTGGGATCCGGTGCAACAATAAACTGCCTCAAAGATATCATCTGACTGATATTGAGGTTATTGAAGCCGCTAAATATGCTTATAAAAACCGTTTTGCCTCTATTGTGATCCAGTCGGGGGAAGATAGCAGTAAACGGTTCATATCAACAATCGAGCGCTTGCTGGCAGAGATAAACAAACTTACAAATGGGGAACTCCATATTACGCTTTCTTTGGGGGAACAATCGATAGATACATACCGTCGCTGGTATGATGCAGGAGCACACCGGTACCTTCTTCGCATTGAAACCTCAAATCCTGACTTGTATAAAAAGCTGCACCCTAGAGATAAACTACATGACTACAACCACCGTTTGGATACACTGAAAACCCTCAGGGAAGTGGGTTACCAGGTTGGAACTGGTGTGATGATAGGACTTCCATTCCAAACGTTTGATGATTTAGCTGAAGACCTGCTCTTTTTCAGGAAGATTGATATCGATATGGTGGGAATGGGACCCTACATTGAGCATGAAAATACACCTCTTTTTGAATACCGGGCTCAATTGCTCCCCCTGAAGGAACGCCTCGAAATTTCGCTGAACATGGTTGCTGTTTTACGGATTATGATGAAAAACATTAATATTGCAGCAACTACTGCTATGCAAACCATTGACCCACAAGGCAGAGAGAGAGCCTTGCTGGCCGGTGCCAATGTGATGATGCCAAACCTTACTCCTGCCAAATACCGGGACAGCTACTTGCTTTACAAGGACAAACCGGGGGTGGCTGATGATGCGGTTGGATCCAAAAATGCCATGGAACAGAGCATCCTGCTGGCTGGAGAGACGATTGGATATGGGGAGTGGGGAGACAGCAAGCATTATGAATTAAGAATTAAGAATTAAGAGTGTTCAAAACATACTAATATAACACTACCGTTCTTTGACATTTTGA
>CAZXQU010000037.1:0-29241 GCA_964642545.1 uncultured Prolixibacteraceae bacterium | reverse complement strand
CGATGATGACCGCCCTGGCTTTCTGGATCATCCTGAAATGGGAGGAGCAGGCCGACGAAAAACACTCGTACCGATGGCTTATCCTTCTTGCATTTACCATTGGCCTCTCTGTAGGAGTTCACATGCTTAACCTGCTGGCCATTCCTGCAATTTCCTTTGTCTATTACTTCAAGAAATTCAAGACCACCCGCTGGGGAATGATTTGGACAGCTGCCATCTCCATCCTGATACTGGCATTTATCATGTTCATCATCATCCCATGGGTCGTTAAAGGATCAGCCAAATTTGAGCTGCTATTCGTAAATGGGTTTGGTCTGCCTTTCAACTCAGGAACGATTTTTTACTTCCTTCTACTCATCGGATTGATTGTTTGGGGACTCTGGTATACCAGGAAAAAGCAACAGGTAATCTGGAATACAATCATCCTTGGTATCACCTTTATTCTGATCGGTTACTCTTCGTTTGTGATGTTGATCATCCGTGCTGATGCCGACACACCAATCAATGAAAATGCCCCGAAAGACGCAATCAGTATGCTCTCCTATCTCAACAGGGAGCAGTATGGTGACTGGCCAATTGCTTACGGCCAGTACTGGAATGCTCCCATCGTCGATTATGCTGATGGATCACCAACCTACCGCCGTGATAATGAATCGGGTAAATATATTATTATCGACGACCGCAAAGGCACAATCCCGGTATTTGACGAACGCTTTACAACAATATTTCCCCGTATGTGGAGCCGTGCCCGGAATGGATCGGAGCAGTTTTACAAGAACTGGGCAGGCGAAGGGAGACCAATCACCATCACCGGACGTGACGGGAAGGCAGAGACACTGAATAAACCTACCTTCGGAGAAAACCTGAAGTACTTTTTCAGCTACCAGATAGGTCATATGTATATCCGCTACTTCATGTGGAACTTTGCCGGCCGGCAAAACGATGTCCAGGGATTTGGAGGACCAGCCAAAGGCAACTGGCTCTCGGGAATCCCCTTTATCGATAAGATGAGGTTGGGCAACGATCAGACGAACCTGCCCTACTCTATGCAGAGCCGTGCACACAATACCTATTTCTTCCTGCCCCTGATCCTTGGGATTATCGGATTGCTGTTTCACATGAAGAAAGATTACAAGGATACCATCGTGGTAGCCTCCATTTTCATCATGACAGGCCTGGCGATACTGGTTTACCTGAATCAACAACCCTATGAACCCCGCGAACGGGACTATGCTTACGCGGCTTCTTTCTATGCCTTCGCAATCTGGATTGGCATCGGGGTAATTCAGTTGATTCAGTGGTTGAGTAAAAAGATGAATGAGAAGGTGGCGATTGGCGTTGTTTTTGCCGTTACGCTCATCCTGGTACCCGGACTGATGGCCCAGCAGAACTGGGATGATCATGACCGTTCAGGAAAATATGCTTGCAGGGATTTTGCGGCCAATTACCTCAACTCCTGCGAGCCCCAGGCAATCCTCTTCACCAACGGAGATAACGACACGTTCCCTCTCTGGTACGACCAGGAGGTCGAAGGAATTCGTACCGATGTTCGCGTATGCAACCTGATGCTCGCTTCAGGAGCCTGGTACATCGACCAGCTTTACAAGAAAATGTACGATTCGGAACCAATCCCCTTTAGCATCCCACAAAAGGACTTCAGGCCAGGTTCAAATGATATCCTGCCTTATTATAATGTTGGGTTCAATGGTTATGTGGAGTTGAAAGACCTCATCGGATGGATCAAGAGTACCAATCCGCAAACCTTTTTGACGCTCCAGAATGGCCAGAAGATAAAATTCTTCCCTGCCAAGAAGATCAAGATGACTGTCAACAAGGAGAACTGCCTGAAATATGGGGTCGTTCCACCCGAACTGGCTGACAAGATGGTGGATACGCTTTACTGGACCATCAGGGCAAACCAGCTTTACAAGAATGATATTATGCTGCTCGACCTGATTGCCAGTACCGACTTTACCAGGCCTCTTTATTTTGCTGCACCATCCAGTGTGAAACATGTCTTTAACATGGATTCGATGTGCTATGTGACCGGGTTTGTTTATAAATTTATGCCGGTACGTGCCTACCAGGAGGAGTATATCCCCGGATTGGGGACTGTAGATCCAATTGCCTCTTCGAAAGTACTTCTGGAGAAATGCGCCTGGGGTAACCTGAGTGACCCGCATGTCTATATTGATCCTGAAAGTTTGAACAACTCGATCCGACCTAAAACCAACATCCTGAGAACAGCCAAAGGGATGATGGAACTCGGCAAAAAAGAGGAGACAAAAGCATTGATGGACAGTTATATGGAAAATTTCCCGGAAAGTAAATTCCCCTGGGATCTCTATATGATACCTTACGCTGAACTCTATTATCAGTTGGGTGAGCCGGAAAAAGGAAATCAGATCGTTGAGCGGCTGGCTGAGACCTATGGACAGGATCTCGACTATTACAACTCTGTGGATGCTTCTGTGCAGGGATACTATGACCAGGATATTCGAACAGCGTTGAGTGTTTTGAGGGACCTGGGGCGCGTGGCGCAGAATAATGGACAGAAAGAACTGGGAGCCAGACTCGACTCGTCGTTCATGCAGCGAATGCAGTTTCAGTCTAACTAGATCCCGGATGCCAGATCCCGGATGCCAGATCAGAATCTATTTATTATCAGGCATCAGGCATCAGGCATCAGGTATCAGGCATCCGTTATAAAACCTTAAACTGATGAACCATATTCTAACTTTCATAACATGGAATCCCGACCCTGAAATTTTCAGGTTTGGGAGTGTAGCCGTGCGGTGGTATGGAGTGCTGTTTGCACTGGGTTTCGTTTTTGGATACCTCATCCTCCAGCGGATGTTCAAGACCGAAGGTGTCCCGATAAAACTCCTCGATTCACTCACTACCTATATGATCATCGGCACCATCATCGGAGCTCGATTAGGTCATTGTCTCTTTTATGAGCCCGATTACTACTTCGCCCATCCGTTAAAGATCTTTGCAGTATGGGAAGGAGGACTTGCCAGTCATGGCGCAGCGATCGGGATCATCATTTCGCTGATTATCTTCTCCTACGTCAAAAAGAAACCATTTTTGTGGGTCATGGACTATGTGGTTATTGTGACGGCTCTTGCCGCCTTCCTGATTCGTATGGGGAACCTGATTAACTCCGAGATCTTCGGACACGTCACTTCGCTTCCCTGGGGATTCTATTTCCTTAGGGCATCCAATCCGATCGAAGCAGAAGATCCCCGGCATCCGACACAAATTTATGAGGCCCTCTCATACCTGCTGATCTTTTTCTATCTTATCTGGTATTACTATCACAAAAAAGGGAAACCCGAACATGGTTATATATTCGGGATGTTTCTCATCCTGATATTCGGTGTGAGATTCTTCATCGAATTTGTGAAAGAACCGCAGGTTGGCTTTGAGGCCACTATGGCACTAAATATGGGGCAGTGGCTGAGTATCCCGTGTGTACTGGCGGGGGTTTACTTCGTTATACGTAGTAAGAAGAAGCGAGAAACAAAATAGTGAAATTCCTGGTTCCTCATTCCTCATTCCTCATTCTCTTCCCTATTCCTTCTATCCTCTCTTTCAGCTCTCCATAGTTGTTATCCAACACCATTCCCGGATAGTTTTTTGACATCTCCAGGGCGTAGATCAGGTCGAATTCTCTTTGAGGCATTGAAAAGTAGATCTTCTTTGCCTTCAGGTAGCTGGCCAGGTACTCCTGTTCGGTTTGTCCGGGTGTAGGAATAAAGATCGCTTTTTTACCCATGGCAGCGATATCCATGATGCTGGAGTAGCCCGAACGGCAAATCACAACAAGTGAACTTCGGATGTATTCCCGGAGAAGATCTGATTCAAGGTGTGAAAAGATGCGGATATGTTCAGAAAATTTCCTCTCTTCCTGCCGCTCCGTAATTCCCCGCACGATTACTGTTTTGATATCGGTTTGCTGAAGCTGTGCAAGCAATGTCTCTTCCAGAATGGTTCGTTGAGGCTCGGGGCCGGAGAGGAGGACCAGGATCTCAAACGGAGGGGTTGTGATTGCCTCGGATTGGTGCCGGGCTCCTGAAAACCTTGAAAGTGTCCCGATATAATGGAGGTGATCGGGGAGTTGTGCAGGATGGGAAAGCTCGCCGCCAAGTCCTTTGTGATTTTCAAAGTCGGGTACCCAGCATTCGTCGTATTTTCGGATGATGGCGTAGTTGATCCGTTGTAAAAGTGCTGAAAAGATCCGGAGGTGTAGAGGAACTTTTATCTCCAGCTGGTGGGTCATAAAAACCGAAGGAATCTCCTTGCTCCAGAGCCCATATCTGTTGTCGGAGAATACAAGGTCAATATCCTGTTCAACGATGATCTTTTTCAGAAGCTTGTGCTCCTTATATATTCCACGTAGCAGTTTTGGTCCCTGAAAAAATATCTTCAGGCTCATCAGCGATCCCTGTGGATAGGTGATATGGATGCCAGGGAACTTTACGAATTCCAGGTCGGGGAACTCCCTGCGGAGAAAAGCCATAGGACGCCGGTCGGATGCTATCACGACCCTGAAGTTTTGATCGAGAAAATGCCTGATAACGGGGACACAGCGCGTAGCATGCCCGATACCCCAATCGAGGGGGCAGATCAGGACACTTTTTTTCTTTTGAGGGACTTCCATCAATACAAAAATACCTCCGGATGAAACAAATGTGACAAAATTGTGGAAAACTAGGTATTACTTTTTGGCCCTTTTCCCGATTAATCAGGTAAAAAACGAAACAATGTTATTATATCAGGTTGCACTTTGCCTTATACCCGGTATTGGTGATGTGCTCGGGAAAAAACTGGTTACGATGTGCGGTAGTGCCGAAGCTGTCTTCCGTGAGCCGAAACGAATCCTCCAGAGGGTCAAAGGGGTAGGGGAGGTCCTTAGCCAGGCTGTAGGTAACAAGGAGATATTCATGCGTGCAGAGAAGGAGATTAATTTTATTGAACGCTTTAAAATTTCACCTCTCTTCTTCCAGGATCCTTTGTATCCCCAAAGACTCACCCAATGTATTGATGCTCCGTTGCTTCTTTTCTACAAAGGAACTGCTGATTTGAATGCTGTGCGGGTGGTGGGAATTGTGGGCACACGAAGTGCCACAAGTTATGGAAAACAGATATGCCGGGAATTGGTAAATGGGCTGATTCCGCATCACCCGCTTGTTGTCAGCGGTCTGGCATATGGCATAGACAGCTGTGCCCATAGGTTGGCTTTGGAGGCGGAATTGTCTACCATAGCTGTTCTGGGACATGGACTCGACCGGATCTATCCCTATTCAAACAGTGCCTTGGCTGAAAAAATGATCTCCTGTGGCGGACTGCTTACAGAGTTCTTTAGTGGAACGAACCCCGACCGCGAGAATTTTCCCAAAAGAAACAGGATCATTGCCGGGTTATGTGATGCCCTAATCGTGGTTGAGGCTGCTCGCAAAGGAGGTGCACTGATCACTGCCGATATTGCCAACTCTTATAACCGCGATGTTTTTGCCGTGCCTGGAAGGCTTGGCGATCTCTGGTCAGAAGGTTCGAATTTCCTGATCAGGATCAACCAGGCCCACCTTTATCAATCGCCCGAAAATATAGAATATATTATGGGGTGGCGTGAACCCGAAAAGAAGCCGGCACGACAGTGCCAGATATTTCTGGAGATGACACCTGATGAAGAGTTGATTGTAAGATGCCTTGCAAAGGCACCCAATTTAGGCATCGACGAAATCATGATCCAGTCAGGTCTTTCGACAAGCAAAGCTTCAGCAGCACTACTGAATCTCGAATTCGAAGGAATTGTGAAGATATTACCGGGAAAACTTTATCAGATTTAAATCTTATCCAGTGGCTCCGGCTTGGTGTAAGCTGCTTTGATCCCAAGGATAAAAACGATGACCATCGAACCGAATGCGAAGAGGCTGAGCAGTTTGAAGTCTTTGGTGAGAAGGCAGAAATTGAAGAGTCCATGGAAGAAAGAGGCTGCAAAAAGGCCGGTCATGCAATACACAAACCGCGACTTCAGGAATTTTGCCATCCCAACATAAAACCCAATGATCACGGCAAAGATCAGGTTCGCCGGAACATAAACAAACGAGTAGAGCGTTTCGGGAAAGAGAGAACGGATGCCAAGGGGATCGAGGATGAAAAAGAGAAGCTGTATTGTAGAGAAGCCCAGAGCCACCATGATGGAAAATGTAATCCCGTGGATGGGTCTATTGACAGGGTCTTTTGGGAGTATCAGGTATCTGTAAATGATATATATTCCCAGCTCGGAAGCAAAGCCAACAGTAACAAACGAGTAAAATATCGTACGTTTGAGATTGCGGAGTTCATTCAATCCAAGCAACGAGGACAAATACTGGGCAGCTAACAGTACAAGGATTCCAAGCATGCCCATGAAAAAACTCTTGATGAGCAGTGCCGAAAACTCTTTGCTGATGCGGCGATAGAAGTAAAGATAGATCCCCGCAGCAATGACTGGTGCGAACCCCAAGGTGATATACACTAGTGGTCTCATGCTAATTTGGATTGGAGATATCGATGCTCAAATGTAAGATATTTTATACTTTTACCAAGAGTTATTTTTAATTTCCCTGATTTGGTAGCTGTTTCAAGAACCCTGGAAGGCTTGGTTGAGAAATCGACCGGTAGCTGGATTTATGTCCGCTCGAAGGAGGGGAAGAGGTACCCCTGCAAGGTAAAAGGGCGTTTCCGCATCCAGGGCATCCGAACAACAAATCCGGTTGCCATTGGCGATCGGGTGGAGTTTAGATTGTCTCCAGGAGAGGAAGAGGGAATGATCCACAAGATACTTCCCCGCGAAAACTACATCATACGCAAGTCGATCAACCTCTCACATGAAGCCCATATCATTGCGGCAAATCTGGATCACGCCTACCTGATCGTTACCCTGGCGAGTCCGCGGACATCTACCGGGTTCATTGACAGGTTCCTGGTAACTGCAACAGGATATTTCATCCCGGCAAGCCTGATATTTAACAAACTTGATATCTGTAGTGAAACAGAGGTGCAGCAGATGGAGGAGCTTTTCAGGATATACAGGCATGCGGGATACCCATGCTATGCGGTCTCTGCGTTGCGAGGCGACAACATCAGCCAGATCAGAGAGCTCCTGAAGGGTAACGTTAGTCTCTTTTCAGGCCACTCAGGATCGGGGAAATCAGCACTGATCAAAGCCATCGACCCGAAGCTGAATCCCCGGATCGGGGATCTTTCAACTGCTCACAACAAAGGTATGCATACGACTACATTTGCTGAAATGTATTCGTTATCGGAAGGGGGTTATATCATCGATACTCCTGGCATCAAGGAGTTTGGACTGGTTCGCTTCAACGCAACGGAGGTCCACAGATGTTTTCCCGAGATGGACCGGCTCCTCCCACAATGCCAGTACAATAACTGTACTCATATCCATGAACCTGGGTGTGCGGTGAAAAAGGGTCTGGAAACCGGAGATGTCAGTGAGATCCGATATAATAGCTATCTTAGCATCCTGAACGACCGAAATAAAAGGTAATAGCGATGCTGGCCCGAGAACTGATCACCGACTCCATCAATCCGTTGAATACTTCCGACAGTGGCGCGCTTGCTTTGGGTATGATGGATGAATACAGGCTCTCCCATTTACCCATTGTTAACAACAAAGACTTTCTGGGGATGATCAGTGATGCGGATATCTTTGCCCTGAATGCTTTTGACGATCCGATTGGGAATCATATGCTTACGCTGAACGGGGCCTATGTCAAGGATTCGCAACCGGTGTATGAAGTAATCCAGACCTTCGCCAATATGAAACTCACGGTGATGCCAGTACTGGATGAAAAGAATCAATACCTGGGAGTGATCACCCTGGCTAACCTGGTTCACCACATGGCAAAGATCACTTCAATAGATGCGCAGGGTGGGATCATTGTGCTGGAGATCAATGATAAAGATTACTCTCTTTCTCAGATATGCCAGATTGTCGAATCCAATGATGCAACCGTTCTGAGTTCTTACATAACCTCCTTCCCCGACTCCACAAAGCTTGAAGTAACTCTAAAAATTAACCGCCTGGATATCGGACCGATCCTTCAGACCTTCGACCGATATGGGTATCTTGTCATCTCCAGCTACTCAAATAATGACACATACTCTGAAACACTTCAGGAGCGGTTTGACGCACTGATGAATTACCTCAACATCTGACCAGAGTCGATGAGATCACTCCTGCTGACCGGGTTCCTTGTTCTCTTCGGTCTCCTTCTGGTCAGAGGAGAGTCAGATTCAACATCTCTCATTATCATCGACCATATTACTCTTTCAGGGAATAAAATTACACGTCCGAATATCATACTCCGTGAACTTAGATTTTCGGAAGGCGACACGCTTACTACAGCATCTATTTCTGAAGCTCTTCAAAAAAGCCAGGAAAATGTATTCAATACGGCGCTTTTTAATGTGGTGGAATTGGATACTGTGTGGTACTCTGCTGACCCCATAAAGCTCGAAGTGATTGTTAAGGTGATTGAACGGTGGTATATATGGCCTATCCCTTATATCGAGTTTCCAAACAGGAATATCAACGCCTGGCTGGAGGCCCTCGACTTCTCAAAGCTGACCTATGGATTAAATTTTAAATTTTTCAATGCCCGTGGACGGAACGAAACGCTGACCATATTGCTCCACTTTGGGTTCAACCAGCTATATGGTTTTACTTATCAAACGCCCTATACCAATAAAAAGCAGACATGGGGATTTGCTTTCGGGGGAAATTACAACAGGAACAGATCACTTATCACCGGGACCACTGCAAATAAGAGCAATTACATTGATACGGCAAATGGAAGCCTGCGGCAACATGCACATGGATTTATGGAAGGGAACTTCAGGCCAAACATCCACAGCTATCATACCTTCGCACTGGGTTATGACTATTACCATTTTGCCGACACGCTGCTTAAAATTCCGGGTTACCTGACCGACAGCACCAACGATCAATCCTTTTTCAGCCTGTATTACAAATACAAACTGGATCATCGTGACGTTCGGTATTACCCACTCAAAGGCTTCTATCTCGACATGGAAGTAATCAAACAGGGTTTCACCACTGATCCCGTGAACCTTTTTAGCATCCAATCAACATTTAGGAAGTACTGGAAGTTCACCGAGCGATGGTTTCTGGCAGTTGGTGCTACAGCCAAATGGTCATGGCCCGGAGAGCAGCCGTTTTTTCTTCAGAGTGGTATCGGTTATGGGAGGGACATCATCAGGGGATTCGAATATTACTCGATCAACGGCTCATGGTTCGGACTGATCAAGACGAATATCAAATTTGCACTGATAAAGCCACGGCAATTGACACTCTCTTTTGTGAAAACACCCAAATTCGGTGTAATTCCATACGGGCTGTACCTCAATCTCTTCGTCGATGCCGGATATGTCAACAATTCGATACCTGAGGTACAACAGGATAACCCCCTGGTGAATAAATTTCTTCTTGGTTACGGACTCAGCATTGATCTGGTCACCTATTACGATATCGTAATCGATCTCAACTTCGCAGTGAATAACCTTGGCGAACCTGGGGTCTATATCCATTTCATCGCTCCGATCTAGTCCCTTGGGTTTTCCCAAAAAATGGAGTATCTTTGCGCCTTGAAACTCAGAACCATCAATGAATCTAGCCCTCTTTGGCCGATCTGTAACTGACCCGATGATCCCATATCTTCAGGAGTTCATTCATAGACTTGAGGGGATGTCGGGATTAAACATGATTTACAAACCGTTTTACGAGCGGTTGAATGGCCGAATAAAATTTTCGAAGAGCCCGGATCTGTTTCTCCGGGAAGCGGATCTTCACAAAAAAGTTGATTTTTTGTGCACTATAGGAGGCGATGGGACAATTCTCGATGCCGTTGCACTCACAAAAAATAGTGGGATCCCTATTATTGGTATAAATATGGGAAGGCTTGGTTTTTTATCCAGTATCTCGAAGGATGAAATCATCACGGCCCTGGAGGATATCTTCGCGAACAACTACACACTGGAAGATCGTACGCTATTGCAACTTCATGGGAAAGAGGACCTTTTTGGTGGATTCCCCTTTGCTATGAATGAACTTACAATTCACAAAAGCGACATGCAAACGATGCTTATGATACAGGTTTCTATCAACGATGAATTCCTGAATTCATATTGGGCCGACGGGTTGATTGTTTCCACTCCTACAGGGTCAACAGCATACTCATTAAGCTGTGCAGGCCCAATCGTTACACCCAACTCCGAGAATTTTGTGATCACTCCGATTGCCAGCCACAACCTTACTGTAAGGCCAATTGTAATCCGCGACGACTCAAGGATACGAATTGTTGTGGAGGGAAATGGTGAGGATTTTTTCGTGGCGATGGATTCAAGGAAAGAGAAGGTTCAAAGCGGGATGGAATTGATTGTCACAAAAGCGGGATATTCTGTCAGGTTAGTCAGGCTTCCGGGCCGTCATTTTTTTAAGACGATACGTGAAAAATTGAACTGGGGATTGGATGCACGGAATTGAATTAAGATACTTCCCTCAATAATTTCAGGAATCCGTCGTTACTGTTTTGTTTAAAGTTAAGTTGAGAATATTATTTCAGAGGCGTTTGTACAAGGGTATGAGATATTCATGTTTGTTTGTGGTTTTCCTGATGTTTTTCTCCTCCGCCTCAGCGCAGGATCTAGAGGTTGGATTGATGGGAGGGGGGGCTTACTATCTTGGTGATGTGAACCCTTCTGGCCATTTTAAAGGAACCCAGATAGCCTATGGTGTGCTGGCCAGGTATAATATTAACAGTCGGTGGGCAGTGAAATTGAGCGGAACCCGTGGAAAGATGAAGGGTAGTGCATCTTCTTCCTGGTTTTTACCGAATCGTAATCTGCAGTTTGAAAGTCCGGTGACGGATATTTCAGCAGTTGCAGAATTTAACTTTCTCCCCTATTTCACCGGAAGCAGAAGAAACTCCATCACCCCGTATGTTTATGCCGGTATCGGCGTATTCTTTTTTAAACCCTCTTCAGGCGGTACAGAACTTCAGCCGTTGGGAACTGAAGGTCAGCTGGAGGGATATGAAGGCAGGAAACCTTACTCCCTCACAGGTTTTAACATACCCTTCGGACTTGGTGTTAAAGTTAGTGTTAGTCGGAGTATTGGGATGGCAGTTTTCTGGGAGTTGCATAAAACCTTTACCGATTACCTCGACGATATCAGTACAACCTATTATCTGGATGGCAATTTAATTGACCCGAACGATCAGCAACAGTATCTTTCCGACCCTACGATGAGCTATCAACCGGGCATGCAACGAGGAAACTCAAGGAACCAGGACTGGTATTCTTTTTTCGGTATCACAATTACTTATAAATTTGCACTCGATGCCAATAGGAGATGCAAGGACGTATATGACTTTTGATTTGAGCATGTTTTCATGGATTTAAAGGAGCAGATACAGAGGGATAATTTGCCAGGTCATGTAGCTGTGATCATGGACGGCAATGGTCGCTGGGCCAGGAAGCAGGGATTTGTGCGGGTAAAAGGTCATGAAAAAGGGGTTGGGGCGGTGAAGGAAACAGTGGAAGCTGCCGCTGAGCTGGGTATACGGTACCTGACATTGTACGCATTCTCCACTGAGAATTGGAACCGACCTAAATACGAGATTGATGCCCTGATGAAACTTCTTGTACAGGCAATCAACAACGAGATGAAATCCCTTATGGATAATAATATCCGTCTTACTACGATCGGTGATTTAACAGCTCTTCCGGTAAAGAGCCAGAAGGAGTTGAAGCGTGCCATAGAGAAGACATCCGCGAATACGGGGTTAACACTTATTCTTGCATTGAGTTACAGTTCTCGTTGGGAGATCGTTGAGGCATCCAAGAGATTAGCTGAAGATGTAAGGATAGGGAAAATATCGATTGAAGATATTGACTCAAAATTATTTGCTTCACACTTGACGACAGAAGGCATTCCCGATCCGGAACTTCTCATCCGAACGAGCGGTGAATATCGTATTAGCAATTTTTTACTTTGGCAGATTGCTTACACAGAGCTATATTTTTCTCCTGCCCTTTGGCCCGACTTTACAAGGGATGAGTTTTACAGAGCTATTCTTGATTACCAGAACCGTGAGCGCAGATTCGGCCTGACCAGTGAACAGATAAACCTAATAGAAGCCACCAAGAAGAAACGAACTAAATGAAGCTAAGATCTCTAATCATTCTCATTCTGTCAGGAATTATCTTTCACCCGCTTGTGGCCCAGGTTACCCTGGGAGATATTGAGATTGACTACAACAATCCGAAAGAGTACGAGATTGGCGGGATCACAGTTAGCGGTGTAAAATTTATCGATGCTAATGTCCTCATCATGCTGTCGGGATTGACAGTTGGGGATCGGATTCAGGTGCCAGGCGACAAGATCACAACAGCGATCAAGAAGTTATGGGACCAGGGCCTTTTCGAAGATCTGAGAATCACTGTCACAAACGTAATCGGAAATCAGATTTTTCTTGATATCTACCTTCGTGAACGACCCCGCTTATCAAAATTCTCTTTTACCGGCATCAAAAAATCAGATGCCGATAATATCCGAGATAAAATTCGGCTGGTAAAAGGGGATTATGTTACCGAGAACCTGATCATCAAGACAAAAAATATCATTCAAAACTACTTTGAAAACAAGGGGTTCCTGAATGCAGAGGTAGATGTAAAGCTTAAACGGGATTCCAATACTGCCAACCAGGTGACTATGGTAATCGACATCTCCAAGAATGGGAAGGTGAAGATTCAGCAAATGCATGTTTATGGGAATGAGCATCTCACAAAAGAGCAGATATCAGGGGCTTTCAAGGAGACTAAAGAGATGGCTGTCTTCAATCCAATGGATGGATTGGATCTGGTGTTGTGGGAATCGGTAAAAGCTGCCCTGAGAGTTGATTTCGTAGAGATTGCCAGCATCCTTCAGCAGCATGCTTTCAGTACTGTGAGAATCCGTATTTTCAAGGCATCAAAATTTATCCCTGAAGACTATGAGGAGGACAAGATAAACCTGATCACCAAATATAATTCTTTGGGATACAGAGATGCTCAAATCATTGCCGATACTGTGACACATAACGATGATAATACGATCAATGTCAACATCTGGGTAGAAGAGGGACCTAAATATTATGTCAGAAAAATCCAGTGGGTTGGAAATTCAAAATACAATGATAATTTCCTCTCACGATTCCTAAAAGTCAAACCGGGAGATGTTTACGACAAAGAAGCGCTTGAGTCAGCTTTGAGCTATGATCCAAATGGCGGGGACCTTCGCTCACTATATATGGACGACGGCTATCTCTTTTTTGATGTAGTGCCGGTTGAGGTGCGGGTCGAGAGTGACTCCATCGATCTGGAGATCAGGATGCATGAAGGGAAACAGGCTACAGTGAACAAGGTGACCATCAAAGGCAATACAAAAACCAACGATCATGTGGCATTGCGTGAAGTTCAAACCCGTCCCGGTCAGCTTTTCAGTCGGGACCGGTTAATCCGTTCCCAGAGGCAACTTGCGCAGTTACAGTATTTTGATGCTGAAAAGCTTGTCCCCAATATCGTTCCTCATCCCGAAGATGGAACAGTAGATATTGAATATATCGTTGAGGAGACTTCAGCCGATCAGGTCGAGCTTTCGGGAGGATGGGGATATGGGCGTATTATTGGAACCCTTGGTCTTTCGTTCAACAACTTCTCCCTCCGTAATATCTTTAATTTGAAAGCATGGAAGCCAATACCTTCAGGCGATGGGCAGAAATTGAGTGTGCGGGTTCAAACATATGGCAAGGGATACTTCAGCTATAGTTTTTCATTTACAGAACCTTGGCTGGGCGGAAAGAAACCACTCGCACTCAGCCTGTCATATGTTCATTCAAAATACACCAATGGGTTGAGTCAAAATGATCCCCTATACGGTTATTTTAAAATAGACGGGGTTGCCGTTGGGCTGGGAACGCAGTTGAGATGGCCCGATGATTATTTTTCTCTTTACAATAGTTTCAACTACTCCCGGTATAATACAAAGAACTACTCGGCAATCTTCTCATTCGGAGGAGGGAACGGAGCCTATAATGCCCTTTCCTATGGAGTTACCTTAACGCGGAACTCTATTGATAACCCTATCTTTCCCCGGGCTGGATCTCAAGTGGCGGTTACATTGGAACTCACTCCTCCATACAGCCTTTTCCGCGGTGATGTCGACTACGATACCATGCCATACAATGAGCGATATAAATGGGTAGAGTACTATAAGATTAAGTTCAAGGGATCATGGTATATCACTCTCATCGGGAAGCTGGTACTTTCGCCAAGGATACAAATCGGATACCTGGGAACCTATAACAAGAGCCTGGGCATTACACCATTTGAGCGCTTTTATCTAGGAGGAGACGGGCTAACAGGTTATAATAACATGGATGGCCGGGAACTCATTGGTATGCGGGGATATGCTAATAACTCACTTACGCCTGGGTATCCAAGTACTATTGGTGGAACAGTATACATGAAAAACACCTTTGAATTGCGTTACCCAATTTCCCTGAACCCCAGTGCTACAATTTATGCCTTGGGCTTCGTGGAAGCGGGCAATGACTGGCTGCAATGGAAATATGTCAACCCCTTTAACCTATATCGCTCTGTAGGTCTAGGCATCCGTGTATTCCTGCCAATGTTCGGACTGCTGGGGCTCGACTGGGGTTACGGACTTGATGAGGTGCCTGGCGTGCCCGGAGCAAGCGGAAGTCAGTTCCATTTCTCCATCAACTCCTCTATAGATTAAATAGTGAAATAGTGAACTAGCGAAATAGCGAAAAACGAAAATCATGAAAAAAATTATATTGATAGTTTTAGGGTTGGTGTTCGCCCTGACTATGATTCAGGCACAAAAATTTGCCTATGTTGACACCAAGTATATTCTCGATAATATCCCCGAATATGCTGAAGCACAGGCCCAGATTGAAGAGCTATCGGTTCAGTGGCAAACGGAGATTGAAACCAAGTTTGCAGAGGTGTCCAAAATGTATGATAATTATCAGGCGCAATCGGTGCTTCTTCCTGAAGAGATGAAGAAAAAAAAGGAGCAGGAGATCGTTGACCTGGAAAAAGAGTCAAAAAATTTGCAACGCAATTATTTCGGGAAAGATGGGGAACTTTTTAAAAAGCGTCAGGAGTTAGTCAAACCGATTCAGGAAAAGATTTACAATGCCATCCAGCAGATCGCCGAGGATTATAATTATTCTGCGATCTTTGATAAATCAGGCAGCCTTACGATAATGTATGCCAATCCCAAATACGATATCAGTGATGATGTGCTTGACCAGCTTGGAGCTTCGATGGGTTCAAGGACCCGTAGCCAGTCTTCCGGAGGATCAGGATCATCAAAGCCATCAGGAGCAAAGGACCGAAAATAAACCCGTTAGACAACGATATAGTAAAGATATTTTTTCTAATTTTGCGAACTTAAAAGTATAAACCAATTATAAAAGAAAACAATGAAAAAATTTGCAAAGATTTTCGCCGTAATGGCACTCTTCGTTGGTATAGCATTTAGTTCCCAGGCTCAGACCCAGACTCCTTTAAAGATAGGATATGTTGATTTCAACACCCTGCTTCAATCAATGCCCGGAATTGACTCAGTTCGAACTTCTCTCCAGAAATACCAAGGAACTCTGACAGAACAAATGGACCAGATGCGCACTGAGTTTGAGAACAAATATCTCGATTATCAGTCGAAATCTGAAGGGATGTCCCCTATCATCAAGCAGAATAAAGAACAGGAACTCCAGCAGCTACAGGAACGAATTGATGCTTTTCAGGCTCAGGCACAACAAGATCTTCAGGCTAAGCAACAAAAACTCCTTCAGCCACTGATTGATGAGGCAAAATCAGCTATTGCAACTGTTGCCAAGGAAAACGGATACACGTATGTGCTGAATGCGATTGAAGATGTGGTTCTCTATTCCACACCTGCCAACGATATGATGCCTGCAGTGAAACAAAAATTAGGCATCCAGTAAATATCAGGGAAACCTCCCGATGGAACCACAGTTCCCTCCTTTACCATTACTACGTCGCCGGTCATAGTTGCATTATCTGCCAGAAAGCATCCTTCTCCAAAACTGGGAAGTACCCCTTTTGCTGTTTTGATAAGAGCCATTTCTATCAGTCTTTCTTTTGAGAGTAATCGAGTGAGTAGTGTAATCCTCTGTTCTCTTTACGAGCGGTGGCCTGTTTAATCACAAGGTAGGCAACATTGATCATGTTACGCAGTTCGCAAAGGCGTGGTGTTAGGATGGATTTGTTATAAAGATCTTCCGTCTCTTCAAATAGCAGGTTCAGTCTGTCGAGCGCACGTTGCAAACGCAAGTTCGATCTAACGATGCCAACGTAGCTGCTCATAATGGCCTGGAGCTCTTTTTGAGATTGTGTAATCAGGATCATCTCTTCGGTGAGGACCATTCCTTCGGCATCCCAATCGGGGATAGCATTGCAGTAATCAATGTTGGGAAGACGTTTGATGGCATGCTGGCTGGCACGGTGAGAGAAAACGACTGATTCGAGTAGTGAGTTAGATGCCAGGCGGTTGGCTCCATGCATACCGGTACTGGCGCACTCTCCGGATGAATAAAGATTCTTGATGGTAGATTGTCCGAATTCATCTGTTTTGATCCCACCACAGATATAATGTGCGGCAGGAACAACCGGGATGAGATCCCGTGAAATATCGATCCCAAGACTCAGACATTTCGCGTAGATTCTGGGGAATTGCCTGATCAGGTCATTTTTATTGAGATGTCTGCAATCGAGGTAGACAAAGTCTTCTCCGCTGATCTTTAGTTCGCTGTCGATGGCTCTTGCAACGATATCGCGGGGGGCCAGGGAAAGCCGTGCATCGTATTTTTGCATGAACTCTTTCCCGCTATAGTCCTTTAGAATACCGCCAAACCCGCGTAGCGCTTCGGTAATTAAAAAGGAGGGGCGTTCCTGTGGATGAAAGAGTGCGGTAGGATGAAATTGTACAAACTCCATATTCTCAATGACTCCTTTGGCGCGATAGACCATGGCAATGCCATCTCCGGTAGCAACTGTTGGATTGGTGGTATTGCTGTATATGTTGCCAGCTCCTCCCGTTGCAACAAGGGTTACCTTGGCAAGGATGGTATCAACCATATTGGTCTTTGGGTTTAGAACATAAACTCCATAGCAGGTGACATCCGAAGTGCGGATGTTTACCTCAATTCCAAGGTGGTGCTGGGTGATGATATCAATGGCATAATGGTTCTCCAATACCTCGATATTCGGGTGTCTTCGCACCTGATCGATCAGCGTATCTTCAATCTCTTTTCCGGTACTGTCTTTGTGTCGCAGTACCCTGTTTTCAGAATGCCCGCCCTCTTTAGCCAGGTCGTAGTGCCCCGTTGCATCTTTATCGAACTTGGTTCCCCATGAAACGAGTTCTTTGATCCTGTCGGTCGATTCTTGAATCGTAAATCTGACGATGTGTTCTTTACACAGGCCATCTCCTGCAATGATAGTATCATTGATGTGTTTCTCGTAAGTGTCGGGTGTATACATCACGGCTGCAATTCCTCCCTGTGCGTAGCTGGTAGCCGTATCGTCCATCTTTTGCTTGGTGACGATACATACTTTATCCTTTTCTGCCACCTTTAATGCAAAGGTAAGGCCGGCTATTCCCGACCCAACGATTAAAAAATCGACATGGGTTCTCATGGTAATTTTCAGATATCAAGCAGAACCTGATACAGGTCCTCCCCGCCGGTTAACATTCTGCCAGGTTCTTCGATAATCTCCCTGACCCTGACCAGGAAGCTGACTGATTCTCTTCCGTCGATGACACGATGGTCATAGGAGAGTGCAACGTACATCATAGGGAGTATCTCAACTTTGCCATCAACGGCAACCGGACGATCCATGATTTTATGCATTCCCAGGATTGCGCTTTGAGGTGGATTGAGAATGGGTGTTGACATCAGAGAGCCATAAACTCCTCCATTTGAGATGGTGAATGATCCACCTTTCATATCATCAATGGTGATTCGGTTTTCCCTTGCCTTTACTGCCATCTCTTTGATCCTGATCTCAATCTCAGCCAGGCTCATTGATTCAGTATTGCGGATGACAGGGACTACTAACCCTTTGGGCGCACTTACCGCAATCCCCATATCCACATAATTGGGTGTTACTAACTCTTCCCCGTCAATCATCGAATTTATGGCAGGAAAATCCTGTAATGCAAGGCTTACGGCTTTAGTAAAGAAGGACATCAGGCCTATCCCAACACCATATTTCTCTTTGAAGCGCGTGTAATAAAGCTCTTTGATATCCAGCACCTTCTTCATATTAATTTCATTGAAGGTGGTGAGCATGGCGGTATCGTTTTTAACCGAAACCAAGCGTTCGGCAAGCTTCAGGCGCAGCGTTGACAACTTTTTGCGGGTCTCGGTACGATCTCCGGAAAAGACAAATTGGCCTTTCTCTTCCTTCCTGGTTTTTATGAATGATTCAATCTCCTTCCGTGTAATCCTTTTTCCGGGAAACGCTATGGTAAGTGCCACAGCGTCGACTTTCTTCTCGGCGATGATCTTCTTTGCCAGAGGAGTCGCATTGAGGCTGGTACTGCCAACTGCCAACTGTGGACTGCCAACTGCCAACTGTGGACTGTCAACTGGTGACTTCCCACTGCCAACTTCTATCGTGGCGATCACTGCTCCAACGTCGACTGTTTCACCTTCGGGAATTACAATGGTCACTTTCCCATTTTCGGGTGCAGCAACCGGGAACGTTGCTTTGTCGGAATCGATTTCAACGATCTCCTGGTCTTTGTCTACAGTTTCGCCATCATCAACTAACCATCGTGCAATCTGGACCTGGGTGATGGATTCTCCCGGACTGGGAACTTTTATCTCTATCATGACTGGGTTTACGTATAAGTTCAGGTTAACGTTGCAAAAATAGCAACAAAATCTTATAAGGCACACTCAAGTTTACAGGAGCCGTGAGCATGTTCGCATGTGCACATCCCAAGAGCCTTTTCGGCAAGCAGGTTTTGCTGGATCTTATGCAGCTGTGACGAGCCGGTTGCCGTACTGCCACTTGATGGACGTGCAACCACGTTTAGGGTTGCATCATCCCATATGCCCTGGATAAAGTTCCATGCACCCATATTGGAAGGTTCTTCCTGCACCCAATCAAACGCTGCAGCCATAGGATACCTGTTAAGGATCTCCCGAAGTTGGTGGTGGGGAAAGGGATAGAACTGTTCGATTCGGATAAGGGCAACATCATTCTTCTCAGTCTCTTCTCTCTTCTTCAGGATGTCATAATAGATCTTTCCAGAGCAAAAGACCAGTTTTGTGATCTTTTTCGGATCGGCTGAGTCATCATCGATGACCTCTTCGAATCCTCCTGAAGCCAGATCGTCGAGGGAGGATATGCATTGTGGGTGTCTAAGTAAACTTTTTGGTGTAAAGATGATCAAGGGTTTACGGATATCCCTGTGAAGTTGACGGCGAAGCGCATGGAATAAATTGGCAGGAGTAGTAAGGTTTGCCACCTGGATGTTGAGATGACCGCATATAGAGAGGAATCGTTCGATACGGCCGCTGGAGTGCTCGGGGCCCTGGCCTTCATACCCATGAGGAAGGTATAGAACCAGGTTATTCATCACCCGCCATTTCTCTTCGGCGGAGCAGATATACTGATCAGAGATCACTTGTGCTCCATTGCTGAAGTCGCCGAACTGAGCCTCCCAGATTGTAAGGGAGTTGAGGCGACCCAATGCATACCCATAGTCGAAGCCAAGAACCCCATATTCTGAGAGAGGAGAGTTGTAAACGCTAAACCTTGCCTGGTTGGGAGAGAGGTGTTCGAGCGGGATATACTTCTCTTCCGAATCTTCAACAGTAAGTACCGAATGTCGGTGTGAAAATGTCCCCCGTTGTGAATCCTGGCCGCTGAGCCTTACCGGAAAGCCCTCAAGGAGAAGGGATCCATATGCAAGAAGCTCTGCCATCGCCCAGTCGAGTTTATCTTTCTCCAGCATCTCTTTCCGGTCGTTCTGCAGTTTTACGATCTTTCGGAAGAAAGCGATACCTGATGGCAATGCCGTGATTTTGCTCCCAATTTCCATCAGCTTTGGTTTTGAGACTCCAGTATCAGGCGAATGGATAAAATCATCGGTGGTAGCTTTTCTGATACTGCTCCGTTTCGAATCCAGAAATGGATCGATATTGGCTTTTTCTACCGTTTTTGACTTCTCAAAGCACTGATCGAGCTTCTCTTTGATCCCATTGTGGATCGTATCGGTATCAATAGTTGCCAGACTTCCTTCCGACTCCAGTTTTTTCAGATAGATTTCCAATGGATCTGCATGTTTTTCGATAGCCTTATAAAGAATTGGCTGGGTGAAACGGGGTTCATCGCTTTCATTATGTCCGAATTTCCTGTATCCCAGCAGGTCTATGAATATATCTTTGCGGAAAGTTTGCCTGAACTCCATTGCCAGTTTGACAGTATATACTACTGCTTCCACATCATCGGCATTGACATGGAAGATTGGGGCCTGGATCGCTTTTGCAACATCGGTACAATAGGTACTTGAGCGTCCCTCAAGGTAGTTGGTTGTAAATCCGATCTGATTATTTACCACCAGATGAACTGTTCCCCCTGTTGTATACCCTGGCAATTCCGACATCTGGAGAATCTCATAAATAATGCCCTGCCCCGAGACAGATGCATCTCCGTGGATCAAAACAGGAGAGACTTTGTCGGAATTCCCCGAATATATTTTATCGATCATTGCCCTGGAGAGGCCTTCCACAACCGGATCAACGGCTTCCAGATGAGAGGGGTTGGGACACATTGTGAGATGAATCCGGCTGCCATCATCGGCAGGTATGTCGGTTGAGAATCCCAGGTGATATTTTACATCACCCAATAATTGCTCATCCTCATACTCTTTTCCTTCAAATTCGGAAAAGATTTTGAAATAGGGCTTTTGCATGATATGAGCCAGCACATTCAATCGCCCCCTGTGAGCCATACCGAAAATAAACTCTTCATTGCCAAGCTCCTGGCCAACAGTCACAACAGCTTCAAGAGCAGGAATCAGTGATTCACATCCTTCCAGACTGAAGCTCTTATGTCCTGGAAATTTCTTATGGATAAACTTTTCAAATAATACGGCTTCGGCCAACTTCGTCAGGATGTGACTTTTCTCTTTAATGGAAAAAGCAGGTCGGTTACGGCTTAACTCCATCTTTTTCTGCAGCCACTCAACCATTTCGGGTTTGCGGATAAACATATATTCAACTCCAATCGACTGACAATAGGTTTCATTCAGATGGTCTATGATCGATTGCAAGGTTGCGTTCCCGATGCCAAGCTCTTTTCCTGCCTGGAAGGTCTTTGCGAGTTCACTCTTTTCAAGGCCGAAGTTCTCCGGGTTAAGGCTGGGAGTATAGGTACGTCGGGTTCTTACCGGGTTGGTTTTGGTAAACAGATGCCCACGCTCACGATAACCCCGAATCAGGTTCAATACCAAAAATTCACTGGGGATGATGAATGACTTGCCTTTCTCCGCTTTGTAGTTTACCTGGCAAAATTCAAATCCTTCAAAAAATTTCCGCCAGCTTTCATCTACCGATTCCGGATCGGTTTTGAAGCTCTCATACAGCTCTTCAAATGCTGAATTATCTAAATTATTTAAATATGAAAATGTGTCCATATACTACAATTCGCCGAATGTTGAAACAATTTTGCAAAAATACGGTAAAATCTCTACCTTTGCGGCAAATTTTTAATGACGAATGAATTACATTAACGACTATATTGAAACTCACAAAGATCGTTTCCTTGAGGAGTTGTTTGGACTGATCAGAATTCCCTCCATCAGTTCAGAAACAGAGCGGAGAGAGGATATGATCAAAGCTGCCGAATACTGGAAAAGATCTTTACGCGAAGCCGGAGCAGATAGAGCTGAAGTACTTCCTACCAGAGGAAATCCTGTTGTATACGGAGAAAAGATCATTGATCCATCACTCCCCACTATTCTTGTTTATGGCCATTACGATGTGATGCCGGTAGATCCTATTGATCTATGGGAATCCCCCCCCTTTACACCTGAAGTAAGGAACGGCAAGATTTATGCCCGTGGAGCCGATGATGATAAAGGTCAGGCATTTATGCAGGCGAAGGCATTTGAGTTAATGGTGAAAACGAATACCTTGCCCTGTAATGTCAAGTTCATGATTGAAGGCGAGGAGGAGATTGGCTCTCCCAACCTGGAGGCATTTTGTATCGAGCACAAGGAGATGTTGAAGTCCGATATTATCCTGGTTTCCGATACCGGTATGATTTCAATGGATTGCCCTTCAGTTACGGTTGGATTACGTGGACTGGCTTATATGCAGGTAGAACTTACCGGACCTGATCACGATCTTCATTCGGGACTCTTCGGAGGCGCTGTAGCCAACCCGGCTAATGTCCTCACAAAATTGGTCGCTTCACTAACTGATGCAGAGGGCCGTATTGCAATTCCGGGATTCTACGACGACGTACTGATCATCAGTGATGATGAGAGAAAGTTGATGGCAAAAGCACCTTTCAATGAAGAGGAGTATAAGAGATCCATCAACGTTGAAGCCCTCGATGGTGAAGCCGGATATTCCACCCGTGAGCGCACCGGAATCCGACCATCACTCGATGTCAATGGCATTTGGGGAGGGTACACCGCATTAGGGTCAAAGACAGTGCTTCCGTCGAAAGCCTTCGCAAAGATTTCGATGAGACTGGTACCACACCAGGATCACGTCAAAATCGCACAACTGTTTGAAAAACATTTCCTTTCGATTGCACCTGCTACCGTAAAGGTAACCGTTAAGGCATTGCATGGAGGACAGGCATATGTTTCGCCGATCGATACTCCTGGCTACCTGGCAGCCAGCAAGGCTATGGAGGCGACATTTGGCAAGATTCCTGTTCCGGTAAGAAGTGGTGGTAGTATTCCTATCATCTCTACCTTCGAACGGGTTTTAGGTGTGAAGTCGATCCTCCTTGGATTTGGCCTCGAGACCGATGCCTGCCATTCTCCCAATGAGAATTACCCGCTCGAGAATTTCTTCAAGGGTATTGAAACGATCCCCTATTTTTTCAAGTATTTTGTGGCGTTGTCGAAGTAAGAGGTTGCGTCTTTCCTTTATGACCTTATTTTTGCTGATTTGCATGGAATGTCTCCATGCCTTTATCAAGAAACTCTTTAAATCCTTCCACGTCGGTATCGAACGCCCGGGGCGGTATCAGCACTTCGCCCGATGTGTCGAGCAACACGTAATAGGGTTGGGCATTGACATTGAAGCGGGAGATCTCAAAATCGACATTCTTTCTCCCGATAGTCTTTTTTACCTTTCCGTCGACCGTGGAGGTGATCCATTCCGACTCAGGGAGTTCGGTTCGTTCATCCACATAGAGGGCTGCGATGATATAATCGTTCCGGAGCCGGTTTATGACTGTTGGGTCGGGCCATACGGTACGTTCCATCACTTTGCAGTTGACACAGCCGTGACCGGTAAAATCGATCAGTACCGGTTTGTTCTGCTGCCTGGCGCAAGCCAGAGCTTGGTCGTAGTCGAAATATCCCTGGAGTCCATGAGCAAGTTTCAGGATATCTCCGTGTTTCGGCTCTTCGCAAAGGGTCCATTTGTTTTCCTCAGCAGGTCCGCTGCCACGGTTTTCCTGGATGATCTCAACGAGATTGAACGATGATTCGGCCGGCAGGAAGGCTGAGACACTTCTCAGCGGGGCACCAATCATACCAGGAA
Organism: uncultured Prolixibacteraceae bacterium; assembly: GCA_964642545.1. Taxonomy (GTDB): domain Bacteria; phylum Bacteroidota; class Bacteroidia; order Bacteroidales; family FEN-979; genus QYOJ01. The sequence goes on along the minus strand of CAZXQU010000037.1, from coordinate 5,311 downwards.
GGAGATAGACCACAAACGTGAAGGTGGCAATGATGAGGAACAGCCTCGGAACTCCAATACAAGGGAGGTCGCTGTCGTGGGAGAATTTGATCTTGCCCATCAGGTACAATCCCATCAGGGTGAAGAGGACGATCCAGATCGCGATAAAGAATTCGCGGGTGATGCCCCAGCCGAGAGCCTGGTTGGGTACCAGCAAGAATTTCATGCCGAGGGCAAGGATGACAAAGCCCAGAACCACTTTCACGGAGTTCAGCCAACCACCCGATTTAGGCATCTTGCTCAGCATGGATGGGAAGAAGGCAAGGATGGTAAAGGGGAGTGCAAAAGCCAGTGAGAAACCGAACATCCCAATGGTTGGTTTGAGAATACTTCCTGATGAAGCCTCTACCAGGATGCCTCCGATAAAGGGAGCGGTGCAGGAGAAAGAGACAAGAACCAGTGTGAGAGCCATGAAAAAGGTACCAATCAAACCCCCTTTGTCCACTTGCTGATCCGATTTATTCGTCAGCTTAGAGGGCAGCACGATCTCAAACAATCCGAAGAATGATGCGGCAAAAGCGGTGAAGAGCAGGAAGAAGATGATGTTGGTGATCCAGTTGGCACTGATGTTTTTAATAGAGTCGGAGCCAAAAAGAACCGTTACCAGCACTCCTATAAAGGTATAGATCACAATGATCGAAAGCCCGTAGAACAGGGCGTTGAACTTCGCGCCTGCTTTGCTTTTGCTGCTGCTCATGAAGAAGGTCACCGTCATGGGAATCATCGGGTAGACACAGGGCGTGAGAGCTCCGGCGAAACCGGCGAGCAGGGCAACCACGAAGAAAACCCACATCGAATCACTCTTTTCGGGCGATGTTTCTGCCGGGGTTTCAATGATAGCTATCTCAATGGATTCGGTTTTTGCCTCTTCAATTGCCGGATTTGTATCCACAATAGTCTCTTTTGTTTCAAGAACCGTGACCACAGCTTCTTTTATCTGCTCTGAAACGACAGGTTTTGCTGCTTCCAGTTTAAATTCAACGTCGACGCCGGTTGGCGGCAAACAGCGTTTATCATCACAGCACATGAATTCAAGTTCGCCGGTAATGGTAAATGCCGTTTTTGTCAGAATTTTGATCTTTTGCTTAAACACAACGGTCCCGTCAAAAAACTTCAGGTTCATTTCAAAATTGGGATCATACTCCTCAACGCCTTTTGGTTCAGATGCCTCGCCAATTAACGAGTAGTTGTTACTTTCATTGAATGTAAACACAGTTGGGAGTGGTCCTCCAGCCGGAAGATGCTGGGAGTAGAGATGCCACCCTTTATCAACTTTAGCGATCAGTGAAAGGGTCGCTTCATCCTGGCTGGTCCGATCGGCTTTGAACGACCATTTCACAGGATCCAGCACCTGACTTAGGGAGAGTAATGGCAGCAACAGCAGTACCAATCCTGAAATAGCAATTTTTCTCATGTGATTAAGCATTAAATTTTTAGATGCACAAAGGTAGATATTTTATTCTTATCATGGAAGGAAACCCACAACCAGAAGCTCTTTGGTACGTTTCGTCACCCTGAACCGATGGTCAATCCGGTGCCCGATCACCCATACAATATTGTCGCCCGAACATAACAACCAGCATCTCTCTTTATCGGGGATGGGAATTTTTTCATCGATAAAAAAGTCACTTAGTTTCTTGCGTTTGTTCATGCCATAGGGGAAGAAATAATCTCCTGGCTGCCATCGCCTGAGTGTAAGCGGGAAGCTGAGTTTTGTTTGATCGAAAGTTGCTGTGTTTTTTTCGGGGCTGATCTGATATTCGTTCTCTATGATGACAGAATGAAAGGATAACCTGATCGGCAAATCAATCCCATCAGTCGATTCATCAATAAACAGTGTTTCAGAAACCTCATTCTGGTTACCATCAGAAATGGATGTGATGATCAATTGATTACGATCCTTGATAATGCGGTGAGATGCTGAATGGAATGACTTGCCGCTCTCGCTGCCGAGCGACCTGATGAGGTTACGGATGGTGGACTCGTTGAACTCAAAGGGAGAGAGCAGTTCATACATCCATGCCTGAAGAGGTTTCAGTTTCCGAAGCTCCCCGATCTCGATAACCAATTTGTCTTTTTCACGACGGATCAACTCGGATCGGTTTTTCGCAACATAAGGTTTCAGGATCGATTCAACTCCCTGGATCCGTTGGACGGTGGTCGTAATTTGTTTAGCGTATTCAGGCTCGATTGATTCAAGCAGCGGGATCAGCTGATGCCTGATTTTGTTACGGGTGTAATTGAGGGAGCTGTTGGAACTATCTTCACGGAAGCCGATATCATGTTCAACGGCATAGGTTAGAATCTCTTCCCGTGAGGCAAACAGGAGAGGTCGTACAAGCTTCCCATTTTGAATGGGTATTCCGTGTAATCCTGCTATACCACAGCCACGCAGAAGGTTGATAAAGAGTGTTTCAATCTGGTCATCGAGGTGATGGGCTGTTGCAATCAGATCGAACTCTTCCTGATGCCGAATCTCCTCAAACCAGGCATACCGGAGCTCCCTGGCAGCCATCTGAATGGATATTTTACGGATATCTGCGAAATCTGACGTGCAGAACTTTGTTGTATAAAAAGGAACTTCGTATTGATCTGCCATTGATGCAACAAAGCGTTCATCATCGTCCGACTCACTGCTTCGCAGCTGGAAATTGCAATGAGCAATCCCAAACCGGTAACCGGCCTGGTAAAACAGCTTAGCCATCACCATCGAATCCACCCCCCCCGACACTGCAAGCAGCACCTGGTTACCAGGAGAGAACAACTGATATTCTGAAATGAAAGATTTGAATTTTTGCAGCATCCGAACAAAGGTACGATATATCTAGACGCTTATGTGACCCCTAAATCCCCTAAAGGGGACTTATTCCGCTGTGCGGATATTCCTCCCCGAGTACTCGGAAATTTACTTCCGACTTCTAACTTCGTACTTCCAGTTCTAACTTCCGACTTCTAACTTCTTACTTTACTTAATTTCCCACGTCTCACCGCTCTTGAGCAGGTGGTCCATTTTCTTGATGGGGGATTCCTCCTTACCAAGTCGGATTTTCTCTTCAACCAGGTCATCGTAGGTGGGGAACATGGCCGAGCGGATCACCCCAAACACTCTTGGGAAATAAGGAGGTCCGAGTTTAGCCAGCATGATATGGATGCCGGGATTCGGGTCGTAGCGGTCGTGGACCAGAATATCGTCGATGGTAATGCCGTTTTTCCCTAGTTCAACCACTTCGAGGTCCGTTCCGTTGAGGCGCAGTCCTTTTTCCATATTGGCTCCAAACAGGATTGGCTGTCCGTCCTTGACAACACACATATTCTTGATACGGTTCTCTTTGCTGGTGATTTCAGCGTGTGCTTTGTTGGCAAAGATTACACAGTTCTCCAGGATTTCGATGATAGAGGTTCCGTCGTGTTTGGCTGCTTCGTACATCGCTTCCGTCATCATCGTTAGGTCGTTGTCTGTTACCCGGGCGAAGAAAGTCCCCTGTGCCCCCATTACGAGTTCTCCGATATTGAAGGGGTGTTCAATGGTGCCGTGCGGACTTGTTTTGGTCACCTTGTTCATCGGGGTTGTGGGAGAGTATTGTCCCTTGGTGAGGGCGTAGATCTCGTTGTTAAAAAGCAGTACATTGAGGTCTACGTTCCGGCGGATGGTATGGATGAAGTGGTTCCCACCGATGGCCAGGGAGTCTCCGTCTCCGGTTGCTACCCAAACGCTGAGATGCGGGTTCGCAACCTTCACGCCGGTGGCAATAGGCAAAGCGCGTCCGTGGATGCCATGGATCCCGTATGTATTCACGTAATAGGGGAATCGGGAAGAGCATCCGATTCCGGAAACGAGGCAGAAATTCTCCTTTTTGTATCCAAGCCTGGGGAATACGCGTTCAACGGCAGCCAGAATAGCATGCCCTCCGCAACCTGGGCACCATTTTACCATCTGATCACTTTCAAAATCGGCTTTCTGGAGCTGAACGGTTGTTCTCTCTACAGTGTAATTGATAAAGTCCATCGTTATTTCTCCTCTAATAGTTGGTTGAATTTCTCGGTTAACTCATTGATCATAAATGGAAGCCCCTGTACCTTGTTGTACTGGTGTATGTTTGGCATGGGGAAGTTCATCCGGAGGTAGTTCACAAACTGGCCTCCGTTCAGTTCGCATACAATGATCTTCTTATAACTTTTCAGAATCTTTTCGGTATTCTTCGGTAAAGGGCTGATATAATGAAAATGAGCATGACTGATTTTCTTACCCTCCTTTCTCATCTGCTGAACTGCTGAATGCATCGCCCCGTAGGTTCCACCCCAGCTAACAACAAGAAGGTCTCCTTTTGCAGGACCGTCAACCTCCTGTTCAGGGATGTAGTTAGCCACGCGGGCCACCTTTTCAGCACGTAAATCGGTCATCAGCTGATGATTCATCGGGTCGGTAGAGACAGCACCAGTGATGTTCTCTTTCTCCAAACCGCCAATACGGTGTCGCAACCCTTCCGTTCCGGGGATAGCCCACGATCTGGCAAGTGTATCCGGGTTTCGCTTATAGGGTTTATAAGTAGGATCATTCGCTTCCACAATAGGAGGGTTGATCGGTGGCATGTTGGCCATCTTCGGATCCCTGAACAGAGCAGACCCGAATCCAAGGTATCCGTCGGTGAGGAGGATACAGGGAGTCATATGTTCCATCGACAATTTTGCAGCCATATAGGCATAATGGAAACAGTTGTCGGATGAGGAGGCTGCAATCACGATAACGGGGCACTCTCCGTTTCTTCCGAAAAGTGCCTGGTACAGGTCTGATTGTTCCGATTTGGTGGGTAATCCGGTGGATGGGCCTCCACGCTGAACATCCACAATAACCAGCGGTAACTCGGTGATAACAGCCAGCCCTATTGCTTCGCTCTTCAACGACAACCCAGGTCCTGATGTCGTTGTGCAGGCCATTTTTCCGGCATAACTTGCCCCAATGGCTGAACAAATTCCTGCGATTTCATCTTCGGCCTGGAAAACTTTTGCTCCAAGTGATTTATGCTTTGAAAGCTCCATCAGAATCTCCGATGCAGGAGTGATAGGATAGGAGCCAAGGAAGAGTCCCCGTTTTGATTTTTCCGCTGCTGCAAGCAGGCCCCACGCAGTAGCAACGTTTCCCGTGATATTCCGATAAAGGCCAGGTTCCAGTTTGGCAGCAGAAACATGAATCACCGATTCAATCGCTTCAACGGTTTCAGCGTAGTTGTAACCTGCCTCGAGGACCACTTTATTAATTTTTGCAATTTTAGGG